>CAYRUF010000067.1:0-21502 GCA_964427375.1 uncultured Desulfatibacillum sp. | reverse complement strand
GAACGTGTAATATTTTGATGCCTTTTTGCATTCAATTTCACTGATAAGAGACTAATACCTTGAGGATCCGAAGGCAAGAGATCGAGGCGGGAAATACCGAAAGAAAAAAAGGGCAGCAGAATTGCCCGCTGCCCTGTGCAAGCGAAACTGCGCGTCGATTACCTGCGCCACCTGCCTGGAGTTTCCCTGGTGGAGGCCGTTCTGATTAGAGGGGCGGAAAGCTCTTTTTTGAATCGCAAGGTGCCGTTGCTGATGCCTGCGGGAACGGGCCAGTCATAATCCGCGCCCAGGCCGGTGCCAGGGTCAACCAGCAGGCGATCCCAGACCTGCTGGTCGTTTAAATATCCGGAATCCGAAAGCTTGACCAGCGCCCATGTGAGCGTCTCGCGTCCGTTCATCTCGGAGATGCCCATATCGATCGCCCGGTTCTTGGAGGACGTCTCCGCATCTATATACCGGGGAATAAGAACGGCAGCTAAGACACTAATTATGACTAATGTTGAGATGAGTTCAATCAGAGTGAAGCCTGCCTCTCTATTAATCGAGGCATTTTGGTTGGGTTTCAAAGCGTTCCCCCCGCCAATTTCAATTAAATGAATTCCGGTATTATCAGCTCCGAAGAATTTTCTGCTATCTACTCCAGACTCCAGGTTGATTTGCAGCTGGAGGAGTTCTGGTCAAGGTAACACCGGGAGTCGAATCTTTGAAACTCAGAACGAAAGGCCCCCCAGCGCCCGGGGTAGTTGTACTCCATTTATAATCCAAACCTAGGAACGGTCTGTGCCCATTATCGGGACTCCCTGCAGGTGGTGGCTCTGTCATTTTACCCCATACTGTGGCGGCGCCGTTTGCATCAAAACCGGAAGGTGAAATTTTAACATCTGCCCAAGCTAGGCTTTCGCGACCGTTGAGTTCTGAAACAGCAGCATCGATTGCACGCGACTTGGCGTTAGCTTCAAGATCGATATACCTCGGTACTGCCACGGCTGCAAGGATGCCCAGAATAATCAGGACCGCGATGATCTCGACGAGTGTAAAGCCCTGTTGCGATTTGATAATTTCCTTCGTTTTCATTGCTCCTCCTGCTATTGAATGGGATTTGTATCAAATTTTGTTGAGCTCATTCGCCGAGCAGGAGATAAGCATAAAAAATGCCAATGCCATATAATTAGTTTTTTGCACAATTATTGTTATAAAATTCAATTTATTAAATTAATCGAGCAAAAATTTAGCTTTATACAACAGTCCAAAAAACTACATAATATGTTGAATGGCACCGATTAAAATCGTCACGCTTCGTAATTTTTTATGCTCCTGACATCGATTTTCAGTTTCTTGATTCGATGCCAGAGGCTGCGTTGATTGATCCCCAGCAATTCCGTTGCCCGCGACTGAATCCCGCCGGTCTTGGTCAATGCATCGATGATCAGGCTGCGCTCGATCTCTTGGAGTTTTTCGTCCAGAGAGATGCTGGAAGGGAGCTTTATTTCTTCGGTGCCAGCCTGGGAAAAAGATGTCTTAGCGAAAAGGCTTGTAATTTTACCAGGCAGCTGGGCGGGTTCTATAAACCCGCCCTCGGTGATGACGGCGGCGCTTTCGATCACATTCTTGAGCTCGCGGATATTGCCCGGCCATGAGTAGGCCATCAGCATCTGCAGGGCTACGGACGAAATCTCCACCTTTTTAGGCAGGGCCTTCAAGAAATGGTCCACCAGAACAGGAAGGTCTTCCTTGCGTTCGCGCAGGGGAGGCAGATGGAGGGTGAACACATTAAGGCGATAATAGAGATCCTCCCGGAACGAACCTTCCTGCACCATTCTTTCGAGATTCTTGTTGGTGGATGCCAGGAAGCGCACGTCAACTTTGATGGTATTCGTGCCGCCGACCCGGTAGAATTCCTTTTCCTGCAGAACCCTCAATATTTTGGCCTGGAGGCTGATCGGCATATCGCCGATCTCGTCCAGGAAAATGGTGCCGCCATGCGCCATGTCGAACTTGCCCGGCTTGAATGCCGTCGCTCCGGTGAAAGCCCCCTTTTCATGCCCGAACAACTCGCTTTCGAGGAGTTCCTCGGGGATCGCCGCGCAGTTCAGTTTGACGAAGGGCTTGTCCTTGCGCCGGCTGTGCTGAAAAATGCTGGTCGCGACCAGTTCCTTGCCGGTTCCGCTCTCGCCGAGAATGAGGACCGTGGAATCGGTCGGCGCCACCTTCATGATGAGGCTGAGGAGGCCGCGGATGGTCGTGCTTTCGCCGATGATTTCGGGGAAAAAGTGGCGGGCTTCGATGCGGCTGAGGACGGACGTGACCCGGTCGAAGACGCTGGTGAACTGCTCGATCTTGTCCACTGACCAGTTTTTATTGGATTTTGCCGGGGGCGATTCAATGAAAGCCGGGAGCTTGCTCGCCTTTTCGACGAACTGCTCGACCGGCCGCAGCAGGAATCGCACCAACGAGAAGCCGGCGGCAAAGGATAGAATGCTGATGGCAACGATCAGCCAGAACACCCAGGTGGCCGGTTCAGTCTTCTGTTGGATGCTGTATAGGGTCACCCGGAACGTCATCAGCGAAGAGAAAATGCTGAACCCGGCGAAGATGAACGGGATGATGATGTAAAGGCTGATATGGAATCGGAGGTGTTTCAAAACAACAAGTGCCTATAATGCCTAAAGTGCCTAAAATGCCTATAATTAAGGTAGATTAAGGGTTTTTGGGCTATTTGGCTTTCAGCGTCAAATCCCACATCGGGAGGAAGATGGCCAGCGCGAAGAAGCCGACCACGACCGCCAGGCTGATGGTCAGAATGGGCGCTATGGCATCCGAAAGTTTTTTGGTGGCGTATTCGACTTCGCTGTCATAATGGCCGGCGACATCCCGCAGCAGGGTGTCCAAGTTGCCGGATTCCTCGCCGACGGCCACCATGTTGACCATCATGGGCGTGAAATACTTGGTCTGGCGCAGCGGGCCCGAAATGCCGCGGCCCTCCTTCAAGCGGTCTTTGATGCCGTCCAGCTGGCGGGAGATGGCTCGGTTGCCGATGGTTCCGGAGAGGATGTCCATCGCGTCCAAGATGTCGACGCCGCTCGACTGGAGAATGGAGAAGATGCTGGCAAACCGCGAAAGGGCCGACTTCTGGAGCAGCTTGCCGGCCAGCGGCAGTTGCAGCAATAGAGTATCCCGGACGAAACGGCCCTGCTCAGTGCGGTTATAAAGAAAAAGCGCGATGCCGCCGATGACCACGACCGCCGCCAGTACGTACCAGTATTGGGTGATCAGCTGATACAGCCCGATGCAGATGCGCGTCGGCAAGGGGAGCGTCAAGCCGGCGCCCTTGAAGATGTTGACAAAGCGGGGGATGACCCCGACCAGCAGGATGAAAAAGGCCACCGTGAGGAACGAGAGCACGATGATGGGGTAGGTCATGGCGGACTTGATATCCGATTTGACCTTGTGCTCATGCTCGATCACGTAGACGAGCCGGTCGAGGATTTCCGGCAAAGCCCCGGAGGATTCGCCGGCCCGCAGCATGCTGCAGTAAAGCGGCGAAAACACGCTCGGGTGGCGCCGGAAGGCATCATAGAGGCTGGCGCCGTCGCGGATGTCCTGGTGGATCCGGGCCAGGATGGATTTCAGGCGCTTGTGTTCGGTCTGATCCTCGAGCACCTGCAAAATGGTCAGCATCGGGACCCCGGAGCGGATGAGCGTCTTGAACTGCTTCGTGAACAGAATCAGCTCGGGCGTCTTGACGGCCGAAAACAGGCTGGAGGCTCCCCCCGCGCTGCCGGTGGTCGGGGCGCCCCTCGCGGCCGTGACCTGGGTGGGAATGAGGCCGCGGGCGGCCAGCAGGCCGGAAGCGCCTTCCACGGAGTCGGCATCGATGTCGCCCTTGGTGGTGGCGCCGGTTTCGGTAATCGCTTGGTAGCTGAATTTGGGCATACCCTCTCCCGGTTACATGAGCACGGCCGATGCGGCTTCCTCCAGGCTGGTGATTCCCTGGACGACCTTCTCCAGCGCGTTGTCCCGCAGGGTCGAGAAATTTCCGGCTTCGATGGCGGCGCGGTTGATCTCATGCGCCGAGTTCCGCTTCAGGATCATGTCCTGCACCATTTCGTCGATCACCAGCACTTCATAGATGCCGGTGCGGCCCTTGTACCCCGAGTTCATGCAGTTGAAGCAACCCTGCCCGACGACGAACCCGCTCGTGTCCACCTCGGACAGCCGCCAGTACTTCAGCGCCTCCGGCGACGGTTTGTGCGGCGTGCGGCAATGCGGGCATACCTTGCGGACCAGGCGCTGGGCAAACGACACCAGCATGACCGAAGCGACCAGGAACGGTTCGATCCCCATGTCCACCAGACGGGTCATGGCGCCGGCGGCGTCATTGGTGTGCAGGGTGCTCAGCACGCGGTGACCGGTGAGCGCGGCTTGGACGGCGATGCTGGCCGTCTCGGAATCGCGGATCTCGCCCACCATGATCACATCCGGGTCCTGCCGCAGGATGGAGCGCAGGCCGCTGGCGAAGGTCATGCCGGCTTTGCGGTTGAGCTGGACCTGGCGGATCTTGTCGATCCGGTATTCGACCGGGTCCTCCACCGTGATGATGTTGATGTCCGGCTGGTTGACCTTCTTGAGGATCGAATAGAGCGCGGTGCTTTTGCCGCTTCCGGTGGGGCCCGTGCTCAAGATCATCCCGTAGGGTTTGATGATGGTGCCCTCCAGGCGCTCGCGGTCGCGTTCGTTCATCCCCAGAAGCTCCAGGGAGTAGATGCTGCTG
Organism: uncultured Desulfatibacillum sp.; assembly: GCA_964427375.1. GTDB lineage: Bacteria > Desulfobacterota > Desulfobacteria > Desulfobacterales > SpSt-501 > SpSt-501. The sequence continues at coordinate 16,731 of CAYRUF010000067.1, read as the reverse complement.
CTGGTATCCAACAGACGCAGAACCAGGTTCTCGCCATAAATGGAGGGGATGGTGGAGGCCCGGATGTTGATGTCCTTGTTTTTCATCTTGACGGTGAACCGCCCGTCCTGAGGCACGCGCGAAAGGGCGATGTCCATGTTCGCCAGAATCTTCAACCGCGAGATAATCGGCAGGAACATGGACTTGGGCGGCGCCGGGACCTCGTGCAGCTTGCCGTCCACCCGGAAACGAATCTGGACATGGTCCTTTTCCGGGCTGATGTGGATATCGCTGGCGCCCTCGCGCACGCCCTGCGACAGGATGGAGTTGACCAGACGCACCACCGGCGCTTCCTCGGCCATGCCCTGCAGCGAGCTGACTTCGACGTCCTCCAGCGCGGCGGCCTTTTCCGGCCCCTTGTCGATCTGGACGTCCTCCAGCTCCTCCAGGACGCCGCCGATGCCGGCATAGGTGCCGAAGAGCGTCGTGTGCAGGAGGTTCAGCTGCTGCTCCGTGCAGATCACCGCCTCCACCTCGCAGTTGGTGAAAACCTCGATGGCATCCAACGCGTTGATGTCCAGCGGGTCGGTCATGGCCACCGTGATCAGCATCCCGTTTTTCTGCAACGGCGCCACGCCGTACTTGTGCGCGATGTCGGCCGGAATCAGGCGTGCCAGCTCCATATCGATGATGTGCTTGTCCGGCCGGTACTTTTCAAGCTTCAGCTGGCTGGACACCAAATCGACGATCTGAACTTCGCTGACAATGCCCTCGCGCACCAGGAACTGACCCAGTTTGAGGTTGCTCTTCTTCTGGAACGGCAGAGCCTGCTCCAGCTGCTTCTGCGTCAGCAGCCCGCCCTCGACGAGGATTTCACCAAGTTTCTTGCGTGCGATCACAGGGGGTTCCTTATGAGTTAGAATGCCTATAATGCCTAAAATGCACTATATTGCCTATATTTGAACGAAGAAATGTGCGGGTTCAACAATTTTTGGCTATTGTTGAGAAAAGCGCTAGCAATTGCCCGCACTCGTCATATTCACTTTTCATATCCGCCTGGGTCAACCAACCCACTTCCAAAATCAATTCCAACCAATATTGAGTTTCACTCAGTTCACTCTCGCATATTCGAATCCTGCTTTTGAAATCCGCCTTGCTTCGGGACCGATTGGCCTCTCGATAGTTCGCCCCACCAGATGTCCCGGACTTGGTGATTTGATTTCTAACGGCGTTGGCCTCAACGGTATTCGGCAATCTCGCGGACATTTTTATGATGCTGACCGCGAATTTTAGCGTCCGCCGTTCCAACCCTTTTGCAAATTCTTTTCGGCTTTGCCAATCCTGATGCGGCTTTTCGATCATTGCCATAAATTTTAGGCAATATAGGCATTATAGCGCATTTTAGGCATTTCATTTATTGACATAGTAGGGATCCGCAAAAAACACGTTCTTGTCTCCCCAGGATGCCAGCACCTGGCCGCCGGCGGCGAACCCTCCGGGCAGCAGCCGCAGCTGGGACTGGGCCGCATCGGGGGTTGCGAACACCTGCTTTAATATCACCGCAAAGTGCATCCCGGTTGCCGGGTTCCAGTAGGGAATCAAGCGGGCGGGAGGCGCGGAATCCGGATAATTCCTCAGCAGGTCGAGCGCGTCCTGCAAGGAGTCTTTCTCCGCGATTTTAACCCACCAGGCGCTTTTGTTCAACGGAACGACGGGGGTGGGGATTGCCGGAAACTGGATGGGAAGCCCCACCTCCACCCGATCCGGGTCTTCGATCCGGGGGTTTGCCAGGATGATCGACCGGAAATTCTTGTTCGAGTAAGTCCCGTAGATTCGGTGAATCAGCCCGGAAATGGTCTCATGACGGCGCAAGTTCAGGGTGCCGAGGACATCCGGCGGACCGGCGGCTGCAGCCGTCGCCGCCGCCGCGGCGGTGGTTGCCGGTTGAGGACGGTTGGCCACCGCCACCGGCTCCGCCGGCGGAAGCGGCGGCGGCGCCGCCTCGCGCGCGGCAGCATGGGATTCAGGGGCTGCCGCCGGCGGGGCCGGGGCCGCGATCGCCGTTGCGGGAAGTGCCGGGGCCTCCGCTGCCGGCGGGTCTGAAGAGGCGACGGCCTGGGGGGCGGCGGGGGGCAAGGGTTTTCGGAACGTCGGCCCGCTGTCGGTTTGCCAAGCCCACACCAGCACCCCTGCCAGCGCGGCCGCCGTCATGACGGCGGCCGGAACACGCCATCGCCGGCGGGCACCGACCGAAAACACCCGCAGGGCGCAGCGCTGGACCGTTCCGTAGCCCACCTTGGGCTTGTTCTGGATGATCATGGTCAGGATGCACTGGTGGCAGAGATTGATGATTTTGCGAGGGAAGCCGCCCGTGGCGCGGTAGATGGCGAAAATCGCCGGAAGGGTGAACAGATCCAGCTTCTTGGGGGTGCTGCTGGACTTCTCCAACCGGTAGCGGATCATCATGCGAGTGTCCCGCAGGTCGAGGGGCTTCAACCGGTGAAAGAGATTGATGCGGTCCGCGAAGTTGGGATGCCGGCGCACCACCTCCTCGAACTCTTTTTGAGCGAAGATAACGATCTGCAGCAGCTTGTATTCGTTGGTTTCGTAATTGAGAAACTCGCGCAGCAATTCCAGGCAGAAGGATGGAATCTTCTGCCCTTCGTCGATGATGAGCACCGTGGTCTTCTTTTGGTCGACGCCTTTTCGGAAAAGGTGATGCTTGATGAGCTCCTTGGTCTGCCAATCGGAGGCGTCGGCTTCCGGCTTTTTGCCGCTCAGCAGCTTGGCCACCGTTGACAGGAAATCCCGGCTGTCTTTGTACGAGGGGTCTAAAATGAGATGGGTCTCCATCTCTTTGCGCTGTGCAAAGCGGCGGATGATCTGCCGGCAGAGGGTCGTCTTGCCGGTGCCGACGTCGCCGATGATGACGTTCAGGCCCCGCCGCAGGTGCAGCGAGAGCTCCAGCTTTTGCAGGCAGTCCAGATGCTGCCGGGAATGGTAGAAGTAATCGGGGTCCGGCGAGTTGGAGAACGGTTCGCGGTTCAGGTTGAGGATGCTGAAGTAGTCCATCAAGAATGCCTATAATGCGCTATAATGCCTATCATGCCTAAAATGGATGGTGGTTGTCGGCGCTTTCCAGCCTGCCCGCATCGTGCCACTTAACCGGAGGGAACCGCTTCTTAAACCTATAGGCATTTTAGCGCATCATAGGCATTATAGGCATTTCCGGTCTTCTCTGTGCTCATCCGCCCGCCGGCGTGGAGATCTGCGGGTTCAGAATGGTCGGGGTGATGAAAATCAACAGGTCTTCCTTGAGAGAGCCTTTCCCCTCCTTCTTGAACAGCCAGCCCAAGCCGGGCACATCCAACAATCCGGGCGTCCCCGAGCGATCGTCGATGTGTTGCTCCTTGTTGAGGCCGCCGATGACGAGCGTTTGGCCGTCGAGCTGGATCACGTTGGTCTCGGCTCTTTTGGTGATAATGGTCGGGTTCCCCAGAACCGTGCGGGAGAAATCCACTTCGTCTTTATTCACCTTTACGGACAGCTTGAGCGTTCGGTCGTCGATCACGTGCGGCGTAACGTTCAGGCTGAGAACCGCTTTCTTGTACTCGATGCTCACCTCTCCGTCCTCCACCGATTGAAAGGGGACGTCGCGCCCGCTTTCGATCATCGCGGTTTGGTTGTCCAGGGTGGTGATCGAAGGGCTGGAGAGGATGGTGAGCTTGCCCTCGTCCTGCAGTGCGGTCAGCTGGGCGGCCAGAAGCATCTTGCCGACCTCTTGGTAGATGAAACCGAAGCTGTTGGGGACCGCTCCTGAAATGGAACCGGCGGAAGCCGGCAGATCGACGACCGTGCCGGTGGTGGGATCGATTCGGGTCCCGACACTTTGGCCCAAGGCGCTGTTGTCACGACCCGTCAGGTAAGCGCTGTGTCCGCCCAGCTTCACCGCGCCGCCCCATTGCACGCCCAGTTCCCGGGCGACTTCCTTGTTGGCCTCGACGATGAAGGCCTCGATCAGCACCTGGGGGGTGGGCTTGTCGAGCTTTTCCAGAACCGCCAGGATCGAGTTGACGTCCCGCGGCAGGGCGTTGACGATCAGCGAGTTGGTGTGCTGGTCCACCAGGACCGAGCCGATCGCCTTGTTGGACTTGTCCGGGGTCAGGAAGGACTGCATGTTCTTCTGCAGCAGATCCGCCGATGCGAACTTGACCGGGACGATCCGGGTGACCGGCGCTTCGGCCAGGACAAGCTCCCGGCGGCGGGACTCCTTGCGCAGCTCCTCTTCCAGGTCGTCCGCGGTCATGATGCGGATGATGTCGCCCTGCCAGGCATAGGTCAGGTTGTGGGTGCGCAGGATGCCGAGGAAAACCTGGTCCCATGGGGCCTGGGTGATGTTGATGTTGGAGCGGCCGGTGACCCGGTCGTTCAGGATCAGGTTGACGTCGGCCGCGCGCGCCAGGGCGCGCAGGAGCACCGAGACGTCGACGTTGCTCATCTTCAGGCTGACCCGCTTGGTGGGCAGCGGCCGCTCCGTTTCGATCTTGAGTTCACTCGGACGCACCGTCGCCTCTTTTACGATTTCCTTCGGCGGCTGCGAGGCGCCCGGTGAAAACCCCTTGGACTCCTGCGCCTTGGCCTTCCATTTGTCCATGAATGGGTCGGCCGGCTCCGACTTCTTCATTGGGGCGCAACCCCATGCCAACAACGCGCTGAGAGTCCCGATGATGGCCGCATGCCGCAAACCGTGCAATCTGATCATAGCCAACCCATCCTATTCGCTTTCCTGGAGTGGAAGCACAACCTCTCCTTGAGAGGACGTCATGATCACCTTGTTGGGAAGAATGGTTTTGATGCTGAAGGCGCCGGGGCTCACTCGATCCCCGGCCTCGTACTCCATGCCATTGATAATCGCCAGCCGTTTGGGGCCGATTTCAAGAAACCCGCTGAAGACCAGGTTGTGCGTTGCCCGAGCGGTCTCCTTCGGCGAGCGGCTTTCGGCCGGCGGCGGAGCGGCTTTGCGGATGACCATGAACGGATCCAGCTTCCAGGCGGCCTCCGCCTTTTGGATGATCAGCGCGCTGGATTCCGAGGCCGCACTTTTAGCGGCATCCGCCACTTTGGAGATGAAGACACTCAAGCTTTCGGCGGCCTGCGGCGCAGGGGCCGCGCTGCCCGTTTTGGCCCGCGGCAGGAGAAGTTCGATCGCTCCGTAGCCGACCGTCAGCACCATGATTCCGACGATGATTTTTTCGCGTTTGGTCATAAAAGGCCGTGCCTATTCTCTGGCCATCCAGATTTTCAGCCCAAACTCCCTGCCGTCCTCAACGGCCCGGATATCGATTTCTTCGATGCTCTCAAAATACGGCAGGGCTCCCACATCGATCAGCAAACCGCGCAGATCCGAGAACTGGCCGTTGGCCGACAGACGGATCAGAAATCGACCGGAGGCATCGGTGAGGGTGTTGACCTCGGGGACGATTTCCCGGACGGTGAGGCGATGCGCCGCGGCCAGCTGCTGCAGGCGCTTGGGCACGCCGGCGATTTCAGCCCGGGTCAGCTTGGTCCGGTTTGGGGCCGGCAGGCCTTGAGGTTCCTCAGTTTTGGTTTTTGCAAAAAGGCTCTTGAAGACCGGTGAAAGAATTTTCTGCTCCTCAATACGGGCCTGCAGGGTTTCGATGTCCCGGTCGAGTTCGGCCGAAAGCCGTTGCGCCGGCAGGATGACCAGCAGCAGAAACGCCAGAATCCCGGCGCCGCAGAGCACCAGCAGGATCAGCGTCTGGGGAGGGAGAATGAAGCCAAGTTTGCCAGTTTTCATGATCTACACGAGATCCAATTGGGCGGTGAACCGGATGACCGGCTGGTTGTCCATCGTTTCCAGGGATTTCTTGCTTATGGTCGTTTGCTTGAAAAGAGTTGAGTTCTTCAGCGCCATCAGGTAAGCCGCCAAGTCGGCTTCAAGGGTCGTTCGGTCGCCGAAAATGACGCCGTCCAGAATCACCACCTTTTTCGGAGGTTCGGCCTTGGCGGCCGCTTTGCCCGCCGGCGCCGGTGCCGCCGGTGAGCCGAGCCGGGTGGTGACGCTCAGCAGCCGAACACTGGGCGGGGTGGAGTTGGCCACTTCTCCCAGCACGGCCACTCCGAGAAAGTTGTTTCCGATCCCCTGCAGGCTTCGGTTCTGCGCGCGGATGCGGTCGACCAGTTTGAGAATCAGATTTTTATCGACCCGCAGATCAAAGCTGCCGAGCTGGCTTTGCAGTCCGGCTTTCTTGAAATCCCTCTCCCGGATCTGTTGGTCCTGCCAAAACGCAATACCGGTGCATGCGAGTATCAGGGCCAAGAAGCCGGCGAGCATGCCGCGGTTGATATTACGGGCAATCGATGTTTGGCGCTTATCCCTGTAGGTATGCAGGAAGTTCGGAGTGATGGAGTTTTGGGCCAGCGCCATTCCCAGCGCCGGCGCAAACGAACTCTTTACCGATCCGGATTCCGGGGGCGCGACCAGCGGGTTAAAATGCTCGCTTTCTGCAAAGGGGTCGATGACCTCAATCGGCAGGCCGAGTTCGTCGCTGATGTAATCCAATATGCGCGGATGCAGTTCGACACCACTGGAGATGTAGATCTTCTCCACCCGGGCGTTGTCGAAGTTGATTCCGAAATGCCGGATGGTTCGTTCAACCTGCCGCACGAGCCGTTCCAGGGCCGGCAGGATCATCTGAAAAATTCGCTCCTCCTTGATGGCCAGCTGCTTGTCCGAAGCGGCTTCCACGGCGGGTCCATGAACCGAACCGAAGAATACGCTTTGAGCGACGTTCAACTCCTGTTTCAGCCGCGTCTTGATCGCCCGAATCCGGTTTTGATCGGCGGTCGGGGATTTGGCCAGCGTGAGCTCGAACCAGTTCTGCTCAATCTCGTGCTGCAACGCTTCGACCATGGTACGGATGCCGGCTTTGATGCCCCGCGACAGCACCAGATTCCCGTTGGAGAAGATATCAATACGCGTCCAGCCCCGGCCGATGTAAAGGCAGGAAACGGGAACGCCGTGGGTTTGGATGCGACCGGAACGCAGCAAGGTCTGAAAGGCGAAAGGAACCGTGGAGATGCCCGCCAGCGGGAATCCGGATCGAATGAACAGGTTCTGAAATTCTTCCACCACTTGGCGCGGGGCGGTATAAGCCATCACGGCCGTTTTCTTTGCGCCGCCTTCTTCGGCCTCGCCCAGCACGTCGAAATCGAAGATGGTCTCGTTTTCCTTGAATGCGGAATGCTTCTGGTAGGACCAAAAAGCGGTATTTCCGATCTGATTCTGAGAAACCTTCGGAATTTTAAGATAACGGGTTTCCACTCGGGCCGACGGGATAGTCGCCCAGATTTCAACCGCTTTGGCGTGGCCGCAAAATTTTGAAAGCGCCGCCCCCAGGAACTGCGGAAAACCGGGATGGTCTTTGGGAATTTCCGGATCAAAGGGAATGCGTGTATATTCTATCAAATCGATCTTGCGGTCCGAGATCCGTTTGACCTTAACCAGTTTAAGATCCTCTCGGCCCAGATCCACCCCCACCGTGAGGTTTCCTCGGGCCAACGAGAACGAACTGCTCAGAAGGGTGCTCCATCGCCGGCCTTTCGGCTTTTCCACCTCAACGGTGGGCTGGTTCTCCGCATCCGAGTCGCGAATCAGCTCCAAAAGCCTCTCGGTTGACGATAGCTCATCCTGCTTGGCCAAGGTCATATCTCCGTTGAAATATCGATTCTGCCGCAAAAAAAGGTGGGTTTTGAATTATCAAATAACCATATTAATTAATTCATAAAATGCACGGGAAGTCAAGAAGAACGCTTTTTGTTCCGATTTGCCTATTGTCAAAACTAAATTTCGCCGGTAATATGTACTTTAGTACATAGTTGCTGTTTGCGCTTTAAGGTCGGCAAAGGAGACGCTGGATTGATATGGATAACGAGTTGATCGGTACCAGCAAGAACATCCATCGCATCCGAGAACTCATCGATCGCGTCGCGCAGACGGGTTTAAATACCATCGTATGCGGCGAAACAGGTGTCGGCAAGGAGCTGGTCGTTCAGAGTCTTTATCAAAAATCCGACCGGGTCGGCAAGCCCTTTGTCAAGGTGAATTGTGCAGCATTACCCGACAGCCTTCTTGAAAGCGAGATGTTCGGCTACGAGCAAGGGGCCTTTACCGGCGCCGAAAGACGACGCAGGGGGAAGTTCGAGCAAGCGCACGGGGGGGTGTTGTTTTTGGATGAAATCGGCGACATGACCCTCCCGCTTCAGTCCAAACTCCTGCATGTCCTGCAGGGAGGGGATTTCACCCCGCTGGGATCCGAAAAAACGGTTAAAACCAACGCCTGGGTCATCGCGGCGACCAACCACGAGCTGGAAAAAGACCTGTCCGCCGGAAAGTTTCGGGAAGATCTTTACTTCCGATTGAGCGCCATCAAAATTTTAATCGAGCCGTTGCGCAACCGTCCGGAGGACATTCCTTATTTAATCGACTACTACATCCAAAAATACCGGCGCGAATTTAACAACCGCGAGCTGGCCATGCCGCGGCAAGCGACCATTGATCGGCTGTGCGCTTATTCCTGGCCGGGGAATGTGCGCGAGCTGCAGAACATGCTCAAGCGGATTATGATCCTCGGCGATGGCGACGAAAACATTTGCGCATTGATGAGCGGGTCTGCCGAGAACAACGCAGCCGCCGCGCCGGCCGCCTCCTGTGTCTTGCCGGCGACCGCCGGGCCGGTCTTCGACGCTCGAGACCTGGGGGATCTCTCGGCGCTGTCGCTGAAGAAGATGCGCAAGAAGGCCATGGACCAAGTCGAGCGGGAGGTCATCTCCTATGTTCTGCAGAAGACGGCGTGGAACCGCAGCAAAGCCACTAAGATTCTCAAAATCAGCTACAAGACCCTTCTCTACAAAATAAAGGATTTGGGAATCCAGCCGCCTCCGGATGCATTGGACTAAGAACCCGATTAGAGAAAAAATTGACCAAAACAAAGAAATCAAGCTCTCATAAAAACCTATTTTTTGCCTCTTTTGGCTGACATCATCCCGCAACCCCCGTTTACCGCATTAATCCCCAAACGACTTCAGGCACGGCACCAGCGGTTACATGGCTTGATTTAGAGAACCTCATGGCATGTATCGTGCTAGAGCGAACCTCTATTCGGCATTTTGGATAACACCGCTGGCCGATTGCTAGAAACCAACAAAATCATCAAGAGCCATACCATGCAGCCGGGGATGGGAAATCTCGCTTTCGTCGAGAGTTGCGATCGGCGCTCCGGGAGGGACCGCCGCACCTTTTCATATACCTGCTACATCCCAGAACGACGGTTGGGGGCAGAACGACGCAACGGACAAGACCGCCGAAGAAACCCGCGCTTCAGCATCATCCCTGAACTAGAAGCGAGTCCAGCAAGCGAGCTGCAAGGTATTGTTGCACCCCGCCATTCAGCAAATTAATCCGTATTTTTTCAAATCTCGGCCTTTCTTTCTTTTCGGTTATTCGACCCCGCCCGACAGCGTTCGGATCGAGGCCGTCCAACGGCCCCCCGCTTGCAACCACCATCAGGGCTTGCTAAATACCGTAACAGCAAAGGTAAGCCATCATATTTCGCCGGCCCTTGACCGCCGCCGGTGATCGAACGGCGGCGGAAATCGAATCCGACCCGCAGGCGGTGAAACGCGCATGAAAACCCTACCTAAAATCCGCGTCCGCTTCTGGGACCAGATGGTGCTGATCGGCATCGGTTTGGCGCTGTTCTACACGATCTTCGAGTCCATTCTGTCCATCTTCCTGCAGGTCAACGTCGATTTCATGCAGCGCATATTGGGCACCGGGCCGAGCACCATTTACAGCCGTCTGACCATTCTTTGTCTGTTCGCCATTTTCGGTTCGCACGCCCAGTATACCATCAACCAACGCCAGGCCGCCGAGGCCGCCCTGCGCGAAAGCGAAGAGCGCTTTCGGCTCATCATCGAAAATTCGCCGGTGGGCTACTTCGAACTCGACCTCAAAGGCAGCTTCGTCTTTTTCAATAACGCCACCTGCGACATTCTCGGCTATCCCGCGCACGAACTGAGCTGGAAAGGGCAGAGCGATGTGGCGGATGCCGCCAGCCGCGGCCGCTTGTCCGAAGCCTTTGAAAGGGTGCTTGCTTCGGCGGAAACGGCCAAATCCCTGGACTGGGTTCTCACCCGCCGTGACGGAACCAAACGATTTGCGGAATCGTCCATTTCCCTTCTCAGGGATCGCAAGGGGCGTCCCTCCGGCTTCAGCGTGTTCCTTAGAGACATCACGGAACGCAAACGGTCCGAAGCGCTGCTGCGCGCCAAATTGGCTGCCGAGGCCGCCAGCCGGACCAAAGGCGAGTTTCTGGCCAGCATGAGCCATGAAATCCGGACCCCCTTGAACGCGATTATCGGCTTGGTCGAGCTGCAGCTGGGCACGGATTTGACCGCCGACCAGCGCGAAGACCTCGATGTGGTCAAGTCATCGGCGTATGCGCTGCTGTCGATCATCAACAACGTACTGGATTTTTCCAAGATCGAAGCCGGGAAACTGGAACTGGAGCAAACGCGTTTCAGCATGGAGTCCTTCCTGGATGAATCCGTCCGAATCATGGCCATGAAGGCCCATCTCAAGGGTCTGGAGTTGGCCTACCGCCTGGAGCCGGCTGTTCCGGACCGGCTCATCGGAGATCCCAATCGCCTGCGTCAGGTGGTGTTGAATTTGGTGGATAACGCCATCAAGTTCACCGAACGGGGGGAAGTCATCGTGCATGTATCCCTGCGGGAAGAGACGCCGACGGAGGTTCGTCTTCAATTCACCGTCACCGATACCGGCATCGGCGTGGCTCCGGACAAACAGCAGCGCATCTTCAAGCCGTATGACCAGGGGGATCCGGCGGTGGCGAGGCGTTTTGGCGGGACCGGGCTGGGGCTCGCCGTTTCCAGCCGGCTGGTGCGGATGATGGGCGGCCAGATCGCCCTCAGCAGCCGCCCGGGGCAGGGCAGCGCATTCGGTTTTACCGCGTTGTTCGGCCGGGCCCCGGACGTTCGAGAAATTCCCGCGGCCCTGCCGTCGGAGGAGCTTCAGGGGAAATCCGTGCTGGTCGTGGACGATAACGCGATGACCCGCCGCATCCTCCAGGAAATTCTGGAGCGGCATCGGATGGAGGTCCGCCTGGCCGGCAGCGCCGAGGAGGCGCGGCCGGCGTTTGCGGACGGAAACCCTCCGGAACTGGTTTTGGTGGATTCCGGTTTGCCCGGAGCCGATGGGTTCGCCTGCGTCGAGTGGCTGCGTCAGGAGGCCCGGTATCGCGGGCCGGTCATCCTGATGCTGACCTTCACGCATCTCAAACGCAAATCGGAATGCGCCGGTTTGGGCGTAACGGCCACGTTGCTCAAGCCGTTCGGAGCCCGGGAACTCATACAGGCGTTGGCCAAGGCCCGAGCGGGTACATCCGACCCGCCTTCCGCCGCTATCGAGATGGGCTCTGCCGCGGCGCCGATCAGCGAACCTTCCGTTCAAGAGCCGCCTTCGGATTCGCCGCCGGGCGCTGCTGTTCGCGGACTGAGGATTCTCGTGGCGGAGGACACCCCGGTCAACCAGAAATTCATTCTGCGGCTGCTGAATCGCTGGGGGCACACGGCCGTGCTGGTCGAGGACGGCCGCAAAGCCGTGGCAGAGGCGGCCCAGACGGAATATGACGTGGTGCTGATGGATGTTCAAATGCCGGAGATGGACGGGCTGGAAGCCGCGGCCGCCATCCGCAAGCTGGAAACCGGAAGCCGCCGGCACCTGCCGATCATCGCCATGACCGCGCACGCCATCCAGGGCGATCGGGAGCGCTGCCTGGCTGCGGGGATGGACGATTATCTTTCCAAGCCCATTGACGCCGGCCTGCTGAAACAGGTGATCGCGCGGCTGACCGCCGCGGATGCAACGCCGGAATCGGAGCGCGCCGGAGCGGCCATGACGCCGGGAGTTCTGAAGGCTTTCGAGAATGACTGGGATTTTTTTGCAGACGTCGTGGACGCGTTCTTCAGCGACTACCCGCGCCAGCTGGACAGCCTGCGGACCTCCGCGCAGCGCCAAGATGCACCCACTTTCCGGCGGGCCGCCCACTCGCTGAAGGGGATGCTCCGGAATTTTCAGGCCGAAGCCTCCGCCGATAAGGCGTTCCGTTTGGAATCCATGGGGCAGTCCGGAAACCTTGCCGGCGCAGAGCCTTTGATCGAAGACCTCGCCATCGAGGTCCAGCAGCTGGAAGTTCAGTTGCGCCAATTGGTTAACGCAAAATCGCCCAACCGGCCCACAGCCTCCGGCAGCGCCTGACCTGGAGCTCCGAACCTGAAAGAGGCGGTTCGATTCCCTTGGTTCCTGAAGAATAGGCTTTTCCATCGGCCTGGTGTATAATCGATCCATCACGCAGCGGCCTTTAAACCAGAGCGCTTATGAAAAAGAAGAAAATATTGGTCGTCGACGACGACCGCGTCATTTTGACCTTTGCGAGCAAGTTGCTCGCGCGCGAGGGCCATGAGGTCATCACGGCGGGGGACGGGTTCGAAGCGCTGAACGTGCTCTCGGGCTTCACGCCGGATATCATGTTTTTCGATCTGATCATGCCCAAAATCGACGGCGACAAGCTGATCCAGATCGTCCGCAGCATGCCCGCGCTCAAGAGCTGTTTTCTAGTCATCGTTTCGGCGGCCGTGGCCGAAATCGATTTCAATTTCCAGGATACCGGCGCGGACTATTACGTCGCGAAGGGCCCTTTCAGCGCCATGGCCGAGAATTTCCTGTCGGCCATTCGGGCTTCCGAGAACCCGCCCACCGCGGAGGCGTCCAAACCCGTGGTCGGCCTCGAACACGTCTATGCCCGTCAGCTGACCCGGGAGCTGCTCTCGCGCAACCGGCACCTGGAAACGATCCTTGAAAGCATGGCCGAGGGCATCCTGGAGGTTTATGCGGGCAAGATCGTTTACGCCAATTCGGCCGCCGTCGCCGTGCTCGGCATCCCCCAGCAGAAACTGCTGACCGCCTATCCGCCGGACCTGTTCACGGGCAACGTCCGGGATCGCATCGAGAGTCTTTTTGCGGCCGTCCCCGGGCTGTCGGCCGAGACCGGGGTGAACCAGCCGCTGGAGTTCAATGGCCGGCAGGTGGTCGTCAAGAAGCTGCCGGTCAAGGGCGATGAGGCGACCGTCATTCTAATGATCACCGATATCACCGAGCGCAAGCGCCTGGAGCTGCAGCTCCAGCATGTGCAGAAGATGGAGGCCATCGGGACGATCGCCGCCGGAGTGGCCCACAATTTCCGCAATACCCTGACCGAAATCCTGGTGAACAGCCAGCTGATCCAGCTCAACCACAAGGATCAGCCGGCGCTGCAGGAAATCACCGGGCGGATCCATTCCTCGGTCAAAAAAGGTTCTCGTTTGGTGGACGGCCTGCTGCATTTCTCGCGTAAACAGATCAACAAGGAGTTCAAACCCGTCGATCTGGTGACCGTTATTCGGGAGACGTCTCAGATCATCGGGAAATCGTTTGAGGCTCAGATCGAAATCCAGATCGATCTGCCGGAGCGCTTGACGATCCTGGGAGACGCCGCCGGGCTGAGCCAGGTCCTGATGAACCTCTGCACCAACGCCCGCGACGCCATGCCGAACGGCGGAGTGCTGCGGATCGCCGCCCGGCGCGAAGGCGCGCATGCGATCGTACGGGTTTCGGACACGGGCATCGGCATGGACCGTGAAATCATCGACAAATGCTTCGACCCCTTTTTCACCACCAAGCCGGTTGGAAAAGGAACGGGGCTCGGGCTTTCCACCGCCTACGGCATCATCAAGAGCCACGACGGGTCGATCAACATCCAATCGCGGCCGGGCGCGGGCACGACCTTTGTTATGCGGTTTCCCCTGGCGCGGGCGGCGGAGGCGGCGGCGGGCGATGATCGAAAGGCGCTCATTCATGGCAAGGGGGAGTGCGTCCTGCTGGTCGATGACGAGGCCGAGATCCTGCGGGCCATGCAGGGCCTGCTCAAGACGCTCAACTACCGGCCGCTCTTTGCCGAAAACGGCGCCCAGGCGGTGAGCCTGTATGCCGCCTGGCGTCCGGAAGTGGTGCTTCTGGACGTGAACATGCCGGGAATGGACGGCATGGAGTGTGCGCACCGGATTTTGGAGATCGATCCCGAGGCCCGCATCGTGATGTTTTCAGGCTATGATCCGGCCCAACGCAAAATGCCGGAGCTGCTGGAGCGCAAACTGTTGAAGGGCTATCTGACCAAGCCGGCCGACATGGCCGAACTGAGCCAGTTTCTAGCGAAGGTGCTGCAGGAGACCACTTAAGCGCTGTTCGGCGCAAACCTTTCTATTCTGTATTATTTGTGGGAGGAATCTGGATGAATGGCTTCAAAGCTGTTGCGGTGATCGTGCTCTTGGCGGTGTCGGTTGTCGGCGGCTGTTCCACGGATGAGCAGAAGAAGCAGGGGCATTTGGCCAAGGGGCAGGCGTACTTTGCGAAAGGGGAATACAAGGCGGCGAAGATCGAGCTCAAGAACGCGATCCAGATCGACCCGAAGTTTGTGGCGGCGCACCTGCGGCTGGCCGAGACCAGCCTGAAGCTGGGGGAGGCGCAGGAGGCCTTCCGGGCCTATTCGGCGGTGGCCGAGTTGGAGCCGGGCAATTTGGAGGCTCAGCTCAAGCTGGCCACGTTTCTGATGCTGGCGCAGAAGTTCGAGGAGTCGCGCAAGCGGGTGGAGGCGATTCTCGAGCGGGAGCCGAACCACATTGAGGCGCTGCTGCTGTTGGCCACGCTTCTGGACCACGAGAAGGACCTGTTCGAAGCGGGCAGTGTCTTTCGCAAGGTGATCGACATCAACGGCCGGGAGAGCCGGGCGTATTTGGGGCTGGCGCGGGTGCTGGCGCAGCAGGGCCAGGCGGAGGAGGCCGAGCGGGTGCTGCTGCAGACGCTGGTGATCGAGCCCGCTTCGGTCAAGAACCGCATGGCGGTGTTCAGCTTTTACGTCAGCCAGCGCAAGTTTGAGAAAGCCGAGGAGCAGATCCGGCAGGCGGTGGCCGAGCATCCCGGGGATGCGGAGCTGTTGATCACGCAGGGCAATTTTTATTTGGGGCTGAAGAAAATCGAGGCGGCGGAGGCCGCCTACCGTAAAGCGGCTGAGGCGGATTCCAAAAGCAGCAAGCCGCTGATGGTGCTGGCGGGTTTTTACGGCAGCACGGGGCGCAGGGACCAGGCCCTTGAGATGTACGGCCGGGCGCGGGAGCTCGAGCCGGAGAACGTGAACATCACCAGCGCGCTGGCGCGGTTTCACCTGTCGCAGGGCGAGGTGGCCGAGGCGCAGAAGGAGAATGCGGCGGTGTTGCAGAAGCGGCCGAAGTATTTTCCGGCGCGGATGCTGCAGGCCGAGCTGTTGATCGCGCAGCGCGACTTTGGGCCGGCGGTGGAGATCTTGAACCAGCTGATCCAGGAGGAGCCCAAATCGGCGCGGGCGCATTATTTCAAGGGGCTGGCGCACTTCGGGCAGGGGGACCTGCGGCTTTCGCAGGCCTCGCTGGGCAAGGCGCAGGAGCTGGAGGCGGGCAACCTGCGGGCGCACCTGCTGTTGGCGGAGATCTATTTAAGGGAGCGCGATGCCGAGCGCGCCCGGCGGGAAGTGGAGGCGGCGCTCAAGGTCGATCCGCAGAGCTACCCGGCGCGGCTGCTTTTGGGCAACATCTATCTTGGCCAGAAGAAGTTTGCCGAGTCCCAGGCGGCCTTTGAGGCCTTGATCAAGGCCGAGCCGAACAACCCGGCCGGCTATTTCCGGCTGGGGGCGCTGCAGCAGGCGCGCAAGCAGTACCCGCAGGCGCTTTCAAGCTACGACAAAGCCCTTTCGATCAACCCGAAGCTGTTGGACGTCTTTTCCGGTGTGGTTCAGGTGTATGCCGAGCAGAAGCAGTACGATGCGGCCCTGGAGCGCTGCCAGAAGCAGCTGGTGCAGGTGGGGCCGGAGTCGGCCGCCGCCGGGATGGTTTACAACCTGATGGGCGGGCTGCATTTGGCCAAGAACGATGCGCCGGCAGCCGAGGCGGCCTTTCGCACCGCGATCCAGAAAAACCCCCATCTGATGGCGCCCTACTATGCGCTGGCGGGCATTTATCTCCGGGACCGGAAGGCGGACCAGGCGGTGGAGCAGTTCACGCAGCTCTTGGCGGTCAACCCGAAGCAGGCCGGCGCGCACATGATGATCGCGGTGATCTTTGATTCGCAGAAAAAGCCCGAGCGCTCCGAGAAGCACTACCGGGCCTGCCTGGAGATCGATCCCAAGTTCGCCCCGGCGGCGAACAACCTGGCCTATCTGCTGGCCGAAGGCGACCGCGATCTGAACGAGGCGCTGAAATGGGCTCAAACCGCCAAGGGGATCCTGCCCGAGGAGCCCAGCGTGATGGACACGCTGGGGTGGGTTTACTACAAGAAGGGGCTCTACGATTCGGCGATCGCCGAGTTCAAGGCGAGCTTATCCAAGGCCGCCGAGAACCCGACGGTGATCTTTCACCTGGGGCTGGCCTACCACAAGAAGGGCGAGCCGGACAAAGCCCGGGCGGAGCTGAGACGGGCCCTGGAGCTGAACAGCGGCTTCGACGGCGCCGACCAGGCCCGGGCGCTCTTGGCAGAGATGAAATAGATAAAAAGGCTGAAGGCGGAAGGCGGAAGGGGGAAGGGGGAAG
>CAYRUF010000066.1:0-22129 GCA_964427375.1 uncultured Desulfatibacillum sp. | reverse complement strand
GGCGTGCTGATCTCGGTGGATGAGAACCGTTCGCGTGCGCGCCTGCTCCCGTTGGCATAGGGGGCCTCGACATTCAAATCCAGCAGGTTTTCCAAGACAATCCGCTTCATCCATTCAGACGGCTTTTTAGACGGCTTTTGTTTCTCGAAACGGCTTTTTGACGGCTCCAATTGCTCGTAAATGCAGGTGGAATGCGGCTTTGGGCGAACTCTCACGTCGGCAACACGGGTTCGAGTCCCGTTGGGACCGCCACTCCAAATTTGAGCCCCTGATCGTGCAAAAGACGATCAGGGGTTGCCTGTCGTCATATCACGTGTTTTCATTACCCGCGACTACACGCCCGAGGACAGCGCTTTCATAATGAATGTCCGCAAAGAGCCGGTGGCAGTATGACCTCCGGCATCGAGGCACTGTTTTCCAAAGCCAAGAAAAGCCTCGCGGCGGCCAAGGTTCTCGTCAAAGACGGCTATTATGATTTTGCGGCGCCACGATCACCGCCTGTGGGGGGATTAGCTGGTGGAAGTCTATTGGAGAGAAGAAGGGGCTACTGAGGGTATCAGTAGCCCCAAACGCATGAGCGGAAAGCGAGAAATCGCAAGAGCGCACGGTCATTGATCGTTGCCGTTCTCATTTCTTGACACCCCGCTTGACATGCTTGACAGATTTCATATCGCCATTAACCTTTCACTAACGGGTCACAAAATATCGTGATCCGGGGGAAGGGATGAGAGCTGAAGCCAAAGGGCGGCTCAGCAACCGTCCGAGCGAGGTACAGCGTCAACATCTCATCCGCTTCCCGACATCGCAGCAACCGGGCGGCCGCAAGGCCGCCCGTTTAGTTTTTCTTCAGCCGGCTATGATCTTCGACAGCTCCGCCCTTTTTTCCGGGCCCCTGAATGCGTCGTCGGCCACTTCCTTTACCCTTAAAATACAGGATGGACCGTATTGGTTTGGCCATGCGCCGATGTTAGGTTACCGGAAACAAGGGAATACTTCCCTATCCCTTGCCACTCCTTCTTCCCAAGCCGAGCGGCCATCCCCGACCGCTCGGTGTTTTTTTGACCTGACGCTTATGTAATCGGTCTCAAAATTGAACCGAATGGATCGCTGCGTACCCCTCCTGATCTCCCGTTTTCAAAGGGATGCGCCTGCCAGCGCTCAAAATGCCCCCCCTCTCCCGACCGCTCGGATTTTTTATCTCAAGTTTTCCACAAGATCACCGATAGTTAAAACAGGGGGGCAGATGGAATCATCTCTGAAGCGAATCTCGCTGATTATCATCCTTTACCTTTCCTGGCTGATGATCGCCTCATCGATGAAATAGGCCGCGTCGGCAGCGCAGCTCCGCCCCGGCCCGCTGCGATGCGCCTGTGCGCCCGGAATTGGTTTCTGCTCGGCGCCCGAGTCCTCCATCACCTCGTCGCCGGCAATAAATCCATCCCTCGTGGAAGAGGGAGTCAACCCCTTCCTGAACCCGGCTCCTTCTCTTGATTGAAGGCCAAAACCCGCGGGTTTCTGGAAGCGCCTCGCGGGACTCTTGATTTTTGGTTGGTTTCGAATTAAGTTTTTGACAAATGCAAGAGCCACCCGGCTTCAACACCTACAACAGAATCCCGGGCGGCGATGCCGCCCAGGGATTACCCTTAAAAAAGGAAGGTTGGAGGTGGCTTTGCAGGATGTCTCTCGAATGCGCGTGCATCTTTTCCGTCGGTTGGCCTCGATCGGGGCTGAGCGGCCGGTAAAATAACGGCATTCCGGGAAACATCTTTTTTTATCCCGCCGGCTTCCGCAACCGCTTCATTACATCCTCCAGGTGCAGACGAACGTGCTCGTAGGCCCAGCGGATGAAGCGATCGAGTTTCCCCTTGATAAACGGACTTGAGGCCGAGAGGATGTGCCGCCTGATTGCCATACTGCGCCGCTGGCTGGAGCCTTTGGGAGCGGGCCTGCCCGCGGCGTACCTGGTGGGTGGAGCGGTCCGCGACCACCTGCTCGGGCGCGAGGCCAAGGATGTCGACCTGATGTGCGCCGACCCGCAGGCCCTGGCCCATGCCCTGGAATCGGTCCACGATGCCGCGCTGGTGTCCTTTCTCAACAAGCCCGATACGCCTTGCCTCCGGATGGTTAACCGCAGCGACACCGAAGATTTCCTCGATTTGGTTCCCATTCACGGGTCCGGCGTCGCGGACGACCTGAGCCGCCGCGATTTTACGATCAACGCCATGGCCATGGAAGTCGGCGCCGGCGGCGTGCTCGGCAGACTGATCGACCCCCTGGGCGGGCGGCGGGACCTCCGGGACCGCCGCATCCGGGCCGCCGGTCCGGATGCCATGACGAGCGACCCCCTGCGCGTGATCCGGGCCGCGCGTTTTTCCGCTGAACTCGGCTTCGAGATCGACGCCGCCACCCGGGAGATGATGTCCGGGGCTGCGGAGCGCGTGGCCGCCGTGGCGGCCGAGCGCATCGTCCGGGAATTGTTTCTCACGCTGAACCAGCCGTGCAGCACGCCTCTGGTCCGGGTGCTGGACGACACGGGCGCCCTGCCGGCCATCTTCCCCGAAATCGTTCCGATGCGGCACTGTTCTCAGAACGATTACCATCGGTTGAACGTCTGGGATCATTCGCTGGAAGCGCTCGAAAAGCTGGAAGGCCTGCTGGCTTCATTCCCGGATTCGTTGGAACCGGTGGCCGGCCCGCTGCGCGCAAACCTGGAGCAGGGAAACCGCCGGTCGGTCTTGAAGCTGGCGACGCTGCTCCACGATGCGGGCAAGCCGGAGTCGCGCGCCGTGGCGCCCGAAGCCGGGCGGGTCACTTTCCGCGGCCACGACGCGGCAGGCTCCCGAATCGCCGAACGCATCGCCGTCCGGCTCAAATTCTCCGTTCGGGACCAGGAGCTGTTCAGGAGGTTGATCGCCGACCATATGCACATGATCGGCCTTTCCGGGCCCGGCGTCCGGCCCGGAACGATCCTGCGCTGGTTTCGACGGCTGGGAGAGGATATGGTGCTGCTGATCCTGCTCGGCATGGCCGACCTCATGGCCACGGCCGGGCCCGCCGCGAACGACGTCGACCGGGCCCGCCGACTCCGCTGGTGCCGCGAGACGATCCGGCGGTACTATACCGAAATCAAGGATCGGCTCGAGCGCAAACCCCTCGTCGGCGGGCGCGACCTCATGGCCATCGGCATCCCGCCCGGGCCCGGGATGGGGAAAATCATCGAGGCGGTCCGGACGGCCCAGGACGAAGGGGTCGTTCAAAACCGGAATGAGGCGCTGGCCCTGGCTGGAGAACTGGCTCGCCAAAACAGATAGGCCATGAAAAGCCTGCTCGCTCAACGTGAGATGCTCGGGGGACAGGCCCGAAAACGTTCAACCAGCAAAGCCGCCTCATTTTTCAAGCTTGCGACGTTCCTCGTCGCGAATGTCTCGCCGCAGCAGCTTACCAACCTTGGACTTGGGCAGCATATCGCGGAACTCGATGTACTGGGGCAGCTTGTACTCGGCAAGCCGCTCACGGCACCAGCGGGTGAGGTCCGTGCCGCTGACGCCCCGGGCGTCCTGCTTGAGCACTACAATCGCTTTGATGCGCTCGCCCAACTTCTTGTCCGGGATTCCAACCACGCAAGCTTCGATGACCGCCTCGTGATCCAACAGACACGACTCGATCTCCGAGGCCGAAACGCGGTAGCCCTTGCACTTGATGATATCAGCGCTGCGATCTACGAAATACAACAGGCCCGCTTCGTCGCGGCGCACGAAGTCATTCATCCGGTACCAGCGACGGCCTTCCAACTCCACGTAAGCCCGGGCCGTCTCCTGAGGCTTTTTCCAGTAGCCATCGGAGATATGATCGAACGTCACCAGAAGCTCACCCGGTTGCCCCTCAACCACCGGTTCCAAGGTATGCTGGTCCACGATCCTGACCTCCCGCGAGGGCAGCGGCCGGCCGATGCTGCCGGGCACCGGCTCGCGGTCCAGGGGGCTCATGCAGGTAAAGCCCACCTCGGTGGCGCCGTATGCCTGAAATATGGGAATACATAGGAGCTGCTTCCAGCGCAGCAGGGTCTCCAGGGGCAGGACGTCGCCACCGCTCCAGCAGTATTTCAGCGAACTAAGGTTGAACATGTCCAGCCGGTCGTTTTCCAGGATCATGCGGTACAGGGTGGGAGCGCCCAGGAACAGCGTGGCCTTGTAGCGCTCGATCGCATCCAGGATAGCATCCACCTGCGGTATGGGCATCAGCACGCAGGTATTCCCCCGGCTGAGCACCATGCCAAGGAGCACGCCCTGAGCCAATTGGTGGAACAGGGGGTTGACCATGATGAAGACCTCTTCCCCGTCCTTGATAAAACCATCGCCTACGGCCCTGATCTCTTCCACAAAGGAAACCATGCCGGCGTGGGTCATGACGCATCCTTTGGGGAAGCCGGTGGTGCCACCGGTGTAAAGGATGTAACAGAGAGCTTTGGCCGGGTCTAGTTGGACTTTGGGCGGATCGGGAGGATATTGCTTGAGCAAGCGCGCGAAGGAATACAGATTGGGGCCCTTTTCCGTCGCCCCGCGGGGCACGAGATCGAACATCAGGCCAAACAGCCGCTTATAAGCGGGCAACATCTCGTCATAGGTGGTAACGATCACCCGCTTTACCCCGGTCTCAGGCGCCACCTCCTTGACGTAGCGATAGTTGGTGTCCAGGCAGACCACGGTGTGCGCCTCGGTATCGTTCAACAGATACTTGATTTCGCTGGGAGTATAGATGGGTGATACGGGTACGGGGATGGCGCCGGCGATCTGGGCTCCCAGGTAGGCGATCAGGAACTGGGGCAGGTTGGGCAGGTAGATCAGCACTTTTTCCCCGGGAGCCACACCCTGGGCATACAGGGCGCTGGCGAAACGGTCCATGAGCTCCCGCAGCCGTCGGTAGCTGAAGCGCTCCCCCAGAAAAATGACCGCGGTGCGCTCGGGGTATTTTTCACAGGCCCGGTCAAAGGCTGAGATAACAAATTCAGGTTTCTGAGGCATTGGTTGGTTTTCCAATCGCGCTCACCAGCTCGGTTCCTTACATGCCGAAGTAGGCTGACTTCACGTCGGGGTTGTCCATGAGTTCACTAGCGCTGCCGTTCACCACCACACCTCCGTTTTCCAGTACGTAACCGTAATCGACGATGGGCAGCACCGGCCGGGCATACTGCTCGGCCAGGATTACGGTAATGTCGGTTTCGCGGTTGATGGCTGCTATAGCCTCGGTGAGCACCGTTTCCATGAGCGGGCTGAGACCCAGCAGGGGCTCATCCAGCAGCAAGAGCTTGGGCTGGGCCATGAGGGCGCGGCCGATAGCAAGCATCTGCTGCTCGCCGCCGCTCAGAAAGCCCCCCTCCTTCTTGCGCAGCTCCTTTAGCCTGGGGAAGAGCTGGAATACGTAATCCAGGGTACGCATGGCCTGCGCCCTAGTTGCCAGCACGCCGCCGATGCGCAGATTTTCCATCACCGAGCTTTCCTTGAAGATGCGCCGCCGCTCGGGGCACAACACGAGCCCCAGGCGCGCCCTCTCGCTGGCCTCCAGGTGCTGGATATCCTGACCCTCGAAGAGGATGCTCCCCATAATGGTCAGGCGCTGTCCGCCTTTCCTGCGTTCCTTCTTCTGCATGTCCAGGATGATGCCGGAGGTGGTGTACATAAGGGTGGACTTGCCCGCGCTGTTGGCTCCGAAAATGCCGGTGATCTTCCCCTGGACGGCCGCGATGGAGATGTTGTTGACGGCCAGGGCGTTTTCGTAGAAGACCATCAGGTCTTTTATTTCCAGATGATTCATCCCTTGCCTTCCACGCCCATGTAAGCCTTTTTGACCGCCGGGTCTTCCATCACCCGGGCCGGCGGCCCGTCGGCGATCTTTTCCCCGAAGTTGATTACCATGACCCTATTGGCCAGCTTGAAGAGTTCGCGCAGCCGGTGCTCCACCATCATCAGGGTAATGCCGTTTATCTGCATTTTTTCCAGGAGCGGGATCATGCTAGCGATTTCCGACATACTCATGCCCGAAAAAACCTCGTCGCATAGAACCACCTGGGGCTGCATGGCCAGGCAGCGCGCCAGCTCTAGGCGCTTGAGGTAACCGAGGGGCAGGGAACCGGCGGTCTTATAAGGCACCCGGGCGTCGCGCTCGAAGCCGATTTCTTCTAGGATGTCGATGGCCACCGAGTCGAGATCGCCCAGGGCGCCGGCCCGGGTCTTGCGCACCCGGGGTGAATTCAAAGGTACGATGAGGTTTTTGTAAGCCGGCATGCTGTGGAACGGACGCATGATCTGGAAGGTGCGGACCAGCCCTCGCAGGGCGATCTTATGCGGCGGCAGCCCGTCGACGCGCTCGCCCAGAAAGCGGATACTGCCCTTATCCGGTTTGACGAAACCACTCAGCAGATTGACCAGGGTGGTCTTGCCTGCGCCGTTGGGGCCGATGATGCCCACTACCTCGCCCCGATGCAGGTCAAAACTCACGCTGCTGATCGCCAGAATGCCGCCGAAGACCTTCAACAGGCCCTTTACTTCCAGTACGAGTTCCCCTGCCATGCCTACACCTTTTCCCAGCGCTCGAACTCGAAGTATTTACGTTCCAGGTAGTTTAGGATTCCCTCCGGCTTGTAGAGAATGAAGCCCAAGAGGAGCAGGCTGTAGAGCACCACCCGCAGCTGGCCGAATCCGCGCAGGCCTTCAGAGAGCGGCGTGAGGATGAATGCGCCGATGACCGGCCCGGCCAGGGTGCCCATGCCGCCCATGACTGTGGCGGCGATGGGCAGGATGGAAAAATCCATGGCGAACATAGACAGGCCCAGCCACCCGTAAAGATGACTGAGGTAGGCCCCGCAGAAGGATCCGATCAGGGCCGCCAGGAAGACCGCCTTGATCTTGTATGCGGTGATATCGATTCCCGAGGCCCTCACCGCCTGGTCATTGTCCTTGATGCCCTGCAGGATGACCCCGAAATCCTCGGTCACCAGCCGTCTGAAACCGAAGAGCACGAGCAGAAGAGCCCCTATGATGAGATATTGCTCCACCCATATATTGGGCAGGTTGTCGAGACTGCTGATGCCCTCGGTGCTGCCCAGAATGCTCGTGGCGATGACAAGCGATACTAGAAACAGCGGCAGCATGAAGCTGATGATGGCGAAGTAGACGCCGCGCAGCCGCAGACAAGGAACCAAGGCGAGGGTACCCAGCATGGCGCCCACCAGGGATGCTACCGGAATGCTCAGCCAGATGGGCCAGCCCCAGTAGTGATTAAGCCCTCCCGAGACATAGCCACCCAGGCCGATGAACATGGACAGACCCAGGCACACGAGCCCCACATACTGGGCCAAAAAATCGAACGCCAGAGCCAGCATGGCATAGATCGCAGCGGCACAGAACACCCTCTGCCAATACATACCCAGCACCAGCGGCAGGATGCAGAGCAATGCCACCAGCGCGGCGCGCGGAAGGAGCAGAAAGGTCATCTCCCGCCAGGAGCTGAGGGCATACAGGCCGCGACTCCTGACGGTAATGCTGCGCTCGATGCGTTTTTTGCGCTGTTCCGGCGCGGTCGTCATACTCTTTCCTCCAATTCCTTCTGCTTGCCGAGAAGGCCCGATGGTTTGAGTAGAAGTATGACAATGATGGTTCCCACCAGAACCACCGACTCCCAGACACCCCCGAACAGCTTGGTGCTGAGGATCACGGTGTAGCCCAGCACGAGGGATGCGGTTATGGTGCCGGCCCAACTGCCCAACCCCCCCACGATGCAGACTGCAAGAGCGCGGATGAGCACATGGTAGCCCTGCTCCACCGCCAGATTGCCCAGAGGCATAATCAGCGTCGCCGCCGTCCCGGCCAGGGCCGACCCCAAGGCCAGCGATACCATGGCAGCCCGGTCGGAGTTGATGCCCAGCATCATGGCGGCCTGCTCGTCCTGGGCGATGGCTCTGAGCTTCAGTCCCGCCTTGCTATAGTGGGTAAAGAAGTAAATCGCCAGAAGCACCAGGCTGCCCGCTCCCAGAATGAACAGACGTTGCCAATCCAGAAAAACCCCGGCGATCTTGACTTTGGCGTCAAGGAAGGGTGGCAGAGAGTAAAACGGTCCGATAAAGCCCTTGAAACCGGCGATGCCTTGCAGGCGCAGGCCTTCCAGGATCACCAGGCTGACTGCAAAGGATGCGATGATCTCGGACGTCGGCATGCCCCTGAGGCGCATGAGCACGAATCGATAAATGATAAGCCCCAAAACAGCGGAAATCAGAAGGGATAGAAGAACAGCCAATGCATATGGCAGCTTCAAGTCATTCAGGAAGCTCCAGGTAAGAAAACCCACCAGCACATAGACGGCGCCGTGGGCGAAGTTCGGTATGCGGCTCACGCCATAGACCAGGGCAAACCCAGCGGCCAACAGCATGAAGACCATGCTGTTGACCGCGCCGTAGATGATGATTTCCATTATTTCTTCATCCAGGGTGGCAGCTTTAATTCGCCGGTGGCCGCCGCCTTGGGGAAGACGGTCACCCGTTTACCGTCCTGCCACTGCACCCAGTTGCCCAGCACGCTGGTCTGGGGGTCGTAGCCATAGACAATCTGGTGGTTCTCGTCGAACCGCACCCGGCCGCGCACCAATTGTAGGTCAGTCTTTTCCAACGCGCCGATGACCGCGAGCTTGTCGATGCTGCCGGCGCGCTCGATGGCGTCGGCCAGGATGTACATGGTCTCGTAACCGCTGACCGAGCCGGTGCTGCGCGGCGGCACGCCCCAGCGCTTTTCATAGGCCTGGTAGAAAGCCCTGGTCTTGGGGGTCACATCGGATGGCGTGGCACCGGCCTCGGCGAGATTGACCACGGTGTAAGCGGCCTTGCCGCCGGTGGCTTTCCAGAAGTCTGGGTCTTCGGCCGCGCCGATAAAACCCAGAGGCAGCGCCGGGACTTCCAGATCGGCCCACTGCTTGATCATGATGGAGGTCTCGGGCGCGTAGGCCCAGATGAAAAGGACCTGGGCGCCTGACTTCTTGCACTCGATCAATGGAACGGTATAGTCGGTAGTGCCGATGGGATGCTTGTCAAAGCCGGTTATCTCCCAGCCCATTTTCTTGGCACCCGCCTCGACGATCTCAGCAGCCTTGCGGCACATGAGGCTGTCGTCGATGGAGATAAACATCTTGTTGAAACCATGCACTTCCTTGAGGTTGGTCAGCAGATCCAGGGCCTCCTTCACGTACCATTTCACGCTGCCGCTGGCGCGGAAGGAGTGTTTGTATTTATCCCGGTTTTCGGCCACCTTCTGGTCCCAGGTGGGCGTGTAAGAGCCGATGCCCACGATATCCACGATTCCATAGCGGGCATAGAGATCCATGGCTGCTATGGAGCACTCGGACATACAGGGTCCGCCGGCTATGAAGTGGGACTTGGTATCCAGGATCAGCTTTTCAATGGCCAAAAGCACATCACGAGCCGGCACACCGGGCTCCTCATCCCGACTATCGATAATCTCCAACTTGATGGGGCGTTTCGAGCCACCCACTTTGACGCCGCCACCAGCGTTGATTTCCTCGGTCGCTAACACCATACCACGCTCGCCATTCTGGCCATAACCGCTGGCCCGTGGAATCGGCGCTCCCACGATGATGGGCCCCTCCACTGCAGCAGCCAGTCCCGGCACTCCCAACCATGCGGCGGTGCAGAGGATCAACAATAAGGCTTTCCAAAGATAGCTTCTTGACTTCATCCATGCCTCCTTTCGGGGTGATGGGGCGATACCAGGTGTTGAAATAGGTTTGAGTTATTTTTGGTATAATTTTTAAATTAATAATTGTCAATCATTTTTTTTAGTCGTCTCGGTACAAACCGCAGTCAAAGAGCAATTGATAGCTCAGGACACCGTTAGAACGTTTCTGCATTAAATCCGATATAATTTAATTTTTTAAATAAAATTCATATTGTTAAAATTATATCCATCGACGCCAAGTCCTTCTTTTTAGCCTCTGGATAAACATTGATTTCATGGCGCTTATGATCGTTCCGACGAAAAAATGTTGTACATAAATCTTATTTTATGGTAGGACCATTTATATCGATATAAAATAGAGGAAACAAAATTGATTGTTCAGCGAATAATTGAAAGCCTCAAGACGGAGATCATGGACGGGGGCATTCCCACTGGAGGTCGGTTGCCCTCGGAGCGGGAGTTACAGGTAAAGCACCGGGCTGGACGGGGCACCATCCGCGAGGCACTGAAAACCATGGAGGGTATGGGGATCATAAAAATACGTAAAGGCCGAGGCGGGGGTGCCTTTGTCACCCGGGAGTCCGGCCTTCTGGCTTCCTGCCGGCTTTTCGATCTGCCGCAGGCGGGTGAGGACAGCGCCATACTGTTCTGCGGGTTTCGGCGCATGCTGGAACCCGGCATGGCCAAACTGGCCGCCCTGTACCGCTCCGAGGAGGACCTCAAAGATATTCGGGCCAGCCTGGACACCTTTGCCAACATCCCTCACACCCGACAAGCCTTTGCGGCAGTCAACCAGGAATTCTTCCGGGCCGTATGCCGAGCCACCCACAACATTTATGCCGTCACCTTTTACACCCATCAGGTCCTGCCCGTACTCACGGAGTCGGCCGCAGTCCTCTATGACACCCCGCAGTGCGTCGAGAAATCCATGTACTACTTCACTCAGATGGCCGATGCCGTTTCTCAGCGGGACGCAATGCGTTCGGAAATGGTCGCAGATGTCTATCTAGTGGAAATGGAACGCCTTTTGAAAAAAGCGAAAAACCGGGCGATGCGCAGCAAGGGTCGAGCCAGCGACATCAATTGGGGGGTGATCCTGGACCTCAGCAGCATGACCATGGACTACGGCCAGCAAAACGCCATGGGCATGATCGACGCAGCCCGTTACCTCAATGAAAACGGCGGCATCCACGGCAGGAGGCTGAACCTGTTCATTCACGATGACCAGTACCAAGCGGCCGAAGGCAAGCAAGCCTATCTCAAGTTCCGCAACCAGCACAGAGTCATGGGCATATTTATTCAACCCACCGGGAGCAATCTCCTGGTAGCGCCCATGGCCATGCAGGACGGTGTCTTCATGCTCTCCGGAGCCCCTACCGAACGCCTGAGCAACCCCCAGGAATTTCCCTATTACTTCTTTTTCGGGCCCACCTATACCGACTTGGCGAAGATCGCCATCAAACATATAGTGGCTACCTGGCAAAACGTCGATCGACCACCCAAGCTGGTTTTTCTCTACCCTGACAATCCATACGGCCATGACCCTCTGATCGAGGGTCGGCGTTTTGCCGCTTCCATGGGGGTGGAAGTCGGCCCGGACCAGGTGATCGACTGGCCTACGGTGGATGCCAGCCGGCAGATGCGTGCCCTCGCAGCTTATAAACCTGATTATGCTTATATCGCCTCCACCGCCATGAACACAGCCCACATGCTGGGCGATGCCCGGAGGCTGGGTCTTGCAACCCGATTTATCGGAAACCAGCGTGTCACCAACGAGGATCTTCCTCGTCTGGCTCTCCAGAATGCCGAGGGCTTCCTGGGCGTGCAGCCTTTCGCGCTTTACGGTGCCCAGGTGCCCGGCATGGCCATGGTTGTCAAGGAACACGATCGCTGGCATCCCTATCATCATCCCAACCAAGTTTATGTGGAGGGCTGGGCCTTTGTGCGGCTTCTGGCCTACGCTCTGCGCCAAGCGGATGAGGCTGGTCGCCTCCACGCCGACGGCCTGAAAGAAGCCCTGGAGTCTATGAAAGATTTTGATCTAGGCGGACTCACCCCGCCGGTCACATTCTCGCCCACCCGGCATTGCTCCACCAACCATGCCAGCATGTACGAGGTAAGAGGCGGGCGCTTCCATCTCCTGTCCAGCAGCCTGAATCCCGATCCATAGCTGTTTCAGAGGGGTGACATCGCCTTGAACCATCCCGGCGAAAATAAATGGGCTTTTAATGCGGAGATGCTGGCGCGCTTGTGTGCGCCATCGTGATAGCTGACCGTGCAGCGGCCGCAGCGCTTTGATAGGTAATCTGGGGGCCGGCAGATGCCGGCCCCCAGATTTTTAGGCAAAGGTGCACCTGGAAACACAATCGTTGTAGCGGTTTTCGCATTCATCGCGGCCTCGGCCGCTGGCCTCGCAGGCGCTGACCACGGATTTGCAGTTCTTGGAGCAGTCCAACTCGATTTCCTTGTTCTTTTTCATTTTAATGCCTCCTGTCTGTCAGCGGCGCACGCCGCTGGCGGTTTCGCCCTTCGGCGGCCCAGCCTCCGGCCTTCCGTTCAAACGGCGCTGGATTCCGCTGTTTCAGGCCATGGCTTGCATTCCCAACGGCGCTGAATCACCCGGTAGAAGATGATTTCATATAAGGCCGCCACCCCGAACAGCAGGTAGATCAACCGGCTGAGGGGGCTCATCACTCCGAAAGCGGTTTCGACGGGGTTGAAGGCGAACAGGCCGACCATGCCCCAGCACAGGCCGCCGACGGCCAAGATGAACGCCGCTAGAATGTCGATCGCTTTCATGTAGTTGCTGTTGTCATAGTCTTTCATGACGACCCTCCATGGATAGGTGTGGCGTTAATGGACCGTCCGGCGCGCGCGCACCACGTTGATCAGCCCGCCGGCCAGAACGGCCTCCAGTTGGCGTGCACTCAATTCATGTTCGGCCGCAAAAAATGCATCCTGCGTGATGTTTCGAACGGTGACCGTGCGGCCATGGCGAAGCGTTTCGGCCGCGCGTTCAACCAGGAGCACATCTTCCGGCCGGATGCGATCGTAGTCGTCCGGATTCACGAACGTCAGCGCCAATATCCCGAAATTGGCCAGGTTCTGCCGGTGGATGCGCGCAAAGCTCTTGGCCACCACCACCCTCAAGCCGAGATAGCGCGGCGCCAGCGCGGCGTGTTCTCGGCTGGAGCCCTGGCCGTAGTTGTTCCCGCCGATCACGAAAAAAGCCTGGCGCTGACGCGCCATGGCGCGCTCATAAAACCGCTCGTCGATCGCACTGAAGACAAACCGGCTGATTTCGGGAATGTTGCTGCGGAAGGGCAGCACCCGGGCGCCGGCCGGCATGATCTCGTCCGTTGAAATGTCATCGCCGACCTTTAGGAGGACCGGGCCGGCGATCTCATCCGGCAGGCCTTCGAAGGCGGGCAGCGGCTGGATGTTGGGCCCCTTCTCGAGCTCGACGGCAGCGCCCCCATCGGCCGGCGGCAGCAGCATGCGCATGTTGATCCGAATCGTCTCCGGTTCGACGAATCGCGGATAGGCCATGTTCAGCGAACGCGGGTCCGTGATGACGCCGGTCAGGGCCGAAGCGGCCGCGGTCTCCGGGCTGCAGAGATACACCTGGTCCTCTTGGGTGCCGGAACGGCCGGGAAAGTTCCGGGGAACGGTCCGCAGGCTGATCTTGCCGGTGGCCGGAGCCTGGCCCATGCCGATGCAGCCGTTGCATCCGGCCTGGTGGATGCGGGCGCCGGAGGCGATCAGCTTTTGCAGCAGGCCCATCGCCGCCAGGTTCTCCAGGATCTGCCGGGAGGTGGGGTTGACGTCGAAGGATACGCGTTCATGCACCTGGCGGCCGTCTACCATGAGTGCGGGCACGGCAAAATCCCGCAGCCCCGGGTTGGCGGAGGAGCCGATGTAGGCCTGATAGATTTCGCGGCCGGCCACCGCTCTGACCGGCACCACGTTGCCCGGGCTGCTCGGCAGCGCGATCAGGGGCTCGAGGTCGGAGAGGTCGATTTCATCGATTTCCTCATAGCCGGCGGAGTCCCCGGCTGCAATCGGAATCCAGTCGGCTTCGCGGCCCTGAGCCTTCAAAAACCGCCGGACGGCGTCGTCGGATGGGAACACCGTCGTCGTGGCGCCCAACTCGGTCCCCATGTTGGCGATCACATGCCGGTCCATGGCGGACAGCCCGTCCAGCCCGGGCCCGAAATATTCGATGATCTTGCCGACCCCGCCCTGCACGCCGCGGCGCCGCAGCATTTCCAGGATCACGTCCTTGGCGCTGACCCAGTCGGGCAGACGACCGGTCAGCCGCACCCCTAGAATCGAGGGCATACGGATGAAAACCGGTTCGCCCGCCATGGCCAGAGCCACCTCCAGGCCGCCCGCCCCCATGGCCAGCATCCCCAGCGCGCCGGCTGCCGGCGTATGGCTGTCCGAGCCCAGCAGGGTCCTTCCCGGACGTCCGAAGCGTTCCATGTGCACGGGGTGGCTGACCCCGTTACCGGGGCGGCTGTACCAGACTCCGAATTTCCTGCAGGCGCTGAGCAGGAAGAGATGGTCGTCGGCGTTCTTGAAATCCGTCTGCAGCAGGTTGTGGTCCACGTATTGAGCCGACACCTCGGTTTTGGCCCGAGGGACCTGCATGGCTTCGAATTCCAGCATCACCATCGTGCCGGTGGCGTCCTGCGTCAGCGTCTGATCGATGCGCAGCCCGATCTCCTCGCCGGGAACCATCCGCCCCGCGACCAGATGGGCTTCGATCAGTTGCCGGGAGACGTTCATCATGGGACCAATCTCACGATCTGTCCGGCGAGCGCTCAGGAGACCTGCCGGTCAGTCGTATGCCGGCGGCATCATCGTCACTTCCAGCTGGACCTTCTCAACCCCGGGGATCCGGCTGACGATCTCAGGAATGCGGTCCCGATCCTCGTGCTTGTAAAGCACGCCGGAAATCTGCGCGACCCCCTTCTCCGGTATTTCCACCTTCAGGCCGGCATGCCGCAGATCCATCTCCAGCAGCGAGGCTTCGATTCGCTTGGTCTGCGACAGGCGCTCGAGCGCATCGCGAGCGTAAATGCTGCAGGCCCTCCGTTCCGGGGACCGCGCCATATCACATACGAGCTGTGCGGCCCGCTCCACGCCGATCTTGTCGGGATTGATGCACAGGTCATAGAGCGCCGGATCATTCCACGCCCTTTGAAAGGCGTACTGGAAGAACCCGTTTTTTTGCGCATCGCTCTTGTGGATCAGCCTCCGGGCGGCCTCTCGGGGGAGATTCATCTCGTGCATCAGGTTGCGGATGCGGCTTTCTTCTTGAGCCGTCACCAGGACATGCATCGCGCAGCCGAAGTCACGGAGAAGCACCTGGCTGCCGTGCCCGACGATAACTCCTTCTCCGAGGCGCGCCGCTTCAAAAACCACCGATTCCATCAGATGCAGGTAGACATCCGGCTGGTTGCTCCAGAGGCGCTCAAACCATTCCGGCGCTTTCTCATCGAACCCCTTGAGATCTTCGGCGCGGAGCCCCATCCGCCGGGCCTCCTCCTTCAGCCGAACGTCGTCGTAAACCTCGACATCGAGGCTGTCGGCGGCCCGCCGGGCGATCTCCAGCGCACCGCTGCCGGCGGTGTGGGTCAAGGTAATCAGAGCCATATCAACCTCCCTTACGCCTCCATCCGGCATTCTTCTTCGGTGTCGCAGCAACAGCAGACACAGCAATCCGATTCGCATTCATCATCGGCATCGGTTTCCGCCGCTGCCGCCGTGCTCAGCTCTTGGGTTTCTTCAGTTGCCATGACGCTTCTCCTTTCAGGTAAAGTCCGCGCGGTCTCCGTTGCCGCAGAATCCGGCACGTGCCCGCGGGCCGATCGGTACGGGCGGAAAAGGCGCCGGTCATCCGGCCGGCCGTCAACGAGCCCGACGGCCTCGTAAACCCTCGCAAGGGTTGCCTCGGAACGTTCCCGGGCCTGCTCGGCCCCTTGTTGCAGAATTTCGTCCAACCAGGCCCGGTCGGAGGCCATCAAACGATAGCGCTTCTGAATCGGATCCAGGAAATCAATGATCCGCTCGGCCAGATGGTTCTTGAATTCGGCATACCGCTTGCCGGCGTAGCGGGCCTCGATCGCTTCCGCCGCCTCTCCGCCGACGGCGGCATACAGCGCGATCAGATTCGATAGCCCCGGCTTGGAGGCATCGCGCCGCACCTCGCTGCCGGAGTCGGTTACCGCGGCCTGGATCTTTCTGCGGATCACTTCCGGCGGGTCCAGCATGGCCACGTAGTTGTCCGGGTTCGGGTCTGATTTGGACATCTTGACCGCGGGGTTTTGAAGCCCCATCAACCGCGCCCCGGTTTGCGGCGTGAAGGCCGCCGGAATTTTGAAAACCTCGCCGTAGGCCGAGTTGAATTTGCGGGCCAGGCGCCGTGTAAACTCCATGTGCTGCCGCTGGTCTTCGCCGACCGGGATCAGGTCCGCGCTGTAAAGCAGGATATCCGCGGCCATCAGCACCGGATAGTCAAAGAGCCCGACCTGGGCGTCCATCGCTCGCCGCCCGGCCTTGTCCTTGAATTGCGTCATGCGCTGCAGATCGCCCATGGACGCCACGCAGTTCAGAACCCACTGCAGCTGGGTGTGGGCGGGAATGTGCGATTGCATGAAAATGACGCTTTTCCCGCTATCGATGCCGCAGGCGGTAAAAAGAGCCACAAATTCAAACGACCTTCGGCGCAACACCTCCGGATTCTGTGGTACCGTGAGGGCGTGGAGGTCCGCTACCATCAGAAAGGGCTCGTACGCCGCCTGCAGCGCCACCCAGGGCTTCAAGGCGCCGATGTAATTGCCGATCATCAGCGGCCCGCTCGGCTGAAGCCCGGTAAACATCAGGGGTTTTTGCAATCCGCCCATCGGATCATGCTCCATGGACGACCCAGCGCCGTTCGCACACGGCCGGCCCGCATCGCAGGGAGCGGGCCTTACCCATGGTGGACTCCTCCCGCCCGGCCGTCGTCGCACGGTTCGTCTGCGCGGTCGAAGCGGGCGTGCTCGGCCCATTCCGGGGCGAACCCGCAAACGGAGACCTCCGGCCCGTTCCGCTCGCGGGGCGGCCCCTGAAACCCGCCTTCCGCTCGGAGCGGCGGAACGGCGTCGCACCGCAGCGCGCGGCTGAATGCCATGATCCGCTCCGCCCGGATAGTCAGTCTGCGTTTCACCTGCGGCAGGGAGGCATGCTCCTCGACCTCGGGCGCATACCCGTTGAGGAAAGCCTGGCCTTCGAACATCAGGACCTCGCCGATGATTTCATATCCGCCGCCGGTCGCCGGATCCCAGATGACGACGGCCAGTTTCGGGTTTTCACTCAAATTCGTCACCGTCAACGGACAGATCCATTCTTCGATCGCAAATTGATGCTCCCCCACCTGCTCGATCTGGCGCGCGGAATTCACATGCGGGACCCCTCTCTCATCGACCACTGCGATGAAAAAATGCTCGACTTTCTTTCCAAGCCGGACGGCCTGCTCGAACGGGTTGGGGTCCATCGGCCATCACTTTCAAACCTGCAGATGAAATTTTACTCCGACATTGAATCGCGGGGGCCCACTGCCGGATAGATCGCGGCACCATTTCACGTCGCCCAAAACAATCGACGGCGGCCACGGGCAGTCCGCTTTCTCCTGGCAGCCGGATCGACATTCGGGCTGCCACGCCCCTAACCGCACCATAACGGTGGCGCCGTTAACGAGCGCCTGCGAGCATTCAAAGGAAGCACCGTAATGGCTGAAGTTGCGCATCATACCGGCGTGGGTTTCCGGCCGGTTGAAATAGGCCCATTCGACCGGCGAGCGGCAGGCGAGCCTTTCATTCCGTCTTTTTTCCTCATCAGGCTGCATGACCGGATCTTTCCGGGAGGTTGATCGGAGCAACCCCTCGCCCTCCCTCTCCCAGCGATCGCCACGGCAGTCGCGGGACCGTTTGATCTCACGCCCGCATGATCGTCCGCGCGCTCGAGATGCACACCACCCCTGTGTTCCTCAGGCATCCTTCCAAAGATCAAAAGCCATGCCAGGTTCCATGGTTTGGATAATCCACGGATATCGCGAATGAATCGGTCCGTTCCAGCGGCTGCCGTCCGGTCAGTTTCTTGAGGATCTCAATTTTCTGGTTGTAAATCTCAAATTGTTGATTACGTTCACATCAGGAATTCACCCGATACCCGCTTTCGACGGCCGCGCTGCATTCCATCCTTGTCCCCCGTGTGACGACCCGAGGAAACCGTCCTCATGACGCCCAACGACATCAGCCGAATTCTTGAGGAGCTGGAAAAGCTCAAATCCGAGTGCGACCGTCTGCAAAAGGAGTGCGATATCCAAAAATCGGCCCTGAAGAGGTCCCACGATGAACTCGAGCTGGAGGTCGCCCGGCGAACGGCCGAAATCCGGCGGCTCCAGGAGCGGCTTCAGGCCGAGAACACCTACCTGCGGGAGGAGCTCGCCGGGGCGCACGCCTACGGCGAGATCATCGGCGAAAGCCCGTCCATTAAGGAGATCATGGCGCGCATCGACCTGGTGGCGCCGACCGGCGCCAGTGTTCTGGTGCTGGGTGAATCCGGGACCGGCAAGGAGCTGATCGCCCGCGAAATCCACAAGCACAGCCAGCGCGCGGATTGCCCGCTCATCAAGGTCAGCTGCGCCACCATCCCCCGCGAGCTCTACGAGAGTGAATTTTTCGGCCACATCAAGGGCTCGTTTACCGGTGCGATCAGCGACCGGCTGGGCCGCTTCGAGGCCGCCGACGGCGGCACCCTTTTTCTGGACGAAGTCGGCGAGATCCCGCCGGGCCTGCAGGGCAAACTGCTGCGGGTGCTTCAGGAAGGTGAATTCGAACGCGTGGGCGAAGGGCGCACGCGCAAGGTGGATGTCCGCATCATCGCGGCCACCAATAAAAATCTGGCGGAGGAAGTCCATAGCGGCCGCTTTCGCGAAGATTTATACTATCGGCTGAACGTCTTCCCCATCGAGGTTCCTCCGTTGCGGGACCGCAAGGAGGACATCCCCCGGCTGGCCGTCCATTTCATCAGGGTGTTTTCACAGCGCCTGAACCGGCCGGCTCCTCCTCTGACCGAGGCCAACCGGATGGATTTGAACGCCCACGACTGGCCGGGCAATGTCAGAGAACTGCAGAACATCATCGAACGCGCACTGATCCTGTCGCCCCAGGGCCGACTGCGCTTCGACCTCCCGCGGATCAACGCCGACGTCCCGTCATCGCTGCGCAGCCCGAACGCGGATCCAACCCCATCCGTCGAATCGATCCTGACCGACGCCGCGGTCAAGGCGCTGCAGAAACAGAACATGCTGGCGGCCTTGATTCAATCGGGCTGGAAAGTTTACGGCCGCGACGGAGCCGCGCACCGGCTGGGGATCAAGCCGACCACCCTGATCGAACGCATGCGGCGCCTGGGGATCAAGCGGCCGGGGTAAAAGAAGGCCTCAAACGCGCTGCAGCTCCTGTTTGACGGCCGCCCCGAGGTTCTCCAGGGTGTAGGGCTTTTTCAGGTAGATGCCGGCGCCGAGACGCTGGGCTTCATTCACCCTTTCGGTTTCGGAATAGCCGCTCGTGATGACGGCTTTCTGGCCGGGCCGCAGCTCCACGATCCGTCGATAGGTTTCCAGCCCGTCGATGCCGGGCGACATGATCATGTCGAGCACCAGCATCTCGACCGAGTGGGTCTTCAGGTATTCCACCGCCGCTTCGCCGCAGGGCACGGTATGGACCCGGTAGCCGAGCTTGGAGAGAATCGCCGAGGCGATCTGGCGTTGCTGTGGCACGTCGTCCACCACCAGAATACGCTCCCCCCTGCCGTGCCAGTGATCGAGCGAGAATACGGGGTCCGCAGGTTCCGCTTCCCGGCGGGTGACCGGAAAATACAAGCTGAACCGGGTCCCCTGCCCCTCGACGCTGCTGACGTCGATGTAGCCTTTGTGGTCCTTTACGGTTCCCCAGACCACGGCCATGCCCAGGCCGGTGCCGCTCCGGCCCATCTTTTTCTTGGTAAAGAACGGCTCGAAGATGCGCTGCAGGTCCTCGGCGGCAATGCCGGTTCCGGCATCCGAGACGTCCAGCACCGCGTAGTCGCCTTCGGTCACCTGGTCATAGCCCTGGATCGGTTGGTCGACGTAGGCGTTGCGCGTTGAAATCCGGATCGTGCCGCCCTCGGGCATGGCCTCGGCCGCGTTGGAGACCAGATTCATGACGGTCTTGGACAGATGCACCGGAGAACCCATGATGTTCATAAGACCCGAGTCCAGCCGGCGTTCCACCCGTACGTGCGGGTGGAACGATCCCAGTTTCAGGAATTCAGGGCTGCTCAAGTATTCTAGGATGATGTCGTTCAAATTGAGCACTTCGGATACCGACACCCCGCGGCGTGCGAGGGTCAGCAGGTCCTGCACGATCGCCGCCGCCTTGCGGCCGGAATCGCGGATGGTTTCGATGGGCATCCGCAAGGGGCTGTCGTCGGAAAGGTCCAGCAGGAGCAGGTCCGGGTAGCTCACGATCCCGGAGAGGATGTTGTTGAGGTCGTGGGCGACTCCGCCGGCCAAAGCGCCGATGGCCTTCATCTTCTGAGCCCGCTGGAGCTCCTCCTCCAGTTCCTGCTTCTGCTGCTCAGCCCGCTTGCGCTCGGAAATGTCCCGGCAAAGCCCCCGGAAGCCGATGACGCCGCCCTCTGCGCTGACGATGGGGGATGCCGTGAGGTCGATATCGAGCCGCCGACCGTCCCGCATTCGAATCTCGAAATCCTGAACGCCCGACGGCCGGGCGGTTTCATAGATCCGCCTGAACATCCTCAGCATCTTTTCAGCCGTCTCCGGCGTGGTGTATTCCCGGTAGCCGATGCCGGCGATTTCCTCGGCCGCCAGTCCCGTCATGCGGCAAAGGGCCGGGTTGAAAAACATCAGATTCCCGCGCAGATCGACTTCAAAATATCCTTCCCCAATGCTCTCGATGATGCTCCGGTATTTCTGCTCGCTGCCCTTGAGAGCCGCTTCGGCTGCCTTGCGGCCGGTCGCATCCGAAAAGATGGTGGCGAAGCCGTTGCGGCCCCACGGGGCGATGGAGATGTCGAAATACCGATCCATGGGAGCGAAATAGGTCTCCAGATGCGCCGGAATACCGGACAGGGCGACCCGGCTGAACTCGGCCAGATAGGGTGGGGCCTGGGTCCGGTACACCTCGGTGGCGGCCCGGCCGACCATTTCCGAGCGTTTGAGTCCCAAAATGCGTTCGCTCTGAGGGTTGCAGTCGATGATCCGGTAGTTGCAGGGGGCACCGGCGGCATCGAGGATCACCTCGTGCAGGATCACGCCTTCGGCCATGTTGCCGAAAAGCAGCCGTAACCGCTCGGCGCTTTCCGCCAAGAGCGCCTCGGAGGCGGCGATGCGCCCGCGGGCGGTCTCCGCCCGTCTGAAAAGAGCGGCCAGGAAGCCCAGACCGGACAACCCCAGCAGGCTGAGCGCAGCGGCCGGCAGGCAATGCGTGAAAATATCCCAGCCCCAATTCCCGGCATCCACATCGATCCCCAGCACGGCCAGCGGCATGGCGCCGTCCGCGGGTTTGATCGGAATCAGGGCGCTGATCCAGTTTCCCCAGCGGTCGCGCTCCGGGCCCTCGACGACTTCTCGTCCGGTGGTGAAAACCTCCCGGAAGACATCCGTCGCCTCTTCGTATATCTGGCCGGGCGGCGAATGATCGGGCGAATCGGCCGGCTCGGAGTCGGCCAGGAAGATCACCCGGCCGTCCGGCAATTGCCTCGTGAGGTAGAGGAACCGGAATTTTCCGTTCGCCGACCGCATCAGCTGGAGCTGGGATTTGATCTGCCGGTAATCCGGAGAATCGAGGTCGGCGGGTATCCCGTTCAGGCTGACGACCATCCAGGGGTTCAGGATGTCGGCCACCAGGCGCCCTTGAACGAGCAGCTCGGAGCGCATGCGCACATCCTGAGAACGGCCCATCCAGAAAGCGGCCGCCCCGCCGGCGACCAGGACCGCCGCCGCCATGAGGCCGCACAGTCGAACCCAGTTGAAGCCGGCAATGGATGGGTTGGATGGTTGTGACTCGCGTTGCATTCGATCCCGGATGCTCCCCGACGCCCGTTGGAGGGCTGCGCACATTCGAATCAACTGCCTCTGCGGCGATTCGCTGCGGGACGAGATCGGGCGGGGATAAAGGGCAGCAGCAGGAAGCCCGGGCGAAATGGCCGACAGAAACACTTTCTCCTAAATCGAGCGATGTTATTGCCTGACAGCGGAGTCCGCCGGGGTGTGCGCCCCGCAGGGCCGCCGCAAAAGACGCCCAGGCTTCGTCAACGCCCCCGGGGTTTCTCCCATG
>CAYRUF010000065.1:0-24811 GCA_964427375.1 uncultured Desulfatibacillum sp. | reverse complement strand
TTGAGCAGCAACGTCACCTTTTCCCGAAGCAGGCCGGGAACGAGCCAGTCCAGGTCGGCGGGCCGCACGACGGCAGCCAAGGCGGATGGAACCTGCAGGGTCACACCGTCGGCCTCGGCGCCGGGTTCAAAGCGATAACGCAGCCCCAGCGAGCGGCCTCCGGTCTGCAGACGCTCGGGATAGAGACTCAACTCCGCCGGATCCGGGCGGTAGTTCATCAAGTCGTCCTCCGCCAGGCGCAGGAATTCGTCGCCCCCGCGCTGCCGGATCAAACGGCTGAGGCTGCGGATATCATAGACTTCGGCGAGCCGGCCCCGGTAGAAGTCCGCGAGGCCCTCTTCGCTGATCAGCAGATCCCGGCGGCGCAGCCGATCCTCGATCGCCTGAACTTTGGCCATCGCCGCCTGATTGTGGCTCAAGAACGCAAATGGTTTTCCGAGTGCGCCGGCCACCAGGGCCTGTCGGATGAAAATGTCCGTGGCCGCGGCGGGGCTGACCCGGCCGTAGGAAACGGTGCGGGACGGCACGATGACCAGCCCGAAAAGGGTCACCTGCTCGGTGCCCACCACCTCGCCGCGCTTCGCATCCCAGCGGGCGTCGCGAACGCTGGCGCGGCAGAGGCCGCCGCCAGCGGACTCCAGCCAGCCGGCGTCGATGTTGGCGACGGTCCGCGCGAACAGGCGCGAGGTTTCCACCATCTCGGCCGCCACGATCCAGCCGCCGGCCCGGTTGAACAGCCCGGACCCGGGAAAGACCATGGCCTCGCGGTTCCGCGCGGCCCGATAGATGTTCTTGTCCTTTTTCTGGGCGATGTTGGCGAGAAAGCCGCTCAAAATCGAGCGGTGGATCCGTGCGAAGTCCGAAGGTGGAAGGCGGAAGGCGGAAGTGGATGGGGAATAAAGGGTTGCTTCGTCATTTTCATCCTTCCGAATTCCGACTTCCGCCTTCCCCCCTGCCTTCTTTCCGCCTTCCGCCTTCCGCCTTCCGAATTCCCTCATCACCTCCCCGATCTGGCGGTGAATGTCCTCCCACTCGCGCATCCGGCGGTAGGAAAGGAAGTGCTCGCGGCAGAACCGCCGCAGCGCGCTGTGGCTGCCGGCCGCCTGCCGTGCCGTGCGGAAACGCTTCCAGATATGGAGCAGGGTCAGGAAATCCGAGGTCGGATCGTTGAAACCGGCATGGGCGCGATCGGCTTCCGCGGTTTTTTCAGCCGGCCGCTCGCGCGGGTCCGGGATGCTGAGAGCCGCGGCGATAACCGCCATTTCCTCCAGGCAGCCCTCCCGGCGCGCCTCGATCAGCATCCGCGACAGCCGCGGATCGAGCGGAATCCGCGCCATCATGCGGCCGGTCTCCGTCAGCTCGACCCTCTTTCCCCCTTCCGCCTTCCCCCTTGCGCCCTCCCCCTTCCGACCTCCCACTTCCTGAACCGCTCCCAGCTCGTAGAGCAGGTTGAAGCCGTCGGCGATGCTCTTGGAATCGGGCGGGTCGATGAAGGGGAACGCCGCCACATCTCCCAGGTTCAGGGCGAGCATGCGCAGGATGACTTCCGCCAGGTTGGCCCTCAGGATTTCGGGAGGCGTGTAGGCCGGCCGGCTGAGATAGTCCTCCTCGGAGTAAAGCCGAACGCAGACGCCGCTCGCCACCCGGCCGCAGCGGCCCTTGCGCTGATCCGCACTGCTGCGCGACACCGGCACGACCGGCATGGCGGTGGTCCGCGTGCGCGGCGAATAGCGCGGGATGCGCGCCAGCCCCGTGTCGACTACGAAGGTGATGCCCGGAATGGTGAGGGAAGTCTCGGCCACATTGGTGGCCACGACGATCTTGCGGCCGGCCGCGGGATGGAACACCCGGCTCTGCTCGGCCGCGCTGAGGCGGGCGAAAAGCGGCAGCACCAGAGTACCGGACGGGCCGTCGCCCGCGATCATCTCGCAGGCTTCCCGGATGTCCTGCTCGGTCGGCATGAAGACCAGGATGTCTCCCGGCCGGCCTTCCCTCAATATCCGGCGCACGGCGGCCACCGCCTGCTCGACGGGTGTGGAATCGCCCTCGTCGCCGGTTTCCGCCGGCGGCGCATAGCGGACGTCCACCGGATACATCCGACCGGACACCTCGATGACGGGAGCGCCGTCGAAAGCTCTTGAGAATTTTTCGGTGTCGATGGTGGCCGAAGTGATGACCACGCGCAGGCTGCGGCGCCGGCGAAGCAGGGTTTGGAGGTATCCCAGGATGAAATCGATGTTCAGGCTGCGCTCGTGCGCTTCATCCACGATGAGCGTATCGTAGGCGGACAGCATCCGGTCGGCGGCGGCCTCGGCGAGCAGGATGCCGTCGGTCATGACCTTGATATAGGCTTGCGGCGGAGTGGTGTCCTGAAAACGGATCTTGTAGCCGACGGCCTGCCCGATGTCCTGCCCCATTTCTTCGGCAATGCGCCGCGCCACGGCCTGGGCCGCGATCCGCCGGGGTTGCGTGTGCCCGATCAGCCCGTCGATGCCCTGACCGGCCGCCAGACAAAGCTTGGGGATCTGCGTGGATTTGCCCGACCCGGTGTCCCCAGACACCACCACTACCGGATGGCTGCGGATGGCGGCGATGATCTCATCCTTCTTGGCCGTGATGGGCAGAGCCTCGGGGAAGACCAGCGGCGGCAGGCCCTGGCGACGCCGGTCCTTGGCCGTGATCGAAGCCGCCAGCCGTGCCTCGATGCGGTCGAGTTCAGCCTGGCCGGGCAGCCGCGCCTCGTCACGCCGCAACCGGTGAAGGCTGCGCCGAATGGCCGAACGATCCCGGGCCATGGCCTTGGAAAGCGATGATTCGATCCGGTGTATTCGAGAATCCGTAGCCGTCATGGGTGAACAGGGGTAGCGAATGGCGCGCATGTTAGCAGGATTCTCAATTTTTAACAACGAATCGGGGTGGTTTGGATGCGATGGAATCCGCTTGGCATATCGCCCGGCGGCTGCTATGGATAAGGAGCGGCTGCAATGAACCGTTCGGAGAACGGCCATGAAATCCTATCGCAAAGAGCTCTGGTTCGAGGCGCCCACCCGCCGGGCGTTCATCAACATCACCGGCCAGGTCGAGCAGTGCCTCCGGGACAGCGGGGTCAGCGAGGGGCTCGTGCTGGTCAACGCCATGCACATCACCGCCTCGGTCTTCATCAACGACGACGAGCGCGGCCTGCACCACGATTACGAGGTTTGGCTGGAGAAGCTTGCCCCGCACGAGCCGGTGTCCCAATACCGCCACAATGCCGGCGAGGACAATGCCGACGCCCACATGAAACGGCAGATCATGGGCCGCGAGGTGGTCGTGGCCGCTACCCGGGGCCAGCTTGACTTCGGACCGTGGGAACAAATCTTTTACGGTGAGTTCGACGGCCGCCGTAAAAAACGAGTCCTGGTCAAGATCATCGGAGAATAACCAAGGAGGCAGTATGCCCAAAGCGATTCGTATCCACCATCATGGAGGTCCCGAAGTTCTGAAGTGGGAAGACGTCGAACCCGGCCCGCCCGGACCCGGCGAGGCCCTGGTGCGCCACGAGGCCGTGGGATTGAATTTCATCGATGTCTACCACCGCACCGGATTGTACCCCCTGCCGGCGCTGCCGGCCACGCCGGGGCTGGAGGCCGCCGGCGTGGTGCAGGCGGTCGACCCGGAAGTAACCGAAGTGGCCGTCGGCGACCGGGTGGCTTATGCTGCGATTCCGCCCGGGGCTTATGCCGAGGTGCGGCGCATTCCGGCCCACCGTCTGGTGAAGCTGCCGGCGGACATCACCACCCGCCAGGCTGCAGCTATGATGCTCCAGGGCATGACCGCGCGCTACTTGCTCAAGGGATGCTGGCCGGTCGGCCCCGGCACGACGCTGTTGATCCACGCCGCTGCCGGCGGCGTGGGGCTGATTGTCTGCCAGTGGGCTCGGCATCTGGGCGCCACGGTGCTGGGCACGGTGGGCAGCCCCGAGAAGGCCGAACTGGCTAAAGCCCACGGCTGCCAGCACGCGATCGTCTACACCCAGGAGGACTTTGCGGCGCGCGTCCGGGAAATCACGAACGGCCGGGGCGTCGACGTCGTGTACGACTCCGTCGGGCAGGCCACCTTCATGAGATCGCTCGATTGCCTCCGGCCCATGGGAATGATGGTGTCCTTCGGGCAGTCTTCCGGGCCGATGCCGCCGTTCGACATGGCGGTTCTGGCCCAAAAGGGCTCGCTCTTCCTGACCCGTCCCACCCTGATGACATACACCGCCAAGCGCGACGATCTCCTGGCTCACGCGCGCGACCTGTTCGAGGTGATTCAGAGCGGCGCGGTCAAGGTCGAGGTCCGCCGCACGTACCCCCTGGCCGAGGCCTCCCGCGCCCACCGGGAGTTGGAGGGGCGCAAAACGACGGGTTCCTCCGTGTTCACCCTGTGATCCGAATCCGCGGTTGCGCATCGGGACAGTCCGGCGGCTGAAGGGCCTAGGGTCTTTCGAATAACCGGCCCCACCAAAATTTTGCTTGTAATTTAGTATAGATTCTGTATTCTTGAGGCTTAATTTCAGAATCCATGATATCGCCGATGGAGGAAAACCGGAATGGCTGAAGAAGCGATCAAAATCAGCGGCAAGAAAAAAAGCAGCTTTATCGACCAGGTCAAGAAGCTGCTGCCCGAGGGCGGCAACCTTAATCTTTGCCTGACCTGCGGCGCCTGCTCGTCCGGCTGCCCGGCCACGGGTCTTGAGGGAATGGACCCGCGCAAGTTTCTGCGCATGGCGGCCCTCGGCATGGACGAGGAAATTTTGAAGTCGGAGTGGGTGTGGATGTGCACCATGTGCCAGCGCTGCATTTACGTCTGCCCGATGAAGATCGACATCCCCCAGCTGGTCTTCAACGCCCGCCGCAGCAAGCCCCGCGACGAGCGGCCCAAGGGCATTCTGGGCTCCTGTAACATGGCCTTGAAGCACGACACCTGCAGCGCCATGGGCGCCTCCGAAGAGGACTTCCAGTTCGTGGTGGAAGACGTGGCCGAAGAGGTCCGCAACACCCAGGTGGGTTGGGAGGACCTTCAGGCGCCGGTCAACAAACAGGGCGCCATGTATTTTCTGAACCAGAACTCCCGAGAGCCGGTCACCGAGCCGGACGAGATGGTGCCGCTCTGGAAGATCCTGCACCTGGGCGGGGTGGACTGGACCTACGGCACCAAGGGCTGGGCCGCCGAGAATTATTGCATGTTCATGGCGGATGACGAAAGCTGGAAGCACATCGTGGAGGTGAAGGCCAAGGCCGTCGATGACCTGGGCTGTAAATACTGGCTCAACACGGAGTGAGGGCACGAACTCTTCGCAGTCCGGGCCGGACTGAAAAAGTTCAACATCCCCCACAAATTCGAGATCAAGAGCATCATCCAGCTTTATGCCGAGATGATCCGCGACGGCAAACTCAAGGTCAACTCCGACTGGAACAAGGATCTCAAGGTCAAGTTCACGGTCCAGGACCCCTGCCAGCTCGTGCGCAAGAGCCTCGGCGATCCCGTGGCCGAAGACCTGCGCTTCGTGGTCCGGACCGTCGTGGGCGAAGAAAACTTCGTCGACATGACGCCCAACCGCTCCAACAACTACTGCTGCGGCGGCGGCGGCGGGTTCCTGCAGTCCGGGCTGCCGGAAGCCCGGCGGGCGTACGGCAAGCTCAAGTTCGACCAGA
This sequence comes from uncultured Desulfatibacillum sp., assembly GCA_964427375.1. Lineage (GTDB taxonomy): Bacteria > Desulfobacterota > Desulfobacteria > Desulfobacterales > SpSt-501 > SpSt-501. The sequence goes on along the minus strand of CAYRUF010000065.1, from coordinate 19,130 downwards.
TCATGGCGACCGGCGCCACCTACGCCATCACCCCCTGCCACAACTGCCACGCCCAGGTGCATGACCTGAGCGAGCATTACAACGGCGGCTATCACACGGTGCACCTGTGGACCATCATCTGCCTCGCCATGGGAATCCTCGGCCCCAACGAACGCACCTACCTGGGCCCGGACCTGGCGGAACTGATGATTCCGGAAACGAAGGAAGCCGACGAGTGATCGCAGGTGATAGCCGTTAGCGGATAGCTCGAAGCTGAGGAAATAGAAAGCCCGGCCTGAAGAGGCCGGGTTTTTTGTTCGGTTTTCTAATTATTTTTGCTATGAGCTTTTAGCTTTGAGCTCGCCCCTCGTCACGCCGCCTTCTCCAGTTTGACCGCACAGACCTTGAACTCGGGAATCCCGCAGACCGGATCCAGAGCCGCGTTCGTCAACCGGTTGGCGGCAGCCCGGGCGTAATGGAACGGCAGGAACACGGTTCCCCGGACGGCCTTGGGCGAAATCCGGAGCCTCGCCTGGATGCGGCCGCGGCGGGAGGCGATGCTCACCAGCGCCCCGTCCGGCATGGCGAATGTCTTCGCGTCGGCGGGTGAAATCTCGACGAAGCATTCCGGAGCGATCTCGTTCAGCCCGTCGGTTTTCATGGTCATGGTGCCGGTATGGTACTGGTGCAGCAGCCGGCCGGTGGTCAGGTACAGCGGGTAGTCGCGGTCGACCGTCTCGGCCGGTGGACGGTAATCGATGGCGTTGAAAACGCCCCGGCCGATGGTGAACTGCTCGCGGTGCAGGATCGGCGTGCCCGGATGCTCTTCGTTGGGGCAGGGCCAGTGGATGCCCTGCCGCTCGATCCGTTCGTAGCTGATCCCGGCGTAGGAAGGGGTCACGCTGCGCAGTTCGTCCATGATCTGGCGGCTGTCCGTGTAGGACATGGGGTAGCCCATGCGCGTGGCCACATCGCAGATGATCTTCCAGTCCTCGCGCGCCTCCCCCGGCGGCTCGACCGCCTGACGCACCCGCTGAACGCGGCGTTCGGTGTTGGAAAAGGTCCCGTCCTTTTCGGCGAAGCACGCCGAAGGCAGCACCACATCCGCCAGTTTGGCGGTCTCGGTCAGAAAAATATCCTGGACCACCAGAAAGTCGAGCTTGCGCAGGCTTTGTTCGGCATGGTTCAGGTCGGCGTCGGACACGAGCGGATTTTCGCCGATGATGTACATGGCCTTGAGCTTGCCGTCGTGGGCCGCCGGCAGCATCTGTGTGACCTTGAGGCCGGCCATGGGCGGGAGGCGGTCGACCTTCCAGGCCGCTGCCATCTTCTGGCGCGCGGCTTCGTCCGTCACTTTCTGGTAGCCGGAGAAGACATCCGGAAGCCCCCCCATGTCGCAGGCGCCCTGCACGTTGTTCTGGCCGCGCAGCGGATTCACCCCGGTGCCCGGACGGCCGATATGGCCGCAGAGCATGGCCAGATTGGCCAGCGATTTGACGTTGTCGGTGCCGGTGGTGTGCTGGGTGATGCCCATGCAGTAAAGGATGCTCGCCCGCTCCGCGCCGGCATACATGCGGGCGGCCTCGGCCAGGTCGGCGGCGCGGATGCCGGAAATGGCTTCGACGTAGTCGGGCGTGTAGGTTTCCAACGTTTTGCGCAGCGCCTCGAACCCCGTCGTCCGGGCCTCCACAAACGCCTGGTCATGCAGGCCCTCGCTGATGATCACCTGCATCATCCCGTTGATCCAGGCCACGTCGGTGCCGAGGTTCGGCCGCAGCCACTTGCGGGCGAACCGCGCCATGGTGATGCGGCGGGGATCGACCACGATCAGCTGCTTGCCCTTCAAAGTCACGGCGCGTTTGACGACGCTGGAGATGACCGGATGGTTTTCGCTGGTATTGGATCCGGTGATCAGGATCACGTCCGCCTGCTCGATGTCGGCGATGGTGTTGGTCATCGCCCCGCTTCCGAATGCTGCGGCCAGACCGGCCACGGTGGAGGAGTGTCAGAGGCGGGCGCAGTGGTCGATGTTGTTGGTCTGGAGCACCGCCCGCGTGAATTTCTGGGCGATGTAGTTCTCTTCGTTGGTGATGCGCGCCGAGGTCAGCACGCCGATGCTGTCCGAGCCCGCGCCGGCCTTGATCTCGCCGAAGCGGCGCGCGACCAGATCGAGCGCTTCGTCCCAGGAAGCCTCCCGCAGGGTGCCGTTGGCACGGATCAGAGGCTTCGTGAGGCGCTCCGGAGAGCCGATGAAGTCGAACCCGAACCGGCCCTTGACGCAGAGACTTCCGTAGTTCGGCGCCGTCTCCTCCGCACCGGTCACCTGCACCACCCGGTTGTCCTTGACATGCAGGTCCAGCTGACACCCGACTCCGCAGTAGGAGCAGGTGGTGCGCACGCTGCGCCGCTCCCACGGCCGCACCTTGTACCGGACATCTTTCTCGACCAGGGCCCCCACGGGGCACACTTGAACGCACTCCCCGCAGAAGACGCAGTCGGAATCACGATAGGCGCGGTCGCCCGCAGCGACGATCTTGCTTCGGGCGCCGCGATACCCGTAATGAATCGCCTGATTGACCTGGACCTCGTTGCATGCCTGAACGCAGCGGCCGCACTGGATGCATCGCGAGAAATCCCGCACGATGAAGGGATTGACCTCCTCGATGGGGTACCGCACCGGAGTCGGCTCGAAGCGCTCGCCGTTGACCTGGTAGCGATAGGCCAAGTCCTGGAGCCGGCAGTCTCCCCAAACCGGACAGAGCTCCTGGCTGTTGTCGGCGCGCTGGACGGCCATCTGAAAGTCCGTCCAGTTGCGGCCGTCCGAGCCGCGCACGGCGCAGTTGTGGTTCCCCGAAGCCAGCAGCAGCTGAATCACCATGCGGCGGGCGGCGACCACCTTGGGGGATTCGGTCTGAACCACCATCTTGGCGGCTGCCGGCATGGCGCAGGACGCCGCCAAAGACCGGGCGCCCTGGATTTCGACCACGCATACGCGGCAGGCGCCGGTGGGAGAGGCCCCCTTGAGGTGGCAGAGCGTCGGGATGTCGATGCCGTTGCGGCGCGCCACCTCCAGGATGGTCTCGCCCGGTTCAAAACTGAAACGATGGCCGTTGATGATGATCGGTTCGGTTGAAGCGGTCATAGGTCCTTCGGGATGTGGTGCCTGTTAGAGAATGACGTAGCTGGCCTTTGTCTGAAAGGCTATTTTCGAGCCGGATCATATTGATCGAACGTCGATTTTCTATCCGAACGCGCCCTCTTTGTCAATGCGCCGCGAAGCGGAGCGCGGTCGGTGAACGAAAGCAGCGCAAAATAGAACCCGACACCGAGGGCGCCGCCGATGGCGTCCGACAGGACATCCCAGGCATCGGCCGTTCGAAACGGAACCCAGGATTGATGGATCTCATCGCTCAGGCCGAAAAGAGCCGTCGACAGCACCGCAGAGCGGGATAGCGACCGGCTCGAAGCCTTTGGCCACCCGGCCCGGTAGGCGCGGCCGAACAGCAGGCCCAAAAGACCGTAGCCGCCGGTATGCAGCAGTTTGTCGAAATGCGGCAGGCTCGGGATCGACTCGGGCGTTGGATAGTGCGATTGGATTACGATAAAGGCGCTATAGGCGATCAACGGCAGCCAGTAATAAAGTAGAAGGTGGAGGGGGGAAGGCGGAAGGGGGAGATCGGAAACCGGAAGGCGGAAGGGGGAAGTGTAAAAGGTTGAAGAGGCTGTTTCGCCTTTTTCAGCCTTCGGCCCTCCACCCTCCACCTTCCCACTTGTCTTCTTGCCGCCTTCCACCTTCCCAATTCCCCTTTCCCACTTCCGCTTTGCGAATTCCGCTTTCAAAACCCCGTCGTCGGCCGGCGGCGGCCGTAGCGCGCCTCGCAGGGGGCGTTTTTGGTGACATGCCGCCTCAGCTTGCGGCACCAGACCGACACGAAGGTGCGGCAGCTGCCGTCGAGCCCGGCGGTCTTGGCGAAGTCGGCGCTATCGCAGCGCAGGTCGCAGAAAGGAATCCGGCTGGTCGTGACGCCGGCGTTGGCCGGCGGTTGTTGAGATTTCCGCGCCGCCCCGGATTTCATGCACGGTCTCCCGCGCCGAACCCTTCGAAATCCAGCGCACGGCGCTGTGCATTTTCGCGCACGGCATCGATGAAGCGCTCCTGGGAGACCCCGTAGACGACTTTCCCGTCGAGGGTCCGCACGGCCAGGGTCCCGGCCTCCTTTTCCTTCGGCCCGATGGTGAGCGTCAGCGGTATCTGGTTCAGCTGGGCCTCGCGCACCTTGCGGTTCAGGCTCTCGGTGCGGCTGTCCACCTCGGTGCGCAGGCCGGCGGCCTCGAAGCGCGCCTGGACCGCTTCGGCGTAGGCCACCAGGTCGTCGTTCATCGGCAGCAGGATGCCTTGAACCGGCGCCATCCACAGCGGGAATCGGCCGGCGAAATGCTCGACGAGAATGCCCAGAAACCGCTCGATGGAGCCGTAGATCACGCGGTGGATCATGATCGGCCGCTTGCGCTCGTTGTCCCTGTCGACGAAATGCAGGTTGAACCGCTCCGGCAGCGACATGTCGAGCTGGATGGTGCCGCACTGCCAGGTGCGGTTGAGCGCGTCCTTGATGTGCACATCGATCTTCGGCCCGTAGAAGGCGCCGTCGCCCTCGTTCAGCTGGTAGCCCCGGCCGTAGGCGGCCAGCGCCGATTTCAATCCGCCGGTGGCCTGCTCCCACTGCTCGTCCGTTCCGATGGACTTCTTCGGCCGCGTCGAGAGCTCCAGGTGGAAGCCCAGGCCGAAGGTGCCGTAGATGCGCTCCACCAGCCGCAGCACGCCCAGGATTTCCTGCTCGATCTGCTCCGGCGTCATGAAGATGTGCGCGTCGTCCTGATGGAAAGCGCGCACCCGGAACAGCCCGGAGAGCACCCCGGACAGCTCGTGGCGGTGCACCAGGCCGATCTCGGAGGCCCGCAGGGGCAGGTCCCGGTAGGAATGCGGCTTGCGGTTGTACAGCAGCATCCCGCCGGGGCAGTTCATCGGCTTGATCGCATACTCGGTCTCGTCGATGGAGGTCGTGTACATGTTCTCGCGGTAGTTCGTCCAGTGGCCGGATCGCTCCCAGAGCGCACGGTTGAGAATGATCGGCGTCTTGGTCTCCACATAGCCGGCCGCGCGATGCTCGCTGCGCCAGTAATCCAGGAGCGCGTTCCAGATGACCATGCCTTTGGGATGGAAGAAGGGCATCCCCGGCGCCTCGTCGTGGAAGCTGAACAGATCCAGCGCCTGGCCGATCTTGCGGTGGTTGCGGCGCTTGGCCTCCTCCAGGAAATGCAGATAGGCCTCCAGCTCCTTTTTATCGAAGTAGGCTGTGCCGTAGATGCGCTGCAGCTGGGCGCGCGTCGGATCGGCGCGCCAGTAGGCGCCGGATACCTTGAGCAGCTTGATGGCCTTGACGAAGCCCGTGTGGGGAACGTGCGGCCCGCGGCACAGGTCGGCGAACTCCCCCTGCTCGTAAACCGAAATCGTGCCTTCGGCCAGGTCCTGGATCATCTCCAGCTTGTAAGGTTCTTCCCGATAGGCTGCAAGCGCCTCGGCCTTGGTCACCTCGCGCCGGCGGATGGGAATCTTGGCCTTGACGATTTTCTGGATCTCGGCTTCGATTTTCGGAAAGTCCTCTTCGGACACCGGCGGCATGTCGATGTCGTAGTAGAACCCGTCTTCAACCACGGGGCCGATGGTCAGCTTGGCCCCCTGGTAAAGGCGCAGGATGGCCTGGGCCATGACATGGGCTGCGCTGTGGCGCATGATTTCCAGCGCCTCGGGATCCTGGGTGGTGACCAGCCGTACGGTTGCATCCCGCTCGATGAGCGTGTTCAGATCGACGAGGCGGTGGTCCAGCTCCATGGCGACGCAGTTGCGGGCCAGGCCTTCGGATATGCTGGCCGCCACCTCCAGGCCGGAAACGGCCCGATCAAAAGCCTTTATGTTCCCATCCGGAAGTGTTATGCTGATCATCGTAAGATGTTCTCCCCCATGCACCTTTTTTAATGTTACACCCTTTCGCCGGATGGCACAACGGCCGGCGGGGGGCCGGTGCGGGCATTCGACGAATTTTAACCCTTAAAAAAAAGGAACGAGTGGGTCAAGCAGAAAAAATGCCTTCCGAGGGATCTCTTCGCTACGATATGGTTGCGACTCCGGCGGATCTTCAATCCCTGGCCGCAGAACTGGAAGCTGAAACCGCCTTCGGCGTCGACCTGGAAGCCGATTCGATGTATCATTTCCAGGAAAAGGTCTGTCTGCTGCAACTGGCCAGCAGCCGGCGCAATGTGGTGGTCGACACCATGGCGCTGACCGATCTGTCGCCCCTGAAAACGGCCTTTCGCAGCTCCGACATCCGCAAAGTGTTCCATGGCGCCGATTACGATGTGCGCTGCCTTTACCGGGACTTCGACATCCGCGTCAGCAATCTTTTCGACACCCAATGCGCCTGCCGGTTCCTCGGCTTCAAGGAGACCAGCCTGGAGGCCGTCGTCAAACAGATCTTCGGCGTGGCCTTGGACAAGAAATACCAGCGCAAGGACTGGTCGAGGCGTCCGCTGCCGAAGGAGATGCTGGCCTATGCCGCCACCGATGTATGCTACCTGCTGCCGCTGGCTCAGACCCTGGAAGCGGAGCTGAGCGCCAGGGACCGCCTGAGCTGGCTGGGCGAGGAGTGCCGGCTGTTGAGCAAAGTCCGGCCTTCGGTCGGCGAAGCCGGCCCGCTGTTCCTGAGCTGCAAGGGCGCCGGGAAGCTCGATCCCCGCGGCCTCGCGGTGCTCGAGCAATTGTTGCGGCTGCGCCGCAAGATCGCCCGGCGCCGGGACCGCCCCTTGTTCAAGGTCTTCAACCACGACGCGCTGCTGCGCCTGGCCGAAGCCCGGCCGACCGGCCTCGGCGAGTTGGAAAAAACGGGCGCCCTGAGCCCGTCCCAGATCGAGCGCCACGGCGACGACATCCTCGCCGCCATCCAGAAGGCCCTGCGCCTTCCGGCCGCCGAACTGCCGCGCTACCCGTTCAAAAAGCCGAAAGCGGTGCCCGCTGCCGTATCTGACCGCATCCGGCTCCTGAGGCGCTGGCGGGAGACCCAGGCGCGGCGCCTGAAGATCGAGCCTTCCCTGATATGCTCCAAGGCGGCCATGGCGGCCATCGCCGAACGGCGGCCCGCGAAACCGGAGGACCTTTCCGAAATTCCCGAGCTGCGCGCCTGGCAACGCCGGAGTTTCGGCAGAGAGATCCTCGCCGCCCTGCAGAAAGAGCACTGAGGCGCGCATGGAAGAACGGGTATGCTTCATATCCGACCATCTGCGGATCGAGGGGATGCTCGAAATCGCATCGCCCACGCGCGGAGCGGTCATCACCCACCCCCACCCGCTCTACGGCGGGGACATGGACAACCCGGTGGTCAACGCCGTGCGGCGGGCATACCGGCGTCAGGGAATCAGCACCTTGCGCTTCAACTTTCGGGGGGTGGGCGCGAGCGAAGGCGGCTATGACGACGGTGCCGGGGAACGCCGCGATGTCGACGCCGCCCTGGCCTTTATGTCTGGCCGGGGCGTGGCCGACTTGGACCTGGCGGGCTATTCCTTCGGAGCCTGGGTCAATGCCGGCACCAGCAGCGGTTTCCAGCGCATGGTGATGGTTTCCCCGCCCGTCGCCTTCATCTCGTTCGATCCGGCGGCCCCGATCCCAACCCTTCAGTTGATCGTCACCGGCGGCCGGGATGAGATCGCGCCGCCCCGGATGATCTCGACGTATCGGGATCAATGGAATCCCGCCGCCGCCGTGGAAGTGCTTCCCGACGCGGACCATTTTTACACTGGACATTTAAGGGCTCTCGAAGATAGGATAGCAGGCTGTGTTTAGACCGACTCGGTCAGGGTCTGGGTGATACATGGCCTTTTTCAGGAGAACCGACATGGACGCGAAACACAAGATTCTGATCATCGACGACAGCCGGGAAACCGTTGCGGGTCTGAAAGGCTTCCTCGATGGAAAGTACGAGATTGTAACGGCTCATGACGGCACCGAGGGCCTGCAGGCCTTTGAAAACGACCGGAATGGCATCGACCTGATCATAACCGATTTGGTGATGCCGTCACTCAGCGGAGTGTCCCTGATCGGGGTCATCAAGCAAAAATACCCGAACGTACCCATCATCGCGATGACCGGTTGGGGCCACCATCCCAAAGCGCTGGCGTCGGAGGCCAAAGCCGATCTGGTATTGGACAAGCCCTTCGAAATGGAGGAGTTGGATCGGGCCATCAAGAGGCTTCTTTCCTAAGCCGGGCGCAATCGAACGATAGCCGGCCGCGGGCTACCCGGTCGACCTTCTGCGCGACAAAAACCCAGCTCTATGACGGCGGAGCCGATCGGTTCTGAAATTCATCCGTCCACTGAACTTGCCTGTCGATACCACCCGACGTATCCCCGAACGCTTATTTCTGAGATTCATTCAACCCATCTCAACCGCCTATAATTCCCGTCGGCGGTTGAGCGAATCGACTCCAGGCGGTCTTTATACCATTTGATGCCCCCGTGCCGCCATGAATGCCGTTTTAGCAACTATTTGACGACAGCCTCCCGCTTGGATAATCATGACAGAGCGGTGCCTTGAGGCAGGAGATTTCCAAAGGCAGGCAGAGGGAATCGTTTATGGAATCGGATGAGGGTTTCCGTCAGTTGCTGCGCGGGCTTCTGGGGGGTCAGAAGCTCGCGGTGCTTTCGACTCATCACGGCGGCCAGCCGTATGCCAGCCTGGTGGCGTTCGCCTTCTCAAACGACCTGGAATCGCTTTATTTTGTCACACCGCGCACCACCCGGAAGTTCAGCAACCTGCAGAGAGACGGCCGCACGGCGCTGCTCATCACCAGCAGCACGAACCAGGAAACCGATTTTCACGAAGCCATGGCGGTGACGGTGGTCGGCAGGGCCGGTGAAATTCAAGGCCCGGACAAGAAAGCCGCCCTCGACCGCTACATCGCCAGGCACCCCTACCTCGAGGATTTCGCCCGTTCGCCGACCTGCGCTTTCATGAGGGTGCAGGCGCGCACTTATGTCCTGGTAAAGAATTTTCAGCATGTCATGGAGCTTCACCTCGACCATGGACCTGATCCTTTCAGCCCCTGAAATCGAAGCCTCCGACCTTGGCCGCGTGGGCGGCAAGGCGCTCTCGCTTGCGGCCCTGTCCCGGGTCGGGTTCCGCATCCCCGAATTCATCTGCGTGAGCACGGACGCCTACCGCGCGTTTGTGGACGGAACCGGCCTGCGCGAGCGCATCCTGCTCGAGCTGCACAGAAAGGATTTCAAGCAGATGCGCTGGGAGGAGATCTGGGATTGCGCAACGCGCATCCGCAACCTTTTCCTGCGCAAACCTCTGCCGCCCGTCTTGGCGGATACCCTGCGCGATGCGGTTGCCGAGCGATTCGCAGACCGCCCGGTCGCCGTCCGCTCCTCGGCGCCGGATGAGGATGCGACGCGGTCGTCCTTCGCCGGACTGCACGCATCCTATATCAACGTCCGCGGAACGGAGGCCGTCCTGGAGCACATCCGCATGGTCTGGGCTTCGCTCTGGTCGGACGCGGCCCTGCTCTACCGGCAGGAGCTGGGTCTGGATGCCGGACGCAGCACCATGGCGGTGGTGGTGCAGGAATTGGTCGCCGGTGCGGCGTCGGGGGTCTGTTTTTCGCAAAGTCCCACGGAGCCGTCCCAGGCGCTGGTGGAGAGCGTCTACGGGCTCAACCAAGGGCTGGTTGACGGCGATGTGGAGCCTGATCGCTGGGTCGTCGACCGCGATTTCAACAAACTGCTGAAGCACGTGCCCGTCCGGCGGACTCGGCAGCTGGCGGCGGCGGAGGATGGCTATAAAATGGTCGGCCTGCCGGCCGAAATCGGCAGCCGGCCGCCGCTCACGCCTGAGCAAGTCATGGCGGTCTATGAACTCGGGCTAAAGGCCGAACGCCACTTCGGTGCCCCCCAGGACGTGGAGTGGACCCTCCGCGACAGCGAGCTCTACCTCCTGCAGTCCCGGCCGGTCACCACGCGCACCCAGGCATCGGAGGGCGACCAGCGCGCCTGGTATCTGAGCCTGCACCGCAGCTTCGAAAACCTCCGGGAGCTCCGCAGGAAGATCGAACACGAGCAGATCCCTGCCATGATCCGCGCTGCGGAAGAGCTGTCCAAAATAGATCTCGTTCAGCTCTCCGACCGCGAGCTGGCCGTTGAGATCCGCCGGCGCTGGGAGATCAACAACACCTGGGTGAACGTCTATTGGACCGATTTCATTCCTTTTGCACATGGAATCCGATTGTTCGGCCAGGTGTACAACGACCGGCTCAAACCAGACGATCCCTACGAGTTCGTCGGATTGTTGACCCATACCGACATGGCGAGCTTGGAGCGCAATCGCCTGCTCGAGGCGCTCGCGGATCAGGTGCGGCTCCGGCCGGAGTTGGCCGAATGTCTGAAAGCGGGCGACTGCGTGGATCAGGCCCCCGAATTCCGGCGGGAGATTGAAAGCTTCATCGAGCGCTTCGGAGACCTTTCCTGCACCGTAACCGGAGGAACCCAGTGCGAGGGGGCCACCCGGCCGCTGGCGAAGATTCTGTTGGCGATGTCCTCCCGGCCCCAGGCGCCGAGCGGCTCCCGCAACCGCTCGGACGCCGGGCGGCTTTCCCAGCTCTTTTTGGATTCCTACCCGGAGAACGGCCGCCAGGAGGGGGCGGAGCTCCTCGATCTGGCACGAGCCAGCTACCGGCTGCGCGACGACGACAACATCCATCTGGGCCGCATCGAGGCCGGATTGGCGGCAGCCGTAGCGGAGGGCCGCAGGAGGCTGAACTTGGGCGGGAACGCCGATGAGGGGCGCGTAGAGCTGAAGGCCGCTTTGGAAAACCTGGACTTCGGAGACCGCATGCATCCCGACCGGCCGCCGGCGCATGCAGAGAGCGGTCGGATTCAACCGCGCCAGATTACCGGGCAGCCGGCAGGCCCGGGGCTGGCCATGGGCAGGGCCCGGGTGGTGCGCAGCCATGCGGATCTCGCGGACTTCGCCCATGGCGAGATCCTGGTCTGCGATGCCGTCGACCCCAACATGACGTTCGTGGTGCCGCTGGCGGCCGCCGTGGTGGAGCGCCGCGGCGGCATGCTGATCCATGGAGCGATCATCGCCCGCGAGTACGGTCTGCCCTGCGTCACCGGAATTCCCGACGCCACCTCCCTCATTCAGAGCGGGGACCTGCTCACGGTGGACGGGTATCTGGGCATCGTGACCGTCGGCTCCGGTGAAATTTGACAGGAATCATTAAAATAAGGAGGTTGGTGATGGAAAACCGGATCAGAATCGGCGTCAGCGCGTGCCTGCTCGGCCAGCCGGTGCGCTTCGACGGCAGCCACAAGCACGATCGCTATCTCACGGGCACGCTCGGGGAATACCTGGAGTTCGTGCCGGTGTGCCCGGAGGTGGAAGCCGGCTTCCCCATCCCCCGGGAAACCTTCCGGCTGGTGGGCGACCCTGAAAACCCGCGGTTCATGACCACGCGCACCCAGGTGGACCACACCGAGCGCATGGCCGCCTGGGCCGAAAAGCGCGTGCGCGAGCTTGAAAAGGAGAACCTCTGCGGGTTCATCTTCAAAAGCGATTCCCCCAGCAGCGGCCTGGAGCGGGTCAAGGTCTACAACGCCAAGGGCATGGCGGAGAAGAAAGGGGTCGGCATGTTCGCCCGGGCGTTCACCCGGCACTTCCCCCTGCTTCCCGTGGAGGAGGAGGGCCGTCTCAACGACGCCAAGCTCAGGGAGACCTTCATCGAGCAGATCTTCACTCTGAAGCGCTGGCGCGAGACGCTGAGCCGGCCGGCGAGCATGAAGCAGCTGGTTGATTTTCACACCCGGCACAAACTGCTTATTTTGTCCCACAGCCCGGTGCACGCCCAGCGCATGGGAAAGCTCGTCGCCGAGGGCCGGCACCAACCGATCCGGGGAGTCTACGCCGACTACGAGCGGCTGCTGATCGAAGCCCTGCGGCTGAAGACCACTCTCAAAAAGAACATGAACGTGCTGCAGCACATCATGGGCTACTTCAAGCAGCAGCTGACCGCCGACGAAAAGCAGGAGCTGCTGGAGGTATTCGACCAGTACCGCCGGGAGCATGTCCCATTGATCGTGCCGATCACGCTGCTGAACCATTATGTGCGCAAGTATGACCAACCGTATTTGAAGCAGCAGGTGTACCTGAACCCGCACCCGCTGGCTCTGAAATTGAGGAACCACGCCTGAAGATGAACACGAATCGTCCTGTCCTGGTCACCGGCGCCACCGGCTATGTCGGCGGACGCCTGATTCCCGCCCTGCTGCAGAAGGGATGCCGCGTGCGGGCGATGGCGCGCTCCGTCGAAAAACTGGCCTGCCGCCCATGGGCCGGCCACCCCGCAGCGGAGCTGGTCAAGGGCGACGTGCTGGATGCCGCATCGCTCATGGCGGCCGCTTCGGGCTGCGAGGCCGCCTATTACCTTGTGCATTCCATGATTGCCCAGAAAGATCGGTTCGCGGAGGCCGACCGCACCGCGGCCCGCAATATGGCAGCCGCAGCGGATGCCGCAGGCGTCAGGCGAATCATCTATCTCGGCGGGCTGGCCGAGGCCAAGCACGGAAACCTGAGCAAGCACCTGTCCTCGCGCATCGAAGTCGCCCGGATCCTCCAGGCCGGCCGGGTGCCCACGACCGACCTGCGGACCCCCATGATATTGGGCTCCGGCAGCGCCTCCTTCGAGATCCTGCGCTACCTGGTCGAACGCCTCCCGGCCATGACCACTCCCCGCTGGGTGCGCTCCCGGAACCAGCCGATCGCCATCAGCAACGTCATCGGCTACCTGGTCGGCTGTCTGGAGCACCCCGAAACCACGGGCGAAACCTACGATATCGGCGGCCCGGACATCATGACCTACCAGCGGCTGCTCGAGATCTATGCCGAGGAAGCCGGCCTCCGCAAACGGGTCATCATACCGGTCCCGGTGCTGACGCCCACGCTGAGCGCGCTCTGGATCAATCTGATCAGCCCGGTGCCGAAATCCATCGCCCTGCCGCTGACCGAGGGGCTGACCAGCGACGCCGTCTGCCGGGACCACCGGATCCGCCCCATCATCCCCCAGCAGCTGCTCAGCTGCCGGGAGGCCATCCGGCGCTCCCTGGAACGCGTGAAGCAGGAGCAGCTGGACACCTGCTGGTCGCCGGACGGGAAGCTTCTGCCCTTCGAGTGGCCCTACTGCGGCGATGCCGATTATGCCGGCGGCACCCGCTATGTCTGCGCCTACCGCGCCGTCGCCGCCGCGAGTGCGGAAGACCTCTGGCAGCCGTTAAGCCGGATCGGCGGCAGACATGGCTACTACTATGCCGGCGTCCTCTGGCATCTGCGGGGGTTGATCGACCGCCTCCTCGGCGGCAGAGGCATCGACGCCGGCCGGACGCGAAACACCGGCTTCCGACCGGGCGACGCCTTTGATTTCTGGCGCGTCCTGCAGGCCGACCCGCCGCACCGCTTGCACCTGCTCTCGGAGATGAAAATGCCCGGCGATGCGCTCTTGGACATCGACCTCGTCGCTCGGGGCGGAGATCGCTGCGAGATTCAGTTGATCGCGCGTTTCCTCCCCAAGGGATTGGGCGGCATGCTCTACTGGAACGGCTTTCTGCCGGTCCACCAGATTTTGTTCCGAGGGATGATCGAGGCCATCGTACGGTCGGCCGGCAAGCAGCTTCTGAACAGGCCCGAACCCTTCACGCCCGAGATGAAAAACGTCTGTTTTTTGCCGCGTTATCAATAGACCGCCGATGGCGTCGCTTGAACCAATCGCTTCGAGCCGAGTCGATGGCCAGACCTGAAAAGATTCTCCGCCTGATCCTGGGGGACCAGCTCAACTCCGCCCATTCCTGGTTCCAGCGCCCGGACGACCGCGTGAGCTATGTCCTCATGGAGATCCGGCAGGAGACCGACTACGTCAAGCACCACATCCAGAAGGTGGCGGCCTTCTTTGCGGCCATGCGCGCCTTCGCCGACCATCTCCGGCGGCAGGGCCACCGGGTGACCTATCTTCGGCTGGACGACCCCGGCAATCGGCAGACCATCCGCGACAATGTCCTCCAAATCATCCGCTCTCATGGCATCACCCGGTTCGAATACCTGCTGCCGGACGAGCATCGTCTGGACGTTCAACTGCGCGAACTTGGCTCATCCCTGCCGGTGCCCTTTGCCGCAGACGACACCGAGCACTTCCTGACCCAGCGCCGTGAACTGAAGGAGATGTTCGCCGGGAAGAAGCGCTTCCTGATGGAGGCTTTCTACCGGCGCATGCGCCGGCGCTTCGACGTGCTGATGGAGGGAGACAAGCCGGCCGGCGGTGGCTGGAATTTCGACACGGAAAACCGCAGGCCCTATGACGGCCGGGTTCCGATTCCCCCGCCGCTCGTGTTTGAAAACGACGTGCGCGGGATCGTCGACATGATCCGCCGGTCGAAGGTCAAGACCTTCGGCGAGATCGATCCCCGCAGGCTGATCTGGCCCATCGACCGGCCGCAGGCGCTCGAGCTGCTCGAGACCTTCATCGCCGGCGGCCTGCCGCATTTCGGCACCTACCAGGACGCCATGACCGTTAAGAGCTGGTCGCTCTTTCACTGCCGCCTGTCGTTTGCGCTCAACACCAAGATCCTGCACCCCATGGAGGTGATGGCAGCGGCGGTCAATGCCTGGAAGAATAATCCGCGGCAGGTCGCGATCCAACAGGTCGAAGGCTTCGTGCGGCAAATCCTGGGTTGGCGCGAATACATGCGGGGCGTCTACTGGGCCTTGATGCCGGGTTTCGCAGGAATGAATTTTTTCGGGCACGATCTTCCGCTGCCCGATTATTATTGGACCGCCGAAACCCGCATGGCCTGCCTGGCGGCGGCGATCGGCCAGTCCCTGAAGCACGCCTACGCCCACCACATCCAGCGGCTGATGGTCACGGGAAACTTCGCGCTGCTGGCCGGCATCCATCCGGACGAGGTCGACGCCTGGTATCTCGGCATCTACATCGACGCGATCGAATGGGTGGAAATGCCCAACACCCGCGGCATGAGCCAGTTCGCCGACGGCGGCATCGTCGCCACCAAACCCTACGTCTCCTCGGCCAATTACATCAGCAAGATGAGCGACTACTGCGGCTCCTGCAGGTATGATCCGAAAAAAAAGCACGGCGAGGCGGCCTGTCCCTTCAATTCGCTTTACTGGGACTTTTACGCGCGCCACCGGGAAAAACTCGCATCCAATCCGCGCATCGGCATGATGTACCGCACCTGGGACCGCATGGCCGCAGCCGAACGCAAGCGGATTTTGCAGCAGGCGGACACCTGCCGGAGAGGCCTCAATAGGTTGTAATAAGGATGAACATCCGGAACAAGCTGGAAATCCTGGCCGGCGCGGCCAAATACGACGTCTCCTGCGCCTCCAGCGGCAGCCGTCGCGAAAACCGGAACGGCCGCCTCGGCAACGCCGCGCCCAGCGGCATCTGCCACACCTTTACCGAGGACGGCCGTTGTGTATCGCTCTTAAAGGTCCTGTTCACCAACTTCTGCATCTACGACTGCGCCTACTGCGCCAACCGCGCCGGCAACGACCTGCCCCGTGCGGCCTTTACGCCGGGCGAGCTGGCCGACCTGACCATCGACTTCTACCGGCGCAACTTCATCGAGGGCCTTTTCCTGAGCTCCGGGGTGATCCGCAGCCCGGACGACACCATGGAGCTGTTGATCCGCACCGTGCGCGATTTGCGCAGCCGAGGATTCAACGGCTACATCCACTTGAAGTGCGTGCCCTATGCGAGCCGACGATTGATCCGCGAGGCCGGACTGCACGCCGACCGCCTGAGCGTCAACATCGAGCTGCCTTCCGAAGCGAGCTTGAGAAGGTTAGCCGGCGACAAGACCTATCGTTCGGTCCTCGACCCGATGGGGGTCATACGTGAAACCATTCTCGAAACCCGCGAGGACCGCAAGAAGTTCAAAAGCACACCGGCCTTCGCTCCGGCCGGCCAGAGCACCCAGCTGATCATCGGCGCCAGCCCCGAATCGGACTACGACATACTGCACGTGGCGGACCGCCTTTACCAGGACCAGGCCCTCAAACGCGTGTATTATTCCGGTTATGTGCCCATCAACGCCGCAGACCCCAGGCTGCCGGAGCTTGCCGAGCCGCCGCTGGCGCGCGAGAACCGGCTCTACCAGGCCGACTGGCTGATGCGGCTTTACGGTTATTCCGTGGAAGAGGTGATCCGGCCGGAGGAACCCTACCTGGATCTGAAGATCGACCCCAAGCTTGCGTTCGCGCTGCGGCAGCCGAACCTGTTCCCCGTGGATATCAACTCGGCCGACTATTCCATGATCCTCAAAGTCCCGGGAATCGGCCTGCGCTCGGCCAAACGCATCGTCAGCCTGCGTCGGCAGGGGCATATCCGCTACGAACACTTGCAGCAGATGGGGGTGGCGCTCAACCGCGCCAGGGATTTCATTTTCTGCCCCGGCCAGCCCACCATCGACCGGGAAACCCATCGCCCTGGCCTTGCGCCTCAGACGGTTTTGTCGACCGGCCGAAAACGATCGCTGGCCGTGCCGTCTTCGACCAGCTCGGCACGGCCGTTGGTCCTTTTAAGCGACGGGACCTTTGAAGGGCTGCTGACGGCCATATTCGAAACCTATGATAGAAAGGTCGAGCCGGTGCAGATCCGTCCCCGGTATGGCCATCGGCCGTCGCTTTTTGAGAGCTGCGTGGAAATAGCCTGTGATCCGGAAAAGGCCGAGCGAGTGTGGAAAGGCCTCAAGCGGCATCTGGGTTCAGAGGTCCGGTCGCAGATCCATCAGGCCTACCTGACCGGTGAACCGGATGTCGAAACCCTGATCTACCGACGCATTCGGCTGGCCCTGCCGCTTCGTGAAAAAAGCGCGGAGGTGGAGGCCCCGGCCATCTGTCTCGCCGTCGAGCGCCTCAGCCAGAAAGTCCGCCGGGAGGCACACCGCATGAAGGGACTGGTGCGCTTTACAAAAACGGAGAACGACCTTTTTTGGGCCGTGATCAACCCGCGTTACGACGTCCTGCCGCTTGTACGCCGGCATTTCGAAAAGCGCTACGCGGACCAGAGTTGGGTCATTTTTGATGCCGTCAGAAATTATGGACTGTATTTCGATAAACAGAAAACCAGAGAAATACGACCGGATTCCGAACCTTTTTCAAGGGATTTCGAGGCGTCCAATGCAGATGATGAGGTCTGCCGGCAACTCTGGAGAACCTATTTCACCGCCGTCAACATCACTGAACGCAGCAACCGCAAACTGCACCTGCGCCAGCTGCCGCGCCGGTACTGGTCATATTTGCCGGAAAAGAATTCAGGCGCCGGCAACGCGTTGTAGGTCAACGCCATCGCCATTGAGCCCGACAGAACTTCACGAATGATATTCTCCTGGCACATGGCCTTCGCCGGAATGGTCGGTTGAAGGTGGAATCGAGGGGGCTGTCAATATCAACTTGCAGGCGATATTGAAATTCGATTGGATATATCCTCGGGACACAATCTATCCAGTTTTCTCCCGGCCAAGATCATATCCACACTTTCTTGGGATTCCTTTTGCGTGATATTACCTAACCGACACCATCAAAGCTCAAAAAATCCCCCAAGATTCGATTCATCGCCATACACAAACCTCGACTCGGGCAGGCTTTTAATTTGGATGACTTACCGGTGATAGTGAAAACTTCCAAAACGGCTTGGGGAAGATGCAGATAAAAGCAGGATTCCGCGCGAAACGTGGAGTTGAGAAATCCCGCAGGCCTTCAATCCGGTGCAAGCGGGGGTTTACCTCCTCTCTTACTACCGCGGCCTATGCCGCACGCACGGCCCCTCTGGGAGCCGGAGATCCCAGCAGCAGCCCTTGCGTGCTCAGGTCTTCATCGATATCCGGCCAGTGAATGCCGTAACCAGCTCCCGCGACATGCCAATTCGAACGCTGCTCCGGTGTTGCATGGAGGAGGCGGGGAAACCAGGCCAACGGAGCAGTTATAGTTCGTCCATCATACAAATCAACGCTGATCGTATCTTCTGTGACGTGCACATCGAGAACACGTTCGCCCGCCTTAGGTTCCAAAGTATTCATTCCAAGCCTCCATTAGCTCCTGTTGGTGCTCCGATAGGATCGATTCGATTCTTCGCAGTTCCCTCGGTGGATAGCCGAGATTATAAGCCAGTGCCACAGGATTGATCCAGAACTTGGCAGAGCAGGCATCCCGGTCTACATGCACGTGAGCCGGCTCGTGGAGGTCATGACTGACGAAGTAGAATCGGTAAGGTCCTGACCTCAGTACCGCCGGAGCCATCTGTGCCTCACAGGTTTTGATGGTTACGAGTGAACCGATATTTTTTAATTCTATCCCATACCCTGCCACCCATGCAATAGACAATGGAGGCCCAGGCAAATCTTTAGCAAAATGAAAGGTTACATCCGTGCCCTCAGTCCAAACCTTGCCTGACTGGAAGACGGGTTTGGTTTAGCAGCTCAAAGGCATCGCGTCGGGGGATTGCAGATTAGTTGCAGTTCACGGTGGGTTGGGAGGACTTCAGTGTCTGAGATTGGCTGAAAGCCCGGATGGATCGGGCCGGGCGGAGAGAGATTTAGGCTACATATTCTTTTCCCAACCTGCGCGGACGACGATCTCAAGGACTTATGGCGCGTCTGCCGGGCGGGCGGGCCTGTTCTTGCAAAAACCTCTGCCCCAGTGCTGCGGTTCGTCTGCGATTGACCCCAAAATCATAGTATCCGATGCGTGATGCGGAGCGGAGATGGATGACACGATTTCTCGGGTCAATCCTGAACTCCATGTCGTCAATGAATCGAAAAACGGTTGTCTTGAAGACGGCCCAGATATATCCTTCGGACTCGAATTCAATGGCGCCCCCAATGCCTTGAATAGCTCGCTTCAGGCATTCCCATGCGGCGGCGGGTGCCCCGGTAAAAGCGAGCGGTTCGATCCGGGCGGATCCGGCATCATCTTCGCTGGATACGCAATTGGGGCGTCGTGGACAGGGCGGCAGTCTGCCATCGGTCACGCCGAGCG
>CAYRUF010000064.1:0-24946 GCA_964427375.1 uncultured Desulfatibacillum sp. | reverse complement strand
TCGCTGTCAATACACAGATTTCGTGGTAGTCGAGTTTACAGTTATTCTTTCAACGGCGGCATGACCCGACGCGTCAGTCGCTTTGCGAATTGCTCTTTAGGTTTACAGGTTGGTGCTGTCGGTGTCCATGCGATTGTTGGCCCAGGCCTATGCGACATTAAGTTGCTGGACCTCTTTCCTAATGCGGGACGACAAGATGTCCTCAGCAACATCGAGATCATAGCCCATTTGAAGGCCCAGCCAAAAACTGGCCGAATTCCCGAAGTACCTTGCGAGTCTCAGCGCCGTATCGGCCGTGATACTCCGCCTCCCATGGATGATTTCGTTGATTCTACGTGGGGAGACGCCGAGATCACTGCCAAGTTTGTTCTGACTGATGCCTAACGGCTTGAGAAACTCCTCGTGCAGGACTTCGCCACGATGTACGGGAAGAATTTTGCTCATGATTCACCCCTTGTGGTAGTCGACAATCTCTACGTCATGGGCGTTAGCATCGCGCCAGACGAAACAGATTCTGCATTGATCGATTATTCGTAGGCTACGTTGTCCCTTGCTGTTGCCGCACAAGGCTTCGAGTCGATTTCCGGGAGGTATTCGGAGATCCTCAACCGTTGAACTTCTGTTAAGCATTCGAAGTTTTCGGAAGGCGATTCCTTGAATCGATGTCGGCAACTTGCGAGAGTATTCCCGCCGAAAGACTCTCTCGGTCTCCTTGCACTTGAAGCTTTCAATCATGGGTTGAATGTATAACGGATAACGTTATGCATCAAGATAAGCCAAGACCCTCGCGATGTGCAGCGAATCGCCCATGGTCTTCCCTGCCGGCCGGCGAGATCCGTCCCGGCCGCTCGCCGTGTCTACAGAAAAAGCAGTTGCGCGGCTCTCGAATAATGGGTACTAAATAGGCTTATGCGTAGCCGGAGCAATGAATGCCGGGCCTGCCGCCGGCCATCTTCTCGGGCTGCGGAACCAAACGGAAATGGGGATCGCTCCGGCACGGCCGGAGCAAAAGGCCGGCACGGCCGCCTGGATCTCCCCGCGGAAAAGGATGCGTTCGGATGGCGACGGAGCAGCGGGCCAGCCAGAGGCTGCGCGATCTCAAACGACGCTTGAAACAGGAAAATCCGATTCTGGAAAGCGTCGTCGACAGCTTCCGGGAGCTGGACCGGATCAGCCGCCGGCTTGGTTTCTTCGGCCGCGATGAGTCGCATGCCAACCGCACGTCCTGGTGGCCGTTGATTTCCGTGCTGGGGGTGTATTCCTCGGGCAAGTCGAGCTTCGTCAACCATTTTCTCGGATACCCCCTGCAGACCACCGGCAACCAGGCGGTGGACGACAAGTTCACGGTGATCTGCTTCACCGACGATCGGCGCGTGCGCGTGCTGCCGGGCCTGGCCCTGGACGCCGACCCGCGCTTTCCCTTCTTCCGGGTGAGCCGGGCGATCGACGAGGTGGCTCACGGGGAGGGCCGGCGCATCGACGCCTACCTCCAGCTCAAAACCTGCCCCAGCGAAAAGCTGCGCGGCAAAATTTTGATCGACTCCCCCGGCTTCGACGCGGACGCCCAGCGGACCTCGACGCTGCGCATCACGGATCACATCATCGACCTCTCCGACCTCGTGCTGGTTTTTTTTGATGCCCGGCACCCCGAGTCGGGGTCCATGCGCGACACGCTGGAGCACCTGGTCCGGCGAGCCATCGGCCGGCCCGATTCCAACAAGTTTCTTTATGTGCTCAACCAGATCGACGCCACGGTGGCCGGCGACAACAGCGATGAGGTGTTCGCCTCATGGCAGCGGGCGCTGGCCCAGTCCGGGTTAACGGCCGGCAGCTGTTACGCCATTTACATCCCGGAGCTCGCCGTTCCCATTGCGGACGACGCCACCCGAATCCGGTATGAAAGCAAGCGGGACGCCAACCTCCGGACCATTTTTCAACGCATCGAGCAGGTGGGGGTGCAGCGCGCCTACCGCATCATCGGCATGCTGGAGCAGACGACGCACATGTTGGAGAACGAGGTCGTGCCCCGGCTGCAGCGGTTTTTGTCCGAATGGCGCCGGATGACGCTGTGGCTGGACGGATTTCTTTTCGGCGGCCTGCTGGCGCTGTTCCTGGTTGTCACGATCTACGGAGGGTACTGGGACGGATTGTCTCTCAAGCTGCCGTTCTGGATTCATCTGGCCGACTATCCCAGCATCCGGCTGATGCTATCCCTCCTGCTGGCTGCCGCGGCGGGCTATGCCCATTTCAGCATCCGTGGCTGGGCCAGCCGGCGCGTGGCCCGCCGGCTCGCCGCCGACCCCCCGGTGAGCGATTTCCTGCCGAACTACCTGCGTGCGTTTCACAAAAACAGCCGGTGGTTCCGGAGCATTTTCCGCCGCCATCCGGCCGGCTGGGGGGAGCGGACGGCGCGAAGCCTCGCGCAGGTGTCCGACGCTTCCCAGCTGTATGTCCAGAAGCTGAACGACCTGTACGCCAATCCGTCCGGGGAACCTCCCCCGTTGCAGGAATGCGAACCCATGCCGCCCCTTGAGTGCGCCGGCTCTTGGAAAGCGGGTGATGGCCCGTAACGCCATCCGGCTCGGGAACGTGATCGACCAGCTTGCTTCCCTCGGTCTCCCCCTTTGGCATGAAGGGGGCGGGCGGATTTTAAAATCGACGTCCTTTGATAGGAGACCTCATGAAATTTGCAGACCGCATCCAACGTCTGGGCACCGAGACCGCCTTCGCCGTTTCCTCCGAAGCGGCGGCGTGGGCCGCTCAAGGGCACAAGATTTATCCGTTCCACCTGGGCGACATGAACATCCCCACCCCCGCCAATGTGATGGAAGCCGCCGTCAAAGCCATGAAGGACGGCAAGACCGGCTACTGCCCGAACGCCGGCATCCCCAAGCTGCGGGAGGTCCTGGCGGCCGACGTCGGCGCTTCGCGCGGCGTGCGCTACGCCATGGAAAATGTGGCCGTTCAGCCCGGCGGGAAACCCACGATCGGCAAGTTTTTCCTGACCCTGTTGAATCCCGGCGACGAGGTGCTCTATCCGAGCCCGGGCTATCCCATTTATGAATCCCAGATCGAGTTCCTGGGCGGCGTGCCGAAACCCTACCGCTATCTGGAGGGGGCGCGCACGTTTACGATCGATCTGGACATGCTGAAGCGCCAGATCACGCCGCGGACGCGGCTATTGGTGCTCAACGACCTGCAGAACCCCACCGGCGCCGAATGCTCGGCGGCCGAGCGCGAAGCCCTGGCCGAACTGGTGCTCGCACACGATCTTTACGTGCTGTGCGACGAAGCCTATTTCGACATCCGCTACGACGGCCGAAGCGCCTCCTTCGTGTCGCTGCCGGGCATGGCCGAGCGCTGCGTCATCCTCTACACCTTCTCCAAGAAATTCGCCATGACCGGCTGGAGGCTGGGCGCGGCGATCGGCCCCAAGCCGATCATCGACGTCATCGCCAAACTCAATGTCAACGACGAGTCCTGCTCCAACCATTTCATCCAGTACGCGGCCATCGAGGGCCTGACCGGCGACCCCGCCGGGCCGCAGGCAATTTTGCGGATTCTCAAGGAGCGCCGCGACCTGGCGGTGGAGCTGCTGAACGCCATCCCGGGCGTGCGCTGCCTGAGGCCGGACGCGACGTTCTACCTGTACCCGAACGTCACCGGCGCCATGCAGCGCAAGGGTTTCGGCGACTATGAATCCTTCCGGCGGGCCCTGCTGCAGGCCACCGGGGTGTCCGTGTGCTCGCGGATTCATTTCGGCCGCCCGCTGCCGGGTGAAACCGACTTTTACATCCGCCTCGCCTATTCCGGAATCGATGCGTCGGAGATCCGCAGCGGCCTCACTGCATTCAAGGCGTTCGTCGAGGGTTGAAGCGGCTGGATTGCAGAGGGTATCGGCTTTTTTACACACTGAAAAAGTTCCGGACATCGGAAGGGGATCGAACGGCTTGACCGGGCCACAGCTTGTTGAAAAACACGTTATTTCAAATAATTAACACTTCCACCGGTCCAGCGGATGGTATGGACTTTGCTGTTAATCAAACCATGGTGTGCGGTGCGGGGTTAAGGGCCAGAAAGTTTCTTGTGGCAGCGCTTCAGCCTCGATCGTCGCGGCTGGGAAGCCGCTCCCACAGAAAAAAGCCAACTTACTTGGAAAGAAGGAGAGAATCACATGTCCGAGATCATGGATTACGTCAAGAGTCGGGATCCGTATGAGAAGGAGTTCCATCAAGCGGTCAACGAAGTGATGGAGTCGATCAAGCCGGTTTTGGATCAGAATCCGATCTATCGCCGGGCGCGGATACCGGAGCGTCTGGTGGAGCCGGAGCGGGTGATCCTGTTCCGGGTGCCGTGGATGGACGACCAGGGGGTGATCCAGGTCAACCGGGGATTCCGAATTCAGATGAACAGTGCGATCGGCCCCTACAAAGGCGGTCTGCGCTTCCACCCCTCCGTGAACTTGGGGATACTGAAGTTTTTGGCGTTCGAGCAGGTGTTCAAGAACGCGCTGACGACGCTGCCGATGGGCGGCGGCAAGGGAGGGTCGGACTTCAACCCCAAGGGCAAATCGGACAATGAGGTGATGCGGTTTTGCCACAGTTTTATGAGCGAGCTGTTCCGGCACATCGGCCCGGACACGGACGTGCCGGCCGGGGACATCGGGGTCGGGGCGCGGGAGATCGGTTATCTGTTCGGGATGTACAAAAAGCTGCGCAACGAGTTCTCGGGGGTGCTGACGGGCAAGGGGTTGAACTGGGGCGGCAGCCTGATCCGACCGGAGGCGACGGGCTACGGTTCGGTCTATTTTGCCTCGGAGATGCTGGCCACCCGCAACCAGAGCCTGGAAGGCAAGGTTTGCCTGGTTTCCGGGTCGGGCAATGTGGCGCAGTACACGGTGGAGAAGCTGATCCAGATGGGCGCCCGTCCGGTGACGCTGTCGGATTCCAACGGCTGCATTTACGATGAGAGCGGGATCACGGCCGAGAAGCTGGCGTTTGTGATGAACCTGAAGAACGTGCGCCGCGGCCGGATCAAGGAGTATGCGGATAAGTATCCTTCCGCGATCTATACGCCGATCGACCCCTCGGCGGACTGCAATCCGCTGTGGGCGTACAAGGCCGATTGCGCCTTCCCGAGCGCCACCCAGAATGAGATCAACGGCAAGGACGCCCAGAACCTGGTGCGCAACGGAGTGCAGGTGGTGACCGAGGGGGCCAACATGCCGACGACGCCGGAGGGGGTGGACATCTTTTTGGAGCACCGGCTCCTATACGGCCCTGGCAAGGCGGCCAATGCCGGCGGGGTGTCGGTCTCGGGTCTGGAGATGACGCAAAACAGCATGCGGCTGTCCTGGACGCGGGAGGAGGTGGACAAGCGGCTGCAGCTGATCATGAAGAGCATCCACACGGCGGCATCCGAGGCCGCGGAACGCTACGGCATGAAGGGCAATTATGTGGCCGGCGCCAACATCGCCGGCTTCGTCAAGGTGGTCGACGCCATGATGGACCAGGGCGTGGTATAAAGACAGTGATGAGGACTGAGGAAAAAGGCTCAGTCCTCAGTCCTCATCGCTCAGTCCTTATCTTTTAGCCCTTGACAGCCCCGACCTGCTCCCCTAAATAATCCTGCATACAATTTGCCCGCACACGGGGTGGCTTTGTACGAAGCCTGAGATCATACCCGTTGAACCTGATCTGGATAATGCCAGCGAAGGGAAACGAGATGGCGTGCGGTGTCCGAAGCCGTGGCGAATCGTTTCCCGCTGGGAAACGATTTTTTTTTGGGGGGGGGAGCCGATATGGACATTCGGCCGGTTCCGGCATCGGAACGCAATCTGGGCGGCATGGATTTTTTCCTGCTTTGGGCCGGGGTGGCCATATCCCTGGCCGAAATCTGGGCCGGGGGGTTTTTGGCGCCGATGGGCTTCTGGTCCGGGCTCTGGGCGATCCTGCTGGGGCATTTGATCGGCAACACCTTGATGGCTCTGGGCGGGGTGATCGGCTCCGACCACGGCATCATGTCCATGGTGTCGATCCGCCCGGCGTTCGGCATCCGGGGCTCCAATCTGGCGGCGGTATTGAACATCGTTCAGCTGATCGGATGGGCGGCCATCATGCTGATCATCGGCGGCCGTGCCGGCGCGGCCCTCGGAAAACCCCTGGGCGGGATTCTGGCTGCCGATGCCTTCTGGGTCATTACGATTGGAATCGGGACCCTGCTCTGGGCGTTGTGGACGGGGAAGACGGTATGGAAGGTCCTGCAGAACGTATCGGTCGTTGCGTTGCTGCTGGTAATGATCCTGATGAGCTGGGTGGCTTTCGGGGGCCTGCAGGTGCAGCCGCAGGCCGGCGGGGGATCGATGGCGTTCATGACGGGGCTTGACCTGGTGATCGCCATGCCGATTTCATGGATGCCGCTGGTGGCGGACTATTCCCGGTCGGCCCGGAATACCCGGTCGGCTTTTTGGAACACCTGGTGGGGCTATTTTCTGCTGTCTTCCTGGATGTATGCGCTGGGGCTTCAGGCCACCCTGCTCACCGGTGCATCCGATCCGGGGCTGCTCATTCTGGACACCATGGGCGGCCTCGGTCTGGCGGCGCCGGCCCTGTTCATGGTGGTGTTCTCGACCATCACCTCCGATTTTCCGGATGTCTATTCAGCCACCTGCTCGCTGCTGAACATCTCGCAGCGCGTCAGCGCGCGCACGGTCATGTGGATCGCCGGGGCGCTCTCCATCCTCGTGGCCCTGGTCTTTCCCATGGAGCAATACGAGAACTTCCTGTTCTTCATCGGGGCGATGTTCATTCCCCTGTTCGGGGTGGTCCTGACCGATTATTTCATCATCCGCAAGCGGAAACTGAAGGTCGAGGCGATTTTCAGGGAAGACGGCCCCTACTGGTACCGTAAAGGCTACAACGTGGTTGCACTGACGGCCTGGGCGGCGGGGTTCGCCGTGTACGAGGCGCTGGCGCTGATGAAGGCTCCGATCGGAGGCTCCATCCCGTCCATGCTGGCTGCGGGATTGATCTACTGGGCGGTGTCCCGAGCCAAAAGGGACTGAGCGCATCAGAAGGAAGCGCCGCTCCGCGGGCAACACTTCCCGCGGAGCGGCGCTTTCGTTATCAGTACACTTCCCTCCACAGCCGGATGCCGATCTCCGGCCACCCGCCGGTGAGAACCTGGTTGTTGTAGATCCCGCTGCCGAAGGACTGAAGCCCCAGCCCCAGACCCTTGACGTAGAGATGCTGGTCCTCCACCATCGGCGAGGCCACGACGTTGCCTACCCGCTGCCGAAACGCAGGGGTCGCCGTGGGCGTGGACTGATGCATGCTGAAGGCGAAGATCTCGCCGTTGTTGTTGCTCACGCTGTCCTCGGCGCAGGGGTCCTCGGTGTCGGCGGTGGAGGTGCCGAAGTAGATGAGGCCGGCCGCGGAAAACGCCGAGGAGAACACGCGCTGGCCTTCCGGCAGTTCATAGAACCAGTCGAGATAGGCTTTTTCCTCGCTGACCGAGCAGCCGCCTTTTTCGTTGCGGTCCACGTATGCAAAAAAGTAGTAGCGGGTGCCGGACATGTTGATGTCCTCGGCGTAATACGGGCTGTCGCCGGTGCCGTAGAAGATAAGGACTTTGTAGTCGATGTTGCCGCTTTCGTTGACCGTGTTGTCGACGCTGACCACGGGAGAGCCATAGATCGGCTGATAGCGCCGGCCGGATGGAACCTCCTCGCCGGTCGGCTGGCTGAAGTCCCGGTTGATCACGCACTGGCTGATGGAATATTTGAGGCTGTTGGGATCGTCCGGAATGTTGACCTTGTAAAGATAGCCCTTGTCCGTGCCGATGTAAAAGCGGTCGATATACCCGTTGCCGTCGGAGTCGACCACGGCCGGCTGGCCGCTGGGCACGCCGCCGAGGCCGGAGGATTCGCAATCGAGCATGATGCGGCGCAGCAGCTCGCCGGTCCCGACATCGATCATGTAAACGGACGGATACTGGGTGCGGTCGTAGCGGTCGTCGTTGCCGGAGACGAAGAAGGCCACCCACTTGGCGACGCCGTTGTCTATGATTCGGCCGATTTTGGCGATGGATGGCGAAGACCGGCTGCGGAAAAGGTCCGGGTCGGCGAACTCCCAGAGAAAAGTCGGGTGGTAGGGATCGGTGACGTCCAGGCAAAAGACCGTGTCGCCGCCGTTGCCCTCGGCCGCCAGCAGCACCGTGCGCCAAGCGCCGTTGATGTAGACATCGGACAGGGCCGGCGAAGCGTCCACATAAGCCTGGTTGTAATCCGCGGAGCGGGCCTTGTTGAGCCGGGCCAACAGGTTGTTCTTGAGCCGCGGCAGGAGATTGGCCGGGATGAAGGCCCAGAGTTCTTCGCCGGTGCCGTAGTCGGGGCCGCTGGCGCAGTTGGTGCCCCAGTCGAAATAGCCGCGGTTTTCCTGGACGCTGAGCGTGCAGGTGTTGTCCCCATGACGGAAGGCGCCGGCATCGAAGGCATGCAGCATCCCGCTGCGGGAGCCGACGAATACCACCGCCCGCCGGTTGGCTTTGTCGAGCATGAACTGCTTGAAGCTGTCGCGCTCCGGCTTGGTGGTGGCGGTGCCGAAATACCACATGGGAAGGCCGGGCGCGGTCAGGACGGCCGGCACCGAGTGGTCGATGGGATCGAGCAGCCACTCGCGCTTCACCGTGGTGCCCAGCTCGTAGCCCTTGACCCAGTTCATCACCCAGTGGGCGTCGGTGTCATCCACGTCGTTGTCGTGGTCGAAATCGTACACCAGCCCGGAGGGGATGATGGCGGAATTGTCCAGCGCCAGGGTTTCCTTGGTGATGTTGGTGGCCGTGAAGCTCACCAGGGAGCTTGAAGTATTGTAATAACTGTAGCTGACGCGGATGGGCGCGCCCGCCAGCGGCGGTTCGTTGAACTCCAGCGAGAACTCGCCTGTGAAGCGGTTGATGGTGCCGCGCCCGCCCAGGTTGCCTTCGAGCACATCCGTGTGCTTGTCGCGGAAGATCTCCCGGCTGTCGGTGATCGACAGAGTGGTAGCCGATATCGGTGCGGGGCTGAGCCTTCCGCTGAAGGTCTTGATGGTGCCGTCGCCGACGGTGATCTGCTGGTCGGCGACCTGCCCGACGGAGATCTGGGGGAAGTAGATGCTGCGGGTGCCCGGATTGCGTAGGCTGAGCACCTGCCCGGCGTCCCACAGGGCCAGCTCGGCCGTGACGTTCGGGTCCTGAGGGTCGTAGAGCCGAGTCGCAGACAAATGGCCGCGCAAGACCTTGTCCCGCCAATCCAGAGCGGGCGTTTCGTAGTAGCCCGAGAAGAGCACGTTGGCCTTGGTCACGGGCGAGCTCCGCGAAAAGGACCCGTGGCTGGCGACGTCCGCGTTCAGAATCACATCCAGGATCTGCGGCTCACAGCCTTGCTGCTCGCTGCGGAACTCCGCCTTCCACAGCAGCTCCCGGCCGAGGATGTTAAGGGCTGCAAAATCCACGCGCACCATGCGCCGGGTCAGGGCGGGGGTGCCCGGCGTCCAGGTCTCAAGTTCGCGCACTGGATTTTTGCTGCTGTCGATCTCATAGATTTCGTCCCAGGTGGTGACTTCGATCCAGTTGGCGCCGTTGTCGATCGAAACGTAGTAGACGATGTCGGTTTTTCCGGTGCAGGTCAGGTTGTCGTAGACCGTCAGCGTGACGCCGGTGTAGTAGTCGCCGGCGTTGACAGGCGTGATCGCCGTTTTCAGGACCGACTGGCCGCCGGTGCGCCGCTCGATGTGGAAAATCATGTCGTTGTGGTCCGTGTCGCCGCCGCCCAAGAGATCCTCCCAGCCGAGAATCCACTCTTTGGACTTGTTCAGCGGCACGCCGACCAGCGCGTGCTGGAATTTCTGGTTGCGGGTGATCGGCATGCTGGCCGTGGCGCCCGTGAAATCAAGGCTGAAAACCGTGTTCACCCGGTTAAGGGCGGTGGCATTCATCCAGTTGCTGGTGACATAACAGGTGCCTTCGGTGGTATTGGGCAGCCCCAGGTTATAGAGCTTGGTGAAGGTGGCATCGGTGCAGCCGCCGGTGTAAAGGTCCGTGTTCCAGTCCTTCTTGGTGTAGACGTAGTTGGTGTCGCTGTAATTGTCCGAATTGATGTGCAGCCAAAAGACGATCTCGGTGCCGGCGGCAAAGGTGCCCAGGTTGACGCGGTTGACGAACACGCCCTGGGCAGCGGCGTCCGGCCAGCTTTCGCGGTTGTCGAGGATGCCGTTGTTGTTGTTGTCGTTGATGTTGCGGTAGACTTCGTACTTGCTTCCGGTAATGCCCCCGCTCGCCAGCATCCAGCCGAAATCGTTCATCGTATAACCGGCGCCCTCGTAAAAGAAGGTGACCGACACTTCCTGGGTGAACGGAATGACGATGTGGTTGGGGTCGATGGCGTAATAGCCGGTGTCCAGGTACAGAGTCTTTTCGGGCGAAACCCCGACGCTGATGAGGTCGAAATCGGCGGCATCGAAGCCGGTGTTGCTGTAGTGGACGTTGATATTCTGGGCGCAGCCGGGGATCACGCCCGACGGCGGCGGCACGATGGTTCCGGTGTTGAGGGGGACGTATACGACCGAAATCTCGTGGTCCTGATTGACGTTGGTGAAGGTGTACTGGCTGTCGGTCAGGGTGACCACCGCACCGTCGACCCGCACCTCGCTCACCTTGTAGCCGCCGGCCGGGGTCACGGTGTACGTTTTGTTCGTTCCGCTTTCGACCATGGCGATTCCGTTCGGGGTGATGCTGCCGCCGGTTCCGGCCACGGCCGTGATCTGGTAGTACACCGGCGCGGCGATGGCCTCCTCGGACCCGAGGGTGTAAAAAGATGACGGGGAGCTCTGGTTGTTGTACTCGGTGCGGACCCAGTCGGCGGATCGGTTGGTGGTGGCAATCCGCACCTCGTCCAGCTTGCCGTCGAAGCGGCGTTCGGCGGCATAGGGCCGGCCCATCCGAAGCCCCGTGTTCCAATTGCCTCGGGCGGTCTCGGAGGCGGCGCTCGTGTCGCTATGCCGTTCGACCCCGTCGACGTAAAGTTTGGCCTCCGGCGTGCCGCTCATGCTGCTCACCACCACCGCCGCGTGGTGCCAATTGGCGGTGTCGGAAAAGTCGCACCGGACGCTGAGCGGATTGCCGGCGCTGGCCTGACGGTAGCCCAGGAAAAAGGTGAGGCGGTTGCTGTATTGATTGCTATCGTAGAGGTTTCCCAGCGTCAGATGCATCTCCTGCTGGCCGCCCCAGCCGTTGCCGTCGTTTTCGCCCTGCCAAATCAGGTGGTGGGCGAAGTTGGTGGCATCGGCCTTGAACCAGAGACTGATGGTGAAGTTGTCGGCCGACTTGAGATCCGTGCTCGCAGTGGACACGTAGCTCGATGTGCCGTTGAACTCCCGGCCTTTGGCGAGCTGGCCAACGGCATCGGTCGTTCCGTTGTCGGTGCCGTTGTTGCCGCTGCTGGTGCTGTCCAGGACGGAGTTGTTCAGATGCCAGACGCCTTTGTAGTTGGCGTCCCAGACCGCAGCCGGATTTTCCTGCAAGGAGGTGACGCCGGCGTCCCCGTAATACATATAGATTAATGTATCGGCGGTCGACGACAGCGCCGGGACCTTCACCCAGGCGGTCAGCTGGCCGGTGAGGGGATAATAGCTCTCGATTTCGTGGGCCAGCGGGGTGCTGCCGTCGGCGGCGCGAAAGACGATATCGTAGCCGTTGCCGTTCTGGACATGCCCGCCGTTGGCCACCGATCGGAGCTGATTGTCGGATGCGATCGAAACCAGCACCGGAAAATCGGAAACGCTGCCCGAGACGCTGGCTGCCCGAATGGTAATGGCTTTGCGGTAGCCATAGGCCGCCTCTGCCGGCCGCGCCATGAACAGGAGCGCGAGCAACAGGCCGAGGAGACAGGCCAATTGCGACTTGCGATCCGGCGGTGCGTAATTTTTATCATAATCGACAGCGTCCATGCGCCACCTCCTAAAAAGGTCTCTCAGAGAGGTCTATCCAGCCTCCGTGCCGCAGGGCCTTTCTCAGGCATCGGTAGGCCGCGTTTCCAAATCTTATGGTTTCATCGTCCCCGCGGCGTCTATCCGCCGACGTGCAGGGACTGGGCTCCGAATCCCGGAGCTCCGAAGTTGATCCCCACAGCGTCGTTGGAGGTGTAGTTCTTGCCGGAGCCGCCGCCTTCCTGAGCGTTGTACCCGTGAATCGGGTTGCTCGTGGCCGTGGCGGTCACCAGTGTTTCGATAGCGCAGCTCGAATTCTGCGGCCCGGCCGCGTCAGCGCGGATCCATATGAGCCCATCGGAATCGCTGATCGGGTCGCCGTCGCCGTCGTCGTTGTCCCATACCGTGATCGTATAGGTATTCACATCGATGGTCTGATCCGAGATCCAAGTCGCTCCGCCGGCGTAGGTTGTGTCCGTGGCTCCGACCAGCGCAAAGTTCCAGTTCGGTCTTCCGGTGACGGCCATCACGGAAAGCTGGGCCGGCGTGCGCAGGGTGTTTTTGAAGGCCTCTTTGACATGCTCCAGACCGGCTTCGGCGGAGTAGAACACGCGCTCGTAAAGCATGAAATTGGTCGCCGTGCGCCGTTCGGATGTGCTGGTGCTGATCGCGGCGATGCCGATGATGGTCACCAGCGCCAGAACCAGAATCGCTCCGAAGATCGCAAACCCGCGCTGATCCTTTAGCGTCCTCATCGTTTTATTCATGGCAGCGTCCTTTCACGCCGTGGCGGCAGCATCGAAATGCGCAGAGCTACAGCCCCTGGCCCTTGATGAACGAAATGCTCACCGGCCGTGCATGGCGGTTGTCCGAGTCGACCGTGAGCGCGATCATTTTGACCGGGATCCCGCTATAGACCGGATCTCCTATCGCCGGGGTGGTCACATTCCATTGGACGCGGTAGGGGCCGATCACCTGCTGGTGCGGGTTGTCGGCTGCATCCTCGCTCAGATCGTCATGGTCAAAAGGGGCCACGATCAGGCGTTCCATCGTGTGGACGGCCACCCCGGTCGCTTCGCTCTGCATGCGGGCGCCCGCGTTCTGGTTGATGGCCGAAATCTGCATGGCGAGGACCGCCAGGATGCCGATCGAGAAGATCGCCAAGGCGATCAGCACCTCGATCATCGTGAATCCCGCTGAGGCGGTCGCGGCAGGCAGCATTTGTTTTTTCGGCGTTGGTGCGGTGCGCATGGAATCACTCCTTATCGTTGAGCCGATGCATTTCATTAAACTGCTCCGGGTCATGCCTTCGACGGCGGAGGTTAGGTCGGATTCCGCACGGTGATCATGCTGTTGAACAGGCTGCGCTTGAAGCCGTCGTTGGCGGCGATGCGGTGCGGGCCGACCACGAATGTCTGGGCCTGGGCGCTGCGGCCTCTCATGGGGGCCTGCGAACGGGTCAGGATCCACACCTGCACGGAACGCACCTGGTCCCTGTTGACGGAGGCTGGAATTGGTGACCCAACGGAGGCCAGGGATGCGCCGCCGGCGGTGTCGTTTTCGTCGATCAGGCCGTCCATGTTGGTGTCCAAATGGCGGTCCAGGCGGCCGTCGCCGTCGGAATCGTACGCCCATACGACGACCCCGTTCGGGACTCCAGGGTAGGTGTCCAGGGCGCCATCCCCATCCACGTCGAACGCATAGGCGAACGCGACTGCATGGACATCGAATGCGAGGGGTTGGAGCCCCGTGCCCGAACGGTGTTCGCGTCCCAGCGCGGCTGCACCGGCGTCGGCAATGCCGTCCCCGTTTCCGTCGTCCGCATTGTCAAAGCCGTAGGTGATGTTTTCGTTGTCGTCGAGATCCGTGCCGTTGCCGTTGAGGTCGAGCGTGAAGTTCAGGTGGTTGGCGCGCACGGTCTGGAAGCCGCGTACCACCGATTCGTCGGCTTCATCGATGCTGCCGTCCATATCGTCGTCGACCCCGTTCAAGGCCCGCGGGGCATAGCCCGCCATCCGAATCTCGCGGCGCATGAACGCCAGGGCCGACCGGGCGTTCTGCTGCATGTCCACCGTCAGCCGCTCATTCGCGTAGGCTTCCTGCTGGGTTTTGTAGCCGCTGTAGATCAATCCCATGCTGATCAACGTAAGGGCCATCGCGATGATCAACTCGATCAGCGTGAATCCCTGTTGGTTCGATCTCACCGGCAGGCTCCCTTCTGTTTGGCCTGTTTGCAGTTTATTTCTGAAAGTGCTGCTCATCTCTCATCCATCCCATCGCGCCGGCACCGGATCGCCGAACGACCCGGCCCCACCCGACGCCTCCTGCGGTTGAATCAAAGAATCCGCGAGTTGCCGGTCACGGTGACCTGGATCACCCGGGACCCGTAGGCGGAGTTCGACAGGGTGATCCCGGCTCCACTGGCGGTCGTCATCCCGCGGCCGTTGAAGCTCAATCGGTGGCCGCTGAAGCTGGTCGTGAGGCTGATATCGCTCTGGAAGATGCCGGTGCGGATGGTGCGCTCGCCCGTATCCTGGGTTCCGTCGCCGTCATCGTCCGCGAAAACAAGAAACCGGTTCGGCAGCAGAAACTGAATCACGACCGTCGTGTTGTCTTTGATGGCCGATGACCGCGCCACCTTGATGGCTTCATGCACGTCGCTTACGGCCGCCAAAAAGCGCTGCTTGGTCCGCCACCCGGCAATGTTGGGCACGGCGATCGTTGCCAGAATGGCGACGATGGCGATCGCCACCATGATTTCCACCAGCGTGTATCCGCGATCTGTTCTCATGCGAGTGCTCTCCCTGTCAGGCCGTTTAATCAAATACCGTGCCACACTTTGTGAGGGCTGTCGGTCGCTCAATCCTGCTCTTCTGTTTTGATGCTTAATCTTCTGTTATCAGATGAAAAATTCTTTTTTAGGCGATGGCCGGCGCTCACAGCGCCGCCATGCATGGAAAGCCCGTCGCCCTAAAATTTTTTAATACCGTCTTAAAATTTTTAAGATCGAAGCGGTTCGTTTTTCGCTAGATATGAAGTGGAAATGCTCGACAAATTGTATGATCGGCAGGAATTGAAAATAGTTGAGGTTTGTTCGATGGTAGGGCGCGGATGGATATAAACCGGAAAGGGGCTTAGCGTTTGGAATATGTAGGCTTGATTCCTTTCAGCATGGGATAGTGCTTCGTATTTAACGTCTTGAGTTCGAAATTGTGCAATACGGCGGTTGCCGCGATGATTCCGTCTGCAAGTCCGACGCCATGTGATTTGTAATAGAAACTTTTATACCGACCGCCTTTCTTTGCAATCGCCTGATTTACCGGGATGACCTCAAATAAGTCGATAAACTCATCCAGCCGATCGAGTTCTTGATCGCTGCGACAACCGGCATAAAGTTCAGCTGCCGAAATCGCCGAAAGTGCGATTTCAGTCGCATGCGAACCCACAAATCGAACCGCGTCATCATAACCGCGCAGGAAATCGACCAAGACATCCGTATCGGCGAGCAATTTGGTTCCCATCAGGCATCGTCCCTGTCCCAGCTCTTGCGGAGTTCGCCGAAATCGGGCAGATCGTCTCGATTTTTCCAGATGCCGGCGGTCCGATCCAGCACGTCGCGGCGGCTGCGGCTGCCGAGACGATCGATCAGGTCATCCACGGCGGCGCGAATCAGTTCGCTCTGGCTTTTGCCCGTTTGAGACGCCAGAGACTTCAAGGCGACGTATTCTTTTTGAGTGAGATAAATTTGGGTTCGCACCATGAAAGACCTCCGATGTATACATTATTCTAATACATCGATTAGGCGTATGTCAAATATGTTCACGACTTCGCTTCCATTTCGGAACCTGCCGCTTCGATCTCTTTCAGCTCCCGGTCGAAACCGGCGTTCAGGCGTTCATGCTCGCGGGTGGCGCGGTCGAGATCGTCGAATAACCGGTCGATCTCCTTTTGGCAGGCGTGCATGGCTTGCGCGATCTCCGTAATTTGGGCGCCGTCACCGTTCTCGGAAGCGGTCTGCATCGACTGGGTGAGCTGGGCCATTTCGGCATCCCGACGCTCGATGTCGCGCTCCAGACGCTTCATCTGGTCCTCCAGCGGTTTGAGCGCACGCGTGCGGCGGGCGCCGATCTCCGAGCGCCGGCGCCGCAGCTCCTTGCGGGCCGCTTTCAGATTTTCGACCGAGGTGCCGGCATCCGCGGCTTCGGTCGGAGCGGAGGGCCGTTCGTCCTGCCAGCCGCCCTTTTCGAGAAACTCCTGGTAGCGGCCGTCGAACACCTCCACTCCATTCTCGCGGAACACGATCAGCCGCTCGGCCAGGGCGTGCAGGAACATTTCGTTGTGGGTGACCAGAATCAGGGTTCCCTCAAACGCGTCGAGCGCTTCCAGCAGCGCATCGCAGGATTCCAGGTCGAGGTGGTTGGTGGGCTCGTCAAGCAGCAGCAGGTTGACCGGAGTGGCGATGATCTTCCCCAGTATCACCCGGCTTTTTTCACCGCCCGAGAGCACGGCAATTTTTTTGAGCGCATCGTCGCCCGAAAACAGCATGGCGCCGCAGATGTTCCGGGCCAGCTGGCGGTCCACGCCGGCGTCGGAGTAAAGAATCTCCTCCTCGACGGTGCGGTTGGGGATCAGGTGGCTGACGTTGGTCTGCTCGAAAAAACCCTTCTGAATGGCGGGGTGATAGAGGACTTCGCCGGTCTGGGGGGCCAGCTCTCCTGCCAGGATTTTGAGCAATGTGGTCTTGCCCTTGCCGTTGGGGCCCACGATGCCGATGCGTTCGCCGGCCGTAATGGTAATGGACAGATCCTCGAACAAAGGCTGCTCCGGCTGGTAGCCGAATCCGAGATGGTGCGCCTGCAGGGCGGACTTGCCGGGCAGCGGCTTCTCGCGGAAGGAGAACTCGAGGTCTTTCAGCTGCTCGAGTTTGTCCCGCTTCTCCATTTTCTGCAGGGTCTTGATGCGGGACTGCACCAGGCCGGCCAGGCGCGCCTTGGCACGGAAGCGCGTGATGAAAAGCTCGACCTCCTTGCGCCGGCGCTCGTCGTTCATCCGCGTTTTTTCGTACACCTCCTCGTCCTGCGCGATCTGGCCGTAATAGGCGTCGGTGGTTCCGGCGATCTTGCGGACCTTCTGGCGATGGATGCCCATGACGTGGGTGACCACCTTGTCCATGAAGCTGCGGTCGTGGGTGATGACCATGAGCTCCCGGGGCCAGGCCACCAGAAACCGCTCGATCCAGCGGATGGAGGTGATATCCAGGAAGTTGGTGGGCTCGTCGAGCAGGAGCAGGTCGGGCTCGGAGACCAGGGCCTTGGCGAGATTGAGGCGCACCTGGTAGCCGCCCGAGAACTCGGCCGGCGGGCGATCCATGTCCGCTTTGGAAAATCCGAGCCCGGCCAGAATTTTTTCCGCCTTCCAGTGGTGGCCCTGTTCCTGGGGCGGGAGCGCCGTCATGGCCTCCTGCAGGATCGTCGCGCGCGTAAATTCGATGTTCTGGCGAACGTAGCCGATGCGATAATGCTTGGGGATGATCAAGGCTCCGTCGTCCGGCAGTTCTTCGCCGGCGATGATGCGGAAAAGAGTGGTCTTGCCATGACCGTTGCGGCCGACCAGCCCCAGCCGTTCCCGGGAATTCAACGTGAAATCCAGGCGGTCGAAAAGGACCCGGCCGCCGTAACTCTTGCTGAGACTTTCCGCTCGAATCATGTGCGCTCTCGGTATGTCCAACAAAAGCGGCCGCTTTCGGCCGTTTTGCATGCTTGACTTTGGGTTGGGAGTCGAATAGTAAACGAATCTCTGAAAAAAGGAGTTAATTTAGCACGTATGCCCAGCCTTGTCACATTGAAAGCGCCGGTGGCCGCCCTCGGCCGGGAGGTGCTGGCATTCACCCGGGACCTGGGGCGGGTGTTCCTCTTTTTTTCACGCGGGTTTTTGTTGATTTTCCAGCCGCCGTTCCAGTTCGACAAGATCCGCCAGCATATTTTCTTCATCGGCATGAAGTCGGTCTTCGTGATCTGTTTGACCGCCGGTTTCACCGGAATGGTGCTCGGACTGCAGGGCTACTACGCGCTGGTGAAATACGGATCGACGGCCGCATTGGGTTCGGCGGTCGCGCTGTCGCTGGTGCGCGAGATGGGGCCGGTGCTCACGGCCATCATGATCATCGCCCGAGCCGGCTCCGCAATGGCGGCGGAAATCGGCATCATGCGAATTTCCGAGCAGATCGATGCCCTCAAGACCATGGACATCAATCCGCTGCGGTATCTGATCAGCCCGCGCATCGCCGCCGCCCTGGTGTGCTTCCCGCTCTTGACGGCGATCTTTGATGTGGTGGGCCTTTTTGGAGGCTATCTGTCGGGGTCGGCCCTGCTGGGCGTCAATCCGGCTTTCTACTTCGCGCGGGCTCAGTCCAGCGTCGAGACCAGCGACATCATCGGCGGTTTCATCAAGGCCATCGTGTTTGCGGTGGTGACGGTGACCATCTGCTGCTACCAGGGTTATTACACTCACACCCGGGCCGAGTTCGGCGCCAAGGGGGTGAGCATTTCAACGACCTCGGCCGTCGTCATTTCGTGCGTGCTGGTTCTGGTAACGGACTACGTGTTAACCACCTTTCTGCTCTAAAGCGCATGCGCCATGGACGGCTCCCCCCTGATTCAACTGCAAGATGTCGTCAAGACCCTGGGGGTCAACCGGGTGCTCGACGGGATCAACCTGAGCATCCATCGGGGGGAGATCACCGCCATTATCGGTAAGAGCGGCTCCGGAAAGAGCGTGCTGCTGAAGCACATCATCGGTCTGTTCGAACCGGACGGGGGAGCGATCCTCTTCGAGGGCCGCACCACCGCCGCCATGAGCGTTTCGGAACGGCGGGCGTTGAAGCGCAAATTCAGCTACGTGTTTCAGGATACGGCCCTGTTCGATTTCCTCACGGTCCTGGAAAACGTCGCCCTGCCCCTGATGGAGCGCCGGGGGGCGGTCCCGGCAGAGATTCACCGCCGGGTGCGCGACAAGCTGAACCAGCTCGACCTCCACGACGTCGATCATAAATATCCATCCCAGCTTTCCGGCGGCATGAAAAAAAGGGTCGCGCTGGCACGGGCGCTGGTGACCGACCCGGAGATCGTGCTCTTCGACGAACCGACCACCGGCCTCGACCCGATCCGCAAGAATGCCGTGCACAGCATGATTTCCGACTACCAGCGGCGGTTCGGCTTCACCGGGGTGGTGGTGAGCCATGAAATCCCGGACATCTTCTTCATCGCTCAGCGCGTGGCGATGATCGACGCGGGCCGGATCCGGTTCGAGGGGACCCCGGAGGATATCCAGCGGGCCTCCGACCGGGAGGTCCGCAATTTCATCGAGGGCCTCGAAAGCCCCCGCGACGACCTCACGGGCATTGCCTCCCAGTCCATCGGCCAACAGCATCTGCGCCAGGAGATGAGCCGCCTGCAGCGGCACCAGATTCCGTTTTCGATCGTGCTGATGTCCATGGACAACCTGGAGGAAATCGACCGCATTGCCGGCCACGTGGCCAGTCAAACCGTATTCAAGCTTTTCGCCGACCATGTCATCCAGAACAGCTATGTGAGCGACACCTGCTTCCGGTATGCCATCAACAAGATCATGGTGGTGCTCCCCGACACGGACGAAGCGCAGGCCCGGAGCTTCTGCCTGAAAATTTCTCGGACCATGCGGCACAGCGCGTTGTTCGACTCGTTTGATACGGTGCGCGGCGCCTGCTTTTCGGTCCGCGCCGGCGTCGCCCAGGTGCAGCCGGACAGCGGGTTGGAGGATTTGATCGCGGCGGCCGAGAAGGGGCAAGCCATCTTCTATGAATGCCGGAAGTGACGAAGTTCGATGCAAGAATCCGGAGGAGGCGGTCAGGAGGTCATATGAAGCGATCATCGGTCGAACTGGGGGTGGGGGTCTTTGTCCTGCTCGGAATCATCTGCGTGGGCTATCTCACCCTGCGTCTGGGCGAGGTCGAGGTGCTGCGGGACAACTATTACTTGCTGAACGCGCGTTTTACCTCCGTCACCGGCCTCAAGGTGGGTGCTCAGGTGGAAATTGCCGGGGTCCAGGTGGGTCAAGTGGACGCGGTTGCCCTGGATCCCAAAGAATACGTGGCGCTGGTTCGATTGAAAATCAAGGAAAACATCCAACTCAGCGAAG
Source organism: uncultured Desulfatibacillum sp. (assembly GCA_964427375.1). Classification (GTDB taxonomy): domain Bacteria; phylum Desulfobacterota; class Desulfobacteria; order Desulfobacterales; family SpSt-501; genus SpSt-501. The sequence continues at coordinate 4,808 of CAYRUF010000064.1, read as the reverse complement.
ATGCGATCGCCTCGGTCCAGACCGCGGGGCTATTGGGCGACAAGTACATCCAGCTTTCGCAGGGCGGATCCGACCGGATGCTGAAGCCGGGAGACCGGATCATCGAGACCGAACCGGCCCTCAACATTGAGGACCTGATCCGGAAGTACGCCTTTGGAAAACTGGACAAGAGCGAATGACTTGATGACTTCGTAAATAGCGTCCAATCTCGGCGTTGCGCTTCATCTCGTTGCCGCTGCGGCGTACGGTTAGTGCGCCTCGCGGCGCGAGATTCGCGCGCCTGGATCTTGGCCTCTTTACGAAGTCATCGATGCGGATGGCTTTTTACGAGTTCATCAATGACTTGACAAGTGACGGGTTTCCCGTATTGTATTGAAACCGTATTGAAGCGGATGCGTCAATTTTCTTCCCATCAGGAGGCGTTATGGCCGAGCAAGAAAAAGGATTCACCGTCAAGGACCGCCGATTGTTCTCCGCCGATGAACCGGTGACGGAAGAAAAAAAGGCTGCGGCATCCGAACCCCCGCCGCCGAAAACCGAACGCCCCGTCGACGCGGACGCCGGGCGGGCCGAGGCGCCCCTGCCGCAAATCAATTTTCCGACCTTTATTGCGTCGTTGAACGCATCGGCGCTCGTGCATCTGGGGGTCATCGAAGATCCGGTTTCCGGCAAGGCCGAGAAAAACCTGCCCATGGCCAAACAGACCATCGACATTCTGAGCATGCTGCAGCAGAAGACCACCGGCAACCTGACCGCCGACGAAGACAGCATGCTGAAAAGCATTCTTTACGACCTGCGGATCTTGTTCGTGAAGGAAAAAGGGTGAAGCGGCGGCCCCGTCGCGAAGGCCATGAGCCTGCTCATATTGTCCCCCGCTAAAATCAATCTGTTTCTGCAGGTCACCGGAAAACGACCGGACGGTTATCACGACCTGTTCTCCCTCATGTGCCGGGTGAGCCTCTACGACGAGATCATCCTGAGTCCCTCTCCCAGGGCGATTTCCCTGCACTGCTCCGATCCTTTGCTTCCCGGCGACGAAACCAACCTGGCGTTTCGGGCCGCCCGCTGCTTCTTCGAGGCCCTTGGACGCAGCGAGGGCTGCGACATCCGCCTGAACAAACGCATTCCGATCGCAGCCGGTCTGGGGGGAGGCAGCAGCAACGCCGCCAGCGTGTTGATGGGCCTCAACCATCTTTACGGTTACCCGCTGCCCCGGGAGGACCTGATGCGCATGGGCCGCAGCCTGGGGGCCGATGTGCCTTTTTTCCTGTTTCAGGCTCCGGCGCTGGCCTCGGGCATCGGCGACGAGCTGGAGGCCTATCCTGGATTGGCGGCATGGCCGGTTCTGGTCGTATGCCCGCCGCTGCACGTATCCACGCGAATGGTTTACCAAAACTTGAATTTGCAATTGACAAACCCTCAAAAACGACCTACAAGGACCCATTTAAATAAAGCGGCGTTTAACCCAGCGATCCATTTATATAACGACCTCGAAACGGTTACGCTCGCGTTGCACCCCGAACTCATCCGAATCAAGGACGGCTTGAGATCTCTGGGCGCCGTCGGGGCGCTCATGTCCGGGAGCGGTCCCAGTGTTTTCGGTCTGTTTCCGGATCGGAGCGCGGTCCGCCGCGCCCGAGCTGAATGGCCGCCGAACGGCGGATCGCGGCTGTTTGAAGTCGATTTGCTGACCGCGCCCGTGAGCATGATTCGGGAGGCTGAACCGTCATCCGGCCGCTCCGGGAAAGCCTGGAGTCGGTGATGATGTTGATGGGGCGTCGTCAAGTGGTAAGACACAGGATTTTGGTTCCTGCACTCGGAGGTTCGAATCCTCCCGCCCCAGCCATACGTTTTTGCGGCCGTGGCCCCGGTCGGAACAGCGGGTCAGGCGCTGCGGTTGGGATTCTCAGGAATTGTTCGATCATCACCGGCGGAGATAGCCGTCGTTTTCCGCTGGTTGAACAGCGGCCGGAGACATCAACCCATAATGAATGCAACCATGGAAGGTAACGGAATCTTCATCTTTTCGGGCAATTCGAACCTGTCGCTGGCTGAAAAGATCTGCAGCTATCTCAAGCTTCCATTGGGTGGCGCCAAGGTGACGACGTTCAGCGACGGCGAGATCCAGATCGAAATTCTTGAGAACGTGCGCTCGAAGGATGTCTTCGTCATCCAGTCAACCTGCGCGCCGGTCAACGACAGCCTGGTCGAATTGCTGCTGATGATTGATGCGTTCAAGCGTTCCTCGGCGCGGCGGATCACCGCGGTGGTGCCCTACTACGGGTATTCCCGCCAGGATAAGAAGGTGGCGCCGCGCGTGCCGATCAGCGCCAAGCTGGTGGCGGACATGATCACGGTGGCCGGAGCGCACCGGGTGATTACCATGGACCTGCACGCCGGCCAGATTCAGGGCTTTTTCAATATTCCCGTGGACAACCTGTTTGCGGCACCGGTTCTGATCCGCCACATCCGCAAGCATTTCGACAACAACCTGGCCATCGTCTCCCCGGATGCCGGAGGGGTCGAGCGGGCGCGGGCCTTCGCCAAGCGCCTGGACGCGGACCTGGCCATTATCGACAAGCGTCGCTCCGCTCCCAACCAAGCCAAGGCCATGGCCGTCATCGGCAACGTGCGAAACAAGGTGGTCGTCATTCTGGACGACATGGTGGACACCGCCGGCACGCTGGTGGAAGCGGCCGAGGCGCTTTCGAATCAGGGAGCTCGTGAAATCCACGCCTGTTGCGCCCATGCCGTGCTGTCCGGCCCGGCGGTGGACCGCATCCAGGAATCGGCGCTAAAAAGTGTGGTGGTCACCGACACCATTCCGCTCAAGCCCAATGCCCAGGCCTGCGGCAAAATCCGCGTGCTGTCCATCGCCGAATTGGTCGGGGAAGCGATCATCCGCAGCTACCGGGGGGATTCAGTCACCTCGCTCTTTGTTTGATACGGCTTACGGAAAAGCCTGTAATTTTGGGTTAAGGAGGAACACCCTTTGAAACAGTACGAGTTGAACGCTACCATCCGCAAGACCACGGGGAACGGTCCGGCCCGAAGCCTGCGCCGGGGCGGCATGTTTCCGGCCGTCCTTTACGGGCCCAGCACCCAGCCCATTCTTTTGGCGGTCAATGTCCGGGAATTCGAGCGCGCGGTTCAGAAGGGCAACATCCGGAGGACGATATTCGCCCTCAGCATCCAGAACGGCGCCACGCTCACCAAACCGGCCGTAATAAAAGAACTCCAAACGCATCCGGTTTCCGGCCAGTTCCTGCATGCGGATTTCTACGAGATCGACATGAATCGCAAGCTGCGGGTGATGGTGCCGATCCTGCCGAAGGGCAAGGCCAAGGGTGAGGAATTCGGCGGCATGATGCAGATCATCGAGCGTGAGATCGAGGTGCTTTGCCTGCCGAGCGCCATTCCAGACGCCCTGGAGCTGGACGTGGCCGAGCTGGGCATCGGCGACGCACTGCATGTAAAGGATATCCCGCTGCCGGCCGGCGTCGAGCTGCCCCCGGGTGTCAACTACACGGTGGTCACCGTCGTCAGCCCGAAGGCGGAAGCGGCCCCGACCCTCGGCGAAGGCGAAGCCGCCGAAGCAACGGAGGGCGAAAAGACGGCTGAAACCGAAAAGGCCGCCGAATAAGGCTTCCGCAACGTCGCCGGATGCACGGACCGGAGCCGCGGCCGGCAGCGGCCGCTTCGGCGGGGAGGACGCCTTTCGTCGGGAAGGTTCATGGGAACGGATGATGGCCGGGAGGAGCCGGGAGGCCGTTTGCACTTGATCGTCGGGCTCGGCAACCCGGGGACGAAGTACGCGGCGACCCGGCACAATATCGGTTTCCGAGTGGTGGACCGGCTGGCTGCGGAATATGGCATCGGCATTCATCGCGAGAAGTTCAACGCGGCGTACGGCCGCGGCCGGGTGGAGGGAATCGAGGTCGTTTTAGCCAAACCCATGGCTTATATGAATCTCAGCGGGCCGCCCGTGCGAAGCCTCGCGGAGTTCTTTCGGATTTCACTCCAGGCGGTGGTGATCGTTCATGACGACATCGACCTGGACTATGGTCGCTTAAAAATAAAAGAGAAAGGAGGGCATGGCGGACACAATGGTATACGATCGCTGATCAATGCCTTCGGCGGAGGCGAGTTTGCACGTCTGCGGGTAGGCATCGGTCGTTCCGACGCTGGTGCGCAGGTGGCGGATTACGTGTTGGATCAGTTCACGCGGGAAGAGGCCGTCGAACTGCCGCAGATTATCGAACGGGCGCGGGATGCCGTGGTCACGATCCTTTGTAAGGGAACGAAGATCGGGATGAACCAGTTCAACATGAAACCTGTCACGCGGACCGATTAACCAAACCAAAGGATTGCAGGGAGGAGAGGATGAACTATCTACCGTTGGTGTGTACATTAGTGGGGGTGGCCGGCGTGCTGTACGCGATTATCGTCGCTGGCATGGTTAAGAGCGCTCCGGCCGGAAACGAGCGCATGAAGCAGATTTCCGGAGCCATTGCGGAAGGTGCGATTGCCTATTTGAACCGGCAGTTGAAGAGCGTCGGGGTGGCCGGCATCATCATTTTCATCATCATCGCCGTGACCATGAAGGTGACGACGGCGATCGGCTTCCTGGTAGGGGCCGTCGCATCCTATCTGGCCGGCTATATCGGGATGCGGGTGTCCGTCATCGCCAACGTGCGCGTCTCCGAAGCCGCCCGCAAAGGCCTGAACGCCGCTCTGCAGCTGGCGTTCCGGGGCGGTTCGGTCACCGGCATGATCGTGGCCGGCTTGGCGCTGACGGCCGTGGCCGG
>CAYRUF010000063.1:0-25244 GCA_964427375.1 uncultured Desulfatibacillum sp. | reverse complement strand
TAACATTTTGATCATTTTCGAGTCATCTTCCGGTGAACTTGCAGGGTTATCCTCCCAGCCAACGAGACGGAATCACCGCGTCGAAAACGAACGAATCCTGAAAAGGAGGCAATCGGATGAAAAACGGCCTATTGAACAAAATGGGAACGGGGACGGCCGTAGTGCTGGCGGCCATGCTGATTTGGGGGTTTGGCTTTAATGCTCCTCCAGAGGCCAAGGACGCCGCCGCCTCCGACACGAACTACCAGATGGTGCTTCCCAATTTCTCCGCGCTGGCCAAGCAGGTTCAGCCGGGCGTCGTCAACATCCGTACGGTCAAAACCACGAAAGAGGGCGGACCCGTGTTCCGGCACTTTTTCGGCAATCCGTTCGGAAACCGCGAACCGTTCGGAAACCGGGATCCCTTCGGCGAGGGCGGCCCCGGGCGGGAGTTCAAGCAGCGCAGCCTGGGCTCGGGGTTCATCATCGACCGGGAGGGCTTCATCGCGACCAACAACCATGTGGTTGAAAACGCCGACCAGATCAAGGTTCGGCTCTCCGATGAGCGCGAGTTCGACGCCAGAGTCATCGGCCGCGACCCGAAGACCGACCTGGCTCTGATCCGGATCGAGGGGGCCAAGGACCTGTCGCCGCTCAAGATGGGGGATTCCGAAAAACTGGAGGTCGGCAGCTGGGTGCTTGCCGTGGGCAGCCCCTTCGGGCTGGAGCAGACCGTCACGGCCGGCATCGTCAGCGCCAAAGGGCGGTTCATCGGAGCGGGCCCCTATGACGACTTCATCCAAACCGATGCGTCCATCAACCCCGGCAACAGCGGCGGGCCGCTCCTGAACATGAACGGCGAGGTCGTCGGCATCAACACCGCCATCGTGGCGCAGGGGCAGGGAATCGGCTTTGCCATCCCGGTGAACCTGGCGCAGACCATCATCGCGCAGTTGAAGGAACACGGCAGCGTGACGCGCGGCTGGATGGGGGTCGGCATCCAGGATTTGACGCCGGAGCTGGCGCAGTACTACGGCTTTAAGGACTCCAAAGGGGTCCTGGTGACCCAGGTTTTCCCCGGAGATCCGGCCGACAAGGCCGGCATCCAGGTGAAGGACGTCATCATCGCCGTGGACGGCAAGCCGGTCGGAACCGGCCGCGAGCTGTCCTCGGCCGTGGCCGGGATGCCGGTCGGCAAAGAAGTTCCGGTCAAAATTCTGCGCGACGGCAAGGAGCAAACCGTTAAGGTGCAGCTGGCCGAACGCAAAGAAACCGAGCAGGAGGTCAAAGCCGCGGCACCGGAAACCGAAGAGCTGGGCATTCGCGCCGTCGATCTCAATCCGGAAACCGCTCGCCGCTTCGGAATCGACGAGAACGAGAAGGGCGTTCTCATCGCGGCGGTGAAATCCGGCAGCAAGGCCGACCAGGCCGGTCTGCGGCAGGGGGACATCGTCAAGGAGGTCCATCGTGCCGCGGTTCATTCCGTCAGCGCATTGAAGGCCGAGTTTGCGAAAGCCAAATCCGGGGATTCCGTCCCGTTCCTGGTCAAGCGCGGAACGGTGGGATTCACGGTCATCAAGGTTACCAAATAGTGCTCCGCACGAGAATGGGTGCGCCGTCGGCCTGGCGCACCCATTCTCATCCGCCCCAGACCGCTTCCTCCCGGAAAAAACGTTCGACCGCTTCAACGTAACGCGGCAGCTTGAAGGTGTGGTTGATGTTCTTTTCAAGCGCCGACCCGTTTTTGAACGCCGCGGCGAAGTATTTCCAGAAACCCTTCATGCGATCCAGCAAATGGCCCGGTCCGCAGAGTTTCTCCTGGTAGCGCGCGAAGAGATCCTCGTAGAATGCCCTGAATTTCTCAACCTGGCCGGCCGCCACGTCCTCTCCGTTCTTGATGGCGGCCGGCAGGAATGGGTTGGATAGCGCGCCCCGGCCGATCATCCAGGCCGCGACCCGTGGGAAGCGTGCTTCCAGTGCGAGGAACCCCGGCCGGTCGGCGATGTCGCCGTTGAAAATGATCCGGTGGCGGCTCTGTTCCAAACAGGCCTCAAACGCGTCGAGGTCCGGAGCCCCGCCGTACATCTGGCGGGCGGTGCGCGGGTGGATGGTGATCGTCCTCAGAGGGTAGCGGTCGAGGACGGGCAGCAGCTTGAAGATTTCATCGGGTCGGTTGCGGCCCAGGCGCATTTTAATCGAAAGCCCCCCGGGCAGCGCGCGCAGGGTTTTGTCGAGGAATTCGTCCACCTGTTCGGGAAACGGCAGCAGGCCCGAGCCGCGGCGTTTTTTGGCCACCGGCCGGAACGGGCAGCCCAGGTTCCAGTTGACCTCCGCGTAGCCCATCTCGAAGAGCCGGCGGGCGAGGAAAACAAAATCGTCGGCGTTGTTGCCCAGAATCTGGGGTTCGATGGGCATGCGCGCATTGCGGTGCGGCAGGAGGTCCTGGACATGTTTTTCGGTGAGCCGGTCGGCGGCTACCGTGGTGACAAAGGGAGCCAGGGCGGCGTCGAAACCCTCGAAGTGCTCGGCAAAGGTGTTGCGAAAGACCGCATCCGTAAAGCCCTTCAGCGGAGCCAGGATCAGTCGTGGAATTCGGCCATTGGAAAGCATCCGGTTAGTATAACGGCGGGAATGCGCCAAGTAAAGACGCTCGATGCGGCTGGGTTTGCGCCCGGATGGGAAATGCAGTATGAGTCGCTGCATATGGAGTCAACCCGCATACATCCGGAAGCGGAGGACCAGGCCCAGCGCTGGCCGGCTCTGCTCGTGGCTGCCTTGAGCTCTTTTCTGACCCCTTTCATGCTTTCCTCCGTCAACCTTGCCCTGCCCGCCATCGGCGATCATTTCAAGGCGGATGCGGTCCTGCTGAGCTGGGTGGCGACCGCTTACCTGGTGGCGGCTGCCGTGGCGCTGGTTCCCGTCGGCAAGCTGGCCGACATCCACGGACGCAAACGAGTGTTCCTTTGGGGCATGGTTCTCTTTACCCTGACGTCCCTTCTTGCGGGGCTGGCCGGGTCGGCGGCGGCGCTGATCGGCTTCCGGGTGGTCCAGGGGGTCGGGGTTGCCATGATCTTCGCCACTGGGATCGCGATCGTGACGTCGGTATTCCCGCTCGCCGAGCGCGGCCGGGTGCTCGGCATCACCGTGGCCGCTGTCTATTCCGGGTTGGCCTGCGGACCGTTTGCCGGCGGCTGGCTGACCGAGGCATTTTCCTGGCGCAGCGTATTTTTGTTCCCGGCCCCGCTCGGCCTCGGATTGATTCTGGTTACCGTCTGGAAGCTCAAGGGGGAGTGGGCCGGAGCCCGCGGGGAGCGCTTTGACATCGCCGGATCGGTCATCTACGCCCTGGCTATCATCGCACTCATGTGCGGGATATCCGTCCTGCCGGCCGGGTGGGGCGGCCTGCTGCTCGTTGCCGGCTGCGGCGGGCTGGCCGGATTCGTCTGGTGGGAGCTGCGGGTGCCGCAGCCGGTGTTCGACGTGCGGCTCTTCCGGCGGAATCGGGTGTTCGCCTTTTCCTGCCTGGCGGCCCTCATCCACTACGGAGCCACGTTCGGCGTGACCTTTCTGATGAGCCTGTTCCTGCAGTACATCCACAACCTTTCCCCGCGGCAGGCCGGACTCGTGCTGATCGCCCAGCCGGTCGTAATGGCCCTGTTCTCGCCCTTTGCCGGCAAGCTCTCGGACCGGCTCGAGCCGCGATTGCTGGCCTCGGCCGGAATGGGCATCACGGCGCTGGCCTTACTGCTGCTGACCCGCATCGGCGCCGATACGCATCTATGGGTAATCGTCGCCTGCCTCGCGATCCTGGGGTTCGGCTTCGCTCTGTTTTCGTCGCCCAACATGAATGCCATCATGAGTTCGGTGGAGAAGCGCTACTACGGAATCGCCTCCGGCTCGGTCGCCACCATGCGCCTGCTCGGGCAGATGCTGTCCCTGGGGATCGTGACACTCATGTTCGCGCTGCTGATCGGCCGGGCGCAGATCACTCCGGAGCTGTACCCGGCTTTTCTCGTCAGCGTGCGCTGGGCGCTGCTCGTCTTTTTCGGACTATGCCTGAGCGGGATCTATTTCTCGTTTTCGCGCGGGCACTTGAGAGATGCGGGGCAGGAAGCCGAAAAATCAAAGCGTGACGGATAACCCGCGGCTGACCGCCGGGATTTGACCGGGAGATCGGTCGGCCCCTGCGGTGTGCGAAGCCCGAATTCAAGGCGTGCGAGGTTCGCGACGCGAGGCGTTCTAGCCGGTACGGCGCAGCGGCCGCGAAGCGAAGCGCCCCGCCGAAGTCGGGCTTCTCACACTGCAGGCGTTCCCTTCAAGCCGATGTTCTCGGCCACCTCGCGCATCCCCAGGATGGTTTCGGTGATGAGGGCGGGAAGGTCCATGCCGAGCATGGCGGCGCCCTTTTCGATGATGGAGCGGTCCACCCCGGCGGCAAAGCGCTTGTCCTTCCATTTCTTCTTGACCGATGACGCCTCCATGTCCAGAACGCTTTTGGACGGGCGCACCAGCGCCGAGGTCGTCACCAGGCCGGTCAGTTCGTCGATGGCAAAGAGCACCTTTTCCATTTCGCTTTCGGGCTTGACGTCCGAGCAGATGCCCCAGCCGTGGCTGACCACGGCACGGATGTATTCCTCCGGCCAGCGGCGCTCCCGCAGGATTTCTTCGGTCTTGCGGCAGTGCTGGTCCGGAAACTTTTCGTAGTCCAGATCGTGCACCAGGCCGACGATCCCCCATTTCTCCTCGTCCTGGCCGCGCTGGCGGGCGAAGCGGCGCATCACCGCCTCTACCGCCAGGGCGTGCTTGATCAGGCTCTCGCCCTGGTTGAATTCCCTGAGCAACGCCAGCGCCGCTTCGCGGGTCGGGGTCTGCGGGTCCATCGATCCTCCGTTTAGAAAGCCGTTTGGCCAACGGGTTTTTGGGAGTTGTATTTTTTTGCCGCGGAACCCTAAGCCAATGGGGAATGCTTTGTCAAGGACCCGCGATCGTCTTTGCTCTTGATCCTTCGGCCTCGGCCGGTTATTCTCCGGCCTCAATTATTCCAACGAGGCGGATCAGGAGGACGAATGACCAACGCGAAAAGACCGGATTTTGAGGACCTGGTAGGATTCGGCATGGATTTCATCCATCAGGCCGGCGAGAAGGCCATGGTGTTTTACGGCAAGGGCCGGCCGCAGGTGAAGTTCGACCAGACCGTGGTGACCGAGGCCGAGATCCAGTTGACCGAATTTTTTCAATCTCAGCTGCACCGTAAATTTCCCGAGCACAAACTGTTCAGCTACGATGAAGTGAACCAGGAGTATTCGCACGAGGGCAAGCGCTATCTCTGGACCTTCGATCCGCTGGAAGGCGTGGCGAATTTCCAGGCCGGGATCCCCATCTGGGGGCTATCGCTGGCGCTGCTCGAGAATTTCTGGCCGGTTTTCGGCGTCTTTTTCATGCCCGTCACCGGCGATCTGTTCCACGCCCGGGCCGGATGCTGCGCCTACTGGGGCCGGCGCGAGATCCAAATCCCCGCCAGCGAGGGGATCAACGACGAGAGCCTGCTCCTGACCTACTCGCGCTTTCATCAGCACTACCGCTCCACCTTCCCCGGCAAAATCCGCTCGCTCGGCTGCACCTCCGCCCACATCTGCTACGTGGCCATGGGCCGCGCCGATGCGGCCCTGGTCGCCAACGAGACCTTCCAGGGGTTAGCTGCGGTGCGCGTGATCCTGGAGGCCGCCGGCGCCCGGTTCTCCAAGGTCGACGGCAGCGAATTCTATCTCAATGAATACCTGGACGGCCAGAAGATCGACGATCACCTGCTGGTGTCTCCATCGGACAACCTGGAGCAGGTGCGGAAGTGCCTGCAGCCGGTGTGAGAAGCGGCTTCAGACCCCTGGCCGCCCCTCAGTGGCGGTGTGGGTATGTCGCCTGAATTCCTGTGATGGGGTTTGCGTTCGCAGGATGTGATGCGAGCCGCCGAACGGAGCGGCGGCGACCTGAAAAGCGAGTGTTGGGGATCTCCGCGGCCCGGCCGGGAAACTTTTCCCGCCGGGCTGTTTTGTCCCTTGGAATCGCTCCAGAGAGGTATATATTTCCAACTTAAGGGGTCCCATTCAGTAAGCTACCGCAGGAAAGCGAATGCCATGCCGCCTTCGAATCTGAAATTCAAATGGCTGGAGCATCTTTCGGAGGTCGGTCGGGAGAGCTGGAACGCGCTGGCAGAGCCGCTGCAGACCCCTTTTCTGGAGTGGGACTGGCTGCAGCTGATGGAAGCTTCGGGAAGCGTCGGGCCGGGAGCCGGCTGGATTCCGCGCCACCTCACCGTATGGTCCGGCCGCGAACTGGTGGCCGCCGCGCCGCTGTATGTCAAAACGCACAGCGCGGGCGAATTCGTGTTCGACCATGCCTGGGCGGACGTCGCCGGCCGGCTGAACCGGCCCTATTATCCCAAGCTGGTCGGTATGAGCCCCTTTACCCCCATGATCGGTTACCGGTTTTTAATGGCCCCCGGGATGAGCCCGGACGAGCTGACCGGCCGCATGCTGGCGGAAACCGAGCGTTTTTGCCGGCATCACGGGTTGGGCGGGTGCAGCTACCATTTTACGGATCCGCAGTGGGTCGAAGACATCGCCGCCCGCGGCTTCTGCCCTTGGGCTCACCAGAGCTTCGTCTGGGAGAACGAAGGGTTCCTCAGCTTCGATGACTATCTGTCGCGCTTCAACGCCAACCAGCGGCGCAACATCCGCCGGGAGCGCCGACGGCTGGCCGAGCAGAGGATCCGCGTGGACATGGTCACCGGCGAAGAGTTGCCGGGAGATGGTTACGAGCGCATGCATGCGTTCTACAGCCGAACCAACGACCAGTTCGGCCCGTGGGGCTGCAAGTATCTGACCGGTGATTTTTTTGCCTTGCTTCCGAACCACTTCCGCAAACGCCTCGTATTCGCCGTGGCATCGGACGGGGGCCGGCGGGATCCCATCGCCATGGCGTTGCTGGTGACCAAGGGCGAGCATCTTTACGGCCGTTACTGGGGATGTGCGCGCGAGGTCGAGTTCCTGCACTTCGAGGCGTGCTACTACCGGCCGATTGAATGGGCCGTTGCCGGCGGCATCCGGCAGTTCGACCCCGGCATGGGCGGCGGCCACAAGCTGCGCCGCGGCTTTAAGGCGGTGGCGAACTACAGCCTGCACCGGTTCATGGACCCCGTGCTGCGGCAGATCATGGAGCGGCATATCGGCGCCATCAACCGCTTGGAGCACGAGGAGATCGCAGCCCTGAACCGAAGCCTTCCGCTGCTGGAACTCACGGCGCCAGCCGCCGGGAAATGAAGTCGTGGAACTGCTGGGATAGATCCCGGTTCCAGTAGCCGACCGCTCCGGTCCGCACCGATACCTCGGTTACGTCCAAACCGACGATCGTGATTTTGAGCGTCATGGGAGTTCCGTCCTTGCGCTCGGTGAGGATGGTTGTTCGAACGCCGTCCGAGGTCTGCTCGCGGATGGGCATATGCAGATCGTTCAACACCTGAGTGCATACTTCCATGGTGCGGGTGTACGTGGCCGGATAGGACCGCACCAGCTCCCCGTTGGCATAGGTGTAGGCCCCGGTTCCGGCGCCGGCGCCGATCACCAGCGCCGCACATCCCGAAAGCAGCACCCAGCCGGCCGCGGCGATGCCGGCAAGCCAGCCGCCTGCCAAGTTATGCCTCCCGCATCCGTTCCATTTCATCTGTTTCGTTTCTCCGGCGATGGAACCCATCTGAATGAGGTTGCAGGGCGATGCGGCCACCAACCTGGCGCAACCGCGCCATCCGCTCCAACACCCCGTGGATCAGCGGCCCATTAACCTACCATGCTTCGCCGGCATGTCAAGAAGGGCGCGGAATTCAACTGGGCTGAGGCCATCGGGACGCGGCTGCGCGAAGATCGAGGCCGGTTGACTTTAGCAGACGCTGTGCGTAGAGTTGCCGGAAATTCGATCCCAATAAAATATCCGCAAGGACGACGCCATGGACGCCCATACCGAGGCAATTAAACATCGCACCCCGTTGAAGTATTTCGTGATTATTCTGCTATGTCTGATGCTGCTCTGGCCGCTGACGTTCGGCCTGGTGTGGCTGGTCGACCTGGGCTACACGTGGCTGGACCCTACCCGGTTTCCCTTTTCCGAATCCCGAGTCCAGGCGATAATAAAAAGCGTGCCGCCGGATGCCTCCGAAGCGCAGAAGGGCGCCGCGCTGGGCCGTGCCTTGACCAACCACCTGGAGGAGGAGCTGGATTCGACATTCGGCTGGTCCGTCAATGACCTGTGGGTCTCACCCACCCGGTGGCTGGATAACCGCGCCAGCCGGCAGCGCGGGGTGATCTTCGCAACGCGCATGTTGGCCATGTTCTATGCCACCAATCTCGCCAAATACGGCACCGTCGACGCTGAAAACGAATGGTTGAAGGAAGCCCGCGAAAAGCGTTTTGCCTTTTCGGAGGACAGCTGGTGGCTGCCTTCGAGCGAAAGCGAATACCGCAAGGGCATTGAGCTGCAGCGCAAGTATGAGACAGCGGTCATGGACGGCAAGGCCGTCTTCAACATGCGCTCGGACGACCTCTACAACTTGTTCACCTTTATTCTGAGCAACCAGGTGCTGGATCAACCCATGGGGCTGCTGGTTCAGGCGACCGAAGACGTAGGCTACACCGAGTTGGATGACCGGATTTACTACACCCAGGGAGTGATCCTGGTGCTGCGGGATTTCTTGGGAGCCGTCATCCAGCTCTATCCCGTGGTTCGTGAAAAAGGCGGCGATGAGAATATCCGAATCGCCTTCAGAGAAATGGAGCGCGTCTGCACATTCGATCCGCTGGTGGTTCTGCGCGGCCGGCATGATTCCATCATGGCCGATCACCGCGGGAAGATGGCGAGCTATGTCATCTCCATCCGCGAAAGGCTGAATGACGTGGCTCAGTCCATTCGGCGTTAGACCGTTGGGTCGGAAGGCCCTGAAGGAGCGAACCATCTTTGAGGGAGGCTTGAATCCCTCCGGGGGGAAATAGCGTACGGCGGGCATGGGGGCGAAGCGGGTCGGTCCAGCGGAAACGTCAACAGTATTTCACCCCGACCCCGTAGGCGTAGTAGGAATCCTTCAGAGACCGTTCTTTTATCCATACCACCCGGGCTCGGAATACATCATGATGAGACGAGTAGGGTGAATTTTCAATACCGATAAAAAGCTCCGCTCCGAGGTCGGGGGCAACGTCCGTCTCAAAACACATGCCGCCCCGGCTGTAGTTGACCATGCGACCGTCATTATAGTTGCCGGTCAGGTAATTTTCGAACATGACGGGCGACGTAAATTGAAAACGGTGGCTTTCTCGCTGTTCGTTCTTTGACACAACGATCTGGGGTTCCATGTGCATAGGGTCTTTCTGGGGGTAATGGAATCGTTGCTTCTGCAACCAGCCTGTGCGCATTCTTTAGCTTCAAACAAGAATCCAAACTTCAAACAGGATGATCAAAATCAGCGTTCCGATCAGCGTTTTGGATAGTAAAATTAGGGAATCTTCCATTTGGTCCTCTGCAGCAGGAATACCAACCCAACTTTAAGCATAAAACATGCCCACTTGCCGAATTTGGATTAACTGTTTGGTTTAAAAGACAAAATTAAGAATTCGGCAGGCCGGGTTGGACATCGCTGAAAATAATTACATGGAAATATGAAGTTTTATCAACAAAGGACCCAAAAGCTATGAATTTCCAGTTGCTGGCAGCCATAGCTGCTATCGGTGGGGTGGCCACTGCTCTTCAAGCCCATTTCATGGGCCTGATCGACAGGCGCATGGGCACGCTCGAAAGCGTTTTCATTACCTACTTCAGCGGGGGGGTTCTAATTGGTCTCTTGATGTTGATCCAGCGCGGCGGCAATTTGACCGCCAATGCGGGGGTGCCATGGTATGCTTATGCCTCCGGGGCATTGGGCCTTGTTATCGTCGGAACCCTGGCATACAGCATCCCCCGCCTGGGCCTGGTGGCTGGTATCACCATCTTCGTTTTTGCCCAGATTGCCATGGGAGCATTGATCGACCATTTCGGATGGATGGGTTCCGCGGTGCGCCCGTTGACCCCATCTCGTCTGATCGGCATGGCGGTGGTGCTGGTGGGGATCTGGCTGACCATTCGAGAATAAGCCATGACGGCGATGTAAACAGCTCCAGGACGGTTGAAGGTCCGAATCGGAGGACTTACGTTCTGCAATCGGTTAAAACCGCCCGCAGCGAATTGACACGGTGCGGAGCAACCCCTGAAGAAAAATAGAACGAGCCACGTTCACCAGGCTCGCTCCGCCAAAGGAGGCAACCATGTCCACATGCGTTAAAATGATGATTAAGCCGCAGATCGCATTGCTTCTGCTGATCTGCCTGAATGTCGCATTCGCGGCGGATTCTTCCGAGAAAAAGGGCTGGGGAATCGACGACCCCTACAACAAGCTTTACAACCCCAAAGACTTCGAAAAGATCAAGGCCAAGGTGGTCAAGGTCATGGAGGTGGTGCCCATGGCCGGCATGTCGCCGGCAACAGCCATGGAAGTGAGGGAAGGCAGCAACACATTCATGGTGCATCTTTGCCCGACCTGGTTCGCCAAACCCAACGACATCGGAGTGAAGCCCGGAGACCAGGTTGTGTTGAAGGGCTGCTGGGCTGAAATCAACGGCAAGGACGTGTTTCTGGCCTCCAAGGTGAAGAAGGGCGATTCCCAGGAATTCAAATGCCGCCTGACGAAAGACGGCACCCCGTTTTGGACGATGACCCCTGAGCAATTGGCCAAAGAGCAGGCCGAAAAAGACGACTGAGGATGACGATCGGCGGCGCCCGGCGCTCAAGCGCATGCAAAGCCCGGGCTGGAGGTGAACCTATGAACGCGCGAGAATGGCAGCCCGGGGATTTGCTGGAGCTGTCCGGGTATTTTTGGCGGACCTGCGCCCTGCACGCAGGGGTCAAACTGGATCTGTTCACGACCATCGGCACAACGCCGATGACCGCCGAAGAAGCGTCCGATCGAGTGAAAGGATCCAGGGACGGGGTCGAGCGCTTGCTCAATGCTCTTGCAGCCATGGGGCTGCTGGTGAAAAACGATGGCTGTTTTGCATGCCCCGCCTCTGTTCACCGCCTGCTTGCGAAAGATTCTCCGAAATACATCGGCCACATTATCCTTCACCATCATCACCTCATGGAGTCTTGGGCCCGCCTGGACCAATCGGTGCGGTCCGGCCGGGCGAATCGCAGCCAGACCTCCGCCGGCCGTGAGGAATGGCGCGAAAGCTTCCTCATGGGAATGTTCAACCTGGCCATGGCGATCGCCCCGCGCATGGCCGATGCCATCGACCTATCGTCCCGGCGGCGCCTGCTCGACCTGGGCGGTGGCCCGGGCACCTACGCGATCCATTTCTGCCTCAAGAACCCTGCCCTGCGCGCTTCGGTTTTCGACCTCCCGACCACTCGGCCGTTTGCCGAAAAAACGATCACCGGGTTCGACCTGCAAAGCCGGATTGATTTCACTCCCGGAGACTACCATTCAGACAGCATCCCCGGACGATATGACGCGGCCTGGCTTTCCCATATCCTGCATGCCGAAGGACCAGAAACCTGCCGGAGCCTCATCCGCAAGACTGTATCGGCTTTGGAACCGGGCGGAATGATCGCCGTCCATGAGTTCATTCTCAACGATACGCTGGACGGCCCGCTGTTCCCGGCCTTGTTTTCGCTCAATATGCTGGTGGGAACCGAATCCGGCCGGGCTTATTCCGAGTCGGAGCTTGCGGACATGCTGGCCGCAGCCGGCGTGGAGGACATCCGGCGCATCCCGGTCCAGACCCCGAACGATTCGGGAGTCCTCCTCGGAACCGTCCCATAGCCGGCTTGACATCGACAGTTGCGGGAGTTAGGGTGCCGCTTCGCGTATTTTGATTCCAAACCCAAAATGATCATGGTGAAATCCACTATGCCGCCCGTTGTGTCCATCGTCGGCCGGTCCGAATCCGGTAAGACCACGTTGATCGAGATTCTCATCCCTGAGCTGAAGCGAAGAGGCTACCGCATCGGCACGATCAAACACACCCACCATGCGCCTCAAATCGACCAGACCGGCAAGGACAGCGCCCGGCATCGGGCCGCCGGTGCGCATACCGTTATTCTGGCCTCATCCGGGCAGATCGCCATGGTCAAGGCCGCTCCGTCGGACTGCGTGGCCGATCTAATCCGGTATTTTGACGATGTTGATCTTCTCATCACCGAAGGCTATAAGCGCGAAAATACGCCCAAAATAGAGGTGATGCGGACCGAGGTGCACACCGAGCTCCTATGCCGCGACGATCCCCGCCTGATCGCCGTGGCCACCGATGCGGATATCGCGGTCCACGTGCCCGTTTTTCGGCTGGACGATCCGGTGCCGATTGCGGATTTCATTGAGCAGAGATTCCTGCGGCCGCCGGACTGAAAGGGCGCGAACCGATCCCAGCGAGGCGGTTTGACTTTGTTGCCCGAACTTAATAGAGCTGAGACAGACCATCATTCGCCGGAGCTTAATGCCAGCCGATGCGCTGGCGCAGACACCCGGGGCGGTGAACCGCAATGACGTCCTTTCCGATCGAATCCCTGATGTGCCACCGGGACAACCTGGAACACATCCTGGACAACTTGAAAGAGGGCATTATTGCCCACGATCCGCAGCGCCGCATCTTTTTCTTCAACCGCGAGGCCGAACGCATCACCGGGTACGGCCGGGCTGAGGTGGTGGGGAGAGACTGCCACGAGGCTTTCGGAGCGCCTTTCTGCGGAGGCCGTTGCGCCTTCTGCGACCACCCGGCCGAGGTGGCGGATACCGCCGAGTACCCGCTGAACATCACCACCAAGTCGGGCGAGCCCCGCCACATCGAGATGACCGTCACGCGCATGCAGGACGGCAATGGCGGCCTGGCCGGCGTTCTGGCCTCCTTCCGCGACACGACCGATCTGCTCCGACTGCAGCTTCAGGTCGGCGAGATGACACGCTTCAGCGGGATCATCGGCCGCGACAGCAAGATGCTGGCCATCTTCAAACAGATTCAGGATGTCGCCGGGTACGATTTTCCGGTGCACCTCTCCGGAGAGACGGGGACGGGGAAAGAGCTGGTGGCCAACGCCATCCATGCCGAGAGCCGCCGCGCCGGCGCCCCGTTTGTTCCGATCAACTGTGGGGCACTCCCTGAAGGTCTGATCGAAACCGAACTCTTCGGTCATGTCAAAGGGGCGTTTTCGGGTGCGATCCGCGACAAGAAGGGTCGTTTCGAGCTGGCCGACGGCGGGACCGTTTTCTTGGATGAGGTGGCGGAGCTATCCAACACCATGCAGGTCAAGCTGTTGCGCTTCCTGCAGGAGGGGCGTTTCGAACGCGTGGGGGGCGAGCACACGCTGGCGGTAAACACCCGCGTCATCAGCGCCACCAACAAGAACCTGAAAAAGGAGGTTGAGCGCAACCGTTTTCGTGAGGATTTGTTCTACCGGTTGAATGTCATCCCGATCCGCCTGCCGCCGCTGCGGGACCGAAGAACGGACATCCCTCTGATGATCGATCATTTTCTCAAAGACGCCGCCGAGCGCTACGGGCGTGAACCGCTTGCAATCTCCAACCAGGCGTTATCCCTGATGATGGACTATCGTTGGCCGGGGAATGTGCGCGAGCTTCAAAACGCCGTTCAATTTGCCTTCGTTAAATGCGGCGGCCATGTCATCGAAATCGATCATCTCCCTCTGGAATTGCGCGAGGCGGCCGACGTGTGCGGCCGACGAGGCCCCGCCCGCAAGCTCGACCTGGAAGCCGTGCGCAAGGCGCTGGCCCGTACGGGAGGCAACAAAGTGAAGGCGGCCAAACTCATGGGGGTCGGGCGCGCCACCCTTTACCGCTTTTTGAACGACCACCCGGAATTGGCTTGAGGGCGGAGCGGCGGCTGCCGAAGGGCGCCGCTCAGTGCGACACGCCGAGCTCCTGCTTCAACCACTGTTTCACATCCGGATCCAGCGCATACACGCCCTTCAGCTCACAGACATCCTTTTCAAACTGCTTCGGCAGCTCGAATTTCGCCAATTCCTGGGCTTCGTCGGAGTTGCGCCGGATGAGATAGATGAAATACGGCCGCGCCCAGCAGTTGACCACGAAATAGGTGGTGTAATCGCCCTTCGAGCGGATCACGTACCCGTCCCCGCGCGCCCAGTTGTTGCCCCATTCCAAATAGAGCCTTACCGCTTCTTCGGGCGTCATGTCCCAGTTGATCTCGTCGATCAAGTCCGTTTTCTTCTTTAGCTCTGCCAGTGACAACATCGAATGGTTCTCCTTCGAAAGGTCCTTGCTTGTCCCCAAAAAAGAAGGGCGCCCCGCGAGGCGCCCTGTTTGGCTGGATCCGAATATCGCCCGGCTTACGCCGCGGCGTCCAGCGACCGGCGGTCCGCCATGGACATCAGCTGCCGCTCGCGGGCCTTGTCGATGCCGAGCGCCTTGCGCTTCTTGTCGATGTGCTCGATGATCAGGCGCGCCATCTCCTGTGGGTCATTGGCAAAGCCCCATTTGCCCATGCCCATCTTCTCGAGATCTTCGAACAAGTGTTTGTGGAACTTGGTGCCTTCCACGGTGGGGAAGGTGACGCCGAACACCGTGAACACGCCGGAAGCGACAAAATACTGGCCGATGGAAATGGCTTTTTCGCTCATGTACTCCGGCGCGGCGCCCGCCACCGGCAGATCGGCGATGCAGTTGCCGAGGCCGCCGGTCTTGACCATTTCGGAAGCCGCGATCAGGATGCGGCTGTTGTCGACGCAGGAGCCGATGCCGAGCACCGGCGGCATGCCCACGGTCTCACAGACCTCCTTGAGTCCGGGGCCGGCCAGATGGGCGGCTTCCGGCGTCGTCAGCCCGGCCTTGGCCAAGGCAATCTGCGAGCAGCCGGTCTGAAGGACCAGCACGTCGTTCCGGATCAACTCCTTCACCAGTTCGACGTGAATCCAATCCTGTTTCACACGCGGGTTGGTGCAGCCGACCACTCCGGCCACGCCGCGGATGCGGCCGTTGATGATGTTGTCGTTGAGCGGGACGTAGGAGCCGCGGAAGCTGCCGCCCAGCATATAGTTGATGTATTCGTGGGAGAAGCCGTGCACCCCGGCGTTTCTAATTTTGGGGATCTCGACCTTGGCCGTGCGGTTCTTGAAGCGGCCGATGGCCTGGATGACCACCTCATCGGTGCACTCCTTGGGGGTGTGTTCGTGGAATTCGATATGGATGGCTCCCTCGATGTGGCAGCGCGGATTGGTGGTAATGAGCTTGGTTCCGTAGCAGTCGGCCACTTTCACCAATCCCTGCTTGATGCACTGTACGTCCACGCACATGGCATCCACCGCGCCGGTGACGAGGATGGCCTCGGTGGACATGAAGTTGCCGGCGTGCGGGATGCCGTGGCGCACCAGCACCTCGGCCCCGGAGCAGCACATGCCGCAGAGGTTGATGCCCTTGGCGCCCGCGGCCTTGGCGGCCTGCACCAGGCTGGGCTCGTTCACCGATTCAATCATGGACTCGAACAGGTTGGGCTCATGGCCGTGGACGATGATGTTGACGTGGTCCTCTTTCAGCACGCCCATGTTGACTTCGATCGAAACCGGAGTGGGAATACCGAAAAGGATGTCCGAGATCTCGGTCGCCACCATGGATCCGCCCCAGCCGTCGGCCAGCGCCGTCCGGCTGAACTGCTTGGTGATATTGGTATAGTCCTGGTCCACCCCCATATGGGTGCGGTGCATCATTTCCATGATCTCGCGCATGGCGCCGCGTGGAACCAGGCCGTACTTGCGCCAAGTCTCCAAGGTCTTGGGTGGAACGCGCTGAGCGAAAGGAATCTCCCCTTCGACCTGGGTGTAGGTGCGTTCCAGTTCGGCGTAAAGGTCCTTGGCGATGTCCATCATGTCGCGGCCCTCGGTTTCAATGCCGATGGACTGGGCCACCGCCTCGAGTTTCTCGGTGTTCTTGATGCGGTAGTCCTTGATATGGCCGTTGACGACTTCGCGGAAGAGATCCAACATGCTCATGCCGTGGTCGGTGTGGGCGGCGCAGCCGGAAGCAACGAAGCGGGCGAAGTTGCGCGCCTGGATGGTGTCGATGGTGGCTCCGCACACGCCCACCTTGGAATAGGGGTCGCGCGCGTTCAGGCGGCAGGGTCCCATAAAGCAGTGCTTGCAGCAGGCCGACTCGGAGCCGATCGGGCAGGCCTTCATCGTATGCGCGCGTTCAAACGCGGTCTCCACCCCGTCGCGCCGGGCCTTGTTGAGCATCTGGATGGTGGCGTCGCAGGTGGTGAAGTCTTTGGGGTCCGGCATGTCTTTTTCTTTTTTCTTAAGGATTTCCTTTTTTTCTTCCATTAAAAAATCCTCCCTTCGTGGAAAGGTTTAAAAAAGCTAAAAATCCATTTTTGAACCGGCGAAGCGTTCAAAAAGTCGGGGCAGGGTCCTCATCTGGGGATTATGTTTGTTTTGCCTACGGTAAAAAAGCGTGTTTGTCAAGGGGCTCACCTTGGAGCCGTTCCTATGGATTCTGTCATCGACCGCTTCGTCGGCTCAAAAACCGTCGAAAACCTGTATCTTGATCATCTTTACGGTTGAAACCGCCCTTGTTTTGTAATAATTTTAAAAACAACCGGCATCAAAACGGCCGGCCGAACCGGAGCCTCCATTATTTTCCACATTATCTTCATCCCCGGCAAAGCGCTGGCGTTGCCGGCGGGCGTCACTCCAGGAAAGGGGACAGGCATGCCTGAAACGAGCAGCAACGGACCTGAAGAGGCCAAGACACAACCGGATGTCAAGATATACTCGCTGAGCACCTGCAGCCACTGCAAGGCCGCCAAGAAATTTTTGGGGGAATGCACCATTAAATACGAGTTCGTGGACGTCGATATGCTCGAGGGCGACGAGCGCCGGGCCATCATCGAGGATGTCAAGAAATTCAACCCGCGCTGCTCGTTTCCAACGGTCATCATCGGGGATAAGGTCATCGTGGGCTATAAAGAAAAGGAAATCAAGGAGGCCCTGGGGTTGGAATGAATGCGCAGCAACTATACGATATGATGAAAAAGGTTCAGGAGCCGAAGGGCTACTATTTCAACCAGGACCGTGAACGCGTGAACGACCTGCTCGAATCGCTGCTGGTGAACAAGCAGCGTTACGGCTACATGGGATGCCCCTGCCGCCTGCTCGTCGGCGACCGGGAAAAGGACCGGGATATCATCTGCCCGTGCGTTTACAGCGTAGCGGACATTGCGGAGTTCGGCAGTTGCTACTGCAACCTTTACGTTTCCAGGGACTGGAACGAAGGCAAGATCCCTCGCGACTATGTTCCCGAGCGGCGCCCTCCCGAAAAAATGCCTTTCTAAGCGACCAGAAATGAGAGGTGCCCCATGGAAGAAGAGTGCAAAATTACCCTCAATACCGGGTTGCGGGGCGTCACCATCGCCAATACCCGGATTTGCGAGGTCGACGGGAAAAACGGCCGCCTGATCTACCGGGGGTACAAGATTCAGGACTTGGCCCACGCGAGCTATGAAGAGGTCGTTCACCTGCTGTTGCATGAATACCTGCCCACGGCGCAAGAGCTCGCGTCCTATCGCCAGCGGCTGGCCGCCGAGCGCGGGATTCCCGCCTCCTTGATTGCGGCCCTGCGAACATGCCCCCCCCAGGCGCTGCCCATGGATGTTCTGCAGGCGGCGGTGCCCCTGCTTGCCACCCAAGACCCCGACATTGCGGAACACTCGAGGGAGGCCGCCCTGCGCATGGCCCATCGGCTGGTCGCCCGGTTTCCGACCATCGTTGCGGCGTGGCACCGCATTCGCAGCGGATTGGATCCGGTCGCTCCCTCCCCCGAGCTCTCCCATGCCGCCAACTTCATCTACATGCTGAACGGCCGGATGCCGGAGGAGACCGCGATTCGGGCAATCGACACCGCGCTCGTCCTGCACGCCGAGCACGCTTTCAACGCCTCGACGTTCGCCGCCCGCGAGGTGGCTTCCACCCAAGCGCACATGTATGCGGCGGTCGCCGCCGGGGTGGGGTCGCTGTCCGGAGCGCTGCACGGCGGGGCCAACGCCAAAGTCATGCAGATGCTGCTCAAGCTCGGCAGCCCGGACAAGGTGGCGGATTTCGTCAATGTCGAGCTTGACGCCGGCCGCAAGATTTTTGGGCTCGGCCATGCAGTCTACGATGTGGACGATCCCCGCGCCCACATTCTGGCGCCCATGTCCAAGGCCCTGGGCGAACGTACCGGCAACCCGCGATGGTACGAAATGTCCACGCTGATCGAGAAGACCGCCAAAGAGATCTTCCGTAAGCGGAAAAATGCCGATATCCCTGTAAACGTTGATTTTTACAGCGCCTCGCTGTACTACTACCTCGGCATTCCGGTGGACTTGTTCACGCCGGTGTTTGCCATTGCGCGCGTGGCCGGCTGGGCGGCCCATGTCATCGAAGAACAGTTTGCCGGCGCCGCGCCCAAACCCGTTCTCTACCGTCCGGAATCCGAATACGTCGGTGATTACTGCGGACCGGAAGTGTGCGAATTCGTGCCGATCGAAAAGCGCAAAAAAGGATAGCCGGGTCGTTTCATCGCACCGGTTTGATCGGTCGTATCCGTTCCCGACATCAGGAAGGCAAAAAGTGGTGCCGAATCCGTCTAATCTGCGAATGACGCGGCAACGGATGGTGATTCTGGAAGAATTGCGCAAAGTTAACACCCATCCGAGCGCCGATGAAATCTATGAAATGGTGCGCAAGCGCCTCCCCCGGATCAGCCTCGGGACCATCTATCGCAACCTTGAAATTCTTTCCGGATCCGGTGAAATCCAGAAGCTCGATTCAAGCAGCAGCCTGAAACGCTTTGATGGCCGGGCGGACTGCCATTACCACATCCGCTGCGAACGGTGCGACCGGCTCTCAGACGTTTTCTTTGACCCGGGGGTGGACTTGAGCTCCGGCGTCAGGGATTTTACCGACTTCTCCGTCACCGGTCACAAATTGGAGTTTGTCGGTATCTGCCCGGATTGTCGGCGTTCTTCGGACGCCGGCTGAAACGCCTCCGGGCATCTTCCCAGACACCGACCCCCCATCGTCTTCAGGACGTTCCATGACAGCCCGCCGTTGACAAACCCACGCGCGCGACCTAGGGTGACGGTAATTCACATCCGGGGGTAGGAAAGCCATGAGAATCCTGGTCACCGGGGCGTCCGGCTTCATCGGGGCGCACTTGTGCCGATCGCTGCTGAGCCGCAGCCATCGAGTGATCGGCATGGGCCGATCGTCCGTTAAAAGCCGGATCGACCATGAAGGCTATCGCTTCATCGCGGCCGACACCACCCGTCCGGGCCGGTGGCAGCAGAACTTGACCGAGATCGACGCCGTGATCAATTTGGCCGGGAGATCGATTTTCGGACGCTGGACCGATGCTGTCAAAAACGATATCCGGGACAGCCGCATCCTGACGACCCGCCATCTGGTCGAGGGCCTGGCGCCCGGCAAAGGAACGATCTTCCTCAGCGCTTCCGGCGTCGGATTCTACGGCTCCCGCGGCGACGACATCCTTACGGAGGACGAACCGGCCGGCGAGGACTTTCTGGCCCGGCTGTCGGTGGATTGGGAGGGAGAGGCGCGCATCGCCGCGGAAAAGGGCGCGCGGGTGGTTTTAACGCGCTTCGGAGTCGTTCTGGGCGCCGGGGGCGGCGCCCTGGCCCAGATGATCCCCGCCTTCAAGCGTTTTGTCGGCGGTCCGATCGGCAGCGGCCGCCAGTGGTTTCCCTGGATTCACCTGGAAGACCTCATCGCGGCGGTGCATTTTGTGCTCGACCATGCGGACATCAGCGGGCCGGTCAATTTCTGCGCGCCGAACCCGGTATTGAACCGCGATCTGGCGGCGGCGCTCGGCAAGGTCCTGAACCGCCCGGCCTTTATGCCCGCGCCGGCCTTCGTGATCCGCATGGCTCTTGGGGAATTTGCCGAGGTGCTGCTCGGCAGCCAGCGGGCGATTCCGCAGAAACTGCAGGAGCATCGGTTCAAGTTTCATTACCCGGACATCGAGGCCGCCCTGCAGGCGGCGGCTGGCGCGGCGGCAGCATAACCCGCCGCGGGCATCGGCCCGGCGGAAATTCGATATGACGACATTCGACGAACTCAATGAATCCGATCGGCAATTCTTGAAGCGGTTGTTCGATGAAACCGGCGGAGAGAGCTCGCGGCAGCTTTCGATGTATGAGATCGGCGGCCGTCTGGGCTGGGAACGGGAGGCGGCCTCGCGGGCCGCTCAAGACCTCATGGCGGAGGGCCTCGTGGAAATCCGCACCTTGTCCGGGGGAGTCGGCCTGAGCGCAGCCGGGGCCGAGGCCATGCGCGCGGTGCTCGGCGCTGAACGCCCGTCCTCCGCCCAGCCTCGGCTGGGGGCCGGTCGGGTCTTAGATCCGCCCGCCCGCCAGGCCGTCATGCAGGTCTGCGACGGGATCAAAGCTGCGGCCGGCAGCCTGGGGCTCGATTTCGACAGTCTCGCCGAGCTCGTGGCCGATCTCAAGACCGTTGCCGAACAGTTGGGTTCCCCCAAACCGAAAACGGCCGTTGTTCGCGAAAGCCTGCGCTCGATCGAAGGCGTGTTGAAGCGCTTCCCAGGAAACAGACACCTGGCCGAGGTTCGTGCCCTGGTCGAAGAGTAGAAATCGCCGCCCCAACGGAGGAGGCATGCCCAAACCGAAAAAACCGCTCAAGCTCATATCCTGGAACGTCAACGGCTTGCGGGCGGCGATGAAAAAGGATTTTCTGGGATCGTTCCAAAAACTGGATGCCGATGTGGTGGCCATTCAAGAGACCAAGCTCCAGGACTCACAGCTGGACGCCGACATGGGCCGCATCGCGGCCTTTGGGTCCTATTGGTCCCACTGCGCGGTCAAGAAGGGGTATAGCGGGGTGGGAACCTACAGCCGGGTGGAGCCGGCCGGGGTCCGCTACGGGATCGGCGAAACGCGGTTCGACGCCGAGGGCCGGATCATCGAAATGGATTTCGGCACGTTTCTGTTCTTCAATGTCTACTTTCCCAACGGCCAAATGAGCGCGGAGCGGCTGCAGTACAAGCTGGATTTCTACGAGGCCTTTTTCGATTATGCCGACCGCCGCCGCAGGGATGGAAAAAGCCTCGTCATCTGCGGCGATTACAACACGGCTCACCACGAAATCGATCTCGCCAACCCCAAGGCCAACGAGAACACCTCCGGGTTCCTGAGGATCGAACGGGACTGGCTGGACCGCATCGTGGCCCGGGGCTATGTCGACACCTTCCGCCACTTTCATCCCGACGCCGTGAAATACTCATGGTGGACCTACCGCTTCAAGGCGCGCGAGCG
Source organism: uncultured Desulfatibacillum sp. (assembly GCA_964427375.1). Lineage (GTDB taxonomy): Bacteria > Desulfobacterota > Desulfobacteria > Desulfobacterales > SpSt-501 > SpSt-501. The sequence goes on along the minus strand of CAYRUF010000063.1, from coordinate 3,846 downwards.
GAACATCGGCTGGCGCATCGACTACTTCTTCGTGACCAACGACCTGATCGAAGCCGGCCGGGTCAAAGACGCCTTCATCGACAACGACATCCACGGATCGGACCACTGCCCCATCGGGCTGGTGGTGGAGCTTTAGATGGAACCTCCGCGGATCGTGGCCTTGTACGGGAGCCCCCGGCGGCGGGGCAACACGGCGACCCTTCTGAAGCAGGCGGTTGCCGGCGCGCGCGACGCCGGCGCCCGGGTGGAAGAATTCGTGCTGCGGGACCTCAAGCTGTCCGCCTGCCTCGAAATCTACAGCTGCCGGCAGGACGGCGAGTGCCGCATCCGGGACGATTTTCAAAAGGTTCGCGAACAGGTCCTTGCCAGCGCCGGCCTGATGCTCGCCTCGCCGATCTTTTATTACGCGGTGAGCGCCCACACCAAAATCCTGATGGACCGCTTTCATTCGGTTTGGGTCAAGAAGCACTGGGTGGATGCGAATCGGAATCCGGCTGCGGGCCTGCGCCGCAAGGGGCTTTTCATTTCAGCCGGGGCCACGCGCGGCAAGCGGTTGTTCGACGGAACGCTGCTCAGCGTGCGGTATTTTTTCGATACGCTGGACATGGATCTCTGGAGGGCGCTGCTTTACCGGGGACTGGAACATGAGGGTGAGGCCCAGGCCCACTCCGACTATCTGGATGAAACTTACCGCGCCGGCCGGGACCTTGCCGAGGCGTTGCGGGCGGAGCCCCCGCCGGCGCCGTCAACCGATAACCTCGAAGGAAGTTATGCCACTCAACTTTGAAGCGATTTCGCTCGACCGGCAGAAGGACTACCTGGAATTGCTGGGCCGCTGCCCCCAGGTCGCCTCGGACTACAGCTTTCTCAACATCTGGGCCTGGGCGGAGGAATACGGCCTGGTTTGGGCCTGGGACGGACCGCTGGTTTGGCTCAAACAGACCCGGCCGCGGGAGGCGCTCTGGGCCCCCATCGGACCATGGGAGAGTGTCGAATGGAGCCCGCATTGGATTTCGACGGCTTTCCGCGGAAGCGTGTTCATCCGGGTACCCGAGAAGCTGGCAGGCATCTGGCAATCCCATTTTGGGGCGCGGATTACCGTCGAGCCGGAGCGGGGCCAATGGGACTATCTTTACGCCGCCCGGGACCTGATCGATTTGCCGGGCAACCGCTTCCATAAAAAGAAAAACCTCCTGAACCAGTTTCTGAAGTCCTACCCGTACACGTATGTCGACTTCGGACCCAAACTCATCGAACAAGCCATGGCCATGCAGGAAGATTGGTGCACCTGGCGCGACTGCGAATCCTCCGACCTGCTGGCCGCCGAAAACCGCGCCATTCTTCGCGTGCTGGACAACTGGAATCGATTCGAATCCATCATGGGCGGGGCGCTGTTCGTCGAGAACATCATCGTGGCCTATACCCTGGCCGAGCCTCTGACCGCCGACACCCTGGTGATCCATTTCGAGAAGGGATGCCCCGCCTACAAGGGCGGATATCAGGCGATCAACCAGATGTTCCTCGCCCATGCCGCCGACGGCTATCACTTCGTCAACCGTGAACAGGATCTCGACAATGAGGGCCTGCGCAAGGCCAAGCTTTCGTACAACCCGGTCGATTTTCTGCGCAAGTCGAGGGTTGCGTTTCCCGGGTAAGGGGTTGGAGGGTTTCAAAATTGTCCGATCATAGACTTTAAAATCTCCCCCGCCCCCTCTTTCCCGAAGAGGGGAAATGCCTCCCTTTGGAAAAAAGGGGGGCAGGAGGGATTTTCAATCGTGCGGTCCATTATAGGACCATTAGGGCGCTGCTCGGCAAGACCACTCCCTGGTTCGGATGAATGATCGGCAGCGCTTGACCGATTGGGGAGGGCGCCATGAGCACGGACCCCGTTAAACGGACCACTTGCAAGCTGGAAGTGGAGGCGGTATCGAACTACCGTACCCGGCTTCCCGAGGTGGCCGAAGCCATCATCGCCAGCTGCGGCGAGCACGAATGCCCCACGCATATCGACTACGACCCGATCCCCTCCCGCCAGGTGGTGGTGGAGATCATCGACCGATTGCGCGAGCTGCTTTTCCCAGGGTACTTCAGCCGGGAAAAAATCGACCCGGTCACCCTGCGCTACAGCCTGGGCCAGGCCACCGCGGGGACCTTCGACCTTCTCTCCGAGCAGATCTGCCGCAGCATCCGCCACGACTGCCTGCGCTACGACCAGCCCTGTACGGACTGCGAAAACCGCGGACATATCCTGGCGATGAAACTGCTGGAGGACATCCCTGCCGTCCGCCGGGTTCTGGCGACCGACGTTCGAGCCACCTTTGAGGGGGACCCCGCGGCCCGCAGCCACGACGAGATCATCTTCAGCTACCCCGGCGTCTACGCCATGGCGGTCTACCGCGTGGCACACCGCCTCTGGGAACTGGAGGTGCCGCTGCTGCCGCGGATCATGACCGAGCATGCCCACAGCGCCACCGGCATCGACATTCATCCCGGCGCCCAGATCGGCGAGAGCTTCGTCATCGACCACGGAACCGGCGTCGTCATCGGCGAAACCACCCGGATCGGCCGCAACGTGCGGATCTACCAGGGGGTGACGCTGGGGGCGCTCTCCCTGCCCAAGGACGCCGGCCATCAGTACCGCGGCAAGAAACGGCATCCCACCATCGAGGACGATGTGATCATCTACTCCGGCGCCACCATCCTGGGCGGAGACACCGTCATCGGCGCGCGCTCGGTCATCGGCGGCAATGTCTGGATCACCGAATCCGTCCCGCCGGACACCCGGGTGGTCATGGAAGCCCCCCGCCTGATCTACAAGGCCCGCAACGGGGAAACGCCGGGAAAAGGAGAGTTCAAACCATGAAATACTATGTGTCCATCGGCAGCACCATCGGGGCGACCCCCATGGTTCGGTTGAACCGCATCGCCGCCGGCCTGCCGGTGCAGATATTCGCCAAGCTGGAGTTTTTCAATCCGCTGGGCAGCGTCAAGGACCGCATCGCCGCCGCCATGATTGCGGCGGCGGAGCTCGAGGGCCGGATCACGCCCGAAACGCTGATCGTCGAGCCGACGAGCGGCAACACCGGCATCGCGCTGGCCTTCATCTGCGCGGCCAAGGGCTACCGCCTGCGCCTGACCATGCCCGAGACCATGAGCATCGAGCGCCGCAAGCTTTTGGCTCATTTGGGTGCGCAGCTCGTCCTGACCCCCGGGCCGCAGGGCATGCCGGGCGCCATCGAGAAGGCGCGCGAGATCCTGGCCTCCGAAAAAAACGCCTACATGCCGGACCAGTTCGCCAACCCCGCCAACCCGCGCGCGCACCGCGAGACCACGGCCGAAGAGATCTGGCATGATACGGAGGGCCGGGCGGACATCCTCGTCGCCGGGGTGGGCACCGGCGGCACCATCACCGGCGTCGCCCAGACGATCAAGGCGCGCCGGCCGTCGTTCCGCGCCGTCGCCGTCGAGCCGGCCGACTCGCCCGTGCTGTCGGGCGGCAGGAAGGGGCCGCACAAGATCCAGGGCATCGGGGCGGGCTTCGTCCCCGACGTGCTCGACCGATCGATCATCGACGAGATCATCACCGTGAGCAATGAGGCCGCCTTCGAAACCGCGCGCGAGCTGGCCCGCCAGGAAGGCATTCTCTGCGGCATTTCCTCCGGCGCCGCCGCCTGGGCGGCCCTGCAGGTCGCCCAGCGGCCCGAATCCGCCGGGCAGATCATCGTGGTCATCCTCGCCAGCACCGGCGAGCGCTACATCTCAACGGAACTCTTCAAATCCTGAGAGCGTCTCGCTCAACCCGATCGGTGGAGGTTCCTGGGTGACGCTGCAACAGTCCGTCCGCGC
>CAYRUF010000062.1:21369-25299 GCA_964427375.1 uncultured Desulfatibacillum sp. | reverse complement strand
AAAAAATCAACTTCTGATGAAATCGTAAAAAGTCATCGCAGCCGATGGCTTCGTAAAAAGCCCAAGTTCAAGGCGCGCGAATCCCGTGGAGTGAGGCGTACTGGTAGTACGCCGCAGCGACAGCGGGATGAAGCGCAACGCGGAAATTGGTTTTTTTACGAAGCCATCCACTTCTAATACGTTGCCCCCTTTTCAACCTCGCTGATAGCCTGCTCCAGGATGTCCAATGCACGGTCCATCTCCTCCGGCGTGATCACCAGGGCCGGTCTCAGGGTCAGGACATTGCCGTCGATGGTCTTGAACGAGAGGCCCCGCTCGATGCATTTGAACATGACGATCTCGGCCTCGTCCACCGCGCGTTCCTTGGTCGCGCGGTCCTTGACCAGATCGATGCCGAGGTGCAGCCCCAGGCCGGCGACGTTCCCGATCAGCGGGTGCCGCTCCTTCATCTCGTTCAGGCGCTGCAGGGCGTAGGCGCCCAGCCGGGCGCTGTGCTCGACGAGCTGCTCGCGCTCGATGACCTCGATCTCCGCCAGCGCAGCCGCCGCGCAGAGCGCGTTTTTCTCGTGGGTGTAGTGGCCGATGGAGCGGTGCGGCAGGGAGTTGTACTTTTCGTGGGTGACGATCCCTGCAAACGGCAGCAGCCCGCCGCCCAGGGATTTGCCGAGCACGAGCACATCCGGCGTCACGTAGTGCTCGCAGGCGAACATCCTGCCGGTGCGGCCGAGCCCCTCGATGATCTCGTCGAAAACGAGCAGCGCGCCGAAACGGTCGCATAAGGCGCGCACGCCCTCCCAGTAGCGCCTGGAGGGAATGACGGGGGTGGCCGAGATCGGCTCGCCGATGACGGCCGACATCTCGGGTTCGCGCGCCAGCACGTGCTCGATCTGCCGCAGGCATTCGGCATCCACATCCTCTTCGCGGGTGAACCCCCAGGGGTTGCGGTAGTAGTTGGGAAAGTCCACGTGGAAAGCGCCCGGCACCAGGGGGCCGATGCCGCCGCGGAAATGCTCCTCGCCGCCGATGCCTGCCGCAGCGAAGCCAGCTCCATGAAAGGAGTCCCAGAAGGAGATGGTCTTGAATCGACCGGTGACCTGGCGGGCCAGCGTCAGGGCCATCTCGATCGCCTCCGAGCCGCCGGGGCAGAACAGGCTGCGGGAAAGCCCGTCGGGAGTGATTTCCGCCAGTTTTTGGGCCAGCCGGATGGCCGGAATGTTCGTGTAGCGGCGCGGGCAGAACGTGAGCCCTTCGTCCAACTGGCGCCGGACGGCCGCTACGACCGCCGGGTGATTGAAGCCTGCGTTGTGGACGCCGTTGCCGTGCAGGTCGATATAGGATCGACCCTCCAGGTCGCGGATGCAGGCCCCCGCGGCGCCCGAGATCACATTGAGCACCGGCGTCGAGAGGCTCTGATGCAGAAAAAAGCGGCCATCCGCCTCGAACCATTTGCGGGCCTCGGTCGACAGGTTCCGCTCCCAGTAGCGCTGGCGGTTGGGAGTGGTGTTGACGTCCCCCTGCTCACGCTGCATGCGCGGGTCGTTCGGCGGATGATCGTGGGACATGTGGATATCCTTTCATAGGGCTCAGGGTTGCTCATGGCGCTGGAGGCGGGCCCGAACCATTCTGATGTCTTCGTCGGAGCAGTCATCGCCGAGAGCTGCGTTCAGCTGGCTCCTTCGGCGGAGGGGGCGCCGCCGTGGATTCGGACCGGGTCGCCTCATGGGCCGGGTGCTCGCTGCGGTAATCGGCCACCAGGGCCGCCAGTTCAGGTCCGTAATTTGCGGCCAAGCGTTTACCGATGCCCTTGATCCCTTTGAGAGCCGCAATGGAATCGGGCCGGTGGACCGCTATCTGCACCAGGGTTCGTTGGTGCAGGATCCGGTAAGGGGCGAGTCCTTTCTCAGCCGCCTTCCGGTTGCGCCATGCGCATAAGGCCGCGAACAGCTCAGGGTGGCCGGCAGCCGCCTGGGAGGGAGTGATGGGCTCGGCTTTCGGCCGGGGCTGTCCGGCCGCAATGGCCGCGCCGGAAATCGCCCGAAGATACTGCCTCGATGAAAAGCCGCTCCGGCAGGAGAGCACACCGGCCAGCTTCACCGCGGTCTCCTCTCTCAACCGCTTGACGGCATCAAGGATTTTCCTGCGAATTTCCCGGTTGTCCGCTTCCACCGTGAGGTTTACAAGGCGGGGCGACAGAATCGCAGCGAATTTCTCCTGGAAATAGACGGTCGACTTGACGAGCCTTGCCTGGATGGCAGGGTCGGTGGCCGGCTGGATGCCGTCGTTGAACATCGCCTGCAGCTGCCGTTTGAACTTTTCACCGACGTCACAAATTTCCGCTGAAGCCCGCTGCTGGATCGCTGCCAGGTCGCCGCCGCCCGAGACCTGTATCACGTCGTCATTCGTGCGCAGAAGCGCCACCAGCCGATCCAGCCGCCGGCGCAGGCGCTCGAAGTCGAAGCACTCCAGCAGGAGACGCTGCTGATAGCGGCTCTTCGCAGCCGCAAGTCTTTCCCCCGACGGCGAATCAGCAGCGATTTCCTTCACGAAGGTTTGAACCGTAGGATCGGTTTCTACGCCACCGGAGGTCAGGGGCGAACTGAGGACCATGCCATCGAAGGTTCGGCATCGGCTCAAGGCCACGTACACCTGGCCATGGGCAAAGGCAGCCTGAGCGTCGATGATCGCCCTGTCGAAAGTGAGCCCCTGGCTCTTGTGGATGGTGATGGCCCAGGCCAGCTTGAGGGGATATTGGCGGAAGGTGCCGATGACCCTTTGCGAAATTTCCGTGGTTTTCGGATCGACCGAGTATTCGATGTTTTCCCAGGTGGTTTTCTCGACCCTGATTGCATCGGACTCCCCGGGGCAGCGAACCTCGATCAGGTCGCCCGACACCCCGGTGATCTCGCCGATTTTGCCGTTAAAATAGGACTTCTCGGCCGCCATGTCGTTGCGGATAAACATCACCTGGGCTCCGATCTTTACTTCCAGAGTGGCGGCCGTGGGATAAGCGTGCTCCGGAAAATCGCCTTCCACCTCCGCATCCAACCGCCGGCTTTTACCCGGCAGGGCCTTGAGTTTGCCGCGGTTGATGGCATCGGCGCTGTGGTTGTGGGTGCACAGCGTGATGTATCCCTGCCCGTCGCGGGGTGAAAAATTCGGTATATAGCGGGAGTTGAGCTGCTGGAGGGTGGGCGGGTCCAGCTGGTTATCCCGGACGCGGTTCAGCAGCTCAACGAAGCAATGATCCGACTGGCGGTAGATATGCTTCAGCTCGATGGGAATCAGTTCGGTCCGGCGCAGCGCGGCGCTGCTGAAAAAATAAGGCGAATCATAATATTTCTGCAGGATTTGCCACTCTTCCTTCTTGACCACCGGGGCCAGCTGGTACAAGTCGCCGATCATCAACAGCTGCACCCCGCCGAACGGCAGGTCCGAGCGGCGGTAGCGCCGCAGAATGCTGTCCACGCCGTCAAGCAGGTCGGCGCGCACCATGCTGATCTCATCAATGACCAGCAGGTCGAGACTCTGGATGAGGTTCTTTTTCTCCCGCCGCATCCGGTGCTGGACGGCAGGCGCTTCACGGCCGGGGAGAAAGGGGCCAAACGGCAGCTGGAAAAAGGAGTGCAGCGTGACCCCGCCGGCATTGATAGCGGCCACACCGGTCGGAGCCGTCACCACCATTCGCTTGGGGGTCCTTTGCTTTAGAGTCTGCAGAAAGGTGGTTTTGCCGCTGCCGGCCTTACCCGTCAGGAAGATGTTACAACCCGTGTCACGGACGAATTCCTCGGCGAGCCTCAGTTGAGGATTGGAGATGTTCATTCCCTTTGGCCACCATTCTCAAAGGATATCAGTACCGTGAAACCCCGAAGGGGTTGGACGGTCCGGACTCGAACCCGGGGGCCTAATTTTTCCATAGTTGCTTCTCCATTC
>CAYRUF010000062.1:0-21269 GCA_964427375.1 uncultured Desulfatibacillum sp. | reverse complement strand
AACCCATCCTGATGGACAAACTGCACAAATCCGAAGGCGACATCAACATCTCCCCGCGGCGGGTGCAATGGCAAGCAGACCATCTCGATGCGTCCAGCCGCGCCCTGTTGGAAGAGGACGCGCGCTATTTTTTGCGGCAGTCTCTTTCGACCCCTTGTCTGAACGCCATGGCCGCCTGCGGGGGGATCTACCTTGAAGACACCCAGGGCCGGCGCTACATGGATTTCCACGGCAACAACGTGCACCAGGTCGGCTTCGGCAACCCGGAGGTCATCGATGCGATCAAACGCCAACTCGACGAGCTGCCGTTCTGCACGCGCCGCTACACCAACCGCACGGCCGTGGATCTGGCCCGGAAGCTGGCCGAAATTGCACCGGCGCCTCTGACGAAATCTCTCTTCTGTCCCGGCGGCGCCGAGGCGGTCGGCATCGCGCTGAAGCTGGCGCGCCTGGCCACCGGCCGCCATAAGACGATCTCGATGTGGGACTCCTTCCACGGGGCCACGCTGGACACCATCTCGATCGGCGGCGAGGCGGTCTTCCGTCAGGACATGGGGCCGCTGCTGCCCGGCACCGAGCACGTGCCGCCGGCCGACGAGTACCGCTGCGTCTTCGGCTGCGGCGGGCGCGGCGGATGCGACCTCACCTGCGCGCGCTATGTCGAGTACATTCTCGAAAAGGAGGGCGACATCGCCGCGGTGATCGCCGAGCCGATCCGCAGCACGCCCTACATTCCCAAGCCCGAGTACTGGCAGGCCGTCCGCCGGGCCTGCGACCGACACGGCGCCCTGCTCATCTTCGACGAGATCCCCCATGCCTTGGGCCGCACCGGGCGGATGTTCACCTTCGAAAATTTCGGGATCGTTCCGGACATGGTGGTCATCGGCAAGGGGCTGGGCGGCGGGATTCTGCCGCTCGCCGCGGTCATCGCCCGCGAGGATCTGGACGTCGCCGCCGAGCGCGCCCTCGGCCACTACACCCATGAAAAGAACCCGGTGCTGTGCGCGGCGGCCCTGGCGACGATCAGCTACATCGAAAAACGCGGGCTGGTGGCCCACGCTCGGGATCTCGGCCGCTACGCCCTGGAGCGCTTAAAGGAGATGCAGTCGCGGCATCCGTTGATCGGCGATGTCCGCGGGCTGGGTCTTTTCCTGGGAATCGAACTGGTCAAGGACCGCCGGACGCGCGAGCGCGCGAGCGACGAAGCCGAGGCGGTTATGTACGCAGCCCTGTCGCGGGGGTTGAGCTTCAAAACCACCATGGGCAATATCCTGACCCTGACCCCCGCCCTCACCATCGCGCGTGAAGAAATGGACCGGGCGCTCGCGATCATCGCGGACAGCATCGCGGAGGTCGAAAGAGGATAAGGTTTGGGCACACGGTTGCGGGTTCCCGGTTCACGGTTGGAAAAGCGTAACGGCAACCGGTCCCCAGGCGAAACCAACCGTTGAACCGTGAACCGTTGAACCCTTTTTTCAACCCCGCTCTTAGGCCCTAATCTTCTCTCCCTGCGGATCCACGAGCGGCAGCTCGGCAACCTGGGCCGGAATGCGCTCCCCCAGGATCTCCACATCGAGAGAGGTTCCGGGTTTGGACAACCCCAGCGGCAAATAGACCAGCCCGATATCCCGGCCGACGGTGTGGCCGTACCCGCCGGTGCGGATGCGGTCAACCAGCCGGCCGCCGGCATAGACCGACTCCCCGCCGTAGAGATTCCCGCCGGCGTCCATCGTCAGCGCGCACATCCGGGTGCGCAGCCCCTTTTGCCGGATGCCGAGCAAGGCCTCCCGGCCGATGAAATCACCCTTATTCATGCGCACGCAGAAGCCGAGCCCGGCTTCGAGCGGGTTGTCCTCGGGGGTGATGTCTCCGCTCCAGTAACGATAGCCTTTCTCCAGGCGCAGGGAGTCCAAGGCCTTGTAGCCCGCGAGCCGGATGCCGTGGTGCCGCCCGGCCTCCATCAGGGCATCGAACACGGCGCAAGCGTCCGCCGGCTGGATGTAGAGCTCCCAGCCCAGTTCGCCCGCGTAGCTGACCCGCTCGGCCCAAACCGATGCGCCCCGGATGGTCACGCCCCGGGCCGTCAGGTAGGGAAAGGCCGAATTGGAAACGTCGGCCGGGCTCACGGCCTGCAGCACCTCGCGCGCCCTGGGGCCCCAGAGCCCCAGGCAGCCCAGTCGATCGGTGACATCCTCGATCGCCACCGATTTGTCCTCGGGCTGGTGCAGCCGCATCCAGCCCAGATCGCTCGCCACAAAGGCGGTTCCGGAAATGATGCGAAACTCCTTATCGGCCATCCGTGTCACGGTCACGTCGCTCTCGATCCCGCCCTTGCGGTTCAGGAACTGGGTGTAGACGATGCTGCCGACCGGCCGGTCGAGGTCGTTGGCGGCCAGTCTCTGCAGGAAGGCGAGCGCGCCGTCGCCGCGGACGTCGATCTTGCCGAAAGAGGTCATATCGAAAAGCGCCACCCGTTCGCGCGCCGCCCGGACCTCTTGGGCCACGAGGCCGAAGGAGGGCGGCCGCGTCCACCCCCACGCTTTTTGATCGGCGCCGGCCTGCCGCCACGGCCGGCTGGGATCGAAGTAGTTGGCCCGCTCCCAGCCGTTCTTGTGGCCGAAGACGGCCCCGAAATCCTTCAGGCGCTCGTAGAAGGGGCTCGTGCGGAAGGGCCGGCCCCACTCGTTTTCGTCTCCGGGGTAGCGCATGTGGTAGTAGTAGCGGTAGACCTCCCGGCAGGCTTCGATCAGGTAAGGCCGGTGGGCCAAGTGGGGCCCGAACCGCCGGACGTCCAGCTCGTGCACATCGATTTCGGTATCGCCTTCCAGGATCCATTCGGCCAGGGTCTTGCCCACCCCGCCGGCGCCGACGATTCCGTTGATCGACCCTCCCGCGGCCACGAAAAACCCGTGCAATCCCGGCACCGGCCCGAGCGCGTAGTGGCCGTCCGGGGTGAACGCATCGGGTCCGTTGATGAGCTGGACGGCTTCGGCTTCGGCCAGGATCGGCATCCGACGGATGGCGTTTTCCATGACCGGCATGAACAGGTCCCACTCCGGGCTGAGCAGCTGCTGGTTGAATTCCCAGGGAACGCCGTCCGGCGACCACTCCTTGGGGTTGGTCTCGAAGGCGCCGATCAAAAAGGCGCCTGTGTCTTCGCGGCAGTAGAACAGGTTGTCGGGGTCGCGGATGACCGGCGTGGTCGGGGTGAGCTCATGGCCCGGGATGGGTTTGGTGGTCAGGTACTGGTGCATCAGGGGCACCGTCGGCAGGAACACCCCGACCATTTCCGCCAAACGCGGCGCCCACTCGCCGGCAGCGTTGACGACGCACTCGGTGCGGATCGCGCCGCGGTCCGTGATCACCCGGGCGACTTCTCGGATCGGTGACAATTCGATGCCCGTGACGCGCACGTTCGTGTGGATCTCGACCCCCATGGCGCGGGCCTGGCGGGCCAGTTCGTAGGTGATGCCGTTGGGGTCGATGAACCCGTCGTCCGGAACCCAAACCGAGCCGTAAAGGCCCTCGTCGGATATGAAGGGGCAGCGTGCGACCACTTCCTTGGGCGTTATAATGTCCGCAGCGAGCCCGATGGCCCGGGCGCGGCTGACCTCGCGTTTCAGCGCCTTGAGCCGGTCCGGGCTCGATGCCAGACGCAGGCTGCCGACCGTGCGCCAGCCGAGCGACGGGCCGCCGTCGCCTTTGGCCAGTTCGGTGAAAAGCCGGATGCTGTAGTTCATCATCTTCATCAGCGCCGGCGAGGTCCGGAACTGCGAGACCAGCCCGACCGAATGGAATGTGGTGCCGCTGGTGAGCTCGCCCTTGTCCACCAGCACTACGTCGCTGCATCCCATCTTGGCCAGATGGTAGGCCACGCTGGTGCCGAACACGCCGCCGCCGATGACCACAATCCTGGCTTGATCCTTCATTTTCGATCTCCTTCGCTGTAACCCAATCGAACAATTCTGCCGTTGGGGTCTGCGTCCGCAGGAGCCGCCGCAATTTCTTCGGCAGCGGTCTCGACAGCAGCAATCCCGCTCGGATACAATCCAGACAGCCTCAAACGGAATCACCCCACGATAGAGGCTGCCGTCGCTGCCTGTGCGGAGCCATTTTAGGAATATTAGAGGCGTGTCGGAGCCTCGGCGTCTTTTGCGGCGGCCCCTGCGGACGCAGACCCCAACGACCCTTTCTGAAGCGCTGCACCTCAAAATCCCTCAATGGGAGCCTCACCCGGTCGCCTGGTCGACCAGCTCCACGATATCCTTCACGTCAACCCGGCTGCCGCGGTCGGCCAGTCCGTCGCGCAGCATGGTGATGCAGAACGGACAGGCCGCAGCCGTCATGCCGGCGCCGCTGGCGAGCAGATCGTCGACCCGCTCGGCATTGATGCGCCGGCCGATCTTCTCTTCCATGAACATCCGGCCGCCCCCCGCGCCGCAGCAGAGCCCCTTCTCACGGGATCGGCGCATCTCCCGAAGGCCGCCCCCGCCATCGAGGTGTTTCAGAATGGCGCGCGGCGCATCGTAAAGCCCGTTCCAGCGCCCCAGGTAACAGGAATCGTGAAAGGCGACCGGCTCCCGAAGACCGGTCTTGACCTTAAGCCGCCCCGCCCGAAGGAGCTGCAGCAGCAGCTCGCTGGCATGCAGCACCTCGAACCGGGCGCCGAACTGCGGGTATTCATGCTTGAGCGTGTTGTAGCAGTGCGGGCATCCGGTTAGAATTTGGCGGGGGCGGTAGCGGTTCAGGACGTCGGCGTTTTCGCGGATCATCGCCTGGGCCAGGTATTCGTTTCCGGCCCGCCGGGCCAGATCCCCGTTGCAGCGCTCCTCTTCGCCGAGGATGGCGAAGTCGATTCCGGCCTTTTTCAGCACCCGCGCCATGGCCTGGGAGATCCGCTTGCCGCGGTCGTCGAAGGACCCGGCGCAGCCGACATAGAAGAGCAGCTCCGCATCGGGGCGGTCGCCGAGCAGCGGAATGTCCAGCCCCTTGGCCCAATCGCCGCGCGTGTCGCTGCCGAAGCCCCAGGGGTTGGACTGGTTTTCGAGGCTGATGAACGTATCCTGCAACTCCGGCGGAAAGCTCGCCTCCATCAGAACCTGGTGCTTGCGGATCTCCAACAGGAAGTCCAGGTGCTGGATGTTCACCGGGCAAACGTCTTCGCACGCCCGGCAGGTGGTGCAGGACCAGACGACATCGCCGGTGATGGGTGCGCCCTCGCGCACCAGCGGCGGCACGTCCTCGAACGAGCGTCTCAGGATGGCGTCGGCTTGCTGCAGAAGATCGACTTTGGCGTCGTGGATCACCCGCTGGGGTGAAAGCGGCTTGCCGGTCATGGCGGCCGGACACTGTTCCTCGCAGCGGCCGCACTCGGTGCAGGCGTAAAGGTCCAGCACGCCCTTCCAGGTCAGGTCGGAGGCCTTGCCGAGGCCGTAGCTCGGAGCGCCTTCGGCTTCGAAGTCGGTCGCGATCATGGGCTTCGGCCGTTCAAGCGGTTTCAGGAAAACGTTGGGCGCGGCCGCCAGCATGTGCAGGTGCTTGGAACCGGGAAGGTAGACTAGGAATCCGAGAATCGTCAGGACATGGATCCAGTAGCTCGCTTCGTAGAGGCCGCGTGCGGCTTCCGGAGAAAGACGCTGCAGCCCCAACACCTGCTCCATCACTTCGGATACGGTGAGAAACCGCCGGTAGTCGAAGTCGGTGCCGCCGATGGCGGGCAGCAGCAGAAACGCATTAAGCAGGTGGAACGTTACGATGATCACCGTGATGAGAGCGATGATCAGCTTGGCGTCCAGGCTGTTGGTCAGGTAGGGGGGGCGGATGACGATGCGCCGGTAAGCCCCATAAGCAAGGCCGAGAAGCACCGCAAAGGCCAGGATGTCGGCGATGAAGAGATACCGACCGTACAGCTCAGCGGCAAGACCCGCCAGGTGCCAGCTGGGGAACACGCCGCGCAGCATCAATTCCACGGAGTGCGGCTGGACCGCCAGGAAACCGAAAAAAATGAGAGTGTGCGCGATGCCCGGAAGCACCTTGCGGCGGACGTTGGACTGGCCGAGCACGTCGGTGAGCAGGACCTTGATCCGTTCCCCCCAGCGGTCCGGCCGAACATCGCTGCGCCCCTGAACCCTTTTCATCAAGAGCAGCAGGCGCTGGGTGCGGGCGAAGAACCCGCCGAAGGCGCCCATGATGGCGGCTGCTATCAGAATGGATTTGACCGTGAGATAGACTGTCATTCTCGTTGACGTCGCCGCCGAAGCGCATCGGTCAGAAAGGGCACCACCTCGAAAAGATCCCCGAGGATCCCATAGTTCGACTTGCCGAAGATCGGGGCGTCCTTGTCGCTGTTGATGGCTACGATGACCTTCGAGGTCTTCATCCCGGCAAAGTGCTGGACGGCGCCGGATACCCCGCAGGCGATATAGACCTTCGGGCTGACCGTCTTGCCGGTCTGGCCGACCTGCATGCTGTGGGGCGCATAACCCGCATCCACGGCCGCGCGCGACGCGCCGACGGCCGCGCCCAGCTCCGCGGCGCATTCCCGCAGCATCTGGAAGTTGTCGGCGGAGCCGATAGCCCGGCCGCCGGTGATGACGATGTTGGCTTCCGCCAGGTCCGCCGCGCCGCTGCCGACGGCCTTGACCGCCCTCACGCCGATCCGGGCGGAGTTCGTGGCCGGGGCCTGGAAGGTTTCCAGGGTCGCGGCGGCCGGCGCCGGAACGGGCTCCACGCTGTTGGGACGCAGGCTGCAGACCCAGGGGCGTGCCTTGAGACGCAGGGTCGCCGTGGTGCGGCCGGAAAAATGGGATTTGGTCACCGAATCCTCATCCGGATTCAGGGCCAGGCAGTCCTGCACCAGGGGCGCATCCAGGATGGCGGCGACCCGCGCCAGCAGGTCCCGGCCTTTGAGACTGGCCACTCCCAGCAGGGCGGCGATCTCGAAATGCTTTACCGCCGCTGCCAATGCCGTGGCCTGAAGTTCCGGTTGGGCCCCGAATTCCGGCGCCGGCGAGGTGATGGCAACGACTTTCTGAATGCCGTACGTCGCGAGCCCGACTTTGGCAGCGGACGAATCCCCGTTGACGAGAAACGCCACGAGCGTCGCATCGGATTTCCGGCGCGCAGCGGTGATTACGCCGAAATGAGTCTCCTTGACCCCCTCCGGGCCGCTTTCAATCAGGATTGCCATGTTGGTCATAGGTTCTTGCTCCTGGATAATAGTCTTATAGGACGTTCTCCTGTTCGAGCAGGCTCACGAGTTGCTCGACCTGTTCCCGGACGGATCCCTCCAGCATCCGGGCCGGTCCCCGCTCGGGGGTTGCGACCAGCTCCACGATTTCGGTGCCGCCCTCGTCTGCGCTCACGCCGAGTTCGGCCAGGGGGATCACCCGGATTTCTTTCTTCTTGGCCTGCATGATCTCCGGCAGCTTGGGATAGTGGGGTTCGTTGAGCCCGCGCGTGGCGCCGATGACGCAGGGCAGGTCGACCTCCAGGACCTCGCGGCCGCCGCCTTCCGCCTCCCGCTCGACGCAGGCGCGACGCCCCTCGACCGTGAGCTTCACCACGTCGCTGACCACCGGCATCCCCAGGGCCTGGGCCAGGCGGTAAGGGGTCTGCATGCCCTCGCTGTCGACGGACTGTTTGCCGGTCAGGATCAGGTCGGGCGCGCCGTCGCGCTCGATGGCGCGCTTTAAGGCCAGGCTGGTCGTGCGGCTGTCCAGAAACTGGGAATCGGTCTTGACCAATATCCCGCGCTGCGGGCCCAAGGCCAGGGCCGCGCGCATGGAGGCGACCGCGGCCTCCTTGCCGACGGTGACGACGATCACCTCGCCTCCGGCGCTGTGGGGGGCCTGCCGCACCGCCTCCTCGACCGCGTATTCGTCGTAGGGGTTCACGATGAATTTGCAGGTCTCGGCGAAGCCGGCGCCGCCGGTCACGGTGATCCGCGCAGCAGTGTCCGGGACATGCTTCACACACACATAAATGCGCATAAAGGGGTTCCTTCCTGGATCGTTGGATGACCGAACGTATGGAGTTTTCAGGCCGGAGTCAAAATACAAATTTTCATTCTATATAACCTCAGGTTATGCTATGTCGAAGCGCCGGCCGCGGGTGGGGCCAGACGATGAATCTCAACCAGCTCAAGATATTTTTCCTCGTCATCCGGCGCGGAAGCCTGACGGCGGCCGCCGCCGAGCTCAACATCACGCAGCCGGCCGTCACCAAGGCGATCCAGCGTCTTCAGGAGCACTACGACGTGCGGCTGGTCGAGCGGGCCGGCCAGAAATGGGTGCTGACGGCAGCCGGGCGAGCGCTTTATCGGATCGCCGGCCGTATTTTCCAGCTCGAGCACCAGGCCGAGGACTGCATCCGCGGGTTCCGGGAGCAGGGTGAGCGGCGGTTGCGGATCCATGCCAGCGAGACGTTCGGGGCCTACTACCTGCCGGAGTTGATCAACCGCTACCAGCTCCGGCACCCGGCCGTCACGGTATCCGTGGACATCTTGCCGAACGAACGGGTCGTGGAGCACACGGCTGCGCTGGACAATGACCTCGGGTTCGTCTCCGACCCCATCCGGCACCGGAATCTGGCGGTGCGCGAGGTGCTGCGCGAACGGCTCGTCCTGATCGCCGCCCCCGGGCACCCCCTGACGCATCGCCGGACCATCCGGCCGAAGGACCTCGACGGGCAGCCCATCATCATGCACGAACCGGGATCGGCGCTGCAGAAAGCCATGGATGGCCTGCTCGGCCGCCGGCGCTCCGGTTGGTCGCACTATCTGGAATTCTCCAACAACGAGGCGATCAAACGCGCCGTTGCGGCCGGGACCGGCATTGCGCTGATCTCCGAAAAAGTGGTCGCCGAAGCCCTTCGGGCGGGCACGCTCGCGGCCCTGCGCCTCGCACACCCCCCGATCGTGCGCTCGTTTTACATGCTGCACCACAAGAGCAAATCGATTTCGAACCCGTTGAAACGCCTGATGGACATGGCGGCCGCCTGGGCCGAGGGAGGATGATAGCGGATGAACCTCAACCAGCTGAAGATCTTCTACTTCGCCGCCAAGTCCGGCAACTTGAGCGTAGCGGCCGAGGAGCTTTTCATCACCCAGCCGGCCGTCACCAAGGGCATTCAGCGCCTTCAGGAGTTCTACGAGCTGAAGTTCATCGACTATGTGGGCAAGAAGCTCGTACTGACCGATGCCGGCGAGGTGCTGTTCAAGATCGCTGAGAAGATCTTCGACATGGAGACCCACGCCGAGGAGAGCATCCGCGATTTCCAGCAGCGCAAGCGCGGCCACATCCGCATTCTGTCGAGCGAGAGTTTCGGGGACTACTATCTGCCGGAGGTGATCATCCCCTTCTGCAAAGCCTTTCCGCTGGTGCGAGTGTCCATGAACATCCTGCCGACGGAGCTGGTGGTCGAGAACACCGCCAGCCTGAAGTGCGACATCGGCTTCATCTCCTACCCGGTGGAGCGGGAGAAACTGGTGGTCCGGGAAATCCTGGAAGACGAACTGATCATCATCACCCCCCGACGCCACCCGCTGGCCGGCCGGCACATGCTGCGCGCCCGCGATCTCGAGGGGCAGCCCCTGATCATGCACGAGGAGCAATCCGCCCCCCGCCGGGCCATCGACGACTTCGTCCAGCGCCACGGCATTTCAATCCGGATCCCCATGGAGCTATCCAGCAACCGGGCCATCAAACGCGCCGTCGAGCACGGCATCGGCATCGCCCTGATCTCGCGCAAAGTCGCCAAGGAGGAAATCGAGCAGAAACGGCTCACGGCCCTGTCCCTCGGAGATCCTGCCATGAAACGCAAGTTCTTCCTCGTGCATCACCGCGACAAATACATCTCCGAATCCCTGCAGCGGTTGATGGACATGGTCTTCAAGTGGGCCTCCGAGATCCACTGACCAGCAGCGCCTCAAGCCGTGATCCGGTGTTGCGCGGCTCTTGGAAATGCTCACATATCCTGTGGATATGCGGCGCGTTCCAAATCGCCGCGCGCCTCGGCTGGCAGCCGGGGGCGCCGCTGGTCAACGCAGCTGGAACCAGGTGCGCTGCAGGGCCAGCACGGTCAGGGCATCGGTGATCGCACCGGCGACGATCATGTCCATCAGGCGATCGAGCGGATAGATCTGCGTGCGGATGATCTCGTCCGAATCGGGTCGCGGCCGTGCCCCCGTCAGCCCGCACGCGATGAACAGATGGATGACTTCATCGGAGTAAGCCGGCAGGATGTGAGTCCGGCCGAGGTCGATGAACTCGGCGGCCCGATACCCGGTCTCCTCCTCGAGCTCGCGGCCGGCGCAATCCCGGGGGGACTCCCCCGGCTCCAGGGTACCGGCCGGGATCTCCAGCAGGGTTTCCCGGACGCAGGGACGGTACTGATGCTCCATGAGGACGTGGCGGTCATCGACGAGCGGCACGACGCCGACCGAGCCGGGATGGCGCACCATGGCCATCTCGACCCGGCGCCCGTTCGGCAGGGTAAGATCCTCGGTTACGAACGCAAAATGCCGACTGCGGAAGATTTCCGTCCGGCGATGGGTATGGCCCTGCGGCCATCGGGGTCTATCGGAATCCATGGCAGGCCGACACCTCCTTCCGTCAGGTCTGCAGCAGCCGGAGACCGAAGAGCTCGTCGAGCCGCGTAATCACCGGAGCATCGGCCTTGGCCTCGGGCCAGGTGCGCTTCACCCGCGCGTGCCGGATCCAAACCGGGTGAAGGCCGGCATCCCGCGACCCGCAAACATCGTTGCGCCAGTCGTCGCCGACGTATACGGCCTGTTCCGGCGCGACTCCCAGCGCCTGAAGGCACCGCCGGAAGGGGGCGGGATCGGGCTTCGGCGGGATCCCTTCTTCTCCGGCCACCACGACCGCCTGGAAATACTTCTCGATCTCCGGAAACTCGCGGATTCGGTGTGCGCTCGAGACCGGCTGGCCCTGGGTGTTCGTGATCAGCGCGACCTGAAAGCGGGTCGTGAGGGCCTTGAGCACGCCCAAGGTTTCGGGGAACAGTGCCGTGTGCGCTTTAACCGTCTCCCAATACTGCGTCTCCCAGGACGACAACAGGGCCTCGTCGGGCGCAAGGCAATGATAATGGTAGAGCTCACGCCACATGGCCGGCCGCGAGAAATTCGATCGATCGTGAAACTCCCTGCGAAGCCGGCGGTAGCGGTCCAGGAACGCTTCCTTCAGCGAAAGCGCCATGTGTCGGAAGATTTTTTCTTGAGCGTCCTTTTCAGCCTTCCGGAACCCGTCCGCCGAATCCGCCAGCGTCTGGCCGAAATCAAAGATGATCGCTTTGATCAATCCCGGCCCCATTTTCTTAGATAGTCCCCGAACAATTCCTCGTCGTTTTTCGGCTGAAAGTCCGGGATGGGCATGGACACCAGCGTGTAGTTCAGAAAGTGCCTCCAGTTGACGTTCTCGCTGGTCATGTTGCCGGCCCAGGTGCCGCCGCCGAGGGTGTCGGTGAACGGCAGGCCGGCGCACCAGCCGCCGCTGTTGGCTGCCGTGTGCCCCATGTTGCAGACCACCCGGCCGACCTTGGCCCGCAGGGCGAGCTTCACCCGGCGCTCGTCCAACTCGGTGTGGATCGACACCGAATGCCCCCTGCCGGAGAAGTCGAGGATTTTTTCCAGCCGGTCCAGCATCTCGTCGAAGTCGCTCCACTTCCAGACCGTGAGGACCGGAGAGATCTTCTCGCCCGAGAAGCGGTCTTCGCGGCCGATCTTCTCGCCGATCACCATGAGAAACTTGGTCGTCTCGGGGACCTTGAGGCCGGCCAGATCGGCGATGAACTTGGCACTATGGGCCACGATGTCGCGGTTCAGGGTCTTGCCGTCCGGCCACATGCACCGGCGCAGGGTCTCGCGTTCGGCGGTGCTGCAGAGATAGCCGCCCTCTTTCTTGAGGCATTCGATCATTTTATCGTAGATGCTCGCGTGCAGGGCGACGGCGTTCTCCGAGGAGCAGGAGGCGGCGTTGTTGGCGATCTTGGAGAGCATGATCTTGTGAGCGGTGGCCTGGAGATCGGGCACGGTCTCGTCGACGAAGGAGACGACGTTTCCGGCGCTCACCGTCTGGGCGGGCTTGCCGGCCGCGTAGACGACCTTGACCAGGGCCGCGCCGCCGGTGGCCACGGCGAAGTCGCAGTGGGCCATCAGTTCCTGGGTCTTGGCCTGGCTGGTGTTTTTGATGCATTGCAGCAGGTCCACCGGTGCGCCGATCTTCTTCAACGCCTCGCGGCCGTACTCCACCGTCAGATACGAGCTCTTTTGGGTGCGGGGATGGGGGGAGACGATCATCGCGTTGCGGGTCTTCAAAGTGGACAGCCCGATGCAGCAGATGGTCGACTCGGGGTTGGTGCAAGGCACCACATCGGCGATGACGCCGATCGGCTTGGCGTAGCGGCGGATGCCGCGGGCCTTGTCCTCTTCGACCAGGTCGCAGGTCTTGACCCCGCGCTGGTCCCAGAGCGTGCCCAGCGTCTTGGTCTTGATCTTGGCCAGCTTGTCCTCATAGACCCCGATTCCGGACTCGTCGACAGCCGTCCGCGCCAAAACCTTGCGGACCTCTTCCTTCTGCCACATCCAGCCGACGGCCTGGACCACTTCGTCCACTTTCTCCTGCGGCCAGTATTGGTATTCATCAAAGGCTTTTTTGGCTTTGGCGTACATTTCCTTGATGTCGTCTTCCATGGTTCTTCTATGACCTCCCTTGTTGGTGAATGGTTGATTCGTTGATTGGTTAAAACACGGAGCCGCCGAGCCGGTTTCCGACTTCCGACTTCCGCCTTCCGACTTCCGAATTGGCTCTCTTCGCCATCATTCGCGGATGGGCAGCGAATAGCCCATCTTCCGGAAGGCTTCCTGGGCGACCCCGAAGAACGCCTCGATGTCCTGGTGGGTGATGACGCCGAGGTTGCACAACCGGAAGGTCTCCAGCCCGAACATCTTGCCCGGATAGATGGTGAATCCGCGCTCGTAGCAGTAGTCGTGCAGCTTGAAGAAGTCGAACTTTCCGTCCTGGGGGGCCTTGATCGTCACGACGAGCTTGCTCTGGATGTTCTTGTCGATGACGGATTCCAGCCCGATTTCCTGCATGCCCTTGTGAATGGCTTCCCAGCACTTGGAAAGCCGCTCATAACGGGCCTGCTCCCCTTCTTCCCAGTACTCCCGGATGGCCTGGCGCAGGCTGTAAATGGTCTGCACCGGCGGGGTGAAGTGCATCTCGCCCACTCGATCGAAGAAATCGTACTGCATGAAGAGGTTGCAGTAGTAGGAGCGGGTGGGGTAGGCCTTGGACTTGACGATCTCGTCGATGTTTCCGACCGTCCAGGAGACGCCGGTCATGGCCGCCAGGCCCTTCTGGGCCGAGGACATGCAGAAGTCGATGTTCTCCTTTTCGATGTCGATGGGCAGCAGCCCGTAGGTCGAGATGGTATCGGCGATGAAGACGCAGCCGTGATCGTGGGCCATCCGGCCGATTTCACGCACCGGGTTGAGCACGCCGGTGCCGGTCTCATGGTGGGTGGTGGCCACCACGGCGATGTCCCGGTCCCGGGCCAGCGCCTCCTGCACGACGTTCAGGTCCGGCAGGCCCGTGGTGGGGAACTTCAGGTCGACGCAGGGGATATGGTAGTAATTGGCGATCTCGACCATGCGCGCCGAGTAGGCGCCGTTGTTGACCACGCAGATTTTCTTGCCGTCCGGGACCAGCGAATTGACCAGCGCATCCTGGATCACGGTGCCGGACCCGGTGAAGAGCACGGCCGTGTACTTTTTGGGATCGGCGTGGACGACCTTCACCAATTCGCGGCGCACCTCGTCCATGACGTCTACGAACTCCTTTTCGCGCGGGCAGATGTCCGGAACCACCTGGGCATACTTCACCGTATCCGTGGTGGTAGCCGGCCCGGGATTCAGGAGGACATTGCGCTTGACGGGTTTGACGACTTCCATAATCTCACTCTCCATTCGCGTTGGAAAAGCGAGTATCAGGCCGTCAGCCAAGGCGCACGGCCTTTTGGGATGCGCAGCATACTGACCAGTATGTGAGCAATCACAAAAGTGCCGCGCAACGCCGGATCACGGCCTGAGACGAAGCTTTTCACAGTTTGCCGACCTTCTTGATCCCCGACTTCTTGCTCGGGTCTTCGATTTCTTCCACGATGGCGTACCCGCTGCCGGCGAGCTTCTTGCGCTCCTCGCGGGCCTGCATCCATTCATCGACGGTCCGGCAGACGCCCGATTGGGCGACCTTGGCCCGGTCCTTAAGCGGCGGAACCGGTCGGTCCGCCGGTCCGTCGTAGTCTTCCCTCGGCGTCAGGGCTTCGCCCAGCCGCATGTAGGGATGGCGCTCGATCTCCTCGATGTAATGCGCACCGGCCGCGAGCGCGCGCGTCACCGCCAGGATGGCCCAGGTGGCCTCGGCCGAAAACCCCAGGTCCATCATGACCGCGCCGGTCGCTCCCAGCATATCGATGTCGACCGGCTCCGGGCTCTGCTTCTGCGCCGCCAGAACGATCTCCTTCATGAAGGCGATGTATCGTCCGGCGACGCCGAGCTTCTCCGCGCGGGCGATCATGCGCTTCGCCGCGGGATCCTTCAGCATGAGATTGGAGACCCCGAGGGACTCGGGCTCCTTGGCCGCCCAGTCCTTGACCAGCCGGGCGGCCGCCTCGGCCAGGCTCAGCTTCTCGGCATCGGCCTTTTTCAAATACTTCTCCAGCCGGTTTCCGAAAGCCGAATAAGCGCCGTAGGCGTGGCCGAAGGCCAGAATGGACGCCGCGGCGGCCTGGGTGAGAAAGGTCTTGGTGCGGGCGACGATGCGTGACATGGCGGCCGGCGCGGACAGCCCGTCCTCGAGCGCCAGGATCATCACGTAGTTGAGCATCTGCTCCTCTTCGATCAGCGGGATCCGGGCCTGGTAGTCCACGAACAGCACGTCGACGACGCCGTAGCCCTCTTCCATCAGCTCGGTCGTATCGTAGCCGCGGGACACGATGCGGTGCACATTCTTGTAGGCCACTTCGGACACCCATTGAAAGGGAGCCCGTTGGGTGTCGCGCGGCACGGTGCCGTATTCGCGCTTGAAATAATCGAACGGCATCTTCGGGCTGTCCAGGTGCCCGATGCCGCGTTTTTTCTTGATCTCATTTAGATCGCCCATCTCTTGTATTCTCCTTCCTCTTTTTGCTTGCGCGCGTACTCCTGGCGCTCCTCCTGCTTGGGCACCACCCGGTCCTCCGGTCCCACGTACTTGATCATGGACAGGTCGATCATCTGGACCATGGGCTCGTTGCGCGAAGCGCCCCAAGCCCGGCCTTTCTTCATGTTGAACAAGGCGTGCGCGGCGCAGCTCCAGCCGCGGCAGACGCTGCCGAGGCACCAGCCGGCCATGGGGGAAAAGCCGATCTCCATGAGGGCCGTATTCCCGGAGCCGACCACGTTGACGCCGACGCGCGAGCGGCCCTCGCGTTTGCGGCGCTCGTGGAAATGCTGCTCCAGGGCGCGTTGGAACCGCAGGTAGACCCCCTCGAGTTCCAGGTCCTCCTGTTTGACGTGAATCGGCTCCGCCCGGGGGTCGCTGTCGATGTGCTGGGGCTGGCCCATGCCCATGACGGGCTTTTCGGCGTCCATGTACTCGTCTACGAGGATCTTGGCCATCTCCTCGGGCGTCTTGCCCTCGCGGTGCGCGCGTTCGAGGTATTTGTTGAGCATGTAGCCGTGGGCCGCGCCCGGGCCGTGGACGCCGCCGAAGGTGCTCACGGCGGCCGCGATCGCGCAGGGCAGGTTCGGCCGGCCGGCGCTGACCCCGATGGCCGCCACCGCCGACGGCGACATGGAGTGCTCCAGGAAGACGCCCATCTCGTATTTCAGCATCTTCTCCTCGGCCTCGGTGGGGATGCGGCCCTGATACAGCACGAAGAGCGCGTCGCAAAAAGAGTAGCCTTCCTCCGCCAGCTCGCTCAGGTTGTATCCGCGCACGACGGTCTTTTCCTCCGTCTTGTAGGAGATCGCGGTTTTTCGATGAAAAACGGGTTCTCTGTCCATTCGTTTCCTCCGCTCGAAGGTCATAGAATATGGGTGGGTTTCATCAAGCTTGGGGTGGCGACCGCATGCTGGCTGCAGCGGCCCGATTCCGCTGTCTTTGATCAGAAGACTATAAATGGCTTCTCAATTATTAGTCAAAATAATTAAAATCATCTTTTGGATGAAAACCGGTCATAATAAAACGCTTCAAATTCCTGAATCAGATCAAAACGCCTTGATGGCGATGGCGCCGGCGACCACCGCGGCCACCGACGCATACCGTAGGGGCGTTATGCGCTCTTTTAAAACCAAGAGCGCTAGCAATGTACTGAAGATGATCGATGTCTCCCGGAGGGCGGCGACCGGAGCGATGGGCGCCTTCGTCATGGCCCAGAGCGCCAGGCTGTATGAGGCGAAGGTGCAAGCGCCGCCCAGTGCCCCCTTTTTCCACTGGGTCAAGACATGCTCCGTAACCTGTCGGCCCCGATAAGCGCGCGCGATGCCGAAGACGATCAGGCCCGTCAGGAGAAGCATCCAACCGGTATAGCTGAAGGCATTGCCGGAAAGGCGCGCGCCGAGGCCGTCGACCAATGTGTAGCCCACGATCACAGCTGCATTCAGCAGAGCGAAGACGACCGGAGCGATTCGGACACCCCGGGATCGCGGAGAATCGGCCGATAGGAGCAATACGCCGATAGACACCAGCAGGACTCCGAACCACGCCCCCCAGGGCAGCTGCTCTCCCAGCAAAACGACCGCCAGGAGAGCCGTGAAGGCCGGGGCCGTGCCGCGCATGATGGGATACACCCGGCTCAGGTCACCCCCCCGGTAGGCCAGCACCAAAAGCCCGTAATACACCACATGAATCGCGACCGAGGCGATCAGGCAAAGCCAACTCTCCGGCCGCGGCAACGGAATAAACAGCAGCAGGACCGCCATCATGGCGCCAATACAGGTGGTCAGCAGGATGGTGTCAAGAAACGGATCCGAGCCTGATTTGACAAGCGCGTTCCAGCTCGCATGAAAGGCGGCTCCCAGAAGCACGGCCAGCATGACGTCGAAGGACAACGCTCAATCTTCCCCTTCTGCCCGAACCGAGGCGCTGCCGGTGGCACCCAGAAAACAGGGGATTTTACTCGATGGACTTCCGCCTAAGCGGCCTGACGCTTCAGCAGATGGATGCCGCGCGGAATTGTGACATTGACCGTCTCGCCCTTGGCGTACTTCCGGGACCCCATCGGGTTGTAATGGTCGATCACCATTTCTTTCTGCCCGAACTTCACGGTGTACTTGGCGAGGTTGCCAGCGTACATCTGGCTTTGAACCGTTCCGTGAAAACTGTTCTGGCTTTCGGTCCCGTTCCAGGGCGAGAGCGAGACGGTTTCGGGCCGGATGACCATCAGGACGGGATCTCCCTTGGCAAGATCTTTCTGATGATGGTCCAATTCCACGCGGCCGAACTCCGTGGAAACCCAGAGCGAATCGCCGTTCGGCACGGCATCCACCCGGCCCTCGAGGAAGTTGACGTAGCCGACGAAGCCCGCAATGAACTCGTTGGCCGGCCGCTCATAGATGTCGACCGGCGAGCCGATCTGCTGGATCACCCCCTGGTGCAAAACCAGCAGCCGGTCGGAGATGCTCATGGCCTCGTACTGGTCGTGGGTGACGAAAATGGTCGTCACCTGCAGGCGTTCCTGGATGTTGCGGATCTCCTCGCGCATGACCATGCGCAGGTTGGCGTCCAGGTTGGAGAGCGGTTCGTCCAGGAGCAGCACCTTGGGTTCGAGGGCCAGCGCCCGGGCGAGCGCCACGCGCTGCTGCTGGCCGCCGCTCAACCGGTCGATGGTGCGGCCGCCCAGCCCTTCCAGGTGGACCAGGGCAAGCAGCTCATCGACCCGGGCGTCGATTTTCTTCTGGGGCCACTTTTGAAGCTTCAACCCGAAGCCGATATTCTTGGCGACGTTCATGTGCGGGAACAGGGCATAGCTCTGGAAGACCATCTTGGTGTTGCGCATGTTGGGCGGCAGGTTGCTGATGTCCTCGCCGTCCAGGATGACCCGGCCGGACGTGGCCGACGTGAACCCGCCCACGATGCGCAGCAGGGTCGTCTTGCCGCAGCCGCTCGGGCCCACGAACGTAAGCAGCTCCCCTTTGGCGATCTGGGCCGATATGCCTTTGAGGACGTCCACGCTGCCGAAGCTTTTGTGGATGTCCTGCAGATCCAACATGGTCGGTTTCGATGTCTCCATGCGCTAGACTCCTTGCTTCTGAACGTCCAGGCCGGTCCTCTTCGCGATGATTTTCAGCAAAGCCATGGACGCCGCCACGATGGCGATCACTTTGATGGTCGTGGCCGAGGCGACGCCGAGCTCGCCCAGCTGGGCCGTCAGGAAAATGTAGACGGACGCCAGGTCGAAGCCCGGCGCCACCAGGAAGATGACCGAGCTGAGCGACATCATGGTGGTCATGAACGTGTAGATGAAACCGGCGACGAAGGCCGAAAACATGATCGGCAGAATGACCTTGAAGAAAACGGTCAGGAAATCCGCGCCCAGGTCTGCGGAGGCTTCTTCGATTTCGACGCTGATTTGATGCAGCTTGCTGATGCCGGCCTCCACGCCCACGGCGAGAAAACGGAACACGCAGTTCAGGATGATGATCCAGATGGTGCCGGTCAGCAGAAACGGCGGCCGGTTGAAGGCGATGATGTAGCCGACGCCGATCACGGTCCCCGGCAGCGCGAACCCGGAAAGCGCCAGCATCTCCATGACGTGCCGGCCGGGGAACCTGCCGCGCATGATCACGTAGGCGAGCAGGGTTCCGACCACCGCGCCGAACAGCCCGGCCCCCAGCGAAACTTTAAAGCTGTTCCAGATGGCCAGATTGGACTGGGTGTTGAGCATGTGGTCGATTACGAAGGTGTTGTCGACGCCCACGATCTTGACGAAGGAGCCGAACACGATCACCCCGAAGCTCAGCAGCACCATGATCGCCACCGGAAGGCACACGATCAGGAACGGAACCTTGATGGCCGGATCGATCGGCCGCAGTTCGGTCGCGGTCGGCTTGCCGACGATCGTGGTGTAGCCTTTGCCGGACAGAACGAAGTTGTGCAGGATGAAAATGAGAATGCACGGCGCGATCAGGACGACCGACAGCACGCTCGCCATGTTGAAATCCGCCTCGCCGGTGATCATCAGATAGGTGTCCGGCGCCAGAAACGGGGTCCGCCCCCCGAGGATGGCCGGGTTGCCGAACTCGGCGATCGTCATGACGAATACGAGCAGCGCCGCCTTGAGCAGCCCCGGCGCGGCCAGCGGGATGGTGATCGAGCGCATGATCCGGAATTCCGACGCCCCCATGTCGCTCGCCGATTCCTCCAAGCTGGGGTTGACGGCGTTCAGGACGTTTTCGATCATCATGAAGGACAGCGGCAGAAAGGCCAGCACCTGCGCCGCGATGACCCCGGTCCAGCTGTAGATGTTGAAGTTCAGCTGCAGGAGATTGTTGATCATCCCGTTCTTGCCGAAGAGGGTGATCAGCGAGATCGAAAAGATGTAAGGCGGTGCCGCCAGCGGCAGGAGAGCGATTATTTTGAGCGGCTTGCGGATCCAGAGCGGCCCGCGCGTCGTCAGGTAGGCGAAGCAAAACCCGACGATGAGCAGGATGCCCATCGTCGCCAGCCCGAGGATGAGCGTGTTGAGGAAGGACCAGTAATAGAATTCGTATTTGAAGAACTCGGCGTAGAAATCGAGCGTGAACCCCTGGTCGCCCCACAGGCTGAACACCAGCACGGAGACGATCGGGTAGAGGAGAAAGACGGCCAGCAGAGCGAACAGCCCGCCCGCGAACAGGTTGATCAGGTTGGCGTTGATAAACGCCCTCAGCCGGTACCACCAGTTTCGGCGGATGATGGAACCCATCACCAGGTCGGCCATCTTTCCCCTCCCGGAAGGTCAAATTCCGATGAAGCCGGGGTTGCGTGTATCATCCACCGGACTTTTCCTTCTCATCCCCTGACTTCTTGGCGTCCTCGGTTTCCTTCATCATGAACTTGCTCTTCCAGTTCAGCATGATGCCCTTTTGGTTCTTATAGGCCCAGGCGTGGTCGAGCTTGATGTATTTGGGCGGCTTTTCGCCGTAGAGCCCGCTGGCGATGCCCGGCCGCGGCGGAATGTAGCCCATGGACGCGATGAACTCGCTGCAGTCCTTGCTGCCGAGGTAGTCCATCACTTTTTTGCACAGCGCCAGGTTCTGGGTGCCTTTGAGGACGACGCAGTAATTGCCCTCGTAGCCGATGCCCTCGGCCGGCACTTTCCATTCGAGCGGATAGCCGTCCTTGATGCGCTTCAGGACGTTTTCATCCGAGGTGATTCCCAGCAGGTATTCGCCGCGGCCCACCAGATCGGTCGGCGCGTTGCCGCTGCGGGTGTAGAACGCCATGTTCTTGTCCAGATCTTCCAGGTATTTCCAGCCGTCTTTTTCCCCGTAGAGCGACAGGAACGAGTAATTGATCATGAAGGCCGTTCCCGAGGTCCGCGGTGAGGGCGCCACGATCTGGCCCTTCCATTTGGGGTCCAGCAACTCCTTCCAGCTGGTCGGCAGGGTGTAGCCTTTTTCGGCCAGCTTGGTTTTGTTCCCGACCAGCAGGAAGGAGAAGGTACCCAGCGCGTAATAGGTTCCGGCCGGAGATTTGAAGGCGGCATCGATATCGTTCCAGGCTGGAGACTGGTAGGCTTCGTAGTAGCCTTTCTCCGTTCCCTCGATGGCGCCGGCGCCGCCGAAGCTCATGACCATGTCGGCGTTGAAGCGCGGGGCTTCCGATTTCAGCCGGGCCCAGATCTCGCCCCAGGACAGGGTGATGTTCTTGACTTCGATCCCGGTTTTTTCCTGGATGCGCTTGGCCAGGGCCTCGTTGACTTCACGCGAGAATCCCATGTAGGCGCTGATCGAATCCGCTGCCTGCGCCATGCCGGCCGCAAAGACGACCAACACGGCCAGGGCCGCCAACATCAACAGTCTTCCCTTCATGATGCACCTCCTGACTCCGCGGTTAGGGTTTGCGTTATTGCGTGTCCTCCTAATTGGCCAAAGATGGTGCCTGATTGAGTTGCATTTTTGCTGATGTTTCCGCCCACCTCCTTTCGGTTAACGCCATACGGTTCACCTTGCTTTGATCGACCCGCTCAACAAATCAATGTCGTGTTGTATAAAAAGATTGTTA
>CAYRUF010000061.1:0-25472 GCA_964427375.1 uncultured Desulfatibacillum sp. | reverse complement strand
TCCTTGCGGATGGCCATGGGTTCATCCATGTAGGCGTTGAACATCTCGGTCATGATCCGCTCGCGGTAGAGGCCCCGGGCGGTCTTGATGTCCTCCAGGTATTTGGAACGGTCGTTGGCCTCGGTGACATAGTCCAGGACGATGCGCTCCAGGGCTTTGAACACGTCGCAGGCAAACATGCACTGGCCCTCGTTGGTCTCGGAGCTTTCGATCAGCAGCTGAAGGGCGCGGCCGAGGTTGCGCTGGCCGAGGCCCTTCTGGCCGAAGCGGTTGATGATTTCGGGGTCCTGGTTGAGGGTGTCGATCACCTCCGCGAGGGTTTTGATGCTTTTTTCGCCGGCCACCTCCCCGGCGGCCAGCTTCATGGTCTCGACCGGCGTCAGCTTTTCCGAACGCGGCAGCCGGCTGAGGACCACCCCCACCGACGCCGCGTAATTGAGATTCGGGTCCTGGTGCAGCAGCTCCTTGGTGAGGGTCGTGCGGGCTTCGCTGCCGATGGTGTAGGCGGTGAGTTCTTTCTGGAGCTTGTAGTTGGTGTTGTGCGCGACGTAGCACAGCCGGCAGCGGTCCACGATGGGGGCCTCCTCGCGCTCCGAGAGGAAGCGGTGAAATTCCATGTTGTTGCTGGTCGCCACGATCAGGGTGTCGATCGGCCACTTGTAGCCGTCGATTTCGATGCTGCGGTTCTGGATGACGCCCAGGTAGACCTGGACGAGATCCTTCTTGTTCTTGAAGATTTCGTCGCTGAAATGGATTCCGCCGCCGGCCACCCGGGCCAGCGCGCCGCGCCGCAGATCGAACCGATAGGGGTTGTTCGTATCGGCGATGTGCAGCAGCCGCTGAATGGACTCCTCGCCCAGCAGGTCCACGGCCGAAGAGGTGATTTTGTCTTTCGCCGGGTATTTTCCGGTAACGGTTCCCAGGCTTTCGGTGAGCGGCACGGGGATGACCTGAACGAACCCCAGCATCGGGTCCAGTTCATCGCCGCAGTAGGAGCGGATATCGTTCCAGATATAGCCGCTGCAGGCCCCCAGCGGCCGGTAGTCGCTGTAAAGCACCTCGATTTCATCGTCGGAGAAGCCGACCTCCCTCGCCAGGAAGGTCTTGTTGTCGTCGGTGAAATCGAAGAGGTTCATGGCCAGGATCAAGGGGTCTTCATAGGTCTGCGATTCGACGGAGCTGATCCGGCCGTAGGTGCCCAGGCGTTCGAGATTCTGGAATTTGAACGTATACTTCCGGTTTTCATCGCGCGACAGAAAGCGGCGATACCGGCCGGCCAGAAATTCGACGAAAAAGGTTTTTCCGTTTCCCGGCTCTCCGACCAGAACGAAGGCCATCTCCTTGGAGGACCCGCCCTCGGCGGCGTCCTTCACGTAGGACACGAAGCTGTTGATCTCATCGTACATGCCGATGACATGCTTGGATCCGCTGCGGAACACCTTGAAATCGTAGGTCGTCTTCCCGTTCACCGTGGTCTTTTCGATCCCGCCCTCGAAGATCATCCGGGAGACCCCCTTGAAGGCGTTTTCGAAACGGCGCTGGCCTTTTTTGACCGCTTTCAGGTGCTGGATCAGCGAGTGGCTGCTGGTGGCCATGGGTGGTTACCTCCCTGTGGTGGATCGGTTCGGTGGCAGCGGCCGCAGCCGGCACCGGATGGCGCGGCCGATGGTAATCGGTGATGCGAGCAAAGTTGATGGAATCAGGCTAATCATCGGCGAATGCGAAGGCAACAAAGAGAGGAGCGGGAGCGCAGCTTTCCCGCGGTCCATTCAGCGGAGCACCTGCCGATCCGCCTCTATGCGCCGTGAGGCCTTTCTTCCCGAACTGAAAAGAGATTGGAATCGCATATTGATGCCAACTCTACCAAATAGTATGCTCCCGAAATGACCCAAGATCAATACCCTTTCCACCCAACGAACGAGGGAGGTGCTCATGGATCGGGAGAAAGACTGGATTGCCAATGCCTACGAAGGCATGTCCCGGCGCCAGTTTCTGGCGCGGATGTCCGCGGCCGGGGCGGCGGTTGCGGGGTTTGCGATCGCTTCAACGGCGGTGGCGGGCGAAATCATCCAGACGCCTGCGGACGGCCTGAACGCCGCCGTCGGCCACGTGGACTCGGCCGGTTTCCGGGTGCCGATCTACGCCGCGCGGCCGGCCGATGACGGGAAATATCCGGTGGTGGTCGTGATCCCGGAAATCTGGGGCATGCACGAGTACATCCAGGATGTGGTGCGTCGCTTCGCCCGGCGCGGTTTTCTATCCGTCACCTTCGAGCCTTACGCCCGCACCGGCGGCGTGCTGAACATCGAAGATCGCGAAGCGCTGCTGAAGGTGGTCAATGCGGTCCCGGACGCCCAGGTCATGGCCGATCTCCACGCCATCGTGGCCTACGCGAAAAAGCTTCCGGAAGCGCGGGCCGACCGCATCGGCGTGACGGGGTTCTGCCGCGGGGGGCTTTACACCTTTCTGTTTGCGGCGCAAAGCCCCGACGTAAAGGCGGCCGTGCCCTGGTACGGCCAGATCAAGCCCGCGAAGACGGCGGGAATCCGCACGGTGGGGCCCCTGGATCTGGCGGCGCAGATCCAGGCCCCCCTTCTCGGACTCTACGGCGGGGCCGACCAGGGCATCCCGGTGGCCGACGTCCGGGAGATGGAGTCCGCGCTCAGGGCGGCCGGCAAGACCGCCGAGTTCGTGATTTACCCCGATGCCCCGCACGCCTTCCATGCGGACTACCGTCCCAGCTACCGCGAAAACGCGGCCAAAGACGCCTGGGCGCGCTGCCTGGCCTGGTTCAACGAATATCTGAAGCGCTGACGGCTTGGCTCGAGGAGTGCTTCCGGACCAGCAGGTAGGTGTTGCCGATGACGCTCAGGCTGCTCAGGAGCATGGCGCAGACGGCGACGAGAGGCGAGAGCAGCCCGCTCATGGCGACGGGGATGCCGACGGCGTTGTAGAGGAAGGTCAGAACGAGGTTCTGGCGGATCTTGTGGTTGACGGCCCGGGAGAAATCGAGGAATTCGGCGATTTGGGCGGGCTCGGAGCGCATCAGGGTGACGTCGGCGACCTCCTTCCCCAGGCTGCCGCCGGCAAAGACGGCGATCGACAAATCGGCCTGGGCCAGGGCCGGGGCGTCGTTGATTCCGTCGCCGACCATGAGCACTTTCTTTCCCCGCTTCTGCAAATCGGACACGAAGGCTGCCTTCTCTCCGGGTAGTTGACCGCCCAACGCCTCCGCGATGCCGAGCCGCCGGCCGATGGCCTGGGTGGTTTCCATTCCGTCGCCGGATATCAGAATCAAGCGCAGGCCCCGGCGCTGCAGCTCGACCACCGTCGGCTCGATGCCCGCGCGCAGCTCGTCGCCGAAGATCAAAACAGCCGCCGGCCGGCTGCCGGCCGACAGGTAGACGAAGGAGCTGCCGGCCGACTGCCTGCGAATGGATTCGAGCAGCGGCTCCTGCCCGGCCAACTCCTCCGCGAGAAACCCGGCGGCGCCGATCTTGACCTCGACCCCCTCCCACAGGCCGCTCACCCCATTGCCCTCATCCTGGACCACCGCCAGGCGCTCCGGCCGGATGTGATGCTCGCGGGCTTCGCGCAGCAGCTCCAGGGCGATCGGGTGCGAGGCGCCCTGCTCGAGGCCGGAGGCCAGGCCGAGCACTTTTTCGCGGGTGAAGCCCTGGAACGGAACGATGCGTTGGAGCTTCCAGTCGCCGCGGGTCACGGTTCCGGTCTTGTCGAGGACGAGCGTGTCTATTTTTTCGACCCGTTCGAATGCCGAAAAACTGCGGACGAGCAGGCCCTTGCGGGCCGCCAGGGCCACGCCGGCCACGCGGGCGAGGGGGATGGCGATGCCTAACGCGCACGGGCAGGCGATCACGGCCACGGTGACGGCCCGGAGCATGGCCGCGTCGGCATCCTGCCCGCGCAGCCAGACGGCCATGCCCGTGGCCGCGGCCAGCAGCAGAATGAGCGGGACAAACCCCTGCAGGACTTTTTCGGTCCGGCCTCCGCCGGGGGGTTTCAGGGCCAGGGTGTTCTGCACGACCGCGATCATCTGCCCCAGGGTCGATTCGGCGCCGACCTGGCTTGCGCAGATGGTGACGCTGCCGTGGTGCAGGCGGCTGCCGCTGCGAATGGGGTCGCCGGGCTTTTTTGCCACCGGCCGCGGCTCCCCGGTGATGGAGGACTCGTCGCTCGTCCCTCCGCCGGAGACGACGATCCCGTCGGCGGCGACGATTTCGTTTTCCGCGACGCGGAAAAGGTCGCCGGCGGCCAGCTGCCCGGCGGCGACATAGCGGCCTTCGGGGAAGGCTTCGTCAACGATGCGGACCTTGGACGGCATTAGCGAGAGCAGCCCCTCCAGCCCTTCCAGCACATGGTCCCTGGCGCGGCGTTCGAGCATCTTGCCGAGCAGGACCAGAGTGACCAGCATGCAGGCCGTGTCGTAATAGAGATGGATGCTGCCGGCCAGCAGGTTGAAGGTGCTGAACCCGAAGGCGCTCAGGGCGCCCACGGTGATGAGGGCTTCCATGCTGAAGGCCGCCTGACGCAGGCCCAGCCAGGCCCGGCGGAAAAAGGGCGCCCCGCCGAAGGCCATCACGGCGGCGGCCATCACGGCCATGGGCCAGGAGATGCTGGCGACGGATTCGGGCGGCAGATCGGTGAAAAAACCGAAATACAGCGCAAAGGACAGCATCATGACGTTCATGGTCAAAAACGCCGCGACCCCGAAGCGGATCCACTCCCGCCGCCTCAGATCTTTGTCACGGCTCTCGCCCGGCGGGGTGACGGAGTAGCCGAAGCGCTGAACGACGGCCTGGATCCGGGAGGGGTCGACGGCAACCGGGTCGTATTCGACCTGCAGCCGGTCGCTGGCGAAGCTGCAGGCGGCGGACAGGACCCCGGGCGTCCGTGAGAGGGCGGTCTCGATCAGCCAGGCGCAGGCCGGGCACCACATGTTTTCGACTTTCAGTCTCAGTTGGATCCCCTCGGGGGACGAAGGATGCGCCTTCGCGGTTTCCTCCGAGGGGGCGTTCGGCAGGGCCGGGTCGGCGGGGGAGCGCGGAATGATCCCGCTTTCCTGACATTGACGGTAAAGCTCGCTGCGGCGGAAGGCCTCCGGGTCAGCCGACCCGGAGGCCTGCATCAGGATGCCGAAGACCTGACGGCAGCCCATGCAGCAGAACCGATAGAACCGGCCGGCCAACTCGGCCTCGACCGGTTCCCCGCGCAGGGGTATCCCGCAGAGGTCGCAGGCTGCGACGAAGGTGCGGCTGGCAGCGGTCGGCTTGGCTTTGGGCATGACGAACGGCTCCTGCCGGAGCGATCCCTCAGTTGCGCACTCCCAGGGACTTGACGAAAGCGACCACGCTCCAGCGGTCGTCGATCGTGATGGTGGTCTCCAGCGGCGGCTGGCGTCCGTCGGGGATGCCGTAGCTGACGCTCTGGAAAAGCTCACCGGCCGACCTGGATTGGACCTCGGGGGAGCGGAAATCGGTCGGCAGAGGCATGAAGCTCTGCCCCACGGTTCCCTTGCCGTTGTAGTTCAGGCCATGGCACTGTGCGCAGTAGGTGAAGTAAACGGCTTTCCCGCGGGCGATGACCTCCGCCGCTTCCAATTTCCAAGGAGGTTTGAGCAGCGGACCGGGGGTGGCGCGCAGGAGCGCCTCGCCCCCCGCAACGGGAACAACGCCGGCTTCCATGCGGATCAGCGGTTCCTCGTGCGGCTTCACCGCCGGCGTTGCGCGCATGCGGCCATAGCGGAAGTTGTTGTCGTAGAACATCAGCGCGTGGTAGGCCCCCAGCGCCCCGACCAGGATCACCACCAGCGCCAGTACTTTCTTCATGGGACCCCCCGGATCGTCAGGACCTGGAGGGGGTAGGATTCCTGGCCTTGCGGCGCGCGGACATGCTGGGGATAGGGAACCGGTGCATACATGGCATAGGGCGACTCGCCGTAGACGTCCGGGATCGGCCGGTAGTCCCAGTCCGGCTGGCCGAGATCGCCGATGACCGTATAGGCCAGCCAGCCCTGGAAGAAAACGATGCCCAGCATGGCCGCCACCAGCAGCCAGGTCTTGCCCCGCGAAGGAGAGTGCTCCGGGTGCAGAATCATATCGTCACCTTCAAAAGTCCCGTCAGGATGATATAAAGCAGGCCCCACACCAGCGTGCCCGCGATGATCAGGGTTATCGCCAGGGGAAACGGCGCATTGCGGCCTTCGATGCCGCCCGGGTAATTTTCAATGATGCGGGTCAGGCGCACGGCCGATGTTTTGCGACGGACATGGGCATATCCCAAACCCGCGGCAAAGACGAGGACGAACACCAGGGTCGGAAAAAGGTACATCACGAAATGCTGGATGTTCAGAATCTCGAAGATGCGCATGGGTCCCCTCTTTCAAACGCTGTCACCGCCCGTGGGTCAGGGCGAAGACGATCACGGCGACGCTGCCGGCCAGCCCGCAGCAGGCCAGGGCAAACAGCCCGGCGGTCTCGATGCGCCCCTTGCGGCTCAGCTTGGCCGGAGCTGCGGCCGCCGAGCCCTCCAACGGCAGATAGCGGGCCCGGTGTTGGTCGCAGAACTGGCCGCGATCCAGCGCCCACCAAAACACCGCCAGGGCGAGCCCCATACCGAATGCCATGTAAGTGATAAAGTATGGGAAATACATGTGCTGGGGCAGTTCTCCTTCCCCCGGGAGGCGCCATCCGGCGACTATGGCTCCCAGGCCGCGTCGATGCCTCTGGGTTCCTGGTTGGCATCGCTCTGGTTGATGAAGTAACGCGCGACGTAATCCCCCACCTCCCAGATCTTCTGGGATTCGAGGTCGCGCTTGAAGTAGGGCATGGCCGTGCCGGTGATCCCGTTCATGATCTGGTAGTAGAGGATGCCGCCCGAGATCTCCCGCCCCTTCAGTATGGTGAAATTGAGCGGCGGCGGGTAGATCCAGGGCTGCGCCGGCCCCATGCCGTCGCCGATCGGGCCGTGGCAGCCGATGCAGAAGTATTGATAGATTCTATGACCGCGCTGCAGGCTGGCCGGCGTGGTCGGGTAGGGATTGGGCAGGCTGCGCCAGCCTGCGGGGATCTGCTCGGCGAGCCAGCGGGCGTTGGCGTCGGGGCCGGCCTCGTAGGCCTGGATGGATTCGGTTTTCCAGTGGTTCTGGCGCTCCATGCGCCGGTCGGCCTGCTTCAGCCCCAGGCTTTGCACGTAGCGGGTCAGCGACTGGATGCGCCCCATTCCCAGCCACTCGAAGGGCGGCATGACGGAGCTCGGCCGGGTATAGCGCGGGTTGATGAAATGGGCGATGTGCCAGTCGTCCGGGTGCTCGCCGCCTGCCTGGGAGAGATCCACGCCGGTGCGCTGGGAGCCGAGCTGGATCGGCTCGTCGGCGACATAGTCGCCGGCCTGGGCGATACGCTCCGAGCCCAGATCCCAGTCGAAGGCTCGGATGGCCTGGCTGTGGCAGTAGACGCAGCCGTTCTGGAGGTAGATCTTGCGGCCGGCCGCTTCCTCGGCGCTGCGCGCCCGGAAGATCTCGGATGGCGTCGTGTCCTGCCGGGCATAGGGCCAGTAGACCATGACCAGAACAATGGAAGCGAGCAGCGCCAGTACGCCGAGCAGGATCACCGAAGGGGTCATTCTCATGATGCCGCTCCGCGGTTGAAATACAGGGACCGGATGACGTTGTACAGCCCGATGTAGGCGCCCGCCATGATCAGAGCGCCCAGCGATAACCGGAAAACGAAATAGGGGTGGATCTCCGGAAGCGTTCGATAGATGGTCTCGCCGTTGTACCAGGCCTGTCCCTGGATCAACCCGACAATGGTGAGGACGATGCCGAATCCGGTGATGCCGATCAGCACGAGCCAGTACTGGAGGTCGGCCAGGAAGGTGCTGTGCAGGGGACGGCCCGTGATCCGCGGCA
Source organism: uncultured Desulfatibacillum sp. (assembly GCA_964427375.1). Lineage (GTDB taxonomy): Bacteria > Desulfobacterota > Desulfobacteria > Desulfobacterales > SpSt-501 > SpSt-501. The sequence continues at coordinate 17,545 of CAYRUF010000061.1, read as the reverse complement.
GAATGAAATAAAGCCCGCCCAGCGCCGTCACGCCGGCGAATCCCAGCACGCCGATGTGGGCGTGGGCCACGACCCAGTTGTTGTAGTGGGTGATGCGCTGCACGTCCGGCAGGGCCATCATCGAGCCCTGGATGTTGACGAAGAAGTAGTAGATCGTGCCGGTGAAGACGAACTTGGCGCCGATGTCGGCGTGCACGTCGCCGAGCTTGCCCTTGACCGTGTACCAGATGTTGATCAGGAAGACCATGACCGGGATCACCATGGCGACGCTGTCGACGATCGAGATGGTCTTGAGCCAAGTGGGCACCGGCACCTGCAGCAGGTGGTGGGTGCCGATGTGGGTGTAGACCACGATCAGCGACCAGAACCCGAGCAGCGACAGGGTGTGGCTGTAAAGCGGGCTGCGCGTGGCGATGGGCAGCACGTAGTAGGCCACCCCGAGCGCCATGGGCGAGAGCAGCAGCCCGAAGACGTTGTGGCCGTAGAACCAGAGCAGGATCGCATCCGGAATGCCCGACAGCGCGCCGGTGTCCGGCTTCCAGATCACGTTGCCGAGGAAGTAGGTGCAGGCGGTGAGCACCACCGCGGCGGCGGCGTACCAGATGGACACGTAGAGGATCGGCTCGGTGCGGCTGCGGATGGTCAGAAGGAAATTCAATATCACCAGGCTGAAGCTGATCACCACCAGGATGTCCACGGCCCAGGGCAGCTCGGCGTATTCGCGGCCCTGGCTGTGGCCGAGCGATACGCCCACCATGCCGGCGGCGACCGTCAGGTTCCAGAAGACGGCCGAACAGACCCCGAGTTTTTCGCTGTACAGCCGGGTCTTCATCAGCCGCGGGAGGTAGTAGAAGGCGGCCGCCAGCAGGCCCGGCGTCACGAAGCCGAAGAGCACGGCGTTGACGTGCATGGGACGAACCCGTCCGAAGTGGATGTATTCGATGTTGGCCATGAAATCCGGCGCGATCAGATAACCGGCGGCGATCATGCCGAAGGTGGTGGCCAGGGCGAACCACAAGGCCGAAGTCAGCGTGAACGCCTTGGCCGTTTGGTTGCCATGCAGAATGCTTTCCTCAGCCGTGCTCAAGTCTTTCTCCTATTTATGGGGCTTTCGGCGCAGCCGTCTCTCAGTTGTGGCAGGTCAGCCAGCAATCGACATTCGCCTTCTTCCGGTGATGGCACTCCAGACACTGCCCCATCCGCCAGATCTTCTCCGGCAGCCGCTGGGAGTGCTTGACTTCGCCGTGGCACTCCTCGCAGGCCACCCGGCTGTTGATGTGGCGCTGATGGTTGAAAAACACATGCTCGGCAATGACGTTCACCTTGACCCAGGGCGTGGGCGTTTGGGTATTGAAATAGCGGTGCTCCTCCCGGATCCAGGGATGATTCACGATGATGTAGTTGTGGCAGTGCAGGCATTTCTCCACCGGCGGAATGCCGGGAAAGTTCGAGTAGGCCACATAGGGGTGGCAATACTGGCACTGGATCTCCTTGATGCCGCTGTGCACGTTGTGGCTGAAGGGGATCGGCTGCTCGGGACCGATCTTTTCCGGCCAGAGGTAGAAAAAATAGAGAAAGGCGGCGGTGAACAGGACGCTGCCCATCGTGATCAGGATCGCGGCGCGGTTTGCTTTCGACATGTCACCCAATTCCGGTCGTCACGTTTCAGCGCGTTCCTTCGCCTGCCGAGGGCAGAAGCTCCGGGAAGGTCTTTAGGGTGTAGGCCACGGCCAGGATCATCATTCCCAGAAAACCGATGAACACCAGCCCGTCGCTGACCCCCAGCGGCAGCTCTGCCGCCCCGTGGTTGAAGGCGGGGCCGAGCAGCAGAAGATGCTCGAGCCAGATCCCGAGGATGACCATCCCGCACAGGGCGATCATGGCCCCGGGCATGGTTTTGACGCGGCGGTTGATCAGCACGATGAATGGAATGACGAAACAGACGATGAAGACGACCCAGGCCAGCGTGTTCCAGGGGGGCGTCACCGTGCGCAGGATCACGTAGCTGGTTTCCTCGGGGATGTTCCCGTACCAGATGACCGTCAACTGGACGTAGAAGAAGTCCGCCCACAGCAGGCAGAAGGCGAAGAAGAGCTTGCCGATGTCGTGGAAATGGGCGGCGGCGATTGCCGTGCGGCCTCCCTGATGCAGATGAACGATCGCGGCAAGAATGATCAGCGCTCCCAGTCCCACATAAAACGCTTTCACGAAATGGTAGGCGCCGAATAGGGTCGAGATCCAGTGCGGGTCCATGCTCATGACCAGATCAAATCCGATCAGGCTGAGAACCAGGGCAAACGCGAAGCAGTAGAGGCCGCCCCAGAGGGACTTGCGGTCGCGCGTGCGCTCGATTTCGGCCTCGGTCTGCGGAAGCCGGCCGGCCATCAGCCGCCGCAGGCCGCCGGCCGAGCCAGCGGCCTTGATCCGCAGCTTCAAATCCTGAGCCAGGAAGGCCCATCCGAACCCGTAAAGCGCCAGAAACCCGATCCCGTTCCGGCTGAACAGAAACGGGATGTTCAGCCAGGCCTCCTTGCCGTGCAGGTCCTCATGCAGCCAGGGAAAAAGATGGTTCCGGCCGATCAGCAGCGCCAGGAAGCAGACGAACGACAGGGGGAAAAAACCGGCGAAGGCCTGTGAGAGGCCGGCGAGCGGACCGGCCCAGCGGGCCTTGACGGTGTGGGTGAGTGCCGCGAAGAGCACCGCGCCCTGGGCCATGGCCGACCACAGGAGAAAGTTGATGAGAAAGGCCTGCCAGATTCTCTGCGGCTGAGGCCCGAAGAGGCCGGCGGTGAAGCCCGCCAGTCCGACCGCGGCCAGCACCGTGCCAAGGGTTAGCAGCGACCGCCGCGGTGCGCCGGCCGCGGCCGGTTCGAACGATGAGGTGTTCGCGTTCATGCGAATACCTTGACCTCCCCGCCCTTTTTCTGGAAGAAATCCATCAGTTCGCCCTCGCGGCCCGCCTCGCAGCTGGCCAGCAGCCCGAAGTGGTCCCCGGAACAGCGCGGGTCGAACCGATCCAGCCCGCGGTAATCCGGCAGCCGTGCGCAGACCAGCAGGCCGATCACGTTGCCGAAGACCGAAAACAGAATCGTGAACTCGAAGCCGACGATGAAAAAAGGAATCAGCGAAACGATCGGCTTGCCGCTGACGATCAGGTTCCATTGAACTGCCGTGAAGATGGCCAGGGCGAATCCGGTGAAAAACCCGAGGATGCCTCCTGCCAGCGTAAACCAGCCGACGCGGCTTTTTTTCAATTTCAAGGCATCCTGAATCTGGTGGCTGGGAATGGGGCTGTGCGCGCGGCGCAGTTGGAAGCCGGCCGCCGGCAAATCCGCTAGGGCTTTGGCGGCTTTGCCCTCATCCCTGAACAGGCCCATGATGCACGTTTCAGCAGCCATGGTTGACGGTCTCCTTCATCTCGGTCATGGACACGGACGGCAGGTGTTTGCAGAATAGCACGAACAGGAGGAAGAACAGGCTGAAGCTGCCGACCATGATCAGGTATTCCACCAGCCGGGGCGCATAAAGGCCCCAGGCGTGGGGGGCGAAGTCGTGGGCGACGCCGCCGACGATGATGACGAAGCGTTCCCACCACATGCCGAAGTTCACCACCAGCGACAGAACGAACAGCCAGGGGATGCTGCGGCGCACCGCCTGGAACAGGAAAAGCGAAGGCAGCAGGACGTTGCATACGATCATGAAATAGAGTCCGAAGGCGTACTCGCCCGCCGCCCGCCATCGGAAAGACTCCCACTCGACCGCGTTGTGGCTGTACCAGGCGATGAAATACTCCGTGCCGTAGGCCAGGCCGACGATGAGGCCGGTCAGGATCATGGTTTTAGCCACGTTCTCCAGGACGTCCAAGGTGATGATGGCTTCGTAGCGGAAAATCCGGCGCAGTGGGATCATCAAGGTCAGCACCATGGCGAGCCCGGAGTGGATGGCGCCGGCCACGAAGTAGGGTGCGAAGATGGTGGTGTGCCATCCCGGCACGATGCCGAGCGCGAAATCCCAGGACACGACGCTGTGCACGGAGATCACCAGCGGGGTCGCCAGCGCCGCGAAGAAGAGATAGCCGCGACCGTAGTTCAGCCACTGGTGGTGGGCGCCGGTCCAGCCCAGCGAAAGGACGCGGAAGATCCGGTGGCGCACGCCGCTGGAGCGGTCGCGAACGACGGCCAGGTCCGGCAGCAGCCCCGTGTACCAGAACAGGGAGCTCACCGTGAGGTAGGTGCTGATGGCCACGACGTCGAACATCAGGGGCGACAGGAAATTGGGCCACAGCAGGCGTTGATTGGGAAGCGGCAGCATGTAGTAGACCTGCCAGACCCGCCCCAGATGGATAAAGGGGAAAAGGCCGGCACAGCAGACCGCGAACACGGTCATGGTTTCGGCCGCCCGGGCGATCGGATTGCGCCAGCCGGCGCGGAACAGGTGCAGGATCGCTGAAATCAGCGTTCCGGAGTGGGCGATACCGACCCAGAACACGAAATTGATGAGATAGGTGCCCCAAGCCACCGGGATGTTCTGGCCGCCGACGCCGATGCCGACAAAAATCTGGTAGATCCAGGCACCGGCCCCCAGAAGCACGCCGCCCAGCAGGAGCGCCACAAGGACCCAATAGCGCGGCCGGGGGCGCTGCAGGGTGTCCAGAACGGTCTGGTCGATTTGAGCGTAGGTGAGGTTGGTCATAATTCCGTTAGCCCGTTCACCCGTTGGCCCGTGCGCCCGTTCATCCACATTGATGCCCTCTTCAGCCTTACGGGCCAACGGGCAAACAGGTCCACGGGTCAACCTTTTTTAAACCTCGTGCAGCACCTTCTTCAGATAAATCACCGCCGGTTTCGTGTTGAGATATCCCATGGCCTGGTAGGCTCGCGGGTCGTCGCACAGGCGGCGCACGCGGCTGTCCCTGTCCATCAGGTTTCCGAACACCAGCGCGTCGGTCGGGCAGGTCTGGACGCAGGCCGGCGTCACTTCGCCTTCACGGATCGGCCGGTTTTCGTTTTTCGCCCGAGTGCGCGCCTCCTTGATGCGCTGGATGCAGAACGAGCATTTCTCCATGACGCCCTTGCTGCGCACGGTGACATCCGGGTTCAACTGCAGGTTCATCGGCTCCGGGAACTCCCAGGTGAACCAGTTGAAGCGCCGCACCTTGTAAGGGCAGTTCTGTGAGCAGAAACGCGTGCCGATGCAGCGGTTGTAGATCTGGTTGTTCAAACCCTCCGCGGAATGGTGGGGCGCATAGACCGGGCAGACCGATTCGCAGGGGGCGTTGTCGCAGTGCTGGCAGAGCATGGGCATGAACATCACGCGCTGCATGCGGCGTTCGTCGTGGTAGCGCACGATCTCCAGCCAGGCCATTTCGCGTCCCTCGATGATCCTCAGCTCGCCGACGACGCCGACGTTGTTCTCGGCATAGCAGGCAGCGGCGCAAGCGCCGCAGCCAATGCAGCGGTCGAGGTCCACCACCATGCCCCAGCGGTAGCCGTCGTGTTCATGGGCGGGGTAGAAGTCCCGCCGGGGGTTGTAGCCTTCCGGCAACGGCAGCGTCAGCGGGAAGTCGTTCATGGTGAGGCCGGTTTTCGACGGGCCCGGGCCCCTGCGCAGATCCTCCAGCAGGGCGGTCAAGATAAAGCTGCGGCCGTGCTGGGTGCGGCTGCCGTCCGTGTGGGCGAGCCGGATCGTGCGGCCGGTTCGTTCGATGCGCACGTCGAAGGCGCTCAAGCTCGGTCCGCCGCAGCCCGGGTCCAAAGCGGCGGGGAGCACGGCAAACGGATTGGCGCTGTTCGGCGGCACATAGGCCAAATAAGGCAAATCGACCGGGTCCGTAGAGGAAAATTCGGCCCGCGGGGTTGCGTCCGCGGACTGCGCGTAGCGGCCGTAGGAGGTATGGCCCTGGCCGACCCCCATCACCAGCACTCCCGGCCGCACCACTTCGGTGGTGTAAGCCGGCGCTTCGAGGCTTCCCGTCGGGGTGGCGACCCGCACCACATCGGCCGGCCTGATGCCCTGGTCCCGGGCGGTGTGCGGATGGAGCCAGAGCGTGGATTGCCACGCCACCCGCGAGATGGGCTCCGGGATTTCGCACAGCCAGGGCCGGTTCGCCCCCCGGCCGTCGAAGAAACGCACGGATGGAACCGCCGTAAAGGCCAACCCGTCCCGAGGCGGGCGGTAGGGTATGGCGAGGGTTTGGGGCAGTTGCTGGGGCAGCGGTTTCGGAGGTGCGGCCGTGCTCTGAGCGGCGGGCGGAAAGATGCCCCCCTGCTGGAGCACGCGCAGCCAGTCGAATTCGCTGCCGATGCGGCCCTGCCGCTGCAGCCGTTCAGCCGAGTAGGTCCTGAAATCCGGTGCCGGCCGGTTTTCAAATCCGACGTCCAGAATGAGGTCGCCCAAGTGGGGCGCCCCGGTGAGCCGGCCCATGGCCGGCTGTACGGTCGATACCATCGGAACCCAGCCGTTGTAGTCGCCCCAGGTTTCCAGCGGCAAGGCCCCGGGCAGGATCAGGTCGGCCAGCTGGGAGGTCTCGTCGACAAAATGGCTCAGGCAGATCACAAAAGGGTGGGCGGCCGCCAGGGCTTCTCTGACTCCGCTTTCCGGCGGCAGGCTGAAAACGGGGTTGACGTTGTTCAAGACCAGGACGTCCGCTGCACCGGAGGAGATCGCGTTAAAGAGGTCCAGCACCTCCGCCCGGCGGCTGGCGCTCTCCACCCGATGGCGGTTGGCCGCGTCGATGAGGCGGAGTTCCGGATCGAGCAAGAGGTTCAGCAGGTTGGCGGCCACGTTGGTGGCGAGCCCGTTGGCATCCGACTGTCCGCTTCCCGCGCCCAGAACCAGCGGCCGGTGCGCTTCGGCCAGGCGCACCACCAGTTGCTCGTACTGCGCCAAGGGAATGCCGGAGCGCTTGAGCACCGCTTCCTGGTGATAGGGCTCGGTGGCCTTTTCCAGTGCGCCGCGCAGGTCGGCCGGCAGGTGCTTCCCGCGCCGGATGTCCAGCATCTGGCGCACCAAGCCCAGTGCGACCAAAGCCTCGGTGCCGGGCGCGCAAGCGAGCCAGTGGTCCGCGTTGGCGCCGGTCAAGGTCTGAAACGGGCTTACTAAGAAAAAGATTCCCTTTTCGGTGCCGCGGGCCGCATGCATGGCCTTGAACTTCCAGGCATACTCCACCGGCGAGAGCCAGGTTTCCAGAAATTCCGCACCGAAGGCCAGCAGCAGATCGGCCTGGTCCAGACGATAGGACACCAAGCCGTCCACGCCGAAGACCTCACGGTTGGCGGTCTTGAGCGCTTCGTAGGCGAAGGGCTCGAAGACCAGGGGCGGTTTGGAATTCCAGTTTTTGAGCGCCGCCTGAAAGAGCTCCAGCTCGCCTTCACCGACCACCTCGGTCATGAGCCGCACCCGGCCGGGGCCCTTGTGAGCCGCTTCCCAGACTTTGGTCTTGAACACAACCTGGGCCTGGTCGAATTCGATGGGGATGAAGCCGCCGTTGACTTTTAGGAGCGGCTTTTTCAGCCGGTCCGGGTGGTAGACGGCCTGCAGGGCGGCCTGGCCTCGCATGCAGAGCTTGCCCCGGTTGAGCGGGTGCAGCGGGTTGCCTTCGACCTTGACCACGCGGCCCTCGCGGTTCTTGGCGATGATGCCGCAGCCGGCCGGACACTCCCGGCAGGTGGACGCGTACCAGGTGGCCTTGCCGGTCACCATGTTTTCCGGGGCCTGTACCAGGCTGTACAGATGTTGGGGAGATTCCGGGCTGCAGCCGGCAGCGAAGGAAACACTGCCCAGGCCGGCCAGTTTGAGGAACGTGCGACGGTTCATAAGCGTAACCAGCTCCAACCGTGGTTCACAGGGACCGGAAGAACAGGGGGGTGAAGCACGATCCATCGGACGCGTTCGGGCAAGCCGGGTGTAGAACACCACATAGTGGCTCTATAGCGGAAACGTTCCGATGGTGTCAAGACGGCATCGTCGTCTCAAGCGGCAATTGATCTCCATGCGCTCCAGGGACAGCCGGATGACGTCGCGTGCCTTTCCCGTCTTCTGCATGTATTCCGTGAAGAACCCGCGGACGTCGTCGGGCCGCTCCATGCCGGCGGCCGGCACGATCGCCGCGACCACTCGTTCGTAAAGCATTGGATGAAACTGCTCGATCTGCGGCAGGTGCTGGATATACCAGTCCCACAGCATGGCCGCTGCCGAGGGGTTGGCGGCCAGCGCCACTACCGGAATGAACTTGTTCCGGGGCGGGACCACGTTGAGAACGTAGTCCAGCACCCTTTCGATCTCACGGCGCCCGCGAAAGCACCCCAGAGCGGCCAGAACGGTCATGCGCTCATGCTCGCTCTCGCATTTTTGAAAGCGTCGGTCGAACCAGTTGAAATCACGGATATCCCCTTGCCAGGCCCCGGTCTGCAGGACGCTCCGCAGAATGTCGGGATGCACGGATCCGCCCTTTCGGAGTTCCTCGAATCGTTCGAGCGCGAAGGCTTCAGCCTCCCGGCAGCCGTATTGAACCGCATCGAACAGGATCTGGTCGCGCAGGATGGCGGTGGTCTGATCCTCTTCCGCCTGCGGGGCGCAGCCCATGCGGTCGAGCACATCCCCCAGCCAGGACGCGCCCCATGCCGCCATCCGCGCGCTCGTCTCCCCGCCGGCCGTCAAATACGCATGGAACAGGTTGGCGGCCATGCCGGCGAGCGGAAGATAGCTGTCTTCCGAACGGTAGTATTTTAGAAAAGCGAAGTAGGCGTCCAGGCCGACGTCGCCGGCGAGAGCCAAGGCGTACATATCGTTCTGAAGCCCCCAGCGGTCTTCCGGTGGGAGGATTTTCTGAAGAACCCGCTCGCCCAAACGCTGCCAATCATCTGGGTCGGCATAATTCACCCGGTAAAAACCGGTCTGGCCGTCGTTCAATTTGAAAGCGGCCGCCTCTGCCGTAAGTTCCAGCCGCATCTCGGCCGAGTCCATTAAAACCGAAACCACGCGGGACTCCCCGCCGGAGGTGAAGATGCGCAGGTTGACCGGAATCAGCCACGTTTGGCTGGAGTCGTTGGGAAGGTAAGTGAATCGTCGCTGAGACAACAGCAGGGTGTCGTTCTGACGGACGGCGGTTACCAGCGGGAAGCCCGGTTGTTCGACCCAGCTTTTCATCATGGCGGTGACCGGCCGGTCGGAGGCCGCTTCGAACGATTCCCAGAGATGGCGGCTTTCGGCGCTCTGATACGCATGCGTTTGCAGGTAGTGCCGCAGGCCCTGCTGGAAATGCTCGGGTCCAATGTAACCCTCGACCTGTCTCAGTATGCTGGCCCCTTTGTTATAGATGATGGGGGCGGTGCTGGTGTTGATCACCAAATGCTCGCCACCGGGGATCTCGATGGCGACGTTTTCAAGCAGGGCGTCCCGTTGCATGGCCGTGGCCATGGTGCCGTGCAGGAACTGGTGCCAGATCCCCCAGTCGGGGTGATAGTGAGCAACGACGCCGTAGCCGAAATACGTGGCAAAGCTCTCGTTGAGCCATAGGTATTTCCAGTCCGACGGCGTCACCAGGTTGCCGAACCATTGATGGGCGATCTCGTGGGCGATCACCTCGCAGATCCGCTCCTCCCCGGATTTGGACGTGACCCCCGGATAGTGCAGCAGCAGGTTTTCGCGAAAAGTGATCGCACCCCAGTTCTCCATGGCGCCGAACGCGAAGTCGGGGACGGCGATGAGGTCCATCTTGGCGAGCGGGTACGGGATGCCGTAGTAGGATTCGCTGAACGTCAGCGCCTTGCGGCCGAATTCCAGCCCGAAGCGGGCGTTTTTCTGGGCGGGCGGCAGGGTGAGCACCCGCACCCGACCGTCGATCGGATCCTGCAGCGTTTCGAACTCGCCCACCCCGAAGAAGACCAGGTAGGTGGACATCTTGGGGGTGGTCTCGAAAATCACGCGTTTCTTCCCGCCCTTGAGCATTTCCTGTGCTTGGATATCGGTGTTGGCGACGGCCGCCAGGCAACGGTTGACCACCATTTCGATGTCGAACGTCGCTTTGCGGCTGGGGTGGTCCATGCACGGAAAAGCCCGGCGGGCGTCACTTTCCTCGAACTGGGTGATGGCAAGGTAGCGGCGGCGGCCCTTGCGCAGGTAGCGGCTGCGGTAAAACCCGGCCATGCGGTCGTTGATCCGGCCGGCATAGTCGATGTTCAAGAGAATTTCGCCTGAGATGGCTTCCGGTAGCTGGATGCGCAGCTCCTCCCGGGCCGGCTCCATCCGGTAGGCGCACGGGATGAGATCATCGCCGCGCCGGACGCCGCAGCTCCAGACCGCCAGCTCGGCGGCATTCAGAACGACCTCGTCGGCAGGATCCGGGAGCTCCAGCCGAATGGCGGCGTGGCCGTCGAAGGTGAATCGGCTCAGGTCGGGGGCCAGTCGCAAACGGTAATTCAAGGGGGCGATTTCAGGCATCTCGGTCTCCTCGCAAGACGGTTTTCTATGGATGCGCTTTTTACATCGACGGCCAGCCGTGATAAATCTTTCTAAGAAATGAACCCTGGAATGTCAAACATGAGAAAGGAGCCGTCCCATGAGCGTCATTTTGGACTTTTCGATGTATCCCCTCGACAAGGGCGAAAGCCTGAGCCCGTACGTCGCGCGTTCGATCAAAATCATTCAAGAAAGCGGGCTGCCCTACGAATTCCGCTCAATGGGGACCAGCATCGAAGGCGAGTGGGAGGAAGTAATGGCCGTGGTCCAGCGCTGCTTCGAAACCATGCGCCAGGACTGCAACCGCGTCGTGCTGTCGCTCAAGGCCGATTACCGCCAAGGGCCGACCGGACGGATGCAGCGCAAGATTGAGTCGGTGAAGGAAAAGCTCTGAGAGTTTCGCATGAAACAAATCACCGCCTGCACCTATGACTGCCCGGACGCCTGTTCGCTGGTTCTGGAGCGGATGGCGGACGGGAGGTTGCGGCTGTCGGGAAATCCCAATAGCCCCTTTACCCGCGGGGTCATGTGCGCCAAGACCCGGCGTCATATCCGCCGGCTGCAAAGCCCCAGCCGGGTCTTGAAGCCGCGGCTGAAGGCCGCGTCCGGCTGGCAGGAAATCAGCTGGGAAGCGGCCCTGGACCTGTGTGCCGAGAAGATCCAGCGGCACCGCGGGGAGCCGACCTCCATTTTGCACATCCACAGCGACGGGGCCAAGGGGGTGCTCAAGGAGGCCGTCGGCCTGTTCTTTGCGCGGCTGGGGACCAGCCGCATCCGGGGCTCGCTCTGCGATGCCGCCGGTTTCATCGCCGGGGTGAAGGATTTCGGCTCCCGGGAGAACAACGACATCGAGGAACTGGGTCATGCGGCCAGCATTGTGAACTGGGGCAAGGATGTTTCACGCAGCTCCATCCACACGGCCGCGCTCGTCCATACGGCTCGTCGGCGCGGCGCCCGGATGCTGACGATTTCACCCGGCGGCGACGGCAACGACCCTCTCTGCGATCGGCGCATCCGAATCCGTCCGGGTACGGACCGTTTTCTGGCCGCCGCCGTCATCCAACGCCTGATCGAGGCCGGCTGCCATGACGCCGCCGCCGCGGCCCGAGCGCGCCATCCGGAGAAGTTCTTCGAGTTGATCCGCAGCCGCTCGACCGAGGAACTCCTGGGCGCCTGCGAGGCGACCCTTGCGGATGCCGACGATCTCTTCCGAGCCTATGCGACGGTCAAACCGCTGGCCACGCTGGTCGGGGCGGGCCTTCAGCGCTACCGCCATGGCGGCGAAAACGTGCGCTTCATCAACGCCTTGGCGCTGCTCTCCGGCAACGTCGGTCGGTCCGGCGGGGGCGTCTATTTCCATCTGCACTCCTACCGCAACCTATCGCTCGGCTGGATCCGGGGCGACGGCCACCAGGGACGGAGGGCCTTGCATGTCGCCACCATCGGCCGGGACATCCTGGCGGCCCGGGATCCGGAAATTCGGATGATCTGGGTCAACGGCGCCAACATCGTCAACCAGGCTCCGGGGACTCCGGAGACCGTCCGCGCGTTCGAGCGGGTGGAGTTCAAGGTGGTGGTGGATGCGTTCATGAACGACACGGCCGAACGGGCCGACCTGGTCCTGCCCTGCACCCTTATGCTCGAGCAGGAGGACGTGGTCGGATCCTTTCTGCACGAGTTCGTCCAGTACGCCGCCGCGGTGATCGAACCGCCGGCGGAAGCCCGCAGCGACTGGTGGATCATGACCGAGCTGGGCAAGCGTCTGGACCCGCCGGTGTTTCTTCCGGCTGCGGACGACTGCCTGCGGGCCGCCTTGGCTTCCCCGCATCTCGACACCACGCTGGAGGACTTGAAAGCCAGAGGATTTGTTCGTTCCAAACGGCCGCGGATCGCCTATCCAGACCTCCGATTCGATCACCGCGACGGGAACTACCGCTTCCCCGGGTGGCTGCACGACGAGCCCCCGGCGCCGGAGGGCTATCCGCTGCGTCTGCTCACACTGATCCGCCGATGGGCCATCCATTCGCAAATCCTGCCGGAGGATCAGCGCTCGGCGCCCACCGTCTGGATATCACCCGACTGCCCCATGCGGGCTGTGATCGGGGTTTCCGGGGCGGCGGATATGGTGTCGCCTGCGGGACGGCTGCCGGTGAACGTCCGTTTGATGCCGGGTTTGCATCCCGGCACGGTCGTCTACCGCCGGGGGGATTGGATGAACCGCGGCGGCGGCGCCAATCAGCTGATTGCCGCCGGACGGACGGATCTCGGCGGCGGCGCCCCTTTTTACACCCAATACGTCCGGCTGGAAACGCGCACCGGCCGAGGCGGTGACGATATCCCGATCCTGGTAGGAGGAATAGACCCATAACATGGACCATCGTGCGTTGGAAGAATTGCAGGCGGTTTGCCGGGGCTGGTCATCGGCCGTCAAGGGCGCCGCCGATGGGGATGGCCGGATTGCTTTTTTCCGGACCGAGCTGCCGAAGCTGCTCTCCCGGCCGGCGCTGTTCGAGGGCGTGCTGAAGGGGATCCTCACTGGCCATCCCTGCCCCAACCTGCGCCAGGAGACCCTGTTTGATAACGAATTGGTGCTCTACCGCGATGCGGGCCGCCTGTTTTCGCTGCGGCTTTACTTTTTCGGTCCGGGTGAGCATACCTTCGTGCATGACCACGTTTCCTGGGGGGTTTCAGGCCCGGCCTTCGGGCCCATCGAAGTTATTCGCTACCAAAGCGAAGAGGGCGACAGCGAGCCCCGGCCGGCGCGCGTGCGAATGTCCGGCCGCTCGGTGCTGAGGCCCGGGGAAACCGAGACGACATTGCCTCTCGGCCGGGGCATCCACCGCACCGGAAACCCGGACGATGGAACCAGCGTTATGGCCAGCGTCTACGGCCCCCCGCTGCGGCGGCTTTTCATTCAACGCTTCGATCTCGAAACCGGCCGCGTGGATCGGGTCTATCCCCCGCACGTGAAAAAGCGGATGCTGGTGGCGCAGGCCGTGAAGATGATGGCCGCCGCCCATCCTTCGAATTGAAAACCCTTGCGGGAGTGTTATCTTTTCCCCACGCCGCTTCGCGAAGCGTTGGCCGGAGAGGAGGCCTCGCTCCGGCGCCGGCCGGATCAAGGGTAAGGAACTCACATGGTTGGAAGGAGAACCGCACATGGCGGAAATGAAGCAATGCGATGTCGTCATTCTGGGAACCGGACCGGCCGGGCTGCAGGCAGCGATTCATGCCGCGCGCAGAAGGGTCCGCGTGCTCGTCCTCGGCAAAGAGAGCAAGAGCAGCATCTTCCACCACCACGTCGAAAACTATTGCTGCGTGTTCAACACGACCGGCGAGGACATCATCAAGACCGGGCGGCAGCAGGCCGCCTCCTTCGGAGCCGAATTCCTGGAGGAGGACGTTCTGTCCATCGCGATGGATGCAGGCCGCTTCAAGATCACGCTGGAAAGCGGAACGATCGTCGGTGGCGGCGCCGTAATCATCGCCACCGGGACGGCGCGCAAGCGGCTGGGGGTGCCGGGCGAGAAGGAGCTGTTCGGCCGGGGGGTCAGCTACTGTGTCGAGTGCGACTGCAACTTTTACAAGGGAGCCGAGGTGGCGGTGGTCGGCAACGGCAGCGCCGCGGCCAGCGGCGCCCTGTCGATGCTCGCTTATGCCCGGACGGTGCATCTGGTCTGCGAGGCGCTGGATATCAGTCCGGTCCTCGCCGCCGAGGTGCGCCAGAGCGCCATCGTGCTTCATGAAAGCCGGAAGGTCCAAGAGATCATCGGCCAGGACGATGTTCAGGGGGTCGTCCTGGACGACGGCTCGCGGTTGAAGGTCCAAGGCGTTTTTATCGAATTGGGTGCTAAAGGCGTCATGGAGCTGGCCGGGTTGCTGGGGGTCCAGTTGGATGACGAGATGAAGCACATCCGGACCAACAAGCAAATGGAGACCAGTGTTCCCGGACTATATGCAGCCGGCGACATCACCGGTCCTCCCTGGCAGGTGGCCAAAGCCGTGGGAGAAGGCTGCGTGGCCGGATTGGAGGCCGCCGCTTACGCGAAAAAAGCGACCAAGCCTGCGACGCCGTGAATGCGGTCAATAAAATGACACTTTCAAATGGTTTCTGGCCGGAGGGGGTGCCGAGCGGATAGCGCGTTTCCGATATAATACATTATAATTGCTTAACATTTTTGAGGCTTTATGGCTGTATAAAATTGGCATATTTAATGCTTCAACCAGGCTGGGTAAACCTTTTTCCCCGCGCAGAATGCCGAATTTCGGATCTGGCCTTGAACAGAAGATCATGGGAACAAGGGTCCGCCATGAGAACCCCGTCTGGTGCCAGCAATCCTCGTTTGGGAAACGAGCCGCCTTCGGCCGCTTCTTCCGATCCCACGCCCTTCCCATTCGATGAACAACGCTCCCAACCGTATGAGCAACTCGCGCATGTCCTGCTGAACACCAGCCCAAATGCCGCGTTTCTGGTGGACCTTCAGGGACGGGTTCTGTCCGTCAACCAGGAGGCCGCCGTGTTAACCGGCGTTCCGATCGAGCATCTGCCGGGCCGGATGTTCATCGAATGCTTCCCGCCGGATGCGGCCGAGGTTTGGAAGCAGAAGAGCCTTGAAGCCATGGGCACCGGGAAGCCGGTTCACTTTGAGGACGAAGCCGGCGGCAGGGTCTTCTCGAATTCGGTTCACCCCGTCTGCGGCGCCAGGGGCCGCGTCGTCCAGCTCGTTGCCTACCGCAAAGACATCTCCGGAGAAAAACAGTCCGAAGAGGAGCGCCGGAAGCTGACCGTTCAGCTGCAGCAGGCGCAAAAAATGGAAGCCATCGGAACGCTGGCCGGCGGTATCGCACACGATTTCAACAACCTGCTGATGGCGATTCAGGGCAATGTCTCTCTGATCCTCTTTGATATGGAAGCGACCCACCCGCATCACCGCATTCTGGTCAATATCGAAAACCTCATTCGCAGCGGCGCGGATCTGACCTCAAAGCTGCTGGGCTATGCGCGCAGGGGCAAGTACGAATCGCGGCCGATGGCGATGAACGAGCTGGTGCGGGAGACGTCGGAAACGTTCGGCCGCATGCGCAAGGACATCACCATCCACCAGGAGCTGTCCGACGATCTCAAGAGCATTATCGCGGATCGAGCGCAGCTCGAACAGGTTCTGCTGAATCTGTTCGTGAATGCCGCTGACGCCATGCCGGCCGGCGGCCGGCTCATTCTGAAGACCCGTAATGTCACACACCGGGAGATTCCCTCCAGGGGGTACCGCATTAAACCGGGGCCTTATGTGCTGCTGACCGTAACGGACACCGGCGTTGGTATGGGCCCCGAGACGATCGCCCGAATTTTCGATCCTTTCTTTACAACCAAAAAGATGGGCCGGGGCACCGGCTTGGGCTTGGCATCGGCTTACGGCATCGTCAAAAGCCACAACGGCTATATTGAGGTGGAATCGGAAACCGGAAAAGGGTCCACTTTTTTCGTATTCCTGCCGGCGACGGATCAACGTACGTGCGATGAAGCTTCGCCGAGCGGGAAGCCGGCGGCCGGCAGCGGGACGATTCTGCTCGTGGATGACGAACAGGCGGTCCTGGACGTTACGGCCAAAATGATCGAACGGCTCGGATACACGGTGACGAAAGCCCTCAACGGACGTGAAGCCATCGACCGCTTCCGGGAGGCCCCCGGCGTCTTCAGCCTGGTCATCCTGGACATGATCATGCCGGAAATGGGGGGCGGCGAAGTGTTCGATCAACTCAGACGCATCCACCCCCGTGTGAAAGTGCTGCTCGCCAGTGGCTACAGCATGCAGGGCCAGGCCCGTGAAATCATGAACCGCGGCTGCACCGGTTTCATCCAGAAACCCTTCACGCTTCAGGACCTGTCGATCCGGCTTCAAGCCATTTTGAACCCCGGGGCGTGAATCCGGATTGCAGAATGAGGCCGGCGGTGCGGAAGGAGCGCACGAACTCCCCATCCCTTCGATCCGGCTCCCCATTCGCGCGGCCCGCAACGGCCCGCCGATTGCTCCGTCCTGTTTTCAGGTTGTATTTCCGAAGCAGCGAACCTATTATAAGCGACCTATTCCTTTCAATGCGCAGCGCTCCGTCTTCATCTGCGGTCGACGCCCCGAATGAACGTGGATATCTGGCAAACACTTGCGAAGCTGGTTCTGCTCTTGACGGTCGCCTTTGTGCTCGGCGCAACCGCACAGCGGCTGAAGCAGAGCGCCATCATCGGCTATCTTCTCGCCGGGACCATTCTCGGGCCGACTCTTTTTGACCGCCAGGCGCTTTCGCATTGGGGGGAGCTGGGGGTTGCTCTGCTTCTGTTCTCCATCGGCCTGGAGTTTTCCTTCGGGCGGCTTAAGCGCATGGGCGCCATCGCCCTGCTGGGAGGAATCCTTCAGGTCGCCACCACGCTGGCGCTCTTCGCGCTGATTTTTTCCTTTAAGCATACCATAGGGCCGGCCGTGGCATTGGGAGAAATGCTGGCGGTCAGCTCCACGGCAATCGTTCTCCGGATGCTGATGGACCGGGCTGAAATGGATTCCGTTTCCGGACGAGCGGCACTGGGCATCCTGCTGCTGCAGGATATCGCTGTGGTGCCTCTGGTGCTCTCCCTGACGGTCATGAGCCATGGGGGCACCGCCGGTGAGATCACCCTCAAGATCGCCCAAACCCTCGCTGCCGCCGGCAGCCTGGTGGCTGTGTTCTACGGGCTTTTCTATCATGTCATTCCGCGGCTTCTGATGCGCAGGGGTATTTTTGCCGACCGCGAACTGGTGGTGCTGCTGGCCATCGTATTGGCTTTCGGATCGGCCTGGGCGGCGCATTCCCTGGGGCTTTCACCGGCGTTGGGGGCTTTTCTGGCCGGAATGCTGCTCGCCGAGTCGCCATTCGCGTCTCAGATTCGATCGGATGTCGGTTCCCTGCGGACGCTTTTCGTGACGTTGTTCTTCACCTCCGTCGGGATGCTGGCGGACCCGGCGTGGTTCCTGAGCAACTGGATCGAAGTGATCGCCTGGCTGGTGGTGGTCTTTTTGGTCAAGACCCTGATCATCTTCGGGATCGGACTGGTTTTTAA
>CAYRUF010000060.1:0-25771 GCA_964427375.1 uncultured Desulfatibacillum sp. | reverse complement strand
AAACGTGAACGCATTCAGAGGAAGCTTCAAGACCCAGGTCGGATTTCTGATCGTCTGGGCATTCGCACTGGCCGTGGCGGGTGGCCTCGGTTTCGGATCCACGGCGCATGCCGACCCCCGACACAGCTCCTTTGTTCCGGGGGAAATTTTGGTCAAATTCAAAAGTGCCGTTCCGAACCGGGTCGATGAATCCGATCGAGCCCGAACCGGGATCCGGTCCGTCCAGCGTTTGAACGAGAAAGGCGTGCACCGGATCAAACTGGAGCCGGATATCACCGTCGCCGAGGCCCGGGCCCTCTTGAGCCAGGATCCGGAGGTGGAATACGCCGAGCCGAACTACTACCGCCGCCTGGCGCTGGAACCCAACGACCCCTCTTACCCGTCGCAGTGGAACCTGCCGATCATCAGCGCCCCGGCCGTCTGGAACACGGCTGCCGACTGCGCAGCGATGCCGGTGGCCGTGATCGATTCCGGCGTGGACTACGGGCATCCGGATCTGGCCGCGAACATCTGGGTCAATATCGCCGATGCTGCCGGCGATGGAGTCGACAACGACGGCAACGGATACATCGACGACGCGATGGGCTGGGACTTCGCTGCCGATGACAACGACCCCATGGACGAAAACGGCCACGCCACCCACGTGGCCGGGACGATTGCGGCCCTGGGCAACAACGCCCTGGGCGTCACCGGCATCTGCTGGAACGGACGGATCATGGCCCTGCGGGCCTTTGACGCCGAGGGCAACGGCACGGTGGCCGACGTCATCGAGGCGATGCAATATGCGCGGGTGAAAGGCGCCAAGGTCGTCAACGCCAGCTACGCCGGTGCCGACTTCTCTCAGGCAGAGTACGATGCGATCAGTCTGTTGAATGGCTCCGGAATGCTGATGGTCGTCGCCGCCGGCAACGAAGGCGCCGACAGCGACCGCCTTCCAAGCTATCCCGCCGGCTACGACCTGCCCAACATCATCGCGGTAGCGGCAACCGACCGCAGCGACCGGCTCGCCTCCTTCTCGAACTTCGGGTTTGCAACGGTGCACGTCGCCGCTCCGGGGGAATCCATTTTTAGCACCTACGTGAACCATGATTATGCGTTCGGATCGGGCACCTCGATGGCGGGTCCGCATGTCAGCGGACTGGCGGCGCTGGTCTGGGACGCCAACCCCGGGCTGGCCGCCTCTCAGGTGAAGGGCCGAATCCTGGACGGCGTGGACCGCCTGGCCGATCTGTCAGGCCGAATTCTCACGGCCGGCCGCATCAACGCCGCCAACAGCATGCTGAACATCCCCGCGCCGCCGTCGCGGTTTGCGGTCAGCGGGGCTTCGGACAGCCAGGTGGTCCTGAGCTGGGATGACAATTACTCGGATGCGGTGAGCGTCAAAATCGAGCGGCGGGACTCCGCGCAAGGGGCATTCGTCGAAATCGCGCAGGTCGCTCCCGGCAGCTCCGTATACCGCGACACCGGTGTTCAGACGTCCACGACCTACGCCTACCGGGCGCGGGCCAGCAACGGCGAAAACGACTCCGGCTACGCCTCGGAAATATCCGCCACCGCGGTGTCGTCATCTTCCGGAGGCGGCGGCGGGGGTGGAGGGGGTGGTTGTTTTCTACGAAGCGTCTTCCCGGATTGAAGCATCGTCATTTGGCCGAGCGCTTGCTCAAGCCGGTCAATCCGAGCGAGACCACCACCAGCCCCAATGCCGCCAGTTCGTAGAACCGAAGGGGTTCGCCCAGCAGCAGTGCGCTGCTTAAAACGCCGATCGCGGGAATGCTGAGGGTGCTCAGGGCGGCAACGTTGGCGGGGAAGATCTGGACCACCCTGAAAAAAGCCCAGTGGCAGAAAATGATCGGCAGGAACACCACGAAGATCAGGGTCAGGAGCGCCTTCAGCGAGACGGCCGCGACGTCGGCCGCCGGTTCCAGGAGAAACGCGCCGAAGACAACCGGAATCCCTCCGATCAACAGCTGCCAGCCCATCACCAGGGTTGCCGGCATGTGCCATTGGAAGTACTTGACCAACACCGTTCCGGCTGCCCAGCAGAACGCCGCTCCCAGCATGAACAGCACCCCGGCCGGGGCCGCTTCCACGGCCCGGAGGTCCGGCCACAGCAGCAGAAAGAGGCCGGCGAATCCGAACGCCAGCGCCCACAGTCGCATGGACGTCACCCGCTCCTTCAGGATCAGGCGGCTGAGGAGGATGGCCCACATGGGCATGGTGTAGGCGATGATCGCCGCCCGCCCGGCCTGCATTGCCGCAATCCCGTGGGCGGAGAGGATGTGCCAGCCCGTGATGTTGACGACCGCCGTCACCAGGAGCGGCTTGAGATCCACGAGCGGCACGTTCAGGCGGGTTCCTCCCATGCGGGCCAGCGCCAGCAGGCCGCCCCCTCCCGCCAGCAGACAGACCGTCCGGAAGGTCCAGGGGCGGACCTCGCTCAGGACGATCTTCATGGCCGGCCAACCCAGACCCCAAAACAGGCTGAGCGAAGCCAGCAATAAGACGCCTGTGAACGATGAATCGGTCGTCGGTGCGTTTGGGTTGTTTCCGATTTTGAAAGCCACGACGCTAATCCGTTGCCCGGATTTCGCTGACCGGGCGGACCGGCGCCACGTCGGTGAAATTCGGGATGTCGCCGCGCAGCGCACCCCCCGAAGCCGCGATTCCCCTCTTGAACGTCATCGCCTTTCCTTTCGGGGTCAGCCCCGTCCATACGGTTGCTTTGGATGGGACGAGTTTCACATAAATTGAGCGATGTTATTGCCTGACGGCGGAGTCCGCAGGGGTGTGCGCCCCGCCGGACCGCCGCAAAAGACGCCCAGGCTCCGTCAACGCCCCCAGGGTTTCTAACATGGCTTCTCATAGGCAGCGACGGCCGAGCGGTTCGTGGACGCTGCCGTCCGGGGCTATCTGGGTCAATCTGAGCGGGATGGCTGCCGTTGAGACCGCCGCCGTCGAAATTGCGGCGGGCCGGCGGGGCGCACACCCCTGCGGACCTTCCCATAACCATTCATGTGCGAATCGCTCAAAATAGTTTTCAGAAAAAATCAACCGGCCGGCAGTTCAAACTTCAGGGCTTGACCCGTGAACGGGCAGTTGAACTCCAGGCCGCAGGCCGTCAGTTTCAAGTCCGCGCCAGTCCGGTTGTTCCGGCCGTATGCCGGATCCCCCATCACCGGGAATCCGGCCAGCGCGAAGTGGCGTCGGATCTGGTGTTTGCGGCCCGTCAGCATCACCACGTCGACCACCGAGACGTCCGTTTCCGAATCATAGCTCACGCGCGTGTATTCGGTCACGGCCGGCTTGCCGTCCAGAGGCCGGTCGATCCTCCCCGCGCCCGGATCGATCCGCCCGCGGACTTCGACGCGGTAGCGCTTGACGACCCGGCGCTCGGCGAAGAGCCGCGAAAGGGCGCCGGCCGCCGCGCGGTCGTGGGCGATGATCGCCAGGCCGGCGGCTTCACGGTCCAGCCGGTGGACCAGAAAGGCTCCCCGCCGGGGCCGCAGGAAGACTTCGGCCTGGCGCAGCAGCGAGCAGTGGTCGCCGAAGCGGGTGCCCTGGGTCATCAGGCCGGGCGGTTTGAACCAGATGCTGAAGCGGGAACGGTCATGCAGGCATTCAGCCGGCGGCGCCGCGCGCGCCAGCAGATCGGCGTCGTAATGGAGCGCCAGGATGCTGCCGGCCGGCGGGATGGTTTGAGCCCGGCGCAGCCGGTGTTCGCCGGCTCCGGCGCGCCGGCACCACACCGCTCCCTTCTGCATCGCATCCTTGACCCGAAGCTTCGGAAGCCCGGCCGCCTGCGCCAAGATCGCACACGCCGTGCGGGACTCGCCTCGTTCCACCCGGACGCGGACGCTCACTCGGGCCATGCGTCCCCGCTCCCGGCCTCGCGAATCCGGTGGCTCCGGCCGCCGATCCGGATGAAATAGCCCTCGCTCGTAAACTCCATCACGTCGGACAGCTTCAGGAGCGCCCGTTCGGTGAACTTGATGCGTTCGTCTCCGGCCGTCAGATAGAGGCTGTCGCCGGCGATGAAGAGCTGCGCGGGGTCCAGCTCGATGTCGCGGCCGGTGTTGAGGCGCAGGATGATCGTCGGTCCGAGGGTGAGGTCCCTTACGAACAGCGCCGTATCCTCATACGGGAAATAGACTTTCTCGGTCAGGTTGCCGCGCTCCTGGCAGACGAAATAGCCGTCGGCGTCGCGGCGGATCGCCGAATGGAAATACTCGCTGATCCGATGGTTGCGAAAGACGCCGAACTCGTTGCACCAGCGTCCGCGGCGGTCGAGCCGGAAAACGGCGTCTTCGCGGCGGATCACGATTTCGGCAGGTTTGGTCGACATGCGGCCTCGATCGTCATCCGGAGCGGCCGTGTTTGCGAAGCTTCTTCCAGGGGCGTCGGCTCATGGCTTCCAGGTGGTGGGCGGCCTGAAAAACGGCATTCAGGCTGAACGGCGGCAGCGCTTGATCGTTTTCGGTGCAGGCCGCCAGGATGTTTGCAGGGGCCAGCGGCAGCCTATTGCGGCGGCAGACCAGATGCGCGACGGCGGCGGCTTCGATTTCGATTTGTTCGAAATCGAGGTCCTTGCGGTCCGGCCACCACGCGTCGCTGTCCATGCCCAGGTGCCCGCAGAAAATTCGAGCGAGCTCCAGGCTCAGGCGGGCTAATTTCGAATCCGGGTTCAGCCCGGCGTCCAACAGGACCAGGTACCGCGCGTTGGGCTCCAGCGCCAGATCCGCATGCTTTTTCCGCAATGCCGGCGTCAGCTGGATGGCACGCTCGGCAGACGGGTCGAGTCCTTCGGCGTCGCGCACCGCGATGCGCTGGATGCCGCAGTTGTGCAGCGTGGCCTCCAGAAGGCGGGCCGGCCGCCCGCTGGGACCGGATGCTGGAAGGGCGTTCGGGGCCAGCGGCGGGCCTTCCGTTTCGCGCACGTCGAACACGAACAGCACCGGCGACATGGGGGCCAGGATCACGATGGGGCGCGCGCCCGGCAGCAGCCGGCGCTGGTATTTTCGGGCCCACACCCGGGCCGTGGCCACGCGCGTGGCGTCGGGATCTTGGAGATGGATCAGGAATGCGTTGAGCGGCGAGTAGGGCGTCAGCCGCGCAAGGAATTCGAGCAGTTCGAGGAGCTGGCAACGGTTGCGCCAACGATGGGTGATGCGAAAAAGTTCGTCGATGGCGCCGGCATCCGCTTCGGCGGGCATCGGCTCGGCAGCGGCAAGGCCTTCGGCGGTCCGGTCGCTAGGGGTTTGAAACAGGCTCAGCTGCTCGGTCATGGTCCATCACTCGGCGGCCCGTTGACGGCGGCGCCCGCCCGGCAACGGGCTCCGCATCTGATGGCTTCGGCAAAAAAAAGGTGCATCTCATGTCGGCCCGGTCGCGCATCCCTGCGCCGGCCGACGGCTGAAGATGCGCTGGTGGAGTAATAATCGACCTGCTCCGTTCAAGTCAAGGGCAGCACCCGATTTGACAAGCCGGGTTGCGATGCTCACTTTCGACATCTGAAATCCAAGCTGAAAGAAGCCGATGCGGCCCATTCAAGACCCTGAGAATTCGCCAAAGGAGACGAAACGATGATCGGGAAGAAATTGAACGATGCCATCAACGCTCAGATCAAAAACGAACTGGAATCCTACTACATCTACCTGTCGATGTCGGCGTATTTCCATTCCAAGTCGCTGGACGGCATGGGACACTGGATGCGGGTTCAGGCCCATGAGGAGTTGACCCATGCCATGAAATTTTTCAACCACCTGATCGACCGCGGCGGGAAAGTCGTTCTCAAGGACCTCAAGCAGCTCAAGACGACCTGGAAATCGCCGCTCGAAGCCTTCCAGGATGCTCATAAGCATGAGCAGTTCATCTCGGGCACCATCAATGATCTGACCAGCATCGTGCGCCAGGAGAAGGAATACGCCACCGAGCCGCTCCTGGCCTGGTTCGCCGACGAGCAGGTCGAGGAGGAGGCCAACGCCGGCAAGATCGCAGAGCAGCTGGCGATGGTGGGCAGTGACAAGTCCGGACTGCTAATGCTCGACCGAGAACTTGGCGCGCGGGCCTTTCCGCCGGGAAGCCCTCTCGACCCGGCCGCCCCGGCCGCCAACGCCTAGTCGGCAGATGCGGATCCGGCCGGTCGCATCGGCGTTAGGGCACGATGATTCGAGATTCAGGCGTCTGGATGATGGGCGATGCTTTTTCCTGGCTCATCTTTTCGGCCTCCTCAACCAGCTGATCCATCGCCTCATGCATGGCATCCGGAAAGCGTTTGAACGCCTGTGCGAGTTCCTTGGCCGGTATGGCATTCTGGATCGGCAGCGGCCCATGGGTCGTGTAGATGCTGGTTTGCCCGAGGAAAAGGGTTTTGCGGCCCTTGTCTACAGATCCGTCCGGAAGAACCGGAGTGAACCGTTTCACGGTTCCGGATTTCAGGTCCGTGAAGGTTTCCTCGAGGTACAAATTGGTGCGATCGATGCTGAAATCGATTCCGTGGTTGGGTTCGTCGGTCGTGGGTCTCTCGGGCATGTCCGTTTCCTTAGTTTGAGTAGGAAGGTGTCTTCCTCCGCCGCGTGGACGTTCGACACCCTAACAGATCCCCGGTGGTTAAACAACCGGGGCGGAAGCGCTCGGTTGACTTTTTCGCCGTCGGTCAGGGCCCGGGACGGTTGGGGCGACAAGGACCTGGTGGGAGCGGCCCGTCCGCACCTATCGGGAGACAGGAGGGTTGGATATGGCTAAGCGTGTCGTTATCGATTCGGAAGAGTGCGTGGGCTGCCAGACCTGCGTGGAGTTGTGCCCGGATGTTTTCGCGTTCAACGATGCTTCGGAGAAAGCCGAAGTCGTCAAGGAAGAGGGAGGGCCGGAGGATTGCATCGAAGAGGCGATGAGTTCCTGCCCGGTCGAGTGCATCAAATGGGAGGAGGACTGACGGTTCGTTTCAATGTCAGACGCATGGTCGCCGATGACGCCAGGCTGCCGATCGGCAGGCTGGCGGCTCCGATGAGGCATCCGGGCACACCGGCGGTCAGAGCGATGATGCCGGTCGCCGTGGCGGCCAGCAGAAATACGGCATGCCCGGAGAGCACGATCAGCGGTTGCTTGCCCCAGGTCGCCAGGCCTTCGCTTTGAGCCCGCAAGGCCACGGCCAGCGGCAGCATCACGAGAACCGCCGCGGTTTGTCGAACCCATTCGAGATCGGCCGGGTTCAAATTCTGCAGCCGGATGTAGTAGAACTCCGCCGGACCCGGCAGGATGAACACGAGCGGAATGAGCCCCAGCAGGAACCCGGCGATGACGGCGAAGCGCTGCGTTTCGCGGCGATGGCGATCGGCCGGAGGGAAGGCGAGCACGATGGTCTGCATCCGGGTGCCGGCGAACGCCACGGGGCTCGCCAGACCCAGGGCCAGATAGTAAACCGGAAGCATGCGCTCGGGTTCGGGGGCGCGCGCGACGATGCCCGCCAGGAGAATGGTCGACAGCGACAGGAAATACCCGCCGATGGTCAGAGGCACCGTAAATCGAAACAGATCGCTCAGCCGGGGCGCGTTCTGAGGGTCGCGGGGCTGGTTCTTCAAAAACGGTCGTGCAAAGGCCCAGGACACGACCGCCTCGATTCCGACCGGCAGGGTCAGGGCCACCACGGCCCATAGCGGCCCGACCAGCCCCGTCCAGCAGAACAGCGGAGAAAGAACGGCCGTCAGCGCCACGCGGCCGATGGTGGCCAGGCTGGCGATGCCGGCGGCCTGGCCCAGGTACATGACGACGAAATACGGAATGCGCGAGAAGAACAGCAGCTGCAGGGGGATGCTGGCCAGAAGCGTGACCTGGGCCGGCGCTTCGATCGATGGCGGCAGGCCGATCAGGCGGCCGAACAGCAGGTGGGAGAGAGCCGGAAGGCAAAGAAGCCCCTGCGCGGCCGAAGCGCAGAAGCCGGCGGCCAGGGTGACGCGGTAGAACTGACGATAGCCCTCGCGCGTGCGCGCGAACACCATCCCGGTCGGGACCAGGCTGATGGCGAACATGCCGAGAAAGAACAGAACGGTGTTGGACTGGGCCAGCCCCGCCAGGTCCAGCGGCCCTCCGGGGCCGCGGGTCGCCACCATGGCCACCAGCGGGTAGCACAACGATTGGGAGGCCGCCTGAATCGCCAGCGGTATGAAAAATCGCGTCAGGCGCCAGAGACCCGGTGGAGCGGAACCTGGCGTCGCATCGTTGGGTGATTCGGTATCCGTCATGATTGCAGCGGTCCGGCCGGCCGCCCATTTTCCGCAGGCCCATTCAATAGGACCGCGACCCTCCGCCGGTCGGGCGCGGTCGTTCCAGCCGACGAGAGCGGCTAGGATCGGTCATCCGAGCCGGCCTCGCTGAAATCGCCCACCAGGTGGACTTCACGCTCCAGCCGGATGCCGAACCGCTCGAACACCCGCGCTTCGATGCGGCGGATCAGGCGGTAGACGTCCGCTGCGGTCGCGCCGCCGACATTGAGGATGAAGCCGGCATGCTTGCGGCTCACCTCCGCCCCTCCGATCCGCTCCCCCTTCAAACCGGACGATTCGATCAGCGCTCCGGCGTAGTAGCCGGGAGGGCGTTTGAAAACGCTGCCGCAGGAAGGGTGCTCCAGGGGTTGTTTGCGTCGGCGCAGCGCCAGAATTTCATCGACCCGGGCCCGGAGCAACGCCGCGGAGTCGGTCTGAAAACGGAAGCGCGCCGAGGTGATAATCATTTCGTCCAACTGCGGCGCGCGCCGGTAGCCGAAAGCGATGTCCGGCCGCGCGATTTCACAGGCCGATCCGTCGGCCCTGAACCCCGCCACCGCCGCCGTGACCGACTCGATCTCGCGGCCGAAGGCCCCTGCATTCATGCGCAGGGCCCCGCCGACGCCGCCCGGGATGCCGGCCATCTGCTCCATTCCTCCCAGCCCGCGGTCAACCGCCGCTCGAATCACGTCCATCAGGAGAGCGCCGGCTCCCACTTGGACCTGCTCGCCGAAGAACTGCAGGCGGCTCAGGTTCTCCCCGATGTAAAGCGTGACCCCGGGCCAGCCCCGGTCGGAAACCAGCAGGTTGGAGCCGCGGCCCAGTACGAAGAGCGGAGCAGAAGCCGTTCGGACGACCTCCAGGACCCGCCGGACCCCATCCTCGGAACCGGGCGCCGCCCAGACGGCGGTCGACCCGCCGATGCGATAGGAGGTGCGGGGGGCCAGCGGCGCGTCGATTCGCACGTCGCCCTCTGCAACCGCCGACAGATGGGATGCCAGGTCTTTAAAGTCTTTCTGGGTGAGGCTCGGCGTCATTCGGGCTCAATGGGAGGCAGCTGGATCCGGCCCGGTGCTCGCGAGCGTTCCGGCCCATGCCTCTGGCTGTAAACCATAAAAAGAGTGGAAAAGCAATTCGCGGTCCCGCATCGTGCGATGCGGTCCCAGCGGCCTAAAGTTTCGGCTCGGCCGGGCCGATATCATCATAAACCGAAAGCTGGAGACGCCGCATGCAGGCCGAAGAGTTCATGAACGTCATCAACGAGTGCGAGGTCCTTCGAGAGGATATCGACGACATCCGGGGCAGGGTCCAGCTGACCCGCACCGAGGGACATAAATTGAATCAAGCCGTTTCCTGCGTGGACAAAGCCAAATCCATCCTCTCCGGGCTCTTCCCGGTCATCCAATCACTGAGCGAAGATGTGCGGGAAGAATTGCAGGGCGAACTGGGCGAAGCCGATTAACCGGAATGGAACGGATGACGCCCCGGCCCTTCCATCGACGGCCATACCCCACCCCGCATTCCGGATGATAGAGTCTCCCCGGTTTTCATCTCGCAACTGCTCCCCGCCAGGCTCGATGCGCCGGGAATGATCCGGCGCAAGGATGCCCATTTGCCGTTCGCTGCCGATGCCGGGGCCGGCGTCTTGCCAGAGCGGCTCGTTTGCTGGTAGCATGGCCCCCATGCAAGAGCTCACGGACCCTCGCAGCCTGCGGCAGTGGAGTGCCAGAATTTTCACCGCGCCGGTTTGGATACTGGCACCGGTGCTGCTGGTTTTGATCGCCTCCGAGATGAAGCTGAACTGGGTCGAGCGCATCGTCGGGGCCTACCTGATCGCCGTCAACGACGATCGGCCCGAGTCCGGCGCCATCTGGGAAAAGGGGCGCAAGACTCAGACCGCGCGGATGGCGGTCGATAAACTAGCTTCCGACCGCGAAGCGCATCAGCGCATGGCCCGCAACGCCGGGACCTTGAACGAGATCGTCTCCGCGCTGGCGCCCGGCCAGGGCGCCATGCTCTCCGCCGAGCACTTTCGAGAACTCTACCAGAAGATTCCCTCCGGAATCGCCGCCGACATGATTTCGCCCTTTGATCTGCTGCGATTCACCAGTGAAAAACGATGGACCCGGACGTATCTCGAAAAAACGGCCGACGGCCTGATGGTGTATCTGCTGGAGCCGAACAACCAGGTGCTGCGCCAGTTCGGAATCGCCGCCGCCAGCATCACCCTGATGACCCGCCGAAGCGACATGGCCAGCCGGTCTCTGGAGGATTTGGCCAGCTTCCAGCAGCGGATTTATCCCGCCGACCGTTTTTTTGCGGCGCTGGCCGCCATGCCGGACGAGGATCGCCGCGGGTTGATATCCCAGCCGGAACGGCTGCTGGACGTTTCCGGGCACATCACCCGCGTGGGGATTTCCGATGAAGCGCTGGCCGGATTCGTGGATGTCGGCGTGGAAATCCAATCGGGGGCCCAGCGCCGCGTGATCCTGCTTCAGGGACAGGACTGGGCGGTCTGGCGGCTGCGATCGCTGCTGGAGGGCAAACTCCCGAAATCGCGCGGCGGCCCGGGATCGCAGGAGGCGTATTCCGCGCCATGACGGTTTGGTTGAACTGGCTGAGAGCCGCATTCTACGCGGGTTTGCTGGTGGCCGGCCTCGCGACGGCCGGGCTGATGATCGCCTTTTTTGTCAGCGTCCGGGATTTGCCGCGGGTGCCGGACCCCCTGAGCCGCATCATCGAAACACCTCCGACCGAAATCTACGCCGCCACCGGCGAACGCCTCATGCTGATCGGGGGACGGGAAACCGTGCCGTTGAACCGCGTCTCGCCGTTTTTCATCCAGGCCGTCATCGCCACCGAAGACCATCGCTTCTGGAGCCATCGCGGCATCGACCACCTGCGGATCGTCAAGGCCCTCTGGGTCAATCTGTTCCGAAGCGGGCGGGTGGAGGGGGCGTCGACCATCACCCAGCAGCTGGCGAAGAATCTTTTCTTTTCGTTTCAGCGCACCTACCAGCGCAAGTTCCGCGAGCTGGCGGTGGCGCTGCAGATCGAGGCGCGTTATGCCAAGAGCGAGATCCTGGAGGCCTACATCAACCAGATCGCCTTCGGCGTGGGCGCCCACGGGGTCGAGCAGGCCTCCCGGGTTTTTTTCGGCAAACCCGCCCTGCAGCTCAGCCTGCCGGAGGCGGCTCTGCTGGCCGGCCTGCCCAAGTCGCCCACTCGCTACCATCCGTTCCGCCATTTCGATCGCGCCCGCGAGCGGCAGAAGGTGGTCCTCGAGCGCATGGCGACCGTCGGCTACATTTCGGCCGCTGAAGCCGAACGGGCTTATCAGGAGCGGTTGACCCTCCGGCCGCCGGGGGGCGCCCCGCCGTCGGGGGACTATTTTACCGATGTCGTGCTGAAGGATCTCGAGGAGCGCTACGGGAGCGACGTGGTCCATCATGCGGGGCTGAAAGTTTTCACCACCTTGGACCCCCAGCTGCAGGCCTGGGCCGTGGAGTCGGTGCAAAGCGGGCTGACCAAACTCGACCAGATCCTGCGGGTGCCGGCTGCCGTCGGCGGGGAATCCAGCGCCCATCCCCAGGGTGCGCTGGTGGCCGTGGAGGCGCATTCGGGTGCGGTGCGGGCGCTGGTGGGCGGGCGGGACCATGCCGAGACCGAATTCAACCGTGCGCTGCAGAACAACCGCCAGCCCGGCTCGGGGTTCAAACCGTTTCTCTATTATGCGGCCCTGGAAAAGGGCGGTTTGAATCCGGCATCGGTTTTCGTGGACCGCAAGGTGGCCATCCCCATTCCGGGACAGCCGCCCTGGCTCCCCCGGAACTTCAGCGGCGAGCATGAAGGGCCCATGATCCTCAAGCGGGCGCTGTCCCACAGCGTGAACTCGATTGCGGCGCAGTTGGTGGAGCGCATCGGCCCCCACGCCGTCATCGAGGCGGCCCGGCGGTTCGGGATCAAGAGCCCGCTCGCCGCGGTTCCCTCCGTGGCGCTGGGGACCTCGGGCGTCAGCCCCCTGGAGATGGCGGCGGCCTTCGCCTGCCTGGCAACCGGCGGCATTCAGCACGAGCCCTTTTTCATTCGCCGCGTGGAGGATTCCTCCGGTCGGATTCTGGAAGAGCGCATTCTGAGCGGCCGCCGGACGCTGGACGCCTCCGTCGCCTATCAGCTGGTCGACATGATGCGCTCGGTCCTCGACGAGGGCACGGCGACCGTCGTTCGGCAGCTGGGGTTCCAGTTGCCCGCCGCTGGGAAGACCGGGACCACCGACGACTTCAACGATGCCTGGTTTACGGCGTTCACGCCCACCCTGAGCGTGTGCGTGTGGGTCGGGTTTGACCGCGGGACGAGCATGCGGGATGGCCAGGGGCGCGGGATCACCGGCGCCCGGGGGGCCGCCCCGATTTGGACGGAGTTCATGCGCCGGGCGACCGAGGGCGCACCGCGCCGGGAATTCGTGGTGCCTTCCGACATCCGGTTCGTTCAGGTCAATCCGGTGAATGGACATCCGTCCATGCCCTGGGGGCCGCGCGGCATGGAGGTCGCCCTGCGGGGTGGGCAGCTGGGCGCTTTCGTTTCCGTTTCCGACGGGCGCGAGCCGAGCCCCACCGGCGGCGGCAATTGAGAGGGCGGGCGTGATGGTGATTCATTTCCTGCGTCGCGCGTCCCTCTGCCTCTGGGTCAGCTTGCTGATCTCGGGCTTCGGAAGCTTTTGGATCCTGACGGCCTTCCAGCCGGAGGTGGGAGCGGATGCCGCGCCCTGGCTGGCTGCCGGTCTGCTGGTAGCAGCGTTTCTGGTCGTCGGCTGGACGGCCGACCGGCTGGGGTTGGGGCGTGTGCAGCAGTTGATCCGCCGAGCGGACCGGGCCGAACGCGAGGGGCTGCGGGGCGAAGCCGAAAGAGCCTTTCAGTCGGCCTTGGGGCTGCTCGATAGTTTTCTGATTTCGGCGCGTGCCCGGCGGCGGACCCTGCTGCCGCTGGCCGGCCGCATGGCCCGCCATTATCTGTCCGAGACCCATTTCAGCCCCGCTGCCGAGGAGTTCATCGCCCGCTATTTATGGGCCCATCCTCAGGACGAAGACGTCGCCGAACAGTGGGTGCGGCATGCCGAGCAGCAGGGCGGGCTGCAGGAGGAACACCAGGACCTGGCCGACCGACTCGCCGGTGCTCACCCCCGGCATGCGATCATTCAGCGCGCCGCGGCCCGGCTTTGCCTGGCGTCCGAGCGCACCGACTATGGGGCGCTTCAAATCTACCGCCGGGTGTGCGCCGAAGCGGGGGGGATTCCGCCCGAATTTCGGACGGAGTTGCCCCGGCTGTTCGGCAACGACGAACGCCTCCGTGACTGGCACCGGTCGATCCTGCCATCCGGCGGAAGCGCATCTCCGCCGCCGGCCCGGGCCGGGACCGCAACGGTTCCAGCGCTCCCGCGCGCTTCCGAACGGCCGGAGCCTTCGGTGGGACCGGAAATCCCGCCGGCGGCCGAGGAGGAGGCGGCGGCGGTGTTTTGCCTGACGGGGGAGATCGATGAAATCGACGAAGACGAAGCGGACGCCCGGACGTCGTTGCTCGCCCGACCTCGGCGCGGCGCGGCCTGGCTGAACGCCCGGGTTCGGCAGGCCGTCGCTGCCCGGGAGTTCCTCCGCGATCGCCTCCAGCGCTGGAGCGCCGGCGGCGCGGGCTGGGTCGACGGCATCCGCCGCGATCCGCGCCTTCGCCGGGCGCTGGCGTTGTGCGTGATCCTGGGCATCGCCGCCGGCGGCGGCTGGCTGGCCCTGAATACGGCCGGCGTTTTCGAGCCTTCATCGACGGATACCGCCGACGCGGATGCGCCCTCCGCTTCCGTTTCCGCGCCGCCCGAGCCGTTCGCGCTGCAGGTCGCCGCTTATCTGAAGCAGGACTACGCGCTGAAGCTGGTCGACGATCTCAAGAAAAAGGGGCTGAAGGCCTACTGGATTGAAACCACGAACAGCGGGAAAACCTGGTATCAGGTGCGCATCGCCGGTTTCCCGGACCCGCAATCCGCCCGCGAGTTCGGCCGCAGCCTCAAGTCAAAGGGCCTCATCGACGATTTCTACGTGACCGGCGCCAGCCGGTGAGACCTGCGGAAATCCGGCGAAGAGACTTCCGAGGCCGCCGTACGCGGATTATTGGGAAGGGTCGCAGCGGCGCACATAGTCCGCCAACCGGCCGGCAAACGCCGATTCGGTCCGGATGGCTTCGTATGAGACGGCCAGGCGGTTCAGGTACTGCAGGAACAGGGCATCGCCGGCAGGGAGCCCGTCGGGAAGCACACCGGCAAAGAAAAACCCCAGCTCTTCGAAGCGCTTCGCGAAAGCGGCGGTGGCCGGATCCGACAGGTCGAGCAGCAGATGGACCGCATCCCATTTCTGGCGGCACAGCCCCCGGATCTGCTCGCGCAGAAGCTCCACCACATTGCGGCCGTAGCGGTCGATTCGGATCCGAGCGAGATTCAACGACCGACTGAGCTTCACGGTGACCGCGGCCTCCGCTGCGGCCGGCCGTTCGGCCTCCGGCGGCGGCGAGCGCAGATCCGGGGCACCGCCGAGGTTGGCAAAGATCTCGGCGATCATCGTGCGATGGGAATCCGGTGCATAGACCGGCCGCGGTGCGGGCATTTTCAAATATCGGAACTGAACCAGCATGCTGCCCCGTTCGCCCGGCCGTCCACCCAGGCCCTTGAAATCCGCAGCAGCCGGTATCAAGCCTGAAAACAGGGCGCAATCCCGAAGCCCGAAATGGAGCGCCGTCTTCTGGGAATAGGGATGGGTGGTCACGGCCTCTCCGAAAATTCCGGTGAGCCCCTGGCCGCGGGCGGCGTCGATCAGGTACTCCGTCAGCCGGGCGAAACATCCCTGGGAGCGAAACCGCGGCTTGACGACGCCCTGGGCCATCTCCGCGATCCTCGGATTTTCCTCCCAGCGCCTCAGCGAGCAATGCCCGGCAATTTCACGGTTTTCGGCAACGGCGACGGCCGAGAAAATGTCCCCGCGGCGATTGAGCTCCACGATTTTTTCCGGATAGTAAACGTAATCATGAGGATAGGAATAGCCGTAAGCCCGGTAAACCGCTTTGGACACCTCGGGGGCTTCAGAGGGCTTCAGACGACGCACGCTGCAGCGCGTCTCCGGGCTTGCATTCCCGCGCCCCGAACCCGGCACCTCGCTCGAATCCCACGCGCAGGCCGCCGCATCATCGGTGATGGAGGGGTCGGGCAGGTGCTTGCTCAGAATGACCGCTTTGCCGTCCCGCCCGCGGTTCTGGAAGCGGACCTCATCGAAATACGCGTTCAGTCCATAGAGCGGGTTTTCGGCGTCGACGTCCCCGCCGCCGCCCTCCGCCGGGTCGAGGGGCAGTCCCTGGTCGCGGAGGGACAGCCTCAGCCCGGCCGGGATCCGCTCGCTGACCAGCTCCACCGATGCTGATTCGCTCGGCTCGAAGGAGTACCGCAGGAGGGCGGTGAGCGCGCGCTGCAGGCCTGCGGAGATCTGTTGCGTCTGAAGGTCGTCGAACCCGATTTGGGCGGCGACCGCGGCGACGTAACGGCAGGCGGGCCCGATGTAGAAGGGGGCATTCGGAAGGTACAGCCTGGATGGCGCGCAACCCGCTCGGACGGCTTCTTCGGGGGGGATCGGAGGCAATCGGCTTCTGCTCATGGATGGATCGAGGGCGCCGGCCGGCCTCCCACACGCTGCGGTCCCGTCCGGCGGTGAGCCGTTGGTCGCGCGGGCGAGGGGAGCCTATTTGAGGCGGTCCGGATTAATGGTCAGGACCGGAACCGGTGAATGCCGCACGACCTTGGCGGCGACGCTGCCGAACAGGTGGTATTCCAGCCCTGTGCGGCCGTGGGTCCCCATAACGATCAGATCCGCCTTCTCGCCGCCGGCCGATTTGATGATCTCTTCGGCCGGGTCGCCAGACACCACGCGCTTTTCGGCCTTCGTTCGGGCGTCGGGGATGTCGAGGCAGAACTCAATCAGCGATTTTTGGGCATGCTCCTCGACTTCTTTCTGCTCCAGGTCCAGACGCTTGTGGGGCATATATAGCCCGGCCCAATGGCGCAGATCCTGAACGACATGGAGGATGCAGAGCCGGCTGTCGAAGGTGTCTGCCAGCCCCAGCGCATACTTCAAGATTTTGGTCGAATGCTGGGTCAGATCGCAAGGAAACAGAATTTTCTTGATCGCCACCATCGCCAAGCCCCTCCTTCCCCTTATCAGACGGGTGTGAACTCACCCAAGACTGCGGGACCCCTGATTCAGAAGATCAGGCGGCGGATTTCGGCTCTCAGTGCGTCGTCTGGTTCAATGCGAGTCGGAGGATTTGCCGGACGATCGGCTGGAGGAATAGCCATCGGCATACCATCCGCCGCCCTTCAGTTCAAACGAAAAGCGCGAAAGGATTTTGGGAGCTTTTTTATCACAGCACGGGCAGGTAATGCTTTCCGTGCCCATCGCGACCCAGCGCTCGGTTACGGTTCCCTTCGGGCATTCGAATTCGTAAATCGGCATAACGGTTCTCTCCATTTAACGATCTGCCACTTAGTTTATCTCATTTCGGAAATTTGTCAAGATTTCGATGTATCACGGGCCGTTGGGCCAAGCCCCACCGGAGATTCAAGCAACGGATCCGGGCGGAGCCGGCCTCTTGACAGGGGGCGCCGCGCTTATGTAAATCCGGCCCAGGGAGGGATGGGATGATCCGCCTGACGGCACCCGGGGCCCGGTGCCTGCGCCAGCCAGCGCCACGATCGCAGAACCCGCCGACTCCGAGGCTCGAAACCCATAGCGCCGATGAGCGGGCGCCGCAGGAGGAGCTATTTATCCTCTGCCGTGCCTGCCGGCACCCGATCGCGCGGCCGGCCGACCGCATCCGCGTGCAGGGCCGGCATCGGCATACCTTCGCCAACCCCCATGGTATCGTTTTCGAGATCGGCTGCTTCCAAAGCGCTCCGGGATGCGGAGCGATCGGTCCGGGTTCGGACGAATTCACCTGGTTTCCAGGACACCGCTGGCGCGTGTGCATCTGCGCCGCATGCCTGACTCATCTGGGGTGGGTTTTTGCAGCCCCGGACGGGCATACCTTCCACGGCTTGATCATCGATCGTCTGATCGAGCCCAACTAGCAGAGACACGGCGATAGAAGGCAGAGCATAGGGCAGAAGCTTGGCCGCCTTCAGACGGCTACCCGATGCTCTTCGCCCCTGGCCCCGTGCCCGGCGTTCGGCCGGCCGCCAGCTGGCGGTAAACCGCCAGCGCCTGCTCCCGGGTCTGCTCCCGGGAACCGGAGTTGTCGATCACCCGCGTCGCCAGGGCTTTTTTGGATTCGATCGGCATTTGGGCGCGGATGCGGGCGAAGGCCTCGGACTCGGTGAGCCCGTCGCGGGCCATGAGGCGTTCGACCTGGAGGCGCTCCGGCGCATAGACGACGATGATCGCATCGAGCCCCCTCTGCATGCCGGCCTCGAACAATAGAGGGATATCCAAGATGACCAGGGCTTCCGGCGCCTGCCGTCTGATCAGGCCCAACCGCCGGTCGATTTCCCGCTTGACCTGCGGATGGACGATGGCCTCGATCGCCCGCTGCGCGGCCGGGTCGTTGAAAACGATGGCCGCCAACCGCTTGCGGTCGATCGCTCCGTCGCCGAGCAGGACGTCCATTCCGAAATGCACCACGATATCCCGGTAGGCGGAAGTGCCCTTCCGAACGACGTCCCGCGCGATCCGGTCGGCGTCGATCAGGCGCGCGCCGGCCTCTTCGAAAATGGCGGCGACCGTCGACTTCCCCGTGGCGATACCGCCCGTCAGTCCTGCGACGATCATGCGTCCTCCTCCGGCGGATTGCGGTGACGTCGATTTGATTCCGCGGCCCCCGATGGCCCCAGGGGGTGGGGGGGGTGAAATCGAATCCCATGGAAGGGATTAGTCGAGGCCGAACCCCTTGTCAATGGCGGCTGCCCACCTTGATTTGTCGTTTCAAGGCCTTAGCTTCACCTCTAAGGATCGTGCGCGATGGATGGCCGATCAATCAAGTGCAACCTATCTGGGAGGTGAATTCGATGGCCGAAGATAAGCTGAAAATGGCTGCCGATGTGTGTTCCTACGTGAACGAGGACGACCATCATATATACTTGGAAATCTGTGTCCCGGGGGTCAAGAAGCAGGCGATCAGCCTAAAAATCCGGGACGACAGCTACAGTCTGTTTGCGCCGCGGGACGACTTCGACTACGTTTCCGCGGCGGCGTTCTGCTGCCCGGTAAATGCCAAGAAGGCCAAGGCGTCCTACCAGGATGGAATGCTGAAGGTGGCGGTGCCGCTGAGAGACCCCATGGAGGGCGCTCACGTCGTTAAAATCCACTAACCCACCCGCCGCCGGCCGGGTCATGGCCGGCGGCGGTTTTTTTAACCCACCGCAAAGGTTCTTTTTTCTCTCCAATTCGAAAGGCGATCGGCGCCTGAAAAAACCATTTGACAAGCCGCCGCTTTCTTGACTAAAAAGATCAGCAAACTTCCTGACTTAATCAGTCGACAAACAACTTGATTGAACCCCGAGGGGGACTGCGCATGACCCCCATTACGCCCAAAAAGAACCAGTACGCGTTACGGGCTGTTTTTGAATTGGCCAAGCGTCGCGGAAAAGGACCCACCAAGATTTCAGACATCGCCGACGCCCAATCGATCCCGCTGCGGTTTCTGGAGGTCATCCTGAACCAGCTCAAAGGCAGCGGGATGATTGATGCCAAACGCGGCTTCTACGGCGGTTATTATCTGACCCGCGCCCCGAGGCAGATCCGGGTCGTGGACATCATCAATTTCATGCAGGCCCATCCCAAGCAGGAAATGTGCGCGGCCTGTCTGGCCAAGGTCAAATGTCCGTACGGGCACCGCTGCGCCTTCTCATCCATGTGGAACCGGGTTAATCAGGCCATTCTGCAAGTCTACACCGAAACCACGATCCAAGATCTGCTGGACAACGATCGACAGCTTAACGACAACAAGCGTTTCGCCCGCAAGCGACCTACCAAGATGCGACAAGGACGTTCACTATGATCAAGGAAAGATCACTGTTCCGCCGGACTGGACTGATCCTGGCCTCGGCCGCCCTCATCCTGGCGTTGGCCATCCTGAGCGTTCAGGGTTCGGCCCCGTCTGCGCCGGCCACCGATGACGCCAACAAGCCCCGGGCGGACATCATCCGAATCGACGGTCTGAAGCAGTTCGGCCGGCTGGAGCGCCCGGCGGTGGTCTATCTGCACGAGAAGCACACGCAGGCTCTTTCCAAGAAGAACAAGGACTGCGCCGCCTGCCATCTCACCGATCAAAAGTACCTCTCGACCCAATTCAAGCGCCTGAAGAACACCTCCAAGCAGGAGGTGATGGGCATTTACCACGATCAGTGCATCGGCTGCCATCGCGAGACGGCCGGCGCCGGCGAGAAGGCCGGTCCGGTGGTCTGTACGGGCTGCCATCAGGAGCGGGCCGTGCCTTCCTCCTGGACGGAAATCGGGATGGACAAGTCCCTGCATTACCGCCACCTGAAAGCCCAGGAGACCAAATGCGAGGTCTGTCATCACCAATACGACCCGGCCGCCAAGAAGCTCGTCTACGTCAAGGGCAAGGAGGACAACTGCCGCTTCTGCCACCTCGAGAAGACCGTCGATAATGTCCGCTCCATGAGGCTGGCGTCGCACGAACAGTGCATCGACTGCCACCGCAAGCGGCTGGCCGAGAACAAGGACGCCGGGCCGGCGACCTGCGGCGGGTGCCATGACGCCGCCCTGCAGAAAAAGATCCCGAAGGTCAAAGACGTCCCCCGGCTGGTGCGGGGCCAGCCGGATGTCACCGTCGTCCAAGCGATCCGGAGCGACGGCCAGAAAGTGGCGCCTTTCACCCGCATGAGCGTGGTGGCTTTCAACCACATCGGGCACGAGACTTACAACGACACCTGCCGGGCCTGCCATCATTCCTCGATGGACGCCTGCGGCAAATGCCACACGCTTCAGGGCTCCAAGGACGGCCAGTTCGTCAAGCTGCAGACCGCCATGCACCACGTCAGCGCCCAAGCGAGCTGCCTCGGCTGCCATGGCCGTTCTCAGGAGGATAAGCGCTGCGCCGGCTGTCACGCATCCATGCCGCGCAGGGACCCGCCGGGGCTTTCCGGCTGTGTCAGCTGCCACATGCCCAAACCCGCCGCGGCGACGCCGGAAACCGAGCCCAAGGCCATGGCCGCCATGCTGTTGGAGGCGCGCCGGCCCGTGACCGCCACCTTCGCGGATGAGGACATCCCGGAGACGGTGGAGATCAAGGCCCTGAGCCGACAGTACGAAGCCGTCAAGCTGCCGCACCGCAAGATCGTTCAGACCCTGGTGAAGAACATTAAGGACAGCAAGCTGGCCGCCAACTTCCACCGGGACCCCGGAACGGTCTGCCAAGGCTGCCATCACAACAGCCCGGTTGCCAAGAAGCCGCCGGCCTGCGCCAGCTGCCACGGCCAGCCCTTCGACGGCCGCAACCTCTTCCGGCCCGGGCTGCAGGCGGCCTACCACCTGCAGTGCATGGAGTGCCACAAGGAAATGGGAATTGAAAAGCCGGTCGCCACCAACTGCGCCGGCTGCCACAAGGAGAAGCTTTAAACCGGAGTCTTCATTCAACGCCCGAAGGACATCGCCATGTCAATCTCACGCAGGAAATTTCTCGGCTGGTTAGGCGCAGCGGGGGCCGGCGCGACGCTGGACCGTTCCGCCCAGGCCGCCGGCAACACGCACTTCACCGGTCATCCGGATTCGCTGGGGGTGCTTTTCGACGCCACCCGCTGCATCGGCTGCCGCAAGTGCGAAGAGGCCTGCAACCAGGTCAACGAGCTGCCCGCACCCCCGAAGCCCTTCAGCGATCTGGCGGTGCTGGAGCGCCGGCGCCGGACCGACGCCAAGACCTACACCGTGGTCAACCGCTATGAGAACGTCCCGGGCGCCAGGGGCCCGCTGTACCGCAAGATCCAGTGCAACCACTGCCTGGAGCCGGCCTGCGCTTCGGCCTGTTTCGTCCGCGCCTTCACCAAAAACCGCAACGGTGCCGTGACCTACGACGAGTCGGTCTGCGTGGGTTGCCGTTACTGCATGATCGCTTGCCCGTTCGAAATTCCGACCTATGAATACGATAAGGCCTTCACGCCCCGGATCATGAAGTGCACCTTCTGCCATCCGCGGCTCGTCAAGGGGCAGCTGCCGGGTTGCGTGGAAATCTGCCCGGCCGAGGCCTTGACGTTCGGCCAGCGGCACAACCTGCTCCGGATCGCCCGCGAGCGCATCGGTCTGTTTCCGGACCGCTACATCGACCACATCTACGGCGAGACGGAGATGGGCGGCACCGCTTGGTTGACGCTCTCCGGGGTGCCCTTCCGGGAGCTGGGCATGCGCGAGGATTTGGGCACCACCCCCGCTCCCGAGCTGACCAAGGGAGCGCTGAGCGTGGTGCCCGTCGTGGCCTCCATGTGGCCTGTGCTCCTGACCGGGATCTACGCCATCTCCCAGCGCCGGGACAAGATCGCCCGCGAGGAAAAGATGGCGGCGGTGGCGGCGGCCGTGGCCCAGGCCCAAGCCGAAGCCAAGGCCAAGTTGGCAGAGTCCCTGGCCAAGGCGGAAAAGGATAAGAAGGCGGCCATCGACCGGGAGGTCAAAAAGGCGCTGGAAGAGGCGGCCAAGGCGAAAGCCCAGGAAAGCGCCGCTGCGGCAGCCCCGGACAAGAAGCCCAGTTGAGGAGGAAGCTTGATGCTCGATCGTAAAATCGTCATCCAAAAGCCCGCGCTGACGCCCTTTAACGTGGTGGCCGGAATCATCGTGGCGGTCGGCCTGGTCATCACCGTGATCCGCTTCACCCAGGGGCTGGGGGCCACCACCAACCTGTCCGATTACAACCCGTGGGGGATCTGGATCGGGTTCGACCTCTTGGTGGGAGTCGCCCTGGCGGCCGGCGGATACGTGACATCGGCCGCCTGCTACATCTTCGGCCTGAAACGCTTCCACTCCGCGGTCCGGCCCGCGATCCTGACGGGGTTTTTGGGGTATGCGCTGGTGGTGCTGGCCCTGCATTACGACGTCGGCCGGCCCTGGCGCCTGCCGTACCCCTTCATCGTGCAGTCGGGCACGACCTCGCTGCTGTTCGAGGTGGCGGCCTGCGTGGCGCTCTACCTGACGGTGCTTTTCATCGAGTTCACGCCAGCGGCGCTCGAGTGGCTGGGGCTCAAGCGGGCGCGCCGCATCGTGGTCAAGCTGACGCTGGTGCTGACCATCTTCGGGGTGGTCCTCTCCACCCTGCACCAGTCCTCGCTGGGCGCGCTCTTCCTGATTGCACCCTCGAAACTGCACCCGCTCTGGTACTCGCCCTATCTCGCGCTTTACTTCTTCGTCTCCAGCATCGTCGCCGGGCTGTCCATGGTGATCTTCGAAGGCAGCCTGGCCCACAAGCACTTTCACGACCGGATGGATGCGGAGCACCTGCGGGAGGCGGACGGCGTGGCCCTGAGCTTCGCCAAGGCCGCCGCGTGGGTGCTGGCGGGCTACTTCATCATCAAGGTCATCGGCATGGCCCAGACCAACGCTTGGGGCTATCTGGGGACCGGCTACGGCCTGTGGTTTTTGGTGGAGATGCTGGGCTTCGTGCTGCTGCCGTGCTACTTCTACGCCATCGGCGCCCGTGAGAAAAATTTCAAAATCATCCGCCGGACGGCGGTCTGGACGGTGCTCGGCATCGTGGTCAACCGGTTCAACGTGGGCCTGATCGCTTTCAACTACCACCTGCCGTCGAGCGAGCGCTACTTCCCGCACTGGATGGAGATCGGGATATCGGTGTTCGTGGTCACGATCGGGATACTGGCTTACAAGTTCATCGTCACCCACATGCCGATCCTGTATGCGCATCCGGACTATGATGCGCATTAAATCGGTGCCTGGATGGCCCATCATCATTAAGCTCGAAAACGCTGAAAACAGGGGTCGAGACAGCCAACGGAGAAAAAAAGCCATGGGGGACGGCATCCATACCTTGCATGATTTCATGCTGCGTACCGAGGGCATTACCTACGTTCTGATCGTCGCGGGGCTGTGCGGGTTCATCTTTTTCTGGCGTTTTTTGAGCGAGCGGGACGATGACCGGGATCACCTGG
The DNA here is from genome assembly GCA_964427375.1 of uncultured Desulfatibacillum sp. Taxonomy (GTDB): domain Bacteria; phylum Desulfobacterota; class Desulfobacteria; order Desulfobacterales; family SpSt-501; genus SpSt-501. The sequence continues at coordinate 2,326 of CAYRUF010000060.1, read as the reverse complement.
GCGCCGACCGGCCCAAGGAGCATCACCACTGACCGAAGGCATTGCGGTTGGCGCGGTTGGGTGCGGCGTTCATCGAATCGCGTTTTGAATCTTTTGCAACGAGCATCGAGCGTTGGGCTTCGATCGCTCACAGGAGCTGCCCATGTACGAATTCGTGACCGGTCCGCTGGCGTGGCTGGCATTCTTGGTTTTCTTCATCGGCAACATCGTGCGCCTCGTGCTCTACGTGCGGGGCCTGGACTGGAAGCTCGACCGCGTGACTTACTCGGTCAACACCTCCTTCGGCGTCAAGGGCGCGGTGCGCTCCGTTCTTTTCTGGCTGGCCCCTTTCGGGACCCACAGTTGGCGGGACAACCCGTGGTTCACCATTCTTGTTTTCGTGATGCACGTCGGTTTGATTTTCACCCCCATCTTCCTGCTCGGGCACAATATCTTCCTGCAGGAGCGCTGGGGTTTCAGCCTGTGGTCCATGCCGGGCGCCTTGTCGGACACCATGACGATTGCCGTCATCGTCTCCGCCGTTCTGCTGGCCATGCGGCGGATCGCCCTGCCCGAGGTCCGGATCATCACCAACGCCAACGACTATCTGATGCTGGCGATCGCCGCAGCCCCTTTCGTGACGGGGCTGATCGCCCGCTACGCTTTCGTCCACAGCGAACCCTGGCTGATCGTCCACGTGCTCTGCGGCGAGCTGTTTCTGATCGCCATCCCGCTCACCAAGCTGTCGCACTTCGTGCTGTTTTTCGCGAGCCGGGCCCAGTTGGGCATGGACTACGGGATCAAGCGCGGCGGGATGAAGAGCAGCGGAATCAACTGGTAACTTCGCTGGCACCGGAACACCCGGCGCCCGAGGACCTGAACGGAGCCATCCAGAGGAAGAAACCATGCCTGAAGGAATTCTTTGCAACAAGAACAAAGTGACGACGCTGGAGCATTTGCAGGCGCTCTTGGCCGATAAGAGCGGCAAGCAGTACTACCAGGAGATGAACCACCTCGATGTGGATGCCAAGGCGCTCTGGGACCTCGTCCAGAAGACCTGCAAGTCCCGGATTCGCACCTGGCTCGAAATCTGCACGCATTGCGGGCTGTGCGCCGACAGCTGCTTTTATTACCTCGCGAACCACAAGGACCCCCGGCAGGTCCCCTCCTATAAAATCCAGAGCACGCTGGGCCAGATCATCCGCCGCAAGGGCCAGGTGGACAACGCCTTCATGCAGATGGCCATGGACACGGCCTTCTCCAAATGCACCTGCTGCACCCGCTGCGGCGTCTATTGCCCGCTGGGGATCGACACCGGCGTCATGTTCAGCTATCTGCGCGGTCTGCTTTTCTCCCAGGGCTTCACCCCTTGGGAGATGAAAATCGGCACCGGGATGCATCGGGTGTATCGGGCCCAGATGGATGTCACGACCGAAGACTGGGTGGATACCTGCAGCTGGATGGCCGAGGAAAACGCCGACGACTGGCCCGGGCTGGAAATTCCGGTCGACAAGGAGAACGCCGACATCCTCTACACGGTCAATGCGCGCGAGCCCAAGCACTACCCGGAGGATATCGCCCAGGCCGCCATCCTTTTCCATGTGGCGGGCGAGAATTGGACCGTTCCGAGCGAGGGCTGGGAGGAGACGAGCCTCGCCATGTTCGCCGGCGACTGGGAGGCCTGCAAGCTCCAGGTGGAAAGCGTCTATGCCGCCATGGAGCGGCTGAAGCCCAAGCGCATGGTCGTCACCGAGTGCGGGCATGCCTATCGGGCGACGGTCATCGAGGGGCCTTACTGGGCGGGGCTTAAGACCGGCAAGACGCCGATCGAAAGCCTGCACTACGTCGAGTGGGTCGCCGAGGCCCTGCGCACCGGCAAGCTCAAGATCGACCCCGCCAAGAAGATTAAGGAGCCGGTCACCTATCAGGACTCCTGCAACTACATCCGCAACGGCGGACTGTGGGACGCCGCTCGCTACATCATGAGCCAGATCGCCGAGGATTTCCGGGAGATGACCCCGTCGCGGGAGCACAATTTCTGCTGCGGCGGCGGGGGCGGGTTGAACGGCATCGGCCGCTACCGCGAGCAGCGCAACGTCGGACTGAAAGTCAAGCGCGATCAGATCCTGGCCACGGGCGCGAAACTGGTGGTGGCGCCCTGCCACAACTGCTGGGACGCCATCCGCGACATGGAAGAGGTCTACGAGATCGGCATTCGCTGGAGCTTCCTCAAGCCGCTGCTGATCAGCATGATCGAGGTGCCGGAGCATCTGAAGCCGGCCGAGTGAAAGAACCAAAGCCTCGTGTACTTGGCTGTCCTAAACACCAAACACCAAACACCAAACAC
>CAYRUF010000059.1:0-26017 GCA_964427375.1 uncultured Desulfatibacillum sp. | reverse complement strand
TCGGCCCTAGCCCATCAGCTAACCTCGTCGGCGTCGATGAGGAAAACCTTCGGAATTGAACGGAGGTCTTCCTCCACCAATTCAATTCCGGAGGTGAAGCGCATGCCTGATTTCCATGCCGCGGAAACGTTCTTTTCTTTCTGTTTCTTGCCTGAATTCTCGGTAACCTGAGCCAGTTGACGTAATTCGATTTTGCTGTCCTTTCCTTTCTTGGAAGGGCGGCAGCCGGGCGCAGCCCTTCTGGCCGGGTGCACCGGTGGTTCTGATATCGCCATCGCCGTCGATAGCGGCGGTTGGTGTTTTCACCATAATTTATGCCTTCAGCGTCTGACAGATGGAGGTGCTTTATGGAAAACAGAGCCAGTGACCGGTATGAAATCGAAAGCTCGATTGTCTGCAGCTACCTCAGCAGCCGGAGCTCCTGCGAGGCTTTTTATGGGGAAATGAAGAATTATTGTGATTCCGGTTTGTGTGCGGAATTGCAGGTGCAGTTCAGAGAGGGAACCATTCTGCTTTGCAGAACCAAAAGGATTCCATCGGAGCATCCCAGAACCAAAATTGAGGATGGATTCCGCTCGATTTCTCTGGCCCAGGTCAAATGGTCAAAGCCCATCCGCGTTAATGGAACCACCTGCTTTGCCACCGGTTTAAAACATTTGGTCGTATAGGGATTCCTGCAACGCCAGGGCCACAAATGGTTAATGGAAAGGGGCCGGCGGTTGAAACCGCCATGGCTGCTCTTAAGGAGGATTCATGATTGATCACGAAAAGGAAGGAAAACGGCAGGACGGCATATCAAGACGTCAGTTTCTGAAATTCTGCGGCATCGTGGCGGGCGCTCTGGGTTTGGACGCCACGTTCGGGCCGAAGATTTTCGAGGCCTTTGCGGCCGGTCCGAAGCCATCCGTGCTGTGGCTGCATTTCGCCGAATGCACCGGGTGCACCGAGGCGGTGCTGCGGAGCTCCAGCCCCGGATTCGCGGATTTGATCTTCGACACCATCTCCCTCGACTACCACGAAACGCTCATGGCCGCCTCCGGGGATACCGTCGAGCAGATCCTTGCATCCGCGGCCGAGCAGAACAAAGGCCGGTTCTTCTGTGTCGTGGAGGGAGCCATCCCCACGGCGGCCGGAGGTGTCTACGGATGGATCGGCGGCCGCACCATGTTGAGCATCGCCCAGGAGATTTGCCCCAAGGCCAAGGCGATCATCGCCATCGGCAACTGCGCCTCCTACGGCGGACTGCCGGCGGCGGCACCCAACCCGACCGGGGCCATGGGCGTCGAGGGCGCTTTGGGCTCCGGGCTGTCGGTGCCGATCGTCAATCTCCCCGGCTGCCCGCCGAACCCGGTTAACTTCGTCGGGGTGATCGCCAACTATCTCCTGCAGGGCACGCTGCCGGCTCTGGACGCGGACGGGCGGCCGCAATTTGCTTACGGCAAAGAAGTTCACGGTCAGTGTCCCTACCGCGAAGACAAGACCCGTTGTCTTTTCGAGGCAGGCTGTAAAGGCAAAGAGACCTACAACAACTGCCCGACGATAAAGTTCAACGATGCGACCAGCTTCCCGATGCAGGCTGGACACCCCTGCATCGGTTGCAGCGAGCCGAATTTTTGGGACACCATGACTCCGTTCTACCAGAAATCCTAATGGAGGTTAGTGATGAGTGCACCACCAAAAAATACACCCTGTGCCAATCGAGAAGATACGCCCTTGCTGAAAGCGAAGGACATCATCGCGCCGGCGGCCATGCTGGTCGCTTTATCGGCGTGCGGCGGGGGCAGCGGATCGGGCAGTGCGGCTGCCGGCGCATCGTCCGGAACCGGTGCAGCCACCTCTCCGACGCTGCCGACGCCGGCCGACGGCCGGATCACCATCGACCCGGTGACCCGCATCGAAGGCCACCTGCGGTTGGAAACGGAAATCAAAAACGGACAGGTGTCCTCCGCCTGGAGCAGCGGGATGCTCTTCCGGGGCATCGAGACCATCCTCAAGGGCCGCAACCCGGAGGACGCCTGGCTCTTCACCCAGAGACTCTGCGGGGTGTGCACCTACGTGCACGGGGAGACATCGGTGCGCTGCGTCGAAAACGCCCTCGGCATCACCGTGCCGAGCAATGCCCGCGTGGTCCGCAACCTGTTGATGGGCGCCCAGTTCCTCCACGACCACATCGTCCATTTCTATCACCTCAGCGCCTTGGACTGGGTGGATATCACGAGCGCCCTGCAGGCGGACCCGGCGGCCACCGCCGCGCTGGCGGCGAGCATTTCGCCGGACGCTCCGGCCATCGATTTCGCCGCCTCCAAAAGCCGCCTGCAGGCCCTGGTATCCAGCGGGCAGCTCGGAATCTTTGCCGGCGCGTATTGGCCCCATGAGGCGTATCTCCTGGCCCCTGAAGAAAACCTGCTGCTGGCCGCCCACTACCTGGAAGCCCTCAAGCTTCAGGCCAAGGCCGTGCGCATGCATGCGATCTTCGGCGGCAAGAACCCCCACGTCCAGAGCCTGCGCGTGGGAGGCGTCACCTGCAGCTACGACATCGACGCCGCCCGCATCAGCGAATTCCGCGCGGTTCTGGACGAGGTGGCCGCGTTCATCGACACCGTCTATCTGCCGGACGCCGTCCTGGTGGCGCAGGCGTATCCGGAGTGGGCGGGGCTCGGCGCTACCAGCAACCTCTTGGCTTATGGCGAGTTTCCGCAAACCGAATCGGAGCCCGCCAGTCTGTATTTTCCCCAGGGGGTCATCATGAACCGGGGATCGGTTGCGGCGCTCAACCCCGCGGATATCCTCGAGCACGTGCGGCACAGCTGGTATGAAGGCGAAGCCGCCCGCCAGCCCGCCTCCGGCGTGACCGCACCCCTGTTCACGGCGCATGACACCGCCGACCGCTACAGTTGGCTGAAGGCCCCGCGCTACCAGGGCGAGCCGGTCGAAGTCGGTCCCTTGGCGCGAGTCATGATCGCGTACGGTCTGAACCATCCGGAGATGAAGGCCGCGGTCGACGGATTTCTGCAGGAGGCCGGCCTGGAGCTCTCCCAGATGTATTCCACCATCGGCCGGATCGCGGCACGGGCCCTCGAAACCCGGGTGATCGCAGGCGCCATGGGCAGTTGGCTCAACCAGCTGCAGCCGGGGGGCAGCGTCTTTCAGTCCTGGTCCATGGCCGCCAGCGCATCGGGCTGCGGATTGAACGAAGCGCCGCGCGGTGCGGTCGGCCACTGGCTCCAGATTCAAAACGGCACCATCGGCAACTACCAGCTGGTGGTTCCCTCCACCTGGAACTTCGGCCCCCGATGTTCGGCGGACAAGCCCGGGCCCGTGGAATCGGCCCTGGTGGGGACCCCGGTCGTCGATAGCCAGCGACCGGTCGAAATCCTGCGCACGGTCCATTCCTTCGACCCTTGCATCGCCTGCGCCGTGCATGTCATCGACCCGAAACAGGACACGGTCTACACGGTGCGGGTGGCGTAACCCTCAAAGAGGAACGCAGCACGCCGCCCCACCCGGTCGGCAAGGAGGATCTCCATGCAGAAAAAAAACAATTTGTCAGGTGCCATCATATTACTGAGCTTTTTGCTGTATGCCTGCGGAGGTGGGGGCGGAAGCAGTTCGGGGTCAGGCGGGAGCAACCCGACCTCGGGCACTGGCGGTGGAGCGCCGGTGGCCGTCAATCATGCCACCCTCACCTGGGACGGCAGCCCCGGCGTGTGCCTGTCCTGCCACGGCGAACAGGCCAGGCAGATGTACGCCTCGGCCCACTACCAGTGGCAGGGCGAAGCGCTTTACGACGCAGCCAACGGCCCTCTGCTGCAGGGCAAGATCTCGGATGCCTTCAACAGCTACTGCATCAACATCCTCGGCAACTGGAACGCCTGCGGGAGCTGCCACGTGGGTCTCGGCGCCCCGCCGGTCCTCGCGGCCGCGCCCACGGATGAGCAGCTGCGGAACATCGACTGCCTCATCTGCCATCAAAAAGATTACAAGCGCGTCAAGGTCGCCGGCGTGTTCGTGCCGGACACGGCCAACATGACCATCACGCTCAACCAGGCCGTCCAGACGGTGCATCGCCCCGACCGGTCCGCCTGTTTGTCCTGCCACGCCCGGGCGGGCGGCGGCGATGCGGTCAAGCGGGGCGACCTGGCCCTGGCCAGCGCGGCCACGGCCGACGCCCAGTACGACGTCCACCTGTCGACTGCCGGAGCCGATCTGAACTGCCTGGACTGCCACACCGCCCAGAACCACCGCATCGCTGGGAAGGGATCGGACCTGAGGGAGACCGATCTGGATGTCGAGATGGCCTGCACGGCCTGTCACACCAATAAAGCTTCAACCACCGGCCATGCCACGGCGGACGTGAACCGCCATGTGGCGCGGGTGGCCTGCCAGACCTGCCACATCCCGACCTATGCCAAGAACGCGGCCGACACGCCGGCGACCGAAGCGACCGAAACCCACCGCACCTGGAGAACCAGCGACGCCAGTGCACCGCCCTATCATCCGTCCAGCGTCAAGGCGAACAACCTGACCCCTAAATACCGCTTCTATAATCGCTACAGCACCAATTACCGTTTAGGGGAGGTGGCCCAGCTGGACGCGACGACCGGCGCCTACCCGACCTCGCGGCCGGATGGCGACGTAAACGACACCTCGCCCGACAACAAGCTCTTCCCCTTCAAATACAAGACGGCCGAGCAGCCGCTGATGACCAGCACCGGCAAACTGATCGCCGTGGACACCGCCGTATATTTCGCCACGGCCAACCCCGAGGCCGCCATCCGGGCCGGGCTCGCCAACATGGGGCATTCGGAAAACGAGGCCTACAGCTGGGTTTCGACCGACACCTTCCAGCTCTTGAATCACCAGATCAGCCCGGCCGCTCAGGCGCTGGACTGCACGGCCTGCCACGGCACGACCAGCCGGATGGATCTAAAGGGAGAGCTTGGATACAGGCTTAAGGACGCTGAAGCTGTCGTATGCAGCGACTGCCACGGCGCCAAGGCCAACCCGGGTTTCACCAGCGTTCACCGCAAACACGTCACGGATAAGCAATACGGCTGCCAGAATTGCCACACCTTCTCGCGGCCGGAACGAAACCTGAAGTAGCCCTCTCATCGAAAATCTCAGCAGACCGAGCCGATTCCGGGCGGAATCGGCTCGGTCGTTTCAAAATATACGGAACCCACCCCATACCCGCTGCGTTCGGGCTGAATTAGGTTTCAGGCACCACCTGCCCTGATACCCGACAGCGGTTGACACCCCTTCCCGCCAATTCGCGGCATGGAGCCATCCGTTGACGAATCCGGCGCCGTTTGGCAATGATTGGAACAACATCGTCGAACCGGTGAAAACGAACTATAAGAGACTATGGACGAGGAGGCGCCATGACAGACCGCCGCGATGCAATCGCAGCCGAACTTGAACGCAACCTGGACGAAACCGTGTCCCTGTTCCGGTCCCTGAGCCCGGACGAGCTTCGCACTCAACTCTACTCCGATGGAGCCAAGTGGACCGTGCGGCAGGTGCTGGCCCACTTCGTCGCCATCGAAGGCTCCATGCAATGGCTCTTCAAAAACATGCTCTCGGGCGGCCCGGGCGCGCCGCCGGAGTTCGACTTCGAACGCTTCAATCGCACCCAGACCCCCAAATTCGACGGCCTTTCCCCGGATGAGCTGATCGAGCGCTTCAAGGCCGTTCGTCAGGAAACCGTCCGCATCGTCCGCGAGATGCAGGAAGAGGACCTCGACCGCGAGGGCCTTCACGCCTATCACGGAAAAGGAAGACTCGACCGCTTCATCCGCTGGGCCTATGAACACGTCCGCCTGCACGTAGAGGATGTCCGCAAGGTGCTTAAAAAATCAAAATAACTATGGTACAAGACCGCAAAATAGACTTGGATTCGATTAAAGGCCTTTAAGCGCGAGGCAGCCATGCTCAGATACTCGGATGAAGATCTTGAATCTCTTCTCGACGACACCGAATCGGACATCGCCGAGCGCAAAGAGTCTTGGAAGGGCGACGCTCCGGATACCGGACGGCAGGCGGTTTGTGCGTTCGCCAACGACCTGCCCGGCCATCGCCGCCCAGGCGTGCTTTTCGTTGGTGCCAAGAATGATGGAACTCCCACTTGCCTTCCGATTACAGACGAACTCCTTCGAACACTTTCGGACATTAGGACCGATGGGAACATTTTGCCGCCGCCTTCGATTGTTGTCGAAAAACAAACTCTGAAGGGGCGTGAAATGGCCGTAGTTGCCGTTCAACCTTCCGACAGCCCGCCGGTGCGATATAAAGGTCGGATTTGGGTTCGAATTGGGCCACGAAGAGCCATCGCATCCTTGCAAGAGGAACGGATTCTGAACGAAAAGCGCCGATATCGGGACATCCCGTTTGATGTTCAGCCCTTGCCTTCCAGCGATCTATCGGCCCTCAGCCGCGTGCTGTTTGAGCAGGAGTATCTCCCCAACGCTGTTGCTCCAGATATTTTAGCGACCAACGAAAGATCCTACCAGGAGAAGCTGGCCTCATGCCGGATGATCGCATCCATGGACGATTCTACACCGACGGTTTTGGGCATGTTGGTGTTAGGAGTGTCGCCACGAGACTGGTTACCCGGCGATTATATCCAGTTTCTGCGCATTGCCGGAACCGAGCTCACGGATTCGATCCTGGATGAAAACCTTATAGACGGCTCTTTAGGGCAAATGCTGCGGCAAATCGACGATAAGGTCGATTCACATAACCGCAGCAGAGTGGACATCAAATCAGCCGATCGAGAAATTCGGACGCAGCCATATCCTCGCGTGGCCCTTCAGCAGTTGATTCGCAACGCGGTCATGCACCGCACCTATGAAAACACCAACGCGCCCGTCCGAGTGTATTGGTTCGATGACCGGATTGAAGTCAGCAACCCGGGCGGACCATTCGGCGCTGTCACCCGGGAGAATTTCGGACGTCCGGGCATCACCGACTACCGCAACCCCAATCTAGCTGACGCCATGCGGGTCATGGGGTTTGTGCAGCGGTTCGGTATCAGCATCCAAACCGCCCGGATGGAATTAAAACGAAACGGCAATCCCGACCTTGAATTTATGATTGAACCGATGAACGTGCTCGCCACCGTCAGGAGGCGCCCATGAGCATTCCGGTACTGACTTTTTTCAACAATAAGGGGGGCGTCGGGAAAACGTCTCTGGTGTACCACCTTGCATGGATGTTTTCCGAATTCGGCCACACGGTCGTTGCTGTGGACCTCGATGCGCAGGCAAACCTTACGGCGGCTTATCTTGACGAGGACGCCCTTGAAGAGCTGTGGGATCAAACGTCCCGACCAACGACGATTTATCGGGCGATTGAACCGCTGACTCAGGTAGGCGATTTAAGCAACCCTCTTGTTGAAAAAGTGACGCAAGGCCTTTATCTCGTCCCCGGGGATGTGGCCTTGGCCTCATTCGAGGACACGTTGTCGGAAGCGTGGTCACCTAGTCTGGGCGACAAAAACCTGTATCGCCCGTTTCGCATCCTCACCGCGTTCTGGCAAGTTGCGCAAATGGCCGCGAAGCAGGTCGGCGCGAATATCATCCTTGTAGATGTCGGTCCCAACCTCGGGGCCATCAACCGCTCGGCCCTCATCGCCTCAGATTATGTCGCTATCCCGCTTGGGGCTGATCTTTTTTCGCTTCAGGGTCTAAAAAATCTGGGGCCCACTCTCTACTCTTGGCGCAGCCTCTGGAGAAGACGATTGGAAAACTGGAGCAATCCGGCGTTCGAACTTCCCCAGGGCAAGATGCTCCCGCTCGGATATATCGTTCAACAACACAGCCTCCGACTCAGCCGCCCCGTCAAAGCCTATGATAAATGGATCAACCGCATGCCGACGGTTTACCACGAAGCCGTGCTTCAAGAGTCGACGACCGCAGCCACACCTTCGCAGGACCCCGCTTGTCTCGCCACATTGAAGCATTACCGCAGCCTGATCCCAATGGGCCAAGAAGCGCGGAAACCGATTTTTCAGCTCACACCCGCCGATGGGGCCATCGGCAGCCACGCCCAGGCCGTCCAGGATGCATATGGAGGCTTCAAGATTTTGGCAGAAAAACTTCTTAGTAAAATTAGCTCGTTAGAAACAACCGAGGCCATCCGGCAGTCGGATGGCCTCGAGTCTCGGAATGAATCGTCGCTGAACCGCGGCTAATCGGCGGTCTTCTCCGGCTCGGCAGCGGCGCCCGCTCCCGCCAGCCGCGCCAGTTGCTCGTAGCGGGTATTCACCCACTCGTTGAGCATCGCGTGCAGGCGCTCGGCCTCCTGCGGGAAGGTCTTCTTCAGCGAGGCATAGCGGATTTCGCCTTCCAGGAACTGCCGCAGGTTCCCGTCCGGCTTCTTGGAATCCAGGATGAAGGGGTTCTTGCCCTCCTTGACCAGCTGCGGATTGTACCGGTAAAGCGGCCAGTAGCCGGACTTCACCGCCAGGTCTTCTTCAACCTGGGTCTTGCCCATGCCGACCAAAATGCCCTGATTGATGCAGGGGGAATAAGCCAGGATCAGAGACGGCCCGGGATAGGCCTCGGCTTCCGTGAGCGCCTTCATGAGCTGGTTCTTGTTGGCGCCCATGGCGACGCTGGCGACATAGACATAGCCGTAGGACATCATCATCTGGCCCATGTCCTTCTTGGGCGTTTTCTTGCCGGAGGCGGCGAACTTGGCGACCGAGCCGGTGGGGGTCGCCTTGGAGGACTGCCCGCCGGTGTTGGAGTAGACCTCGGTGTCGAAAACCATCACGTTGATGTCTTCGCCCATGGCCATGACATGGTCGATCCCTCCGAAGCCGATGTCGTAGGCCGCTCCGTCTCCCAGGAAAACCCAGAAGGATTTCTTGGTGAAAAGCTTTTCCAGGCGCTGGATCTCAGCCAGCAGCGGGTGGCCGGCATGCTTCGGCAGGACGGCCTTCAGCTGATCCCCGAACTTCCTGGACTCCTGGGGATCCTGCATGTGGTCGAGCCAGCCCTGCAGCAGCGTCTTGATTTCGGCGGGGACATCCCCCTGCTCGACCCCCTTCCAGGCTAGTTCGGCCAACTGGCGCCGCTGCTGAAGCACGCCCAGGAACATGCCGTAAGTAAATTCGGCCGAGTCCTCGAACAAGGAGTTGCCCCAGGTCGGCCCGTGGCCGTCTTTGTTGGTGCAGTAGGGCACCGACGGCGCCGAGCCGCCCCAGATCGAGCTGCAGCCGGTGGCGTTGCCGATGATCATGCGGTCGCCGTAGAGCTGGGTGACGAGCTTGGCATACGGGGTCTCCCCGCAGCCGGCGCAGGCGCCGGAAAACTCGAGCAGAGGCTGGCAGAACTGGCTGCCCTTCACCGTAAAGCGGCCGACCAGGCTGTCCCGAACGGGCAGCTCCATGGCGAAGTCCCAGAGCGGGATCTGTTTTTCGGTCTGGGTTTCCAGCGGCTTCATGACCAGCGCCTTCTTCTTGGCCGGGCAGATGTCCGCACAGTTGCCGCAGCCCATGCAGTCCAGGGTGTCCACCTGGATCCGGAAGGAGTAGTCCTTGAGCTCCTTGCCGACGGCCTTCTTGGCCTCGAACCCGGCCGGGGCCTTCCGGAGCTCCTCCTCGGTCACCAGAAACGGCCGGATGCTCGCGTGCGGACAGACCATGGCGCACTGGTTGCACTGAATGCAGTTGTCCATGATCCACTCCGGCACGCTGATCGCCACCCCGCGCTTCTCGTATTGGGTGGTGGCCACCGGGAAGATCCCGTCCGGCGTGAATTTGCTGACCGGCAGCTTGTCCCCCTGCTGGGCCAGGATCGGCCGCATGACGTTTCGAACCCAATCCGGCTCCGCTGCCGCCGCACGGTCCTTGCCGCCGGCCTGCGCCCAGGCCGCCGGGTACTGGATCTCCACCAGGTTGGCGACCGTGGCATCCACCGCCGCGTGGTTCATGGCGACGATCTTTTCGCTCTTCTTGCCGAACATCTTCTGGATCTCGCCCTTGAGCGCGGCGATCGCCTGATCGACCGGCAGCACCTTGGCCAGCTGGAAAAAGGCGGTCTGCATGATCATGTTGATGCGCCCGCCCAGGCCGACCTCCTGGGCGATCTTGACGGCGTCGATGTTGTAGAATTTGAGCTTCTTGGCCGCGATGGTGCGCCGCATGTCCGCCGGCAGCCTTTCCTCCATCTCGGCCAGGGTCCAGGGCGAGTTGAGCACGAACGTGCCGCCCTCCTTGATCCCCTCGAGCACGTCGTAGATCTCGACGTAGTTGTCCTTGTGGCAGGCGACATAGTCGGCCGTATCGATCAGGTAGGTGGACTGGATGGGCTTATGGCCGAAGCGCAGGTGGGAAATGGTGATGCCGCCGGACTTCTTCGAATCATAGGCGAAGTAGGCCTGCGCGAACATGTCGGTGCTGTCGCCGATGATCTTGATGGCGCTCTTGTTGGCGCCGACCGTACCGTCGGCGCCCAGGCCCCAGAACTTGCACTGCACGGTGCCCCTCGGCGTCACGTCGAGGCTCGGCCCGACCTCGAGCGAGGTGTGGGTGACGTCGTCCACGATGCCGACCGTGAAGTGGTTTTTCGGGGAGGCCGCCTTCATGTTGTCGAAGACCGCCTTCACCATGGCCGGGCTGAACTCCTTGGAGCCGAGACCGTAGCGGCCTCCCAGGATCTTGGGTGACCCCCCTCCCCTTTCCATGTACGCCGTGCTCACATCGAGGTAAAGCGGATCGCCCAAGGCGCCCGGCTCCTTGGTGCGGTCGAGTACGGTGATGATCCGGGCGCTGGCCGGCACCGCCGCAAAGAAGAAGTCCTTCACGAACGGCCGGTAGAGCCGGACCTTGACCAGGCCGACCTTTTCGCCTTGCCCGGCCAGATAGTTGACCGTTTCCTCGATCGTCTCGCAGGAAGAACCCATGGAGATCACCACGCGGTCGGCCTGCGGGTCGCCCACGTAATCGAACGGCCGGTAGCGGCGCCCGGTCAGGTCGCTGACCTTCTGCATGGCCCCATCCACGATGCCCGGAACTTTCAGGTAGTAAGGATTGGCCGCTTCCCGGCCCTGGAAGTAGATATCGGGGTTCTGGGCCGTGCCTCTCAGCTCCGGCCGCTCCGGATTGGCTCCGCGCGCCCGGAATTTGGCGACCGCATCGAAGTTGGTTAACCGCGCCATGTCCTCGTAGTCGATGACGGCGATCTTCTGAATTTCGTGGGAGGTGCGGAACCCGTCGAAAAAGTGCACGAAGGGCACGCTCGATTCGATCGCCGCCAGATGCGCGACCAGGCCGAGATCCATCACCTCCTGGACCGACGCCGATGCGATCATCGCGAACCCCGTCTGGCGGGTGGCCATGACATCCTGATGGTCGCCGAAAATCGACAGGGCGTGCGCGGCGATGGCCCGCGCCGTGACGTGGAAGACTCCCGGCAGCAGCTCGCCCGAGATCTTGTACATGTTCGGGACCATGAGCAGCAGGCCCTGAGAGGCGGTGAAGGTGGTGGTCAGCGCACCGGCGGCGAGCGACCCGTGCACCGAGGCGGCCGCCCCGGCCTCGGACTGCAGCTGGCGCACCGTCATGGTCTGGCCGAAAATGTTCTTGCGCCCGGAAGCCGCCCATTCGTCGGCGATCTCGGCAATCGGCGAGGATGGGGTAATCGGATAGATCGTCGCCACATCGCTCATGGCATAGGCCACGTGCGCGGCCGCGGTGTTTCCGTCCATGGTTTTCATTTTCTGCTTGGCCATAAAGGTCTCCTTATTTTAAAATCGCTTCAAAGAAGTCGTTGCCCTTGTCGTCGACGATGATGAACGCCGGGAAGTCCTTGACCGTAATCCGGTAGATCGCTTCCATGCCGAGCTCCGGATATTCGACCACCTCCATGCCGGTGATGCACTCCTTGCCGAAGCGGGCGGCCGTGCCGCCGATGGAGCCCAGGTAGAATCCGCCGTGCGTCCGGCAGGAATCGGTCACCAGCTGGGTGCGGTTGCCCTTGGCCAGCATCACGAGCGATGCCCCCTGGGCCTGGAAGACCGGCACGTACGCGTCCATGCGGCCGGCCGTGGTGGGTCCGAAGGAGCCGGCGGCATAGCCTTTGGGCGTCTTGGCCGGTCCGGCATAATAAATGATGTGGTTCTTGAAATAGTCGGGCAGCCCCTCGCCGCGCTGAAGGCGCTCGTTGAGCTTGGCATGCGCCATGTCGCGGGCCACGATGATGGGTCCGGTGAGCAGAAGCGGCGTCGCCACGGGGTAGCGGCTCAATTGGCCGCGGATCTCGGCCATCGGCCGGTTGAGGTCGACCGGCACCGCCCGCGCCGCCTCCAGTTTGACGTTGGGCAGGTATTGGGACGGATCCGTTTCCAGCGCTTCAAGGAAAATTCCCTCCCGCGTGATCTTGCCCTTGACATTGCGGTCGGCGCTGCAGCTGACCCCGAGGCCGATGGGACAGGACGCGCCGTGTCGCGGCAGCCGGATCACGCGCGTCTCCAGGCAGAACCACTTGCCGCCGAACTGCGCTCCCAGACCGATCTCACGGCTGGCTTTGAGCAGCTTGGCTTCGAGATCGAGGTCGCGGAAGGCGTGGCCGGTCTCGGCGCCTTTCGTCGGCAGCCCGTCCAGGTAGCCGGCCGATGCCAGCTTCACGGTCTTGAGGTTCAACTCGGCCGAGGTCCCGCCGATGACAAAGGCCAGATGATAGGGCGGGCAAGGCGCCGTCCCGAGGGTCTTCATCTTGGCGGTCATGAAGGCCAGCAGGGCCGAGGGGTTCAAGACGGCCTTGGTTTCCTGGAACAGCAGCGTCTTGTTGGCCGAACCGCCGCCCTTGGCGATGAATAGAAACCGGTATTCGTTGCCGCCGGCCGCGTAGAGCTCGATTTGAGCCGGCAGGTTGCACTTCGTATTGACTTCCTCGTACATGGTCAGGGGCGCATTCTGGGAGTAGCGCAGGTTGCCCTGAGTGTAGGCGTTGAAGACGCCCCGGGCCAGAGATTCCTCGTCGCGGTCGCCGCTGAAGACCCCCTGGCCTTTTTTGCCGATGACGATCGCCGTGCCGGTGTCCTGGCACATCGGGAAGACCATCTCGGCCGCGATGACCGCGTTCTTCAGAAGTTCCAGGGCCACATAACGGTCATTGGCCGAGCTCTCCGGATCGTCGAATATTCCGGCGAGCAGCTTCAGGTGCGAAGCCCGGTAAAGGTGCGACACGTCCGTGAACGCCTGTTGCGCCAGGAGGGTCAGGCCCTCCGGCGCCACTTTGATGATCTCGGCCCCGCCGAAAGAGCCCGTCGACACATGCGCGCCGGTCAGCTGCCGGTAAACCGTGCGGTCTTCCGCAACGGGGAACATCTCCTGGAATTTGAAGTCGGGCATGGGCATTCTCCACAACGCAGCCAAGCTTATAAACCGGTTATTGTTACCAACCACGGCCGTTGGTGTCAAGAACAATTGCCAATAAACCAGGGCTCTTGCATTTCGGTTTGCAATCCGTTATAGGCTTTTCGATCTCCGGTTTACTTGGCGCCTGCCTGCTCGACCCGGACCTTTCTGAGGTTCGAAGCCGCCGGGTGCGCCGAGCGGAACAGCCGTAGTCTTGCATGCATCCACCCCCTACCGCAAGGAGCCGGCATGGAACGCGCTGCCCACTGGAACTGGAACACGTCCACCAAGGAAATTCCCTTCTCATCCTGGCAAGGCCGCTTTGAATGGGTCGAGGAGCCGCAGGCCAGCCCGGACGGCGAATCGGTCGCCGCCATCGTCAAGGTCGGAGACAGCGAGTTCAATGCCTGCGTCGACGGCGAGACCTGGCCCGAGAGCTTCGACAAGATGTGGTACCTGCGCTATTCTCCCGACGGACGCCTCACGGCCATCGTATCCAAAGACGGTGAATGGACGGTCGCCGTCGACGGCGCCGCCTGGGAAAACCGTTTCGGCTATGTTTGGAACACGCTCTTCAGCGCCGACGGCCGCCATGTGGCCGCGGCGTTTCAGCAGGACATGGCCTATGGAATGGCATGCAACGACACCCCGTGGGAGCAGACCTTCCCCAACCTGACCAATCCCATGATCAGTTTGCGTGACGGCCAAACGGCGGCCGTCGTCCAGGTCGAGGCGCTCAACGAGGGCGAGATCCACAAATACCAGCAGGGGATCTACTCCGCGGCCGTCGGCGGAGTTCCCTGGGAGCGGCGCTTCGTGAACGTCTGGAAGACCGCCTTCAGCCCGGACGGCTCGTCCGTGGCTGCGGAGATCCGGCTCAACCTTTACGACTATACCATCGCCGTCAATGGGGTCCCTTGGAACCAGGTGTTCGGATGCGTCTGGGAGCCGGTGTTCAGCCCCGCGAACGGCAAAGTGGTCGCGCCGGTGCGGATCCAGGGGAAGTGGACGCTGGCGGAAGACGGACAGGTGATTTGGGAGCGGCGCTTCGTTCAGCTGTGGCACGTCCGGTACTCTTCGGACGGCCAACGGCTGGCGGCCATTGTCGCTCCGGAGTTCGGCCGCTGGACCATCGCCGTCGACGGCGCCCCCTGGCGAACGACCGTCCGAGAGATGGTCACCGACGCGGTTTTCAGCCCGGATGGCACCCGCATTGCCGCCGTCGTCAAGGACCGGGGCCGCTGGAGCCTGGCCGCCGACGGGCACATCTGGCAAAACACCTTCGACATGGCGTGGAAACCGGTTTTTTCACCGGACGGCCGCCATCTGGCCGCCAAAGTCCAGTGCAACGGGAAATACACCGTCGCCGTGGACGACCGCCCATGGCGGCAGGAATGCGATATGGCCTGGGATCCGGTCTTCAGCCCGGACGGCAGCAAGCTTCTGCTGCGAACGATCGAGGGGGGAACCTATTTCCGGCGGGTCGTGCCGGTCGCAGGCATCACCGGATAGGAGGAGGCGCATGGACGAATTATACCGCTGGGCCACCGGCCCGTTGGTGTGGGTGGCTTTCATCGTCTTCATCGGCGGAAGCCTTTTCCGGCTGATCCGCCTGCTGCTGCTGGTCCATCGCAAGGAAAATTTCATTTACAGTTACATGAGCCTCAAGTTCAGCCTGCGTTCAATCCTGCATTGGCTGACGCCTTTCGGAACCGCCAACTGGCGCCTGCACCCGTGGCTGACCGTTGTCACCTTCAGCTTTCACATCTGTCTGGTGCTCACCCCCATTTTCCTGCTGGCCCACATCGTCCTGTGGGACGAAGCCTGGAACATCAGCTGGTGGGCGCTGCCGGACGGTCTGGCGATCGTGATGACCTTGGTGGTGATCGGCGGCTGCCTCTTCTTTTTCATCCGGCGCCGTGTGACGCCGGAAGTCGCCTATGTGACGAGTGCTTCGGACTACCTGATCCTGCTGTTGACGGCCGCTCCGTTCGTGACGGGCCTGATCGCCTATTTCCAGTGGTTTGACGTACGGCTCTTCACGCTGCTCCATGTCCTGGCCGGAGAGGCCATGCTGATCGCCGTTCCGTTCACGCGGATCAGCCACATGCTTTTTGCGCCGCTGACCCGGGCATACATGGGAAGCGAGTTCGGCGGAATCCGCCATGCGCGGGACTGGTGAAACGAATGGGGTTCAAGGATTCTAAGGATACAGAGGATGAAACCATATGAACGCTGAGGCAGGCAAACCCAAAGACAAATCCGTGGATGAAGGCTTGGATCGGGGAGTAGCCGACCTGACTGAGGAGAAAATTCAAAAGGTCATCCGGCGGGTGATCGCCGGGGAAACCGGCGCACGCCTCAGGGCCTATGTCGACACCTGCATCCATTGCGGGCTGTGCTCCGACGCCTGCCATTATTTTCTATCGCACGACCGCGACCCGCGCTACTCGCCGGTGGGCAAGGTCAAACAGACCCTATGGGAGATGCTGCGGACCGACGGCAAGGTCGGCCCGGACTTCATCCGGCAGGCCCGCGTCATTGCCTCCACCGAGTGCAACCTGTGCAAACGCTGCGCCATGTACTGCCCCTTCGGCATCGACATCGCCTATCTGATGCTGGTCGTCCGGCGCATCTGCCACCTGCTGGGGGTCACCCCGCTCTACATCCAGGACACCGCCCACAGCCATGCCAGCACGCTCAATCAGATGTGGGTCAAGGACGATGAGTGGATCGACACCCTGCAATGGCAGGAGGAAGAAGCCCGCGGCGAGATCCCCTCCCTGCGGATTCCCCTCGAAAAGGAAGGCGCGGACATCATGTACTCGGTGATCGGTCCGGAGCCGAAGTTCCAGGCCCAGCTCATCTACCAGGCCGCCGTCATCATGAACGTCGCCGGCGTGAACTGGACCATGCCGGCCACCCCGGGTTGGGACAACAGCGACATGGCCATGTATACCGGCGACAACGAAATCATGGGGCGGGTCAAGCGCGCCCACTTCGAGACCGCCGCACGCCTGCGGGTCAAGCGCATCGTCATGGGCGAGTGCGGCCACGCCTTCCGCTCGGTCTACGACGTCGGCAACCGCTGGCTGGGCTGGAGCATGCCGCCGATCCCGATCGTGCACGCCATCGATTTCTACCATGAGCTGCTGAGCCAGGGCCGCATCAAGATCGCCAAGAAATTCACGGAAACGGTGACGCTGCACGACCCCTGCAACGTCGTCCGCGGCGCGGGCCTGCACGAAAAAGCCCGGGACGTCGTCAACCGGATGTGCGCGAGCTTCGTCGAAATGGAGCCCAACCGCGAACACAACTACTGCTGCTGCGCCGGCGGCGGGGTCATCAACTGCGGCCCGCCTTACAAGAAAAAGCGGGTCGAAAGCAACCGGGTCAAGGCCGAGCAGATTTCCGCCGCCAAGGTGAAGGGCGCCAAAATCGTGATTACTCCCTGCCACAACTGCCACAGCGGCATCGAGGACATCATCCATCACTATGACCTCGGGGTTGAAACCAAGTTCCTGGGCGATATCCTCTACGAGGTGATGGAAAAACCGAGCTGACAGCGAACTCCAATCGTACGGATAACCGGCCGCCGATGAAAACCTTTTTCGACCTGATCCAGGAAGTCCAGAAACCGGGGTTGTGCCACCGCTGCGGAGGCTGCGTCACCTTCTGCAGCGCCGTCAACTACGGCGCCCTCGAGATCGACGCTGAAGGCAAGCCCCGCTACGGCGAGATCGAAAAATGCATCGAGTGCGGCCTGTGCCATGCCATCTGCCCGGAAGTCGACGAACTCGAGCAGGAAACCCGGCAGCGGCTGGGCTGGGCCCCCCCGATCGGCCGGGTGATCGAAACAACGGTCGCGCGCGCGGCCGACCCGGCCGTGCGCCGCTCCGCCACCGACGGCGGCGTGGTGACGGCGCTGCTGCTGCACTTGTTGGAGCGCGGCCGCATTGACGGCGCGATCGTCACCAAGCACGCCGGGGCCTACCGCCGGCAGCCGTTCCTGGCGACGTCGACGGAGGATATCCGAGACGCTGCCGGCTTTTTCTTCGACACCAGCCACGGCATGAAGGATTTCGGCGACCGGTACATGACGCACTCGCAAATCGAAGAATTCGACCCGATGATCAAGAAAGGCTTGAAGCGGGTGGCGTTCGTCGGAACATCCTGCCAGATCAAATCCGTCCGCCGCATGCAGACCCTGGGGGTCGTGCCGTCCGACGCCGTTCAATTCTGCCTGGGGCTTTTCTGCTCCGGAAATTTCACGTTCGGCGACGGAGAGCGCCGGCAGCTGGCCGAGCTCGGTCGGTTTGTCTGGGAGGATGTCCGCAAGATCAACATCAAAGAAAACTTATTGGTCCATCTTAAGAATGGGGATGTGCGATCGCTTCCGTTGGACTCCCTGGAGTTCATGCGGCGCCATGCCTGCCGGTACTGCCCGGATTACTCAGCGGAGTTCGCCGACGTCTCATTCGGCGGCATCGGGGCCGAGGAAGGATGGACCACCGTGATCACCCGCACACCGTTGGGGCGGGCCGCGCTGGCCGATGCGGCCGGGGCCGGGAGGCTGGAGGAATACAGCATTAAAGCCAATCCCAATTACGCCAGCCAGGCCTTGGCCCGGGTCCGCTCATGGGCGGCTAAAAAACGCAAGCAGGCCCAGACCCATCGTAAAACGCTGACGGCAAGGGGGGTCATCATCAAGCGCGGAGCGGCGTGAAGCCGCATGGCCGAGTCCGTCGACAGGGCACAGGAGGAAACCGCATGAAGCCACGCACATGGACCGTTTGGACACTGGTGGCCGTTGGAACGCTCTGCATGGTGAACGCTTGGTCCCAGGAGGATTTGAAGGCGGTCTCACCCGATCCCTTTTTGGCTCCGCAACGGCCGGCCGCCGTATTTCCACACGATGCCCATAACGAGAAAGCCGGGATCGAAAACTGCAATCAATGCCATCACGTGTACACCGATGGCAAACTCGTGGAAGATGAGTCGTCGGAGGATCGGCGCTGCTCGGACTGCCACGGACTGGACGATGCGGGACGGCAGCCGGGGTTGATGAAAGCCTTTCACCTCAACTGCAAAGGATGCCACCAGGAGCAAAAAAAAGGACCGGTCATGTGCGGCGAATGCCACGTCCGGCGATAGACCGCTTTCCGTCCGCAACTCCATATTCAGCGAGGCCAGCCATGCCCAAAAAAATTTTGATCATCGACGACGACCCCGTCATCGTCAAGTACCTGCAAGCGGTGTTCAGCGACAACGGCTATGCCACCTGCAGCGCCACGAGCAGCATGGAAGGACTGGAATTGGTCCGGCGGGAAAAGCCGGATCTCATCACCCTGGATATCCAAATGCCTGGAGAGTGGGGCCCGCGGTTCTACCGCAAGCTGCGCCAGGACAAAGAATTGCGCGATACACCGGTGATCGTCATCAGCGGAATCGACGGCGACCACGCGGTCAAGGACGCCATCGCCTTCGTCAAGAAGCCATTTGACCCCGAACAACTAGTCGGCATCGTCAAGAACACCATCGGCTGAAGATTCAATCCGGGGGCCGCCTGCTGCCGCTCAGCGCGATGCTCCGTCGCGCACCGGCAGCCCCGAAGGCAGTCGTATCACTACGGTCGTGCCTTCTCCCGGGCGACTGTGCACCGCGATGGTCCCTTCGTGCTGGTCGACAATTCGCCGGGTCATCATCAAGCCGAGACCCGTCCCATCCGTCCCCTTGGTGCTGAAGAACCCCTGGAACAGGCGCTGTTGAACGCTGGCGTCCATGCCGCTGCCGTTGTCGACCACGCCATACTCCACGCCGCCTTCCGGCGATTTTCGCGTGCGCAGCGTCACTTGCTTGGGACGATCAGAGGCGTCCTGGTTGCGGAACGCATCGAGGGCATTTTCGACCAGGTTCATGAGGCAACGTTGAATCCCCTCGGGATCCAACGCCATCGGCTGAAGATCCGGACAGAGGTCCGGGCGGAGCGCCACCCCCAGTTCGCCGGCCTTGGCCGCCATCAGCCTCAGCACCTCTTCCGCCGGCGAGTTGGGGGGGCTTGGCCGGATGTTGGCGCGGCTGTACTTCCCGTAATGCAGCAGGTCCAACGAAAGGTTCTTGATTTTTTCGACATTCTCTTCGACCATCCGCCAGCCCTGCAGCAGGTACTCTTTCTCGTCCAGCTCGATGCCCTTGCCCAACACAAAGATGCTGCCCTTCAGCGCATTGGCGATATTTTTGATGGTGTGCGACAGTTCGGCCACGGTCTGCCCCACCGCCGCCATCCGCTCGGCCTCGATCAGCTGGCGCGCTTTTTCATCCACCAGGCGCTCCAGGTTGTGAGTGTAAGCCCGTATCTGGTGGCGCATGACGATGCGCTCGCGGGCCCGCTTGAGGGCGATCTCCAGAACCTCATCGTTGATCGGTTTGGTGACGAAATCGGTGGCGTCGTATTTCAGGCTCTTGATGGCCAGCTCCATGTCGCCGTGGCCGGTGAACATGATCACTTCGGTGTCGGGGCTTTCGGCCTTGATGTGCTGCAAGAGCTCGATGCCGTCCATGTCCGGCATCTTGATGTCGGTCAGCACGATCGGCGGCCGCAGCTGCCTGAACTTGGCCAGTGCGTCTTCGCCGTTTTCGGCCGTGGTGACCGCGTACCCGCTGTCGGCCAAGGCGATGCCCAGCACGGTGCGGATGCCGGCCTCGTCGTCGACCAGAAGGATTCGATGGTCATCCGGTTCTGCCATGGATCAACTCGTGATTGCCGGAAAACGGATGATGAACGCGGAACCCTCCCCCTCGCGGGATTGAGCCCGAATCGTGCCGCCAAAATCCTGGACGATCTGGTAGCTGATCGAAAGGCCCAGACCGGTTCCCTTGCCGACTTCCTTGGTCGTGAAAAACGGCTCAAAAATCTTTCCGATGAGCGCGCGCGGAATGCCCTTGCCCGTGTCCCGCACCTCGACCTGCACAAAGCCGTCCCGCCGGCGGCTGGTCAGATAGATCTTTTTTTCGCCCTTGTGATGAGGATGGTCCTGGACCTTTTCCTCGATGGCGTCGCGGGCGTTGATCAGCAAATTGATGAAAACCTGCTCCAGGCGGTTCGCATCGGCTCGGACCGGAGGCAGCGGGTCCGCCAGATCCCAGACCAGATCGATCCCGCGGGCTTTCAGCTGTTGGCTGAAGATCTCCGACGTCTTGGCCAGAACCTCGTTGACGGAGATGGGATCGAGCCGCTTGTCGCTCTTGCGGCCGAATTCGCGCATGTGGTTGATGATCTTGGAGGCCCGGTCCACATGCCCATCGATCTCCTCGGCCAGCGTCGAGATGATGTGCTCGGGGATCGGCTCTTGGTTGCGGACTTTTTTAATGAAAAAACGGCTGGCGGTTTTGATGACCGACAGCGGTTGATTCAGCTCGTGGGCGACGCCGGTGGCCATTTCGCCCAGGGTGGCCATCTTGCTGGCTTGAATGAGTTGCTGTTCGGCTTCCAGGCGTTTGGTGATATCGCTGGTCGTCACCAGCAGCGCCCGTCGTCCGGGGTATTCGACGGGCGATATCCACATATCCACGAAAAAAGGGCTCCCGTCCTTGCGGATCTGCTTGGCTTGGTTGATGCTGGTTAGGGTCCGCACGTGAGCCGCGCCCCGATCGCGGTCCTCTTCCGGAAACAGCTGCACAAAATCACGATGCAGGATTTCGAGACGCTCAAAACCGTACACCGCCCGGACGGCGTCGTTGCAATCACGGATTTCGAGCGACTCGGCATCCAGTACGAACACCGGGTTTGGAATGCTGTTAAAGATCTCATGATATTTTTTTTCGGATCGCTCGAGCATTTTCTCGAGCTCCTTCAGGTGGGTAATGTCGAGGTTCACCTCCATCGCCGCGACGATCTCGCCTTTTTCGTTCCGAACCGGTGAGGTCTTTACCAGCCAGTAGGTCGGCGTGCCCTCTTTGCTGATCCCGGTTTCTTCGCTGTAGTGGCTCTGCCCGTCATCGAATGTTTTTTCCACCGGGCAGTTCACGCATTTCGACGACCGCCCCTTGTAGGCATGATAGCAGTAATCGCCCGGCTGGGGATCGAAGAGGCCGGCAAACTCTCGGTTGTAGGCCACCAGGCGGTAATTCCGATCCTGAACCGTAATGATGCACGGCACCATGTTGAAAAGGTTTTCATATTCGTCCCGCTGGGCATTGAGCTCGGCCTGTTTCTGACCGATTTCACGACCCATCAAGTTCATGGCCGCAGCCAGCTGCCCCAGCTCGTCAATGCGCACCGCGTCCAGCGCGCTGGAATAATCCCCCCTGGAGATGGCCTCGGTGCCGGCGATCAGTTTGCGGATCGGGCGGTTGACGAAATACAGGACAAAGACGAAGATGATGGCCGATGTCACGAGAAAAGCGATCCCGGCCAGACCGATGACGCCCTTCTCCATGAACCGAATTTCCTTTTCGGTCTCCTCCAGGGTCACGACGACATCCAGAGCGCCCAGGACTTTTTTATCGGCGGGGTGAAAATGGCACTCCTGGGTGGAACAACCCGGCTCATTGTGGATCGGGCTGATGATGCCCAACAGCCGCTCGCCGTTATCGGAGGATAGCTGGCGCATGCGCTCGGGGAGTCCGACCTCTACCTGCGGCGGGTCCGTGTGGTGGCAGATGTGGCAGGCTTCGGAGCGGATGTTGGTGATCTGATCCACCTCCCGGGCGTGGTTCGAAAACTTGATGGCGCCGTCCTTATTGTAGATCCGGATGCTTTGGACTTCCTTCAACCGCGCGATGTTGTTGATGATCTGGTTGATCTCGTCCCGGGAATTGAGCATCATGGCATAATGGGTGCCGAGCTTGATCGTGTTGCTGAGCCGCTCGGTTTGGGAGATCACTTCATTCTGAAGGTTCTTCTTCTGGTAGGCGATGCTGAAATACGACCAGGTCGAAATCGTTATCAGCAAAGTGGCCCCGACGCTCAAAATCAGCTTTAGAACCAGACTGCTGCGGATGGTGGTGATGAGATTGGGCATGAGCCTCCCCAGCTGCGAAAAACCGACGGGACATCGGCCCGGGTTCTAACCGATGGCTTTAAAATACCGGAAAACCGGGTGGATCGCAACTGGCTCAGTGCGGGGGATCAGGCGTGCGTTCTTTTTCGGCGTGCGGCAGCACGCGCGGCAGCTGGACGCGGAAGCAGGATCCGACGCCCGCCGCCGAATCCACCCGGATGGTTCCGCCGTGCTGATGGATGACCTGGCGGGCAAGGAAAAGCCCCAGCCCGGTGCCCGAACGGCCTTTGGACGAGTAAAACATATCGAAAACCTTTTCCCGCGCCGCCGGCGTCATGCCGACCCCGTCATCGGCGATTTCGAACACCACCTGATCGGGCTGGCCGCCGGCGCGGAAAGTAATCCGATGAACCGGCCGGTGGCGGTCTTCGGCGCAGGCGTCCACGGCATTTTCGAGGATGTTGAAAAGCGCCGTCGTCAGCACGGCCTCATCCGCCTCCATCCGGCCCAACGGCTCCTTCCACTCGGTAATCAGCTCGATGGCGTGCTGGCTCATTTTCGGAGCGGACGCTTTCAGCAGGTGCTCGGCGAACTCGCGCACATCGACCGTTTTCCAGGAGAGCGGCCGTTCCTTGGCGAAATAAAGTACATCGAGCACCACCTGCCGAAGCCGCTCGACCATGTGTCCGACCGTATCCAGGCCTTCCGCCGCCTGGGACGCATCCTGTTTGCGCAGCCCCGACCGCGCGAGATAGACCCCGGCATCGAGCCCCGTCAGAATCCCTTTGACGCCATGGGAGACGGAGCTGACCATCAGGCCGAGTGCGGCCAGACGGTCCTGGGTTGAGCGCAGTTCCTCCCGGAGCCGCCCGACTTCGGAAATATCCACCGCGAATTCAAGCACCAGCTCCAAATCGCCGCGCCCGTTGCGGATGGGAACCGTATGCACCATGACGAGATACCGGCTGCCGTCCCGGTAGGTGATGGTCTCCTGGCTGCGCTGGCCCTGGCCGGATTCTATGGTCCGGGCCACCGGGCACGTGTAAGGTTTGTCGCGCCGGTCGGCATAAATTTCCCAGCTGCGGCGCCCCACCGACTCGCCCAGCCGCTCTTCGTAAAGCGCGTTGGCGGACACGACCGTCAGGTCCCGGTCATGGACCGAAACAAAACACGGCATTTCGTTGAAAAACCGTATGCCGCCCTCCAGATCACCGGCCAGGCCTTTGAACGCCGAAGAGATGCCTGCCAGGGCTTGGTCGACGGCCGCCAGCCGTTCCACTTCCACCAGCCGCGCGGCCTGCTTGCGCACCAGCTTCTTGAGATTGTCGGTGTAATCCCGCAGCTGCCGCCGCATGGCGATCCGTTCCTGCGCACGCTTCAGGGCGATCGCCAGCACGTCGTCGTTGATGGGCTTGGTAACGAAATCCGTTGCCTCGAGCTTCAGGCTCTCGATGGCCAGATCCATGTCGCCGTGGCCGGTGATCATGATCACCTCGGTCTCGGGTCGCTCGGCTTTGATCTGGCGGAGCAGCTCGATGCCGTCCATGCCCGGCATCTTGATGTCGGTCAGCACGATGGCCGGGCGGGTCTCGCGAAACAGCCGGAGCGCCTCCAGACCGCTTTCGGCCGTTCGCACGTCATATCCGGAGTCCGCCAAGGCGATGCCGAGCACCTTGCGGATTCCGTCTTCATCATCGGCCAGCAGCAGCGTGTTTTCCATGAAATGTCCGAGGATCGGCCGGTGTCAGCTCAGCAACCTCTCGATCGTCGCAATGAGCAATTCGGGATTCAGCGGCTTTTCCATGTAGGCATCCGGGGGCGGCAGGGAGTCGTCGATCCGGATGTTGAGCATCTTGAGGTGGTGAGCAAACGCCTTCTGGCTGACACCGGTCAGCAGGATGACCGGAACATGCTTCAGCCGCTCGTCTTTCTTGACTTCCTGGAAGAGCGTAACCCCCCCGGCCTGAGGCATCATGACGTCCATGATGATCAGATCCGGCGCGACCTCCCGGGCCTTTTGAATCCCCTCGACGGCATTGCGCGCAGCGACGGCCTCATACCCCTGGGTCTTGAGCACCGTGGAAATGAAAATCCGCATGTCGAGTTCGTCGTCAACGCAAAGAATTTTCTTCCCCACGGAACCTCGCTCAGGTTACATCAGATCCGCCACTTTGTCCGGGTGGTTCACGCTGGCGACCGGGCACGAGGAGCGCAGGACCACCTGCTCGACCGTGCTGCCGAGCTCGGCTTCCTCCGGAGCGACCTCCCGGGTGTGATGGGCCATGACGATCAAATCGCCCTGACGGTCACGGGCGAACTTCAGGATTTCAACGTAGGGGATGCCCTCCCACACTTCGATGCTGTAGCGGTCGTACCCCTTCATTTTCGGGACCATATGCTGCTCGATCCGCCTGCGGGCTTCCTTGATGCGCTGCTCGATGGTCGTCTGGCCGGCGGGTAAGGTTAACCCTCCCGCGGTGATGTCGATGGCGTGAAAGATGTGCAGTTTGGCGCCGACTTCGCGCGCGAGCTTGTAAGCCCATAAAAACGCGGATTCGGATGCCTTTGAAAAATCGGTGCCGACGACGATGTTGGAAAACAGCTTCCAGCAGGTGGTGCAGGGCCGGTTGACGATGACGACGGCGCAGCGGGCCGCCTTGGCGACTTTGCGCATGGTGCTGCCGGCAATGGAGCGGTGCCGGGTGGCGCCGACATCCTCCTCCCGCGAGTGGGCGCCCATGATGATCATGTCGACGTTTTCCTTGCGCGCCAGACGCAGGATTTCGCGGTAGGGATCTCCAATCGCGGTCACGATCTCGGCATTGCTTTCTTCGAGCAGCCTGCCGTAGGTGGTGTTCAGCTCCTCCTTCACCCAGTCGGCATAGTCCTGGCTGGGCTCCTCACGTTCGCCGGTGCGAACATCGGTGACCTGCAGATTGAAGCCGCGGCCGGGCACTCCCAGCACGTGCAGAATGAACAGCTTGGCCTCCCATTTCATCTCAAGGTCGAAGGCTACTTTGGCTGCGTTGTCGCAAACGGGAGAGGCGGTCGTTGCAAACAGCAGTTTATTAAACATGGGTCATCTCCTTAGAGCGCACTCTTTGGGGCTGCGGTGAAAGCTCAATTGCCAGACAATTCCCTCGATGAACTCGAACAAATTGAAGATGGTGTCGAACTCCAGCACGTCCACCGTGTCGCCAAAGACGACGTGCTTGAGCTTGCCGATGCGCACCGGCATGTCGAGCAGGTTCTCCAGCGGAAACGCCTTGATCTCGCAGGTGTCCTTGCCGTCCACGCCGCAAAGCGTGTGATAGATCTCCAGGCGCGGCTCACCGGGGAAACCCATCATCTCCACGGTTTTGAAGAGCTCCAGATAGCCGATTCCGGGCGCCAGGCACTCGCCGTCCGGACAGGCCTGATAGAGCTGCATGCATTCGGGGAAAAACGCGTTCAACTGGGCGAAAACCGGATAACGCTCGATCATCCGGAAGAAGCTGCGCAGGGTGTAGCCCGGGCCGAGCTCGACCTTGAAGCCGAGGTACCGGAGCGGATCGGCCGCAACCGATACGTCGTCCCGCTGGAGGGCGCCGTCGGGCTGGAGGATAACGGTGTTCATAATGGATGGGTGTTGGGTGTTTAGTGTTTGGTGTTT
>CAYRUF010000058.1:3509-26089 GCA_964427375.1 uncultured Desulfatibacillum sp. | reverse complement strand
ATTTACGGGACGCTCTTCAAACAAAACGGCTATGATCCGCTGCCGAGCTGGGTGGAGAAGGCCGCCAAGCCGAGTGAACAATACCCATACTACCTGCTGGTCCGGCGCTTGCCCGGGATGAAGCACAGCGCACCGTTGACCTCCAACAACCCATATATCCTGGACGCTTTTCCGGAACCTTTTGTCGAAATCAACTCTGCAACCGCCAAAAAACTTAAAATCAGCGATGGAGACCGCGTCGAGTTGAAATCCGCTATTGGAGCAGTACAGATCAAAGCCGTGGTTAATGAGCGAATCCGGCCCGATTGCCTCATGTACTTGCATAACTTCGGCCATACCGTCCCGGAACTCGGCCTTTCCAAAGGGGACACCAGCGACGGGAATCTGGTGCCCGACAGGCCCCGTGCTAAAGGAAAAGACATGGACTGGTCCGCATGCGCATGGATGAGCGATGTTTGTGTTGGCGTCCAAAAGGTTTAAGAAAGGAGATGAAGCCAATGGATATCCGGAGAAGAGAGTTTCTAAAGGATCTCGGTTTTGGGGGCGTCGGGGCGGCAGTATTGGCAAGCGCTACCATCGCCAAAGCCGCTCAGCCCGGCGTCGAATACGGCATCCTGGTCGACACCCGGCGCTGCGTCAACTGCAAAGCCTGCCAGATTGCCTGCAAAATGTGGAACGGCAACGAGCCCGACCCCTCATCTTTCAAACGTAAATTTTCACCGTCCACCTTCACATATGTTTCAGAGTGCAAGTTTACGGGTCCCTACCCGAATGTACGTTACCACACGGCCAAGAGACAATGCATGCACTGCGAGCACCCTGCATGCGTCGAGGCGTGTCCCCAGGCAGGCAAGGCCATTCATAAGGACCCGGACGGCGTCGTCGTCATCAATCATGAGAACTGTCTCCGGTGCGGGTCCTGCACCGAGGCCTGCTCGTTCGGCGGGGCGGTTTCGCTGGACGAGAAGGCGCACCTGATGAAAAAATGCACCATGTGTGTGGACCGCATTAGAAGCGGCATGACGCCGGCATGCGTAGATACCTGCCCGGCCGGAGCCCTGCAATTCGGGACGTTGGATGAGGTCAACACGAAGGCCAAAGAGGCCAAGCGACAGGGTTTCCCGGTCCACGGAATCAAGGGTGAAAAGTGGGCCTCATCATGGGTTTACGTCTGGCCGAAGGGCGTCGAAAATAGGGCCATGTTCTTTCCAAAAGCCTAACGTCTTGAAAGGCCGGCGCAGCTTGTTGATGAATGCATACGCCAGTCTGGTCCCGTTTGAACAATAACCCAGCAGGTTGGTTTTGGGGCAGGGGTTGGTTTCAAACGCAATAAATAACCTGCCCTAAAAGCCTGTTCAAGAGTTAGCGGTTAGCGGGATTATTCAAACACCTGGCAGGGAGTGGATATTATCGCCATGAAAGCAGGCAAGCATGGCAATAGAACACAAACTGTTGGAAAAAATTGAAGCATTTAAAGGCTTTTCCGAGAGCCAACTTGCAAAGGTTAAAAACCTTTGCGCGGAGATTGTTTTCAATGAAAACGACCGCCTTTTTGCTGAAGGCGACCCAGCCACCCACTTATGGTTGGTTATCGATGGTAAAGTGGACCTGAGATTTGAGATTCCGGTAAAGGAATTCGCTACCGCTGAGCAGACTGTTTTTACTGTACACGTTACCCCCCAAAAACCCTTGGCAGAAACACTTGGTTGGTCATGCTTTGTTTCGCCTTATCGGATGCGGCTTTCGGCCTACTGCGATTCTCCCGCTTGCCGGATCATCCTTATTCCAAAGGAGGAGCTTTTAAAAATTTTTGAGGATGACCCGTTAATGGGCTACCGATTTATGCTCTACATGATAACCATAGTTGGCTCCCGCTTCCATCAATTCCAAGACGTAGTCGCAACAAGGCGTTTTCTTTGTTATGGAGCCAAGGCGAAGTCCTAATTCTGATATCCTGAGCATCCCAATTAATGCAACCATGGCGGGGCTGAGCTATCCCTGCCGTTGCTAACCAGGCGGCGCCGTAAGGAGTGCGGATTTTAAAAAATGGTTCAAGAGGCGTTTTTTAGAGCGGACTTTCCATCCGCGATCGGTAGGCAATACTACCTATTCACTGGCCTCTAAGTGCTTGACCATGAAAGCCGAGCTCAGAGGGCAGATCCCACTGAATTCCTTTGTGTTCCGGATGGCTTCAGGTGCCTTTTCGCGCGGAACTCGAGTGTACCCGCGGCGCAGAAAGAACGCTTCGGCGGTCATTGTCAGGAGATAGAGGGATTTTACCCCTCGATCGCGCGCATAGCGTTCGGCGTGCTCGACCAGCCGGCAACCCAGCCCTGATCCCCGCCGCCCGGATGCCACGGCCAAAGACCGCAGCAGCGCCACCTCGCCGTAAAGTTCAAGCCCGACCAGTCCCTCCATGTTCTGGCCTGGACCGCAGAAGAAAAAATGCTGCAGATGCTGTGCGGTGATGTCTGCCGTCGGCAGGCCGGATTCAGCCAACAGGCGCTTCGCGGCAGATTCGGATGGATGCGCGAAGATATCCATTTCAGGTCCTCCCATTGCACGGCAGATGGTCGGTTTTGTATTCATGGGTTGAGTCCGAATGCGGCGAACGCCCCGCCTCCGGTTAAAGGAGCGGATGGCGAATGGTGCCCCGCGATGCAAAAACCTCTTCCATCAAGCCAGCCGCCTGCCGGGTGACCGGCCCACAGACGGTTTTTTCCAAGGCGTTTGCTTTGAAAGATGCGGCTCCGTCTGCCGTTGATATATCGCAGCCCAGGAGATCCGTGCATTGGGTGGACCCGAATCTTTCGCGAAAGCGTTGGACCAGGTTATGGGTTAGAGCGTAGCAGCAATCTTTGGAATCCTTTGGCGATGAGCGGCCCGTCAGCAGCCCCAGCGCCATGATTCCACCCGCCAATGCGCCGCACATTCCCGATGTCCGCGAAATTCCGCCGCAGAAGCCTGTTGCGATCTTGGGGATGAGCGGGTCCACCATCCCGTATGCTTCGGCGACGGCCTGCAAAACACTCTCGGCGCAATACATGCCCGAATCGAACAAACCTTTGCTGCGTTCGGCGACCGCTTCCGCTTCCAGAGCTCGATGCCTCTCACGCTCAAGGTCAGGCTTTCGATTCAGATCGGTTTCCATCGGGCACGTCATTTTCCGTTCCCTTCCTTTCCTTTTTGCGGCTTGCCGGCCGGCAGCCGTCATCGACGTTCGAAAGCTTCTCCATGGCGAGCGCGTTCACTAACTCCTGATTGAGAGAGGCTATCCTTTTTTATTCAGCGGGCGGGGGCGATGTTTTCTTTCAACAATTTTAGACCCTGCTCACGCGCGTGAAGGATGCTCTTAAGGTCGGCCCCTTGCAGCTCGGGGCGCTTCATGATCGTTTCGCCAAGTGCTTTGCGGTAAAGCAGGTATTCGTCCTTCGCGGTAATGTTGGGCACGACCTGCTCCACATGCAGAAAAACTTCAATAGATCGGTTTTTTCCATTGCGGTTT
This sequence comes from uncultured Desulfatibacillum sp., assembly GCA_964427375.1. Taxonomy (GTDB): domain Bacteria; phylum Desulfobacterota; class Desulfobacteria; order Desulfobacterales; family SpSt-501; genus SpSt-501. The sequence continues at coordinate 22,584 of CAYRUF010000058.1, read as the reverse complement.
CCTTCGCTCAGGTCCACTCGGAATTTTTCATACGATAGAAAGCAGTGCAGCATGGGGATATATGGCAAGCCGAATTCGGCCAAAATCGCGTCGGTGCCGGTAACAAGATCCTCGGTCATCGCGTAAATCCCGACGTTTTTTCGTACGGGCAGCTTCAATTCCTGCGCGAGGGTGGCGATGACCGCATGCTTGGTGGTGCAGGTGCCCATCTTCTCCTTGAACAGGATCATCAGGTCGTCGCGGTTCGAGTTGTAGCCATAAGGCAACTCGTGAACGTACCGGCAGGCATCCTGAAAGGTCTTAATGCCCATGCGGTGAAACTCGGCTGAAACAATATCGGCATTTGAAATCGCCTTATCGGGCAGCACAACGAAGCGGTCCATCTTTAGCTCCTGAGAAAATGTGACGGTTCTCGGTCCAATTGGATGGTGAGTTTTTAACCTGCGATTGTTAGGAAAGAATGAGCCTTCGCAGCATTCTCTTTTAGATAATCACGTTGAACAAGTAGCCCACGATTAGGATTCCCATGCCGACCACGCCGGCGAAAGTGACAATCAGCCGGACTTTCAGAACCTTGCGCAGAATGAGGATTTCCGGCAGGGACAGGGCGATGACGCTCATCATGAAAGCGAGCACCGTGCCCAAAGCCGCGCCCTTGCCCAACAAGGCCTGGACGACCGGGATCATGCCGGCGGCGTTGGAGTACATGGGGATGCCGATCAACACCGCGATCGGCACCGACCACCAGGCTTCCTTGCCCATGACTGAGGCTAAAAAATTCTCGGGTACGTAGCCATGGATAAACGCGCCCACGGCGATTCCGAGAACGATCCATTTCCACACCTTGCCGACGATGTTGCGCACGGCTTCCAGGCCCATTTGCACTCGATCCCTCCAGCACGGCGTTTCCGCCTCGGCCGCAGCACCGTTGGCCCGGATCTCGGTCACCCACTCCTCGATGTGGCGCTCCATCTTCAACCGGCCGATGACCCAGCCGGCAACCATGGCGATGAGAAGCCCGGTGCCGGCGTATATGGCGGCAATTTTCCAGCCCAGAAGCCCGTAAAGAAGCACCACGGCCACCTCATTGATCATGGGAGCCGCAATCAGAAACGAGAAGGTCACCCCCAGGGGGATGCCGGCCGTCACGAAACCGATGAAGAGGGGGATGGCCGAGCAGGAGCAGAACGGGGTCGCTATCCCCAGGAAGGCCGCCAGTACGTTGCCCACCGACTCCTTCTTCCCGGCCAGAATTCGACGGGTGCGCTCCGGCGTGAAAAAGGTGTTGATGATGCCGACCCCGAACACTACGATGGCGAGAAGCATCAGGACCTTGGGTGTGTCGTAGATGAAGAACTCCACCGCCGCAGCCAGGTGCGAACCCTCGGCCAAGCCGAGGAGGCTGTAGGTCAGATAGTGCGCAATCTGCGGCAGGCTCTGGTAGACGAGCCACCACGCGGCCAGAACCGCGACTAATATGGCGGTTTCGGTCCACTTGATGGGTCTGGCAGAAGCTGCTTCGGAGGAGGGTATCGCCTTCGGCCCGGTGCAGCAGGTTGTGAATTCGGCAATCGGTTTCAGTTCCATTTCAATCACCTCAGTATAATCCTGATGGTTTTTCTACGAGCCCATCAATTTTACGTTAGAGCCAAGTGAGTCTTTTATCTTTTTGGCAGGCACCTTGCGGCTTCTTAACGGCGGTCATCCTGCCGTGAATTGATATTCTTACGATTTTTCCCCGTGCGCCGTGAACCGTGCACCCTGCACCCTCATTCTATATGCCTCCCGAAGAATTTCGACCGGATGGACTACTTTATTCGGCAGCAGTTGCTTGAACTGCAGCCGGCAGCTGAGGCAGTCGGTCACAAGCAGTTCCGGGTTAAACTCCCTAATTTTATCCATGAGCCGGCTTCCAAGCTTGATCGACTCTTCATGAAAATCCTGCTTGAAACCCATGACCCCGGCCAGTCCGCAGCAATAAAGGTTGCCCCTGATCGATTCCAACGCCATTCCGGGAATCAATGCCAAGAGGTCCAAGTACGGCTTCCCGAACTCCTGCTCGCGCTGATGGCAGGGCGGATAATAGACGGCCTGGCTTTCGATAGGGGAAAAATCGGTTCTGAGCGCTCCGGATCGATGCAGACCCAAGAGGTATTCCCCGACATCGAAGGTATTTTCGGCCAGCGCAACGCGCTTCATCGGGTCCAGGGCGGAGAAATAGCCTTCGTCCTTCAAGATATTTTTGAAAATGGTCTTGTCGAATGCCTCCATTTTCCTTAGCAGCGGCTCCCCCGGCTTGGGCTTGGCAGGCACCTTGATAAACTTGAGGTCCGCTCCAGCCGACTCTTGATACTCCTTGGAGTAGTAGGCACCCTCGGCCAGCAGGCTCCTCAACATGAAGCTGCAGGTCGGGCAGGAGCAGAGGATTTCATAGCCCTCCCTTGCGGCATCCGCAAAAATATCCAGATTGTGATGGGCAAATTCCAGTGTGAGCTTTCGGTCCCCTTCCAGGAAGCTCGGCATGCCGCAGCATTTGTGATCAGGGCAGAAGACGTCGATTCCGTTTTGCTGAAGCACCTCTACCGTCGCCCTGGCCACCTCCGGAAAAATATATCGGGCGGTGCAGCCGGCGAAGTAAGCCACCTTGCGGCCGGAGCTGGATCGCGGTTTGACGTCGAGTCCTCTCTTCTTGACCCATGCTGAAAAATTCTCTTCGGGGAACACGGGCATGCTGCGGTCCCGGTGGATGCCCAGCGCCTCTTTGATCAGGCCGCCGGCCAAATCGCTCCGCAGCAGCCGGTTGGCTATACCCGGCAAGACCCCGCACAGTTTTCCGATCCGCTCGACGTTTTCAATAGCGCGCACGCCGAACTTCAATCCGTCGCGTTCAATGAACTGGGTCTTCGCCCGCATGATATCCGCCCGGATGTTGGGGCAGGGGCAGAGCGCGCAGAAGTTGCACTTTTCGACAAGCAGCCGCAGCTCTGCCGGGGAAATCCTGCGGCCGGACTCCACCTCCTGGTCATAGAGCCGGTAGAGCTCAGGAAAGAATAGACAGGACTCGTCCATGATGGGCCGGCAGCAGTCGCAGTCGGCGCAGTCCATCACGATTTTGCGGGCGGTGCGCTCGGGATCGGATTTGTTTTGTGGTCTATTCATTTCTCGAGTGAGTCCTACTGGGAGCGGCATCCTGCCGAGATTCTTTTTAAGGAAGCCGATTTTTTTGGTGGGAGCGGCATCTTGCCGCGATGATCATCGTGGCTGGAAACCGCTACCCCTATCAAGCGCCAGAAAATTGAATATGGCCTAGCTCAAGATGCAACGCCGACCGTCCAGCACCCATAATCGCCCATGTAAACGCTGATCCGGCCTCCGGTATCGGGGAGCTCATCGATCAGCGTCTTCTCGATATAAAGCTCGACGCCGTTTCCCTGCAGCGGGAGGTATTGGCGGTTGTCGATGGGTTTGCCGATCCGACCGATCGGCCCCTTGACCGCATGTCATCACCCAACGACGGCGCTGCCCGTGAAAACCGTCATGACCCCGCCGAGTTCGGCAATGAATTGAATCTGCCGCTCGGACAAATCAACTATCTTGGGCGATTTCATTGTTAGCGAATATTTCCTTCCGCGTGGTTTCAGTGAAACCTCAGCTTCGCTTGGGAGAGCCTGAAGCGGCAAACCAGTGCGGGGTCTTCAAGCAGATCTTCACCAGCATCAGCATGACCGGGACCTCGATCAGGACCCCCACTACCGTTGCCAGGGCCGCACCGGAAGACAGCCCGAAGAGCATGGTGGCCGTGGCGATGGCTACTTCGAAATGGTTGGACGCGCCGATCATGGCGGCCGGCGCGGCGTCCTGGTACTCCAGCTTCAGCACCTTGGCCAGCCAGTATCCCAGCCAGAAGATCAGGTTGGTTTGGAGGAAAAGCGGGATCGCAATCCACAGGATGGTCAGCGGGTTGGCGACGATGACCTCGCCCTTGAAGCTGAACAACAGCACTAGGGTGATCAAAAGAGCGATAATGGTCACGGGCGTCAGGACGTGCAGGAATTTTTCCTTGAACCAGGTTTCCCCCTTGGCGGTGATGATCCATCTGCGCGAGAGGTACCCTGCCACCAGCGGCAACGCGACGTAGATCGCAATCGAAAGCAGGAGGGCCTGCCAGGGAACCGGCAGCCTCCCAACCCCCAGCAGATATCCTCCCAAGGCCCCGTAGAGCACGAGCATGGTCAAGGAGTTGATGGCGACCATCACAAGGGTCAGCCCGTCGTTGCCCTTGGCGAGATAACCCCACACCAGCACCATGGCCGTGCAGGGAGCGATGCCCAATAGGATGCAGCCGGCGAGGTAGCTGCGCCAGAGAGGGACTTCCAGCATCTTCACCCCCGAGACCAGCACCACCTTGCCGGCACCATGCTCGGCGCCCAAAGGCAGATCGAGCCCGAAGGGCATCTTGACAAGGTCCTTGGCATCGGGGCCGATCAATCCGTAAAAAAGGCTTCCGAGGAAGAACAGCGCAATGCCGTACATGGTGAAGGGTTTGACGGCCCAGTTGACGAAGAGGGTCAGCAGAACCGGCTTGCCGCTCCTGCCGGCCTTGATCACCTCGGCGAAGTCGATCTTCACCATGATGGGATACATCATGAAAAACAGGCAGATCGCGATCGGGATCGAAACCACCGGGGCCTCGTTGACGTAAATCGCCAATCCATCCAGGTAAGCGGCGAAGCCGGGCGCAGTCTTGCCGAGAATGATCCCGGCGATGATGCACAGGATTACCCACACCGATAAATAGCGTTCAAAAGCACTGAGCCCCTTTTGCGGCTGCGGTAGAGTGGTTTCAGCAACCGTCATTGAGCTGATGGATGACATTGAACACCTCCTGATCGAGATAAATAATAGATGAAAAATTACCGCGCATTTTGGCTCCGGCACAACTCGCCGCGGTCCAGTTCCAGGATGGCTGCCAGGCGTCTCCGGTCTTCATGGATTCGGGCCGATGACGATAGGCTTGCATGGATCCACTCCAAGGCGCTGCGGGCCTCGACCGGCGCATCGGCGCCCGCCTGCCGGTAATACATCCAGCGTCCGCGCTTTTGCCCCTGCACCAGTTTGGCCTGGCGCAGGATGGTCATATGCTTGGAGACCGTCGAAGGGGCCAGCTGAAGGAGCTCGATCAGCTGGCACACGCAGACTTCGCGGTCTCCCAGCGCCAATAATGCACGCACACGGTTTTCGTCGGAAAGCGCCCGCGTAATAGCCAAAAAAGATTCCATCGTTTAATTCCTATTTCGTTGTATGGCGAAATATAGCATTGGCAAGATCCAGTGTCAAGCCGTAAAAACTGTTGTGTCGGCAGATGAAAAACACTTGGGTCCGTAGCATCGTCTGAAACGGCCTTAACGCAGCGGCTATTTCATATGGTCGTACTAATTACCATATTACTTGCGTTTAGTAGGGATCTTAGAGCGTGGGGGAGGGGTCTTCAATGCGCCTGGATGCGGCGGAAACGATTCCGTTGTCAACCGCAGGACGCCAGGGCATTCGTATCCATGTCTGGAGGTAATAGTCAAAAGGTCGGTTAAGGTCGGTTTCGGATCAGCCGTCCAGGTGCGATTTTAAACCGCCGTGCATCGCTTGCTCCAAACGTTTGACGAAATCTTTGATCATCTGAACTGCGGCGTCCCGGTCGCGGTCCAACACAACCGCTCGCATTCTGATCAGCTCCTCCTCGGTGATATGCAAGACCATAAGCTGTCTCCCCTATTTTACGATACCCTCTCAAAATTGAACGGAGTGGACAACTGCAAATCCCTCCCGACCTCCCTTTTTCAAAGGGAGGCGGCTCCCCTCTTTGAAAAAGAGGGGCCGGGGGAGATTTTCAACTATAGATCCAGACAATTATGAGACCATTTATGCTACTGGGCGCCGCCGGATCGATCCTCGATGTACGTTCTGTATTTTTCAAGCAGGGCGCAGGCATAATCTCTGCGGACAGTGTAGGACGACGGAATATAGTTCTTTTTCGCTTCGAGCCTGTTGATGGCTTCTTCGGCAGTTTCTTTGGTTGCTTTTCGGCCTTCAGCGTATAGCTCGGCCATGATCTCCTCCAGACCATTGACGCCGACACAAGTTCCATCCGGGAATTTCAGCATGCGCCGCCCAACTGGCGGCGGGGGTGTGGCTCATCCATCCTTTCAGAGTTCCTTTTCGCTCTGCAAAATCCTTGGGGTGTTTTGTTGTAAGTCATCAGGATTCATTGATATATCTTGCTTATTCCCTGTCATTTCCAACCTCCTCGACCTCGACTTACCATTATCATACCACATCTTGCGCCGGCCAGGCGGTGACAGAGGAGTTGGACCTTCAACACGCCTGGCTGCGAGAATTTTATTGCCTGCAGCAAGGCTGGGGCCTGCCGGCCCCTAAATGGGTCAAAACAATCTGCCATACCTGAATGGCTCTGGCGCGGAACGCCCCGGCGCAGGACAGCAAGTAATATTCCCACATGCGCCTGAAGCGCTCGTCGTATTTCTTCTGCAGCTCCGGCCAGGCCTTCTGGAAGCGTTGGTGCCAGGCCATGAGGGTCTTGTCGTAATGCGGCCCCAAATTGTGCCAGTCCTCGATGACGAACAGCCCTTCCGCGGCCCTGCTGATCTGGGCCATGGATGGCAGCATGCCGTTGGGAAAAATGTATTTGGTGATCCAGGGATCGCAGGTGCTGCGCGACTCGTTGGCCCCGATGGTGTGCAGCAGGAAGATCCCTTTCCCGGCAAGGCAGTCGTGAACGACCTGCATAAATGTCCGGTAGTTCTTGGATCCGACGTGCTCGAACATGCCGACGGAGACGATTTTGTCGAAAGTCCCCCGTATTTCTCGGTAGTCGCCATCCAAAAATTCCACTAGCAGATTGCGGCAGAAATCGCGCGCGTAGCAAAGCTGCTCCCTGGACACATTGACGGCGGTGACTCTGCATCCGTAGTTCTCGGCTGCGTATTTGGCAAACCCGCCCCACCCGCAGCCGATGTCCAGGATGTGGTCGGTTCTGGTCAGCTCGATTTTCCGGCAGATCAGTTCGAGCTTGTTGCGCTGGGCCTGCTCCAGGTCGTCGTCGTCTTTAAAATAGGCGCAGCTATACTGGTTGTAGGGGTCGAGGAAAGACAAAAAGAGGTCGTTGTCCAGGTCGTAGTGATGCTCGGCGACCATGCGGGAGCGGCCTCGGGACTGAAGGTTGAAGAGAATGCCGGGGAGGTGGCGCAGCAGGTGAAGCCATCCCCCCCTGACGCTTCCTTCCAATCCGTATTTGAGCACCCGGTAAAAAAATTCGTCCAGCCGCGGGCAGTCCCACCAGCCCTCCATGTAAGCCTCGCCGAGGCCGAGATTCCGTTCGCGCAGCACGCGCGCGAAGAGCCGTTCGTCCCGGACCCGGATATCCCATGGCTGCGAACCGTCGATGGCCACATCGGCATCAGCAAGCAAATCTTCCAGCAGTTGCCTGTGCTGCGACATGATCACCTCCATCTCACAGGAAAGATCAACCCGATTATACTCTATTATGGCTCAGAAGGCAGTGGCATTATGGTGTTTTGAGATTCCGGCCGGCATGATCGTCATGAAATCGAAAGGCATGGACATGGAACGAATGAGCTCCATGATGAAAAGCATGATGGGATAAATTTATCCGTTTCAGGCGGCTTATCGCTTTTCCCCAGTGCCGCTTGCGCACGTGCCGCCCTTGATCACGAGGATCGGCCGTTCGCTGTATTCGGCCACGTTCCGCGAGACGGAGCCCCACAGGATCCCTTTCACGTGGCCCTTCCCGTGCACCCCCATCACGATCAGGGAAACATTCTCCTGCCTGGCAATTTGGATGAGGTCGGTTCTAGGGTTGCCCAGCCGGAGCCGCGTTTTGACTTTAAACCCGGCTTTTTCCAGCTGCTGTTGAACCTGCTGCAATTTTTCCCGGTCGATCCGTTCGAACTCCTTGAATTCATGTTCCGGCTGAAGCGACATGGCTTTTTCGTCCATCACATGCGCCACGACGACTTCGCCGACTCCCGCCCCTTTGATGCTCTTGAGGTATTCCAAAACGTCTTTCGCACAGTCGGACCAATCGGTGGGATAGAGAACCCTGCGGAAAGGATCCCGGCAGAAGGCCTCGGCACCCGGCCAGTCGGCACCGTAGATATCCGGGCACTTCGGAATGTAGACGGGCTTCGATCCGTAGTGGACGACCTTGTCCGTTCAAGAAGCAGTGAGCAAATTAAATGCCATGACCGAGCTCCGGACTCAGAATGAGCCTTTGGCCGTGGCCCCCGTGGGTTGGCGGTAGAATTTTTGCCGGCTGTCTCGATATGTGCCCCGCCATGACGTTTCAAAATTAGAAACTGTTTCAAATATTGGTTCATTTGGCTGAAACAAACTGGCCATATCCAGTACTGGCTTCTCTCCGTCCGTTGGCGACGAGCGACAAAGAAAGGCGTTTTATTCCATTACGTTGCATAGATTTGATCGTCTCTTTCTATTTGGCGGGCAGGGCTTGGCCTATCGATTGCTCTATTTGTGGCTTCAGAACGCAAAGGATTGATAACCGATAGAATGAGGAGGAAATGATCATGAACGGCGCACCTGCTTCCACTTGGCGAAACTATCTCCCGTCGGCGGTGCTTCTGGCCATAATCGTTCTCGCTGCTCTATGGACGTTTGGAGTGGGTGTTGCCGTCCAAAGCGGACTGCCGTCGGTCAATGCAGCCAATGCCATTTTCCTGATCGTGATCGGTTTTGCCGCCGGCGTTCTGGGCGGCATCATCGGCACCGGCGGCTGCAGCGTTATGCTGCCAGCCATTCATTTCTGGATGGGATACTCCGCGCCGGTTGCCGTCGGCACCACCCTATTTGCCGTTATCTTCACCGCCATATCCGGCGGCTACGGGCACTTGATGCGCCGCAACCTGGATGTAAGCGCCACGCTGTGGCTGGGGATATCCGGTATCCTGGGCGTGTTGATCGGCTCCTGGCTGTTCACCCTGCTGACGGCCCATGTCAGCCTGCTGGGGCTCATTCTCGGCCTGGCATTTCTCTGGCCGGCGGTGCGCATGATCTGGGAGGGGCTGCGGAAGGGTGCGAAGCCCCAGGCGGAAGGCAGCACCATTCCGCGGCATACCGGCGGCTGGGCCGTGTTCGGCTTCCTGATCGGAATCTTTACGGGCATCGTAGGGCTGGGAGGCGGATATGCCCTGGTTCCTGGATTGATTTATCTTTTCGGCGCGCCGGTCTACGTTACCATGGGGACGTCTTTGGCAACCATGATTCCGTTAGCGGTGGTGGGAGGCGGCATCAAGCTGGTACAGGGCTATGTGGCCATTGGGGCGGGGCTGCTGTTGGCCGCCGGCACGGTGGTGGGCGCTCAGATCGGGGCGGCCATTATAAAGAAGTTCAAACCGACCACGCTTAAGCTGATCTTCGGCATTTACTTTCTGTATGTTTCGGTGAAGTTTATTACCAGCTACTTCGGGATTATGATTTTCTGAGAACTAAAAATAGTATCGAACCCTCAACTCCAGGCGGGCGTCGTTGGGCTTTTCGCCGAATTCGCTGAAGTTGTCGCCGACTAGGATCGTGCCTTTTAGTCGCAGTTCGAGGTTGGTGATGCCGGTGTAGAGCAGTTCCGGAGAAAGTGAAAAGCTGCGGTCGTCGAGGTTTAAAATAGTGGTGATCGCCGGGGTGAAATAGAGAAGGTCGAAGGGCTCCTTCTGGCTCACCCGGAAGTAAAGGTAATCCCGCATGGGGTTGGAGCGGCCGTAGGCGCCCTGGGTGAGGTTGGCGGCTTTCTGTATCGGACCGGCGTTGCCCGTATCGACGTAGATATCGTAGGCTCGATCGACGAAGGTATAGTAGTCTTTGGCTTCGGATTCGCTGTAGCCGGTGCCGTTGTGGTAGTATTCGAGAATATACGTGGTGTCGATGCTGGTCAGGTACCGCAGGCCCAGCAAGCCGCTCCAGGCATCGAATTCGGATTCGGAAACGACACCCTCGGCATCGACTTTTTTAAGACGAAAATCGTCTATCCAGGCCGACTCCCCGTGGATTTCCAGGTTGGTGGTGATGTTGCGGGAGAAGTCAAACCCGAAGCGGTCAGGGCGGCTGTTGCCCGTCAGAAACATGAGATCGATATCGGTATCCCACAACAAGAAATAGGCCTTCGCCGCATAATTGAGGTGCCCGGATTCACCGAAATCCTGGTTCAGGCCATGGTCAACCGGGAGCAGAAGCGGGGAGAACGAAAAAGTCTTGAGCGGCCCCTCGAAGCTGCGGATGTAATCGAAACCGGCCATGTAAAAGCCTTCAAGATTGAGCGTGGGATCGTCGGAGTCCTTGGGCCGGTCGACGAAGGCGACCGGGTTCCAGGCATAGCCTTTGCCCCATTTGGCGGTCATTTTACCTGCGGCCGCGGTTAGCGAGGGGGAGGGCTTGGCGGCCAGGTAGGCCTCATACGGCTTGGAGTCGCTCGACCATCCTTTGTACGTGTAATCGAGGTTGTTGTTGAGCCGGGTGAACGCCTTCCACATGCCAAATTCGTAGCCGGCGTCAAGCTGCAGGGCCGATTCATACTGTAGCAGCGGGTTGCTCACGTTGCGATTGTAAAACCGGGTCTTGTAAAGAGCGGCGTCCCTGTCCAGGAAGAACAGGATCGGTTGCGCCTCCGCGTAGCCGCCGAAAGAGTAGGGTTTTTTGTCGGTTTCAGATGGGTCGAAGGCATAGCCGTCCGCGGCGCCGGCCGTCGGTGGCATCATCAGAGCGGCGAACAGAAGCAGAACTCCAGTCGCGCACAACGCCCGCGGGGATCGCCTATTGTTCCTGCGCGTTTTAGCCTGCCAATTCAACTTTCCCGCCCGAGTGAAAATTTCAAAATTACATTGCTCTGGGGTGAGTTTTTTTCTGTGGGAGCGGCATCTTGCCGCGACGCTATCGTGGCTGGAAGCCACTCCCACAATTCCAAACGCCGCGGCTGATTAGGATAGCGCCGTGCGCTGCAACCCGGCGCTTTTTGCACACCATAGAAAATGGGTTTCAGATCATGAAACCTATCAGCGCAAGGACTCGATATTGGGCATGTAGGTCAGGGTGAAGACCTCGTCGGCCAGCTCCCTTACCTTGAGCTTGGCGAACATCATGACCGACTTGTAGCCTTTGTAGAGCGGGCTGTCGGTCTCGATGACGGCCGGCCGAACGAAGCCCCCGCCGAAATCCTGGATGTCCTTGAAGTAGAGGGTCTTGATCAGCATGTCGGCTTCGGTCTTGCACTCGATCCGTGTCGGCACGACTTTTTCGCGGTCCACCCACATTTTCAGCCGGTCATAGGCCACGGTCTTGGTCTTGGCCTTGAGGTCGAGCACGTATTCCTTCTCGAGCTCCTCCACGCCAGCCACGTCGTACTCGTCGCTGTAGTCCAGCTGCAGAATATCGGCATTGTTGAACACCCCGCCGATAACGGATTGCAGGCTCGTGATGCGAACGGGCTTGCCCACGTTCGGTATGTAGAGCCACATGTTGTCTCCCAATCTCAGCGTGCTGCGTCCCTTTTCGCTGGCCGGGGAGAGGAAGACTCCGGCCACCATGTCCTTCCCCTTTTTTACCGTGAACAGGACATACTCTTTTTTTGCGCCGTTCGGCTCGATGTTGATCAGCTTGCGGTAGAGTTCGTAGGAGTTCGGCGCCAGGTTGCGGTCCACCTTCTCTAAAATTTCAGCCCCGTCCAAAGCGTAGGCGCCGGTGGCACATGCGAGAGATATCAGTACATATAGCAGCTTGAACATTTGAATCTTCCTTTTGGCTTGAGCGTCAGAGCGAGCCAGCACTCGGCTCCTACTAACATTGCTTGAAAAATCCCCCAACCCCCTTTGATAAAGGGGGCTCAGGAGGATTTCGTTCTGCTATACATGGCCTAAAGCCTGAATCGGATCCATGCGCGCAGCTTTCATGGATGGCTGCAGGCTCGCGGCCACCGCGACGATGATGACAATGCCGGCCACGACCAGAAGTTCCCCGGGGTTCAGCCGCGCAGTCAACGGCAGGCCGGTCTGCCGGCCGAAATCGAAGGTGATTTTGGACAGATTCAGAACGAAGGCGATCCCCATGCTCAAAATAATGCCGAGAACGGCGCCGACCGCCCCCATCAGAAACCCCTCGACCAGGAAAAGCGATAGGATCCTGCGCGGCGGCGTGCCCATGGCGGCGATGGTCCCGATCTCGCGCACCCGCTCGTAAACCGCCATGATCATCACGTTCATGATGCTGACCAGTACGATGGCGACCAGCATGATTTTGATGAAGATGGTCATCAGGTCGATCATGCGGGCGATGTTGTAGAAGGGCGACAGCGTCTCCCAGGTGTGGACCTCGAACATGGGCTGGCCCGCCGGGCTTTTCTCTTGGGATAGGCGGCCTTCGATATCCTTGAATACGGCCTGGAGGCGGCCGAAATTCTTCAGCCGAACGGCGATTTCGCTGATTTCCATCTCCTCCATCCGCAGCAGGTCCGCGGCGTCCTCGATATGCACATACCCGTCGCGGCCGCCGGGGCCGGTAACGCCTTCGAGGGTTCCGCCGACCACAAACTGCTTGCCGTTTACGGAGCCGTCCTTGTTGGTGGCGATGACCACGACCGGATCGCCCACCTTGACCTTCATGCCCCGGGCGAGCAATTCGGGCACCAGGATCTTCCCCTTGGCGACGGCTTTCTCCCCGTCCAGCACCCGCGACATCAGCAACGGCGCGGTCCTGCCCTCTTTCTCGGGGTCCACCCCGTTCAGACGGATGCTGGTCGTCTCGGTGAAGTTGCTGAACATGCCGCCCAGCTTGATGCGCGGCGAATAAGCCTCCACCCCGGGGATGTCCTTCAAAATGGTTTCGATTTTGCCGTAGGCCTTGGCCCTGAGGTTCATGTTCAACGGCAGCGTGTCGATGGCGGCCAGATACCCCTTGCGGTGGATCTGCAGGTGGCCGATGTAGGAATCGGTGATCTGCCCGATCATCATGGATTTGAACGAATCCGTCACGCCGACGAAAACCGCAACGAACACGACGCCGATGACGATCAGTCCCAGGGTGAGGAGGGTCCGGCGTTTGTAGCGCATGAGGTTGCGCGCCGCGATTTTGAAAAGATTAGTCATGCCGTAACCCTCCCCCGTTGGTTTTCAGGCTGCCGTCCTCGAGCCGGAAGATGGATTCCACCTCGCCGATGATGCGGGCATCGTGGGTGGAGAACACAAAGGTGGTCCGCAGCTTGTCCCGGATCGCCTTCATCAGGCGGATGATCGTCATGGCCGTGTCATGGTCCAGGTTGGCGGTGGGCTCGTCCGCCAGGACCAGATCCGGCCGCGTCACGAGCGCGCGCGCGATGGCGACCCGCTGTTTCTGGCCGCCCGAAAGCTGGTCCGGTTTTTTGCGGCGCTGGTCGGTCATCCCTACTGCCTCCAGCAACTCTTCCACCGCCTCGCGCCGCCGTCCCGCCGGGACGTTTTGAACCATGACGAGCGGGTACTCCACGTTTTCGAAGACCGTCAGCACCGGGATCAGGTTGAAACTCTGGAAGATGAACCCGATGTGTTTCCCTCGAAAGAGCGCGGCGTCGGTGCTGTCGAGCGAGCCGACCTCCATCCCCGCGACCAGGAGTTGCCCACTCGAAGGCTTATCCAGGCAGCCCACCAGGTTCAGCAGCGTAGTCTTGCCGCTGCCCGATGGGCCGACGAAGGAAACGAAAGCTCCCGGGGGTATCGAGAAGCTAACGGTTTTCAAAGCCCAGGCAATAATCGCCCCCGTATGATAGCTCTTGCTTAGATTTTCTGCGGTGATCAGGTCCAATCGATGCCTCCCGGCGATAAATTCGAAACGGTGGATACAAAGTATGCAATTTGAATATCCAGCTGTAAAATAACTATCCAGTCTGTACCCGGTAAGATAGTTCGGACTATGCCACCTAAAGCCATCGAGCAAAGCTTATGCCATGCCGAAAAGCGCGCTTTGTTTTAACCGTATTGTCGAGGTGGTGCCTTCAGCGAATGAAGCACGAAAAATCTAGACCTGGCAATTCGCTCGATTCAAGGAGTTTTGGGGGTGGTTGGCTTTTGTGCAGGCCCGGCAGTGGCCAATCCGAGCCGACGGCGAAGTTCGGCTTCCTCCAGCAGGCCGGAGTGAAACCGGCGGTCCGGGAATATGTAGGTCGGGGTTCCGTTGACGCCTTTTTGTGAAAGCAACTCGCGGGTGGCATCGACCTTGCGCGTTCCCTCTCCGCAAAGGTTGTCGGAGCGGTAGCCGTTTTCAAATTCATGCAGCGATTTTTTGTCGCAGATCGTGGAAACGGACTGCTCTCTGGCGCCCTTGTGGGAATCCAAAGGGAAGAGCAGGAAGTGAACCTGGATCTCGCCGGCCGACGCCATCCGCTGCAGGGCTTCGGCGCCCTTCTTACAATAAGGACATTGGGGGTCCGTGACATAAAAAAGGACCTTGCCCTGCTGCCCGATGCTGAAGGCGCTGATCTCAGCCAGGCGGTTCATCTCTTCAGGGCTGAAAAAAGTGATGGCTTCGATCGCCTCACGGGTGATGTTGCGGCCGGAGGCGGAGTCATAAAGCTGGCCCATGAGAAAATAGTCGCCGGAGGGGCCGGTGTAAAAAATATGGGTCTTGCCGTTCAGATTGACATGGGCTTCGCACAAACCGGAATAATCCGTCGGCTTAAGGGTGATCAGCCGTCTGTCCGGAGCCTCGAATTTCGCAATGAGATCCTCGATTTGTTTCTGGGGCGGGCACTGGGAATGAGCCGATCCGGAAAACTCTAAAATTGCTAACGTGACAAGCCCTACCCACACCGCAACGCTGGTTCGCTTCATGGTAAACTCCCCTTTCCGATAATTCACAGAGAATGGTTTTCCGTCTTATGAGAGAGGCTGTTAGCTTTGATCCTCGCGGCTGGAAAGCCGCTCGCTCAAATGTGAAAAAACCAAGCAGCTACCTTGAAGGTCATTTTATCTTTGTGCGGAAGACGGGCCGGATCCCACCGGCAGGCCTGCCTGCTGCCAGACCGTCCAACCGTTGACCAGCACCCGCGTGTCCGTGAACCCGGCATCGCGCAGGAAAAGGGCCAGATCATGGCTCAACTCGCAGGTCTCACCGTCGCAGTAGGTGACGATCGGGGTCGTCAGCTCGAGATCGGCGGTGACGGCCATGAAGTTGAGGTCCACATCCTGCCACGGCAGGCTGCGGGCGTCGCGGATGTGCCCCTGCGCGTATTCCTCGGCCGATCGGGCATCGATGAACACCGCCGCATGCGTGAAATAGAGCTTCTCGGCTTCCTCCAGGCTGATGTCCATGCGTTCGCCGGTGGCGGTGGTCATGCGCGCCGCCACCGAGAAGTCGCCGATGAGCGGCAGGCGGTCCGTCCGGACCGCGTTGACCGCCAGGGCGGCAACCGCGCTCAGGATCACCAATGCCGGCATCTGCCAGGCTGCCCGAAACCAGTTGTTTTTGGATTCAAACATAATCAGCTTTCTAAAAAGCGGTCACAGACGGTCATGTATATGGCTCAAATTCAAGGCGGGCAAATTTTGTGGCGCGAGGCGTACTTCAGGTACGCCGCAGCGCCAGCGAGATGCAGCATAACGCATAAGTTGAGCTTTATACATGGCCGTCAAACGTCGAAATTGAATCGGCCCAGATAATCCTCCAAGCGCTGCCGGGCCTCCGCCGTGAGCGGCGGGCAGTCTGCGGCGCCCTTCACTCCCTCGGCCGCCCGCGCCGCGAACACCATGCAGGTCGGCTCTCCGCACTCCCGGCAGTTGGTGCGGGGCAGCAGTTTGAGGATGTCGAACACCTGCGGTTTGGGCGCTCCTTCGGTGCTGGGCGTGATCTCGGCCCGCTTCTCCCAGGCCTGGTTGATTTCGCGCTTGAGCCAGTCGAGGATCCTGTCGGCTTCTTCCTCGTCGTTCAACGCATTGATGGCGATCTCGCGGCTGTGAACCGTGATCAACCGGCCGCGCGAGCGGAAGACCACCGCCGGAGGATCCTTGAGGTACTCGAAGCCGCCGAGAACCGCGTTCAGATACGGCAATACCTCCGACACGTCCTGGTCCAGGCTGGCAATGCAGTGCAGAGACTCGAACTGCGGATTGCACTCCGCCCGGAAAATTCTTTTTGAATAACCTTCCAGCAGCATGGACCACCTCTTTTACCTTCTTGCATAAGCGTCGGATTGACCGGGACCGTAACTGGCCTCGAAAACCGGCGCTCAATGACGCTGGAGCGCCTTTTCTACTCGCTTGACCAAGTCCTGGCGGATGAATGCCAGCGCATCGTCCCCGTTCCCATCGAGGGCGAGGGCCAGCACGCGCTGCACGTCTTCGGCCCTGAGTTCAATCATTACCGGTTTCAGAGTAATCGACAATGTCTTTCGTCCTCTCCCGGGTACTCCCGCCGCCAACGGGGTCTCCGTTTCCGTACTCCAGCCATTGTGCCAGATGGCCCAGCAGAACGGGGGCATACGGGTTTTGATCGCCTGCAGCGATGCGGTAGAATACCGTCTTGCCGGAGCGGCGGGAAGTGACTAGACCAGCATTTTCAAGCTGCTTGAGGTGTTTGGAGATCGTCGGCTGAGCGAGCCCGATGCTTCGGGTGATGTCGCATACGCATAGATCGTTGCGTTGAAGCAGCTTGATGATCCGGGTGCGAGACGGGTCGGACAAAGCTTTCATCACCTGAATGAATGCTCTCATGACGACGCCTCCTGCGTTCAGGAGGGCTCCTTTCTGGCTTCCAAAATCGTCCCGTAAACCGGCACCTGAAGGGTCGGACGGATCGGGCTGTCTGTTTCGATGTGAATGACGTCCGAAATCTTTCCGGGTGCCTGCCGGGAGGCCTTGACCGTTAGTTCATAAACCGGCTTTCCGGTCGGGGCCTTGTCGGCCACGCTCAGCTGAATATGTTGGCCGTTCGCCGCCCGGACGTTCTTGATTTTGAACGGATAGTTGGGCCCCGGCCTGATTTCGACCAAAGCGGTGAGTGATTCACCGGTCTTGCCGGTGAGCCGCAGATATCGTGGCCGGATTTCGGCAAAGACCTCCACCTTTCCACTGACGATTAGTTCCATGACCGGGTTCCGTGAATCATTGGTGTGCACCACCACGGATTCGCGGATTTCGCGGCCGCCGTATCCGGCAGTCTTTACCTCGACCGTTATCTTGCCCTCGCTCCCGGCGGGGATCAGCCTCGTAGGAGAGGCCGCCGTGCACCCTCAGCCGGTCTTGATTTTTTCGATCCTGAGTTCAGCATTGCCCTTGTTGAGCAAAATGAAATCATGCCGCACGATATCGCCTTCGGTCGCCGTGCCGAAACGGTATTCGGACTCCGGCAAAATCGCTGCGGGAGCGCCGGCTCGGGCTTCAACGATACAAGAAAAAAGCAAAATACCGACTAGCGTTATGATAGGAGACGAATTTTTCATTGAGTCGCTTCTCTCTTGGCGTTCTTGAGTTTCAAGATGGATTCCCGTTTCAATGCTTCCGGCCAATGGGAAATAAACGTCCCATAAAACAAGAAAGCTCCCACGGCCAAAAAGCCGATATCGCGCAACAGGTAATATGTCGTCGACATGATCGGCGCATCGCTGCCGGTGCTGAAGCAGCCGCAGTTGACGTCCAGCCCCCGCGCCATGTTGAACACCAGGGCGGCGAAAAACACCAAAAGGAGTCCGTTCACCGCCAGCACGGCCCCCGGCATCCAAACTCCTATCAGCAGACAAAGGCCCAGAATCAGCTCCAGCCACGGCAGCACGAGGGCCGTCAGGTTGATCATGGCGTCCGGCAGAATCTGGTAGTTAAAGACATCCTTGGCGAAAGCCGCCGGGTGGGCGATCTTGTCGATGCTGGCATAGATGAAAATGCCGGCCATGGCCAGCCGAGCTGCGATCAGCGCGAGGCGCAGGGTTTGGGAGGGATTTTCAAGGCTGGATCGTTTGTCAGGCGTGCCCGCCATTGTTTCCTCCGCAGGACAGTTGGCACAGCAGGTCTCCGTCGCCGCAGGCTGCGGTCTCGAACTGGAGCACCGGGTGATCGATTCCGAAGGATTCAAGGAGGTCATGCCTTATTTTTTCAGCCAGAGGCTCCGTTCGGCTGACTGCCTGATCGGGCACCACCACATGGCAGGAAAACGCGACGCTGTTCGATGACACGTTCCAGGCATGCAGATAATGCACCCCGCAGACTTCAGGGAGTTCCTGCAGATGACGCCGGATCTCTTCCAGGTCGAGGTGGCGGGGGGTAGAGTTCATTAGAATCAGCCCCGATTCTTTCGCGATCCCCCAGCAGTTTTTTAAAATGAAAAAGACGATCGCAAACGACAACAGCGGATCCAACCAGTACCAGGCCCGATAGTAAAGAACAGCGCCGCTGACCAGCACCGCCACCGAAGTCAGAATGTCTCCCACCATGTGCCAGAAGGCTCCTCGGACGTTAAGGCTGTGTTTGGCGTCCTGATGCAGCAGCCATGCGGACAGGCCGTTTCCGAGGATGCCCACGGCCGCCAGCCCCATGACGATGCCTCCGGAGACAACCGAAGGGTTCTTGATGCGTTCGGCGGCCTCGATGACGATGACGACGGCCGCGCCGATCAACAGCCCGACATTGATGAGGGCCGCCAGGACTTCCGCGCGGCGGTAGCCGAAAGTGTTGCGGACCGAAGCCCCTCTCCGCGCAATCCTGAATGCCAGGTAGGCGATCAGAACGGCGGCGAAGTCGCTGAAGTTGTGCGTGGCGTCCGAAATCAGCGCCATGCTGTTGGCCATGACGCCGCCGATAATCTGAGCCACCGGGATCAGCAGGTTCAGCCCCAGAGTCAGAAGCAGGCGCACGCCGGTGTGCTCGTCGACGGCGGGCGCGAGGTGATGGCAACAGGCACCGGGGTTTTCATGCCGATGCCCGGTGGTTTCTGCCGAGGGAGAATCTTTAATCTCCATGACTATCGCTCCGAGTTTTATTCAGCGCAGGCCAACGCTCAGGCGGCTGCCAGGTTCGTCCATATCGGG
>CAYRUF010000058.1:0-3409 GCA_964427375.1 uncultured Desulfatibacillum sp. | reverse complement strand
GTTTTATTCAGCGCAGGCCAACGCTCAGGCGGCTGCCAGGTTCGTCCATATCGGGTTGATGATGAAGTAAAGCCCGAGCAGGCAAATGATCGCACCGGCCCCCTTGCGGAACCAGCCGCCGGCGCCCTGCCAGGCGCTGTTTTCCACGAGCCTCCGGACGGCGGCGGTGGAGCTTCCGGCGACCGCGATCGGCAGGCAGTGGCCCACCGCAAAAAGCAGGATGAACAGGAGCCCGGTTGCCACCTCCTGCTGCACCGTGATGATGGCGAGGATCGGCGCTATGAAGCCGAACGTGCATGAGCCCGAGAGGATGCCGTAGCCCAGGCCGAGCGCGAAAGCCCCCGAAATTCCCCTGAGGCTCAGACGGTAGAGGAGGCTGCCGGACATGGAGCATTTTTCCACGCCGAGCATCCCCAGCGCCACCCAGATGAGCACCGCGCCGATCAGGATCTGCCACCAGCTGCCGATGTCCCCCAGCATGCGCCCGAGCATGGCGCAGATGGCTCCGATGACGGCGATGGTGATGAAAAGACCGGTGCTGAAGGCGATGGCGTAGCCCGCGGCCCGGCGGGGCACCATGACGCTCTGTTGACCGCCGACGTAAGCGACGATGAGAGGGATGGATGCCAGGTGACAGGGGCTGAAGAGCACGCTGATCATGCCCCAGGCGAAACAACCCACGGCGGCCAGCATGCTGCCGGCGACCATCCACTCGTTGACCGTGAGAAAGAGAGTATCCAGCATGGCTGCTCCTACTTTACCCCCATTTTGGCCAAAACCTTATTCACCTCCGCCTCGGCGAAGAAGCCTTCGTGGCGGAACACCTCGCTGCCGTTCGAGTCGTAAAAAACCTGCACCGGGATGCTGCGGATGCCGAACCGCGCCGCAAGCACTTTTTCCTGGCCGACGTGGACGAACACCACGTTCAGGCGTTCGGCGTGGGTCTTGCGCAGCTTGTCCAGGATGGGCTGCATCATGTCGCAGGGCACGCAGCCCGAGGCGCCGAATTCGATCAGACTCGGCTTGCCCGAAGTTCTTGCCTGGTCGACCGGATTGTCTCTGGCCGTGGCATATTGGGCTTTCACCCATTCCGCGTTGACCTGCATGGCCAGTCGCTTTTCCAAAGAACGAATGTATTCCTGAACCGCCTCTTCCTTTTTGTTTTCAAGCAACACCTGCCGGATGGTGTCGGCGACCACCTCGTATGAGTCGCCGCCGAACAACTGCTTGTTGGCATCGAAAAATGCGCGCGCTTCGGATTCCGGCACGGAAGCCTTGGCGGCCACCTGCTTGAAAAGGCGCTGAACCGCCTCGCCGTCCGAAACATTTGCGGGAATGCCGGAGGATGCCCTGGCCTCCCGGACGATTATCCGGCGTGCGGCTTCCTGTTCGAGCAAGTAGAAGCGGTTTTTTTCGAGCTGGGGCCGCAGTTCCGGCTGGGCTTGCTGGAGCATCTGGTCTATTTCTGCAGCGCTGATCTCGATCCCGTCGGTTTTCAGAAGAACCTTGGCCGGCAGCTCCGCCACGCGGGCCGACTTGAGTATTCCGGAGGCCAGCCCCGGGAAGCGTGAATCAACGGTTGGAGGGGCGGATGTCCATGCTCCCCAGGCGGACGCCGCTCCTAATAGACAGCAGGCGACAGCAAGAAGTCCGGTTTTTTTCAACGCCAGACTCGGGTGAAGCGGGAAAAGTTTCAATTTTTTTTCACTCCCATCTTGGTCAGCTGGTCGACGATCGCCTTTTCGCTCATAAAGCCCGTATGGCGGTAGACTTCCTTCCCGTTCGGGTCGAAAAAGATCTGAGTGGGAATGGCGCGAATGCCGAAGCGCTGGACCTGGTCGTTGTGCTTGTAGACGTCGATGACGACGATGGCGGCCTTGTCCTTGTATTCCTTCTGCAGCTTGTCGAGGATGGGAGCCATCAGCTTGCAGGGCACACACTGGTTGGCCCCGAGATCGATCAAGGTGACCATGCCCTTGACCGGTACGTGGCTGAATTCTTGGGCATGAGCCGGTTCGGGCACCGGCCATGCCCACAAAGCCAACACCGCGAGCAAGACCAGGGCCGGCAAGGTCTTTTGGAACTTAGCGGCCGGCCTCATCCGCAGCACCCCCCTTTGCCGGGGGCGGTATTTATTGCGGCTGCGGCCAGCTGACCGGCGCAGGCGTTTCGAACGGCATCCTTTACCTTGCCGACTTCTGCAGCACTGGGGCTCAAGTTTTTGTTTTTTTCAATACCCAAATCCGTGAGAACGACATAATTGTAGCTCTGAATATCCGCATTCTTGAGGATGGCCTTGGCACACCCAACGGAGCAGCCGTCGATCGCCGCGATCACGGGAACGTCCCTGGCGGACTGGACGAACCCCTTTAGCTGCCCTCCTATACCGGCCAGGCAGTACATCTTGCCGAAGCCCTCCTGGGTGAGTTGGACCGCCGCCTGGTTGGAAAGCTGGCCCACGTTGGAGCCGCCCGAGCAGGCGAGGATCATGATGTTGTTGTTCGATGTACAGCAATCTTCAGACATGGTTCTTCCCTCCATCGCAAAGCATTCGGTTTGCATGTGTGCAGGAGTGGCCCTGCCGGAGATAGGGTTTCGAATCTTTAAAAGCCGCATCCGGCTTTTTAATGGGTAGCCCCCATATGTTGTGGTTGAGCACTGAAAAAACTATGCATCCCCGAGCCGAAGGTCTTGAACGGCCATCCCCTCGCCATCGGCCTACTTTCCGCACAGCATGGCCTAAAAGCGGAAGTCAAGGCTGAGGTGCGTAGCACCTCACCCGAAGGGTTTGGCCTTGAGTTCCGCTTTGGCCATGCTACTGTAATTATGGCAGAATGGCCCATCAGGATTTTTCAAAAGCCGGAAAACCACAACATATTGTACGTACCCATTAAAAAGTCGGATGAGCCCTTTAAAAAATCGCGGTTGGAAGCCGCTCCCACAACCCAAAGACATCATCATAATTGGGTTGAAGTTATTTCGAGATCCACTTTTTCACGTCTTCTTTGGTCGGGATCTTCCCGACGCTCTTGACCTCTCCATCGACGACAACCGACGGAGTGCCGAACACGCCGTATTCGGCGATCTTAAGCGTGTCGGTGACTTTCTCGACAGTGGCGCTGACGCCGCTTTCCGCCACCGCCTCCTTGACGATCTTCTCGGTCTGCTGGCATTTGGCGCAGCCGGGGCCTAACACTTTGATGTCCATGATTTTCTCCTTGTCATATTGAGCTGGATTAAACACATTTTTTTGTGGGAGCGGCTTCCAGCCGCGATCAGTTCAGCGCCGGGGAAAAATCGCGGCTGGGAAGCCGCTCCCACAAATGCAAATGAAATCAGGATTGCAATCTCATATTTTTTTTGATGCGGCCTTCAGCCACTCCTTGAGCTGGTTCTTGGACGGCACGCG
>CAYRUF010000057.1:0-26193 GCA_964427375.1 uncultured Desulfatibacillum sp. | reverse complement strand
ACTGAAATAGCGTGGTGGCATTGCGGCGCTCCCAACTTTCCCGATGTGCATAATGACTCTCAGCACCCAGCCGTGTTAACCCCATGCCGTGCCGCCTTATGGCTTATTCACCGTTACACTTTCGGTGTAGCTGCGGGTGCGGTCTTGGGGATTAGTCACCGTGACGTCCCGGCTGACGGTGGTATCATCCCGGGTGCGGTTGATGCCGCGCTTCCAGGTGCGACCGTTCTGGTTGGTTAGGGACTGATCCTTGACGATTCCGCTTTCGGAGCGCGTCGCGTTAGACTCGAATGAACCGTTTTTGCCGCCATCGGTTGAATAGGTGCCGGTCACGCTGCGGCCTTCTTCGGTCTTGCGGGTAGTGCTGTCGACCGTTTTCGTGTTGCCTTGGGGGCTGGTGTAGACAGAGTGCACTGATGTGGTGCCGTCCGGGTTTTTATTGATGCTCTTGTCCACGTCTGTCACCCTTCCATTCGGCCCCGTGCGGGTGCCGTCCAGAGTGTAGGAGCCTTGGCCGGTCTTGGTTACGGTTCCCTGCCGGGAAGTGGTTCTTCCGTCCGTGCGAGTGGTGGTCGATGAATAGCTGCCGGTCCCGGCCTCCTGGTTCCATTGCTTCTGAGATACACGGCTGCCTTGGCCGTGGTCGTTTTGCCAAGTGGTGGAGCGGTTGACCTGGCCCGGCGCGCGGTTTACCTCCTGCTGCCAGGCACCGCTGGTCCTACGGCTCTGGTAGCTGCCGGATCTCGATTTTTGACCGGCCGAGGCGTCGAGGTTGATGAAAAAAAGCGTGAGCAAAGCCGCTGTCGCGAAGGCGATGATACGGTTGGTATTCATGATTCTCCCCCTTGATTGTTAATTCATTGCTTTGGTTTTTAGTCCGATTCGTGCTTTTTGCCGATTAAACACTCCATGGACGAAAAAGTTTCGGCTAATTTTTTAGGAGGGATTGCCTGTACGTTAAGAGGGCGATCATTCGAGTTGAACACGCACCACCCGTTCTCAGCACTTGCAGGAAGAGCGGAAAGGAAGGGTAGAAACCTACAAAGCGGATCAGTTTATTTGCTTCGAAGGCCTCTGCGGCGCATAAACTCCTCGCGGAGTTCCTGGCGGCGTTCGGGGGGTAAACTCTGCCAACGCTTGCGCCTTTCCTGAAGAAGCTGCTTCTGTTCCGGGCTCAGCTGCTGGTAACGTTGAAACCGCTCCCGCACCTGGGCCTTTTGCTCGTCGTTGAGGCTCTTCCATTTCTGAAAGCGTTCGCGCACCGCTTGGCGCTCCTCGGGGCCTAACGACTGGAAGTGCTGCCAATTTGATTTGATGCGCTCGCGGTCCTCCGGCGGCAGCTGCTTGAATCGTTCGTATCGTTGTCGCAGCTCGGCCTGCTTCTGGGGATCTAGCTGCTTCCAGCGTTCCAGCCTTTCCTTGAACCGCTCTTTTTCCTCAGGTGTCAGCTTTTCCCAGCGTTCCATGGCGCTCGTTCGAGTTTCGGCCTGCGCTAGCAGCAAGCCGGCCGACGCTTGGGGCGATGCGCCGGTTGTACCGCCGTGCAAGCGGGTTGAAGCGGCGCAGACCGGTGCTGCGCCGACAAATCCGGCCATCACGAGACAGAAAAGCGCTGCCGCCACGCGGCCCATCAAACCTTTTCGGAAACGGCTTTCAACTGCCATACTCTTCTCCGCCGAGGCCCACGGTTTTGATCAGTTCGAGGTCCTCCTTGAGAAAATCCAAGTTCTCGAGAAGCTCCAGCATCTCAATGACTTCCAGGTCCTCGACCGGAACTTCCGTCGTCTGAGCGCCGACGGTGAGACCAGCGATGAACCCCGTTAGGAGGATCCCTCCCATCAGCAGCGCTTTTCTCATTCCGTTATCGTCGTCACGAGGCTTCAATCCACTCAAGCTCCTGGATGATTTCCATGTCCGAAAGCAGTTCCAGCTCCTTGATCAGCTCGAAATTGTCCGCGATTTCAATCGATTCGAAAAACTCCACGTCGAGGCCGTTCAATTGGACCGCAGCCAGGCGTGCATCGGCATCGGTTCGCTGCTGCATATGGGTTACGCCGATTCCGATGAGGATAACCAGGCCGGCGGCGGCCATGACCGGTAGCAGGCGCCTGTGGGACAGAACGCTTCTGAGGAGGTCCACCCATTTTGCGTGCCGGGGTCTGCGTTCCCCAACCCGGGCAAAGAAGCGGCTGACATAAAATGGATTGGGTTCGATGCCACCCAGTTCTCCCAGCATTTCCCAGGACTTCGCGATGATGTCGACCTCCCGGCGGCACGCCTCGCAGCCGTCAAGGTGCGTCTTCACCCGGCGCTGTTCGGATGCTTCCAACTCCCCGTCCAAATAGACTGGCAAAAAATTACGAATGTCGGTGCAATTCATGGTCTTCCCCTACACATTCCAACACATAGCATTAGAAAAAGTTTCGGTCATGTTGGCTATTTTTCCACCCAGGGGGCCAGCTTTTTTTTAAGATGTTCCTTGGCCCGGCTTAAAAGCGACTTTACCGCCTTATCGGAGGTGTTTAGTGTGGTTGCAATCTGCTCATAGGAAAAATCGTCATAACGACGCAGGATCACTGCCAGGCGCTGGTTTTCAGGAAGCTCATCGATGGCGGCCCGGACCGCTGCCGCCCGCTCCTTGCGGACGAGAGACTCATCGGGCGGCAACGATGAGTCCGATAGGGCCTTGGGCATTGGTTCCACCTCTTGGAGGCCGGGATCATCCAATGATTGCATCCGGTGTGGTTTGCGCCGCAGTTCATTCAGACAGAGGTTTTTGGCGATCGTGTAGAGCCATGTACGGAAACGGCAGCGGGGCTCGTAATCGGAAGCGCTCTGATAGACCCTGAGAAACACCTCGTGGGAGAGGTCCTCGGCGATGTCGCGGCGGCCCATGAACCGGTAGATGAAATTCAGGACATTGCGGTAGTTTCTGCGCAAAAGGGACTCAAAAGCAGACGAATCGCCCTGTTGGAAGGCGAGCATCAACTGAGCGTCCGAATCGTCAGAAACAATCGGTATTTCATTGGCCTTATCGGTCACGTTTATTCGCGGCTGGGTTAAAGGATCATAGTTGGGAGCGCCGGTTTGGCATAGCAGATCGAATTCGCACCATGTATGATTATCGACCATGAGCGAACCGACTTGATTGGAGAGATAGACTGCCGAAAGGGACGGAAAGTTTACATTCTAACATTGGCAGGGTCCCAAAAAGAATGGATGGGATCCGGAGTGTTTCATCCGGTATTCAGGCCACCCATACAATCCTCTTTTTCCAGCATGAGACCTGGAAGCAGATTCTTGATGCTCAGAAAGGCGCTTTCATCTCGGTTTCAGCGATGCAAACCGCCCAACGTCCGTGTGCGGCAGGAACTTGGCGGCGCTGAAGCGGTTCATGAAATCCTGGTTGACGTTGAGTTCCAGGTAGGTGATGCGGTCGCGGATGCGGTCGATCTCATCGATGGCGGATGCCGAGGTCAGCACCAGGGCTGCGCCCTCGAGCGAACTGTTGCCGATGGGGACGTAACGGTCGAGGGGGAGATCCGGCAGCATGCCGATGGCGATGGCCGAGCGCGGATTGATGAAGCAGCCGAAGGTGCCGGCCACGTAAAAGGCGTTCAGCTCGTTCAGGTTGATGCCGACGGTCATGGTGAGGGTTTCAAGGATGGTATACATGGCCGCCTTGGAGCGGACCAGGCTGTCGAGATCGGCCTGGCTGATGGTGAGATCGGCGCCGGTGGCGGATTGAGCGGCCGGGACGACCACGAAA
This sequence comes from uncultured Desulfatibacillum sp., assembly GCA_964427375.1. Taxonomy (GTDB): domain Bacteria; phylum Desulfobacterota; class Desulfobacteria; order Desulfobacterales; family SpSt-501; genus SpSt-501. Next base: position 22,424 of record CAYRUF010000057.1, on the reverse strand, counting down.
TGCCGGATGTCGTCAATGACCCTCAGACGCTCGCCGCAGCGCGCGGGAACCAGCTTCCCGCGGATGTCGATCATTCCGCTCAAAAATAGCTGGGCGGCCAGATCGATCACCCCCGAGCCGCAGATCCCGCGCGGCGTTCCTCCGCCGATCGTGTGGATATCGAAGGCGCCGGTCGCCGGGTCGATCGATACCCGATCCACGACACCGGGACCGGCCAGCATGCCCATGCGGGTCACCCCGCTTTCCAGCGCTGGTCCGGCCGCGCCGGCGCAGCCGATGAGCCAGTCGCGGTTCCCCAGGACGACCTCGGCGTTGGTTCCGACGTCGACCAGGATGGCCGTGTCCTCCCGCCGGTGCAGCGCTGAAAACAGAATGCCGGCGATCAGGTCGCCGCCGAAGTAGCTGCCGATGTTGGGGAAGACCAGCACCCGGCCGAAGGGGCTTACCCGGATGCCAAGGTCGGACGCCCTGAGCACGCCCGGCCGGTTGATGACGGGAAGGTAGGGCTCCCGGATGATCCAGCGCGGCTCAAGCCCCAGGAAGAGGTGCGTCATGCAGGTATTGCCGGCGACCGTCACCGCGCTGATGTCCCCCGGTTGGAGGCCGGCCGCCCGGCAGATGACCTCGATCGCACGGTTCAGGCCATCGATGATCAGCGCATGCAGCTGGTGCAGCCCTTCCGGGGTTTCGGCATGATGGATGCGGGCCAGCACATCCGGCCCCACGGCGGCCTGGGGATTGTCGAAGGCATGTTCGGCTAGCGCGGCGCCGGTTGCGAGATCGATCAAGCGCAGCACCACGCGCGTGGTGCCGAGGTCCACGGCCAGGCCGGCCGCGGTCCGGGCGTCATCGGCGCCGGAGATTCCGGTCACCATCCATCGATCGCGCCCGCGGAACAGCGTGCAGCGCAGCCGGTAGGCGGATTCGCGCACGAGCGCCGGCAATTGCCTGAGAAGATCGAGGTCGAACTCGAAGTCGACCGCCTCCGCTGCAAGCGCTTTGGCGAGCGCCGCGGCGAGGCGGTCGGCGTCGGCGGTGTTGTTTTTGATCGTCGGGGTCGGCAGAACGACGAAGCGGACCCATGGAGCGGGCGCGGCGTTCACCGTTTCCCTTCCAACCCGGAGATGATCCGGTTCATGACATCGGCGGCCCCACCCGGGATCAGATAATCGCTGATCATGCCGGTCAAGGCGGTGGGCTCCGGGTTGATCTCGATGACGACGGCGCCGGACTGCTTGGCGAGGACGGGCATGCTGGCGGCCGGCTGCACCACGGCCGAAGTCCCGACCACCAGCATGACGTCGCAGCGCGATGCGATCTCCTGCGAGCGCCACAGCGCAACCGGCGGGATCATCTCCCCGAAGAAAACGGCGTCCGGGCGCAGGATGCCGCTGCAGGCGCAGCGCGGCGGCAGCTCGCTGGCATCGACCCGGCTGGTTTCAATGCGCCGGTCGCATTTCATGCAGCGCTGCCAGGCGAAGGTGCCGTGGAACTCGATGACATCGGTGTTGCCGGCCATCTGGTGCAGCCCGTCGATGTTCTGGGTGATGACCGACTTGAGGATGCCGAGCTGTTCGAGGCGGGCGATGCCCCAGTGGCCGTCGTTGGGCCGGGCGCGGTCGATGATGTCCTTCAAATCTTTGACCAGGACCTTCCAGACCAGAGCCGGATTGCGCAGGAAGGAATCGATGTGGGCGATCTCCATCGGGTCGAACCGCTCCCAGAGCCCGCCCTTTCCGCGGAAGGGCGGGATGCCGCTGTCGATGGAGATGCCCGCGCCGGTCAGGGCGACCGCCTGGCGGGCGGATGAGAGGTCATGGATCGCGCGCGCGATGAGTGCATCCATAAGTCCCGGAGGGGTCAAAGGGTCAAGGGGTCAAGGGGTCGAAGGGCGGGGTTCTCGGCGTAGTAGGTGTGCCAGACGCCGTCGTGGGTCCACTCCTCCCGGATGTGGATGCCCGATACGCAGAGCCGTCGCCGGACCTCTTTGGCGTCGCTGCGCATCAGGCCGGAGAGGATGAACCATTTTTTCCGCCGGAAACCCGGCGCGTCCATGATTCGCAGCATCACCGCTCCATGAAGGTTGGCGACCACGAGATCCGCCGAGCCGCCGATGACGTCCTCGGCCCGCCCCTGGATGACCCCAATGCAGTTCTGGAGCTGGTTCAGCCGGACGTTGCGCGCCGCCGTTCGGGCCGCCAGAAAATTAAGGTCTATCGCAAGGACCCGAGCGTCCAGCCGTTTGGCCGCTGCCAGCGCCAGGATGCCGGTGCCCGTTCCCAGGTCCATGGCGGTCCGGATGCGACCGTTGGATGCGGCCAGCTCCAGTGCCGTCAGGCAGTCGCGGGTGGTGGGATGCGTACCGGCGCCGAAGACCAGCCCGGGATCCATCAGAATGGGAATCTCGTCGGGGGGCGGCGAGTCCGCCGATCCGGCCGCGGCCCAGGGGGCGATGAAGTGAAACCGGCCGATGCGTTCGTCGCCGGAAATCGACCCCTGCCATTGATCGTAAGCCATGCTGGTGCGGTCGATCAGGCGAAGTTGCGGCTGACGTCGGAGAAGGCCTTCAACCTCGGCCTCCATGGGCGTCGAGAAAAACAAGAAGGCCGACTCCGCTTCCTGCCAGTGGCCCAGAAACGCGCCGGCCTCGATGGCCGCAGAAGGATCCAGTCGGCCTTCCAGCTGGTAAATGTACAACTCCGCGTAAGGGCTGGGCATGCTGGGGTCAGGATTTCGTTTTGTCTGCCGGCCGATCTTCTTCCGGCAGCTGGTCCAGGTACCACTGCATCGGATCCAGCAGCGTGTAGCCCATCTCTTTCAGCCGCTTCTTGACGTGGGCCACGTTCTGGGTGAGGAGGTAGGGGAACACGGCGCGCTTGTCTTCCTCCCAGTAGCGGGCCACCAGGACGCTGCCGAAGGAAACTCCCATCTCGGTAATGGCATCCACGATCTTCTTGAGCTGGCCGACCTTCTCCTCGACCAGGATGCACAACAGGGTCCCGGGCTGCCCGATCCCCAGGACGTTGATGAAGGCCCGCAACAGGTCCCGAACCGACAGGATCCCTTTCAGACGACCGTTTTCATCCACCACCGGAAGCGCACCGACTTTGGAGTTTTGGATCATCAGCAAGGCATCCTGAATGGTGTAGCCCGGCGAAATGGTGAACACCTTGCGCGTCATAATATCCTTGACGCGCAGGTCCTGAAGCTTGGACTTTTCTTCCGGGCTGATGCCCTCCTTGAAGTAGCGAAACGGCAGCGCGCTGCGCAAGTCCCGGTCGCTGACGATGCCGACCAGCTTGTTGCCCTCTTCGACCACCGGAATATGCCGAACCCGGTTTTGGACCATCAGATCCTGGGCCTCAAAAATCGATGCATCCGGTCCAATGGTGACGACCCGGCGGGTCATCGATCTGCTGACAAACATAGTATCCCCCTGTTCGATTCGATAGAAGGTTATCCTCCTCAGGCGTTCAACAGAACCTCTACATGATGACGCGCGAGCTCGGGCAGCCGGTGCAGGCAATATCCGCCCTCCAGCACCGATATCAAACGGCCTGAGGAATAGCTATCGGCCATTGTCATGATCTGCTGCATCATCCAGGTGTAGAATTCAGTGGAAAGCTTCGTGTCGGACATGTCGTCGTCGCGGTGGCCGTCGAAGCCGGCCGATACGATGATGACCTCCGGCTGGTAATCGGCGAAAGCCGGAAAGAGGTCTCGCTCCAGGAGGTGCCGATAGTCCTCGTCCCCCTGTCCCGGCAGCACCGGCGAGTTCTTCGTGAACCCGTATCCGTCTCCGCGTCCGTATTCAAACTCCCGGCCGGTGCCGGGATACGCGAAGGAGGGGTGCTGGTGGATGCTGTAATAGTAAACGGTCGGATCGTCCTCGAAAATGTGCTGGGTGCCGTTGCCGTGGTGCACATCGAAATCCACGATGCCCACCCGGCTCAGGCCGAACTGCTTCTGCAGGAAGCGCGCGGCGATCGCTACGTTGTTGAAATAGCAAAAGCCCATGGCGCGGCTGACCTCGGCATGGTGCCCCGGAGGCCGGACCGCGCAGAACGCGTTGTCCAGCCGGCCCTCCATGACCTGGCGGCAGGCTTCCAGAATTCCCCCGACCGCCAAGAGGGCGGTCTCATAGGTCTGGGTGCACATCTGGTTGTCGGGCGAATCGAACATCTGCTTCCCGGCGCGGCAGGCGGCCTCGAAGCGTTTGACGTATTCGGTGGTGTGCACATGGGTGATCCACTGCAGGTCGGCCGCTGCGGCGGGGACTCGGGTCAGCTTGTCGAGCAGGCCGGCCTGTGCCAGGCCTTCATAAATGGCGGTGAGCCGTTCGGGGATTTCCGGGTGATAGGGGCCGGTTGTATGGAGCAGGTAACGTTCATCGTAGAGAAAACCTGTTCGCTTCATCGGCTTTCGTCCTTTTTGAGCGTGAGTCCTGCGGTTCAGGTGCAGGGGCCAGACAGAGCACCGCCGATCAAGAAACGATCCGGTCGAAGATCGCAAACGCCGCTTGAACGCTGGGGCTGGTTTCCGGCATTTGACTGGTGGGACGGCCGCGGTAGTCGTAGTCGTAAACGGTTTCGTCCGCTGGAACGGTGCCGGCCAGCTCCACCCCGGCGTCGGCGATCATCTTGAGGAGTCCGGCCGAAGGCGGTTCCTTGACCTGATTGATGACAAGGTAGCTTTTGCCGACGCCGATGTTGAGCTCCCGGGCCAGCTCGTCGATCCGAAGCGCCGCCTGGAGCCCCCGCCGGGACGGGTCGGACACCAGCAGGAGAACGTTGACGTTCTTGGTGGTCAGCCGGCTGACATGCTCCATGCCGGCTTCATTGTCCATGACAATGTATGGGTAGTTGTCAACCAGCTTTTCCAGAAATCCGGTCAACAGCGAGTTGGCGGCGCAGTAGCAGCCCGAGCCTTCGGGGCGGCCCATGACGACCAGATCGAAGCTCTCGGACTCCACCACGGCCTGCTCCAGCTTCATGGACATAAAAACGTCTTTGGTCATGCCGCTGGGGACGTTGCCCTTCTTCATGTCTTCACGGGCATTCCCAAGCGTTCCACTGACGGCGACGCCCAGCACCTCGTTTAAATTGGAATTGCTGTCCGCATCGACCGCCAGCACCGGGGTCTTGCTGTGTTTGATGAGGTATTTCACCAGAAGACCCGCCAGAGTGGTTTTTCCGGTGCCGCCCTTGCCGGCTAAGGCGATGGAGAACGCCATGGATAATCGGATTTCCTTTCGACGAATAACGCTCGAGGGCAGGCCCCATGCCGGAGCCGACTCGAATGGGTAATTCTTAGGCCAGTTTTTTACAACAGTCAAGACGCTTCTCATTCGGCTCTCCGGGGCCGGCCGCGGCGAACGGCGTTCGCTGCAAATGCCTTGAAATGGCTTCACGCCTATGCTAAGCGCAGAACAGATAGACGGTGGGAACCCAAGCGCACAAATGAACAGGAGAGAGAGCGATGGATTTCGAACTCAGCAAGCCGCAGAAGGAGATTCAGAAAGCCGCCCGCGAATTCGCCAAGGGTGAATTCGACAAGGAACTGGCGCTGGAATGGGACCGCAAGCACGAGTTTCCCAGGAAGATCTGGCAGAAGGCGGCCGAGCTCGGCTTCGTGGGGGTGCACTATCCGGAGTCGTTTTCCGGCCAGGGGCTCGGTGTCCTGGAGAACATTCTGATCGCCGAGGAATTCTGCGCCCGGGATTCAGGCATCGGCAGCGCCGTCATCCTGGCGAGCTTCGCATCCGAATGCGTGCTGCGGTTCGGCACCGAGGACCAAAAACGGAAATTCCTGCCGCCGGTGGCCGAGGGCAAAATGCTGTCGAGCGGTTCCTTCACCGAACCCGGTCATGGATCCGACATCACATCTTTGGACACGACGGCCGTGCGGCATGGTGATGAGTGGATCATCAACGGCACCAAGACCTTCATCACCAACGGCGGGCTGGCGGGTTTTTACTGCACCCTGTGCCAGACCGACGTGGCCGTCCAGCCGGCTTACCGCGGAATCAGCATGATTCTGGTGGAAGCCGACCGGCCGGGGCTGACCACTGCCGACGTCGGCGAGAAGATGGGCATTCACATGATGGCCACGGCCGAAGTAAATTACAAGGATGTGCGGGTGCCGGTTTCCAACCTGATCGGCAAGGAGGGCCGCGGGTTCTACCAGGTGCTGGAGTTCTTCGATGAGAGCCGGATCCTGGTCGCGGCCCAGGCCCTGGGAATCGCCCAGGGTGCGTTCGATCGCGCTCTGGCCTATGTCAAAGAGCGGCAGCAGTTCGGCCGGCGGCTTGCCGATTTCCAGGCGACGCAACACAAGCTGGCGGACATGGCCACCAAAATCGAGCTGGCGCGGCTGATGACCTACAAGGCCGCCTGGAACTTCGATCAGGGCCGCATCGATCCCAAGCTGACCTCCATGGCCAAGATGTACGCTGCGCGCACGGCGGTGGAGGTGGCGGACGAGGCCATCCAGCTGCTGGGCGGATACGGGTACATGACCGAGTACGAAGTGGAACGCTTTTACCGCGACGCCAAGATCACCGAGATCTACGAAGGCACCAAGGAGATCCAGAAGAACACCATCGCCAGCGCGGTGCTCGGCAAACTGAAGTAGCCGGCCGGGCCGGAAGCGGCGCCGGTTGATTTCCGGTTTGAATCGGGCCGGCCTTCGGATTCGAGGTGCGGTTCTCAACCGAAAACCTCCTTAAACGAAAGGACCAGCGGTTATGATGGAGCAGCTAAAGAAAGCGTTGACGACAGGGGTCGGCCTGGCTCTTAAAACCTGGGCCGAAGTCGAGGCTGCGGGAAAGGACATCATCAAAAAAGCCCAGCTCTCCGAAAAAGACGCCGGTCAGCTTCTCAAGAATTTGAAGAAGAGCTACGAGGAGGCCCAGAAAAAAATGGAGGGCCAAGTCCACCGACTGGTGAAAGACGTGCTCAAAAAAGCCGACATCGCGACCAGCGACGAAGTGAAGTCTCTCAAGCGGGAGATCCAGAGCCTCCGGAAGGAGCTCAAGGCGGCCCGGGCGCCCAGGGCAGCGAAGCCCGGGAAGGCCGCTGCCTCCACGATTCGATCTAAAACCAAGCCTTCTTCCTGAAAGACCGGTGTGTCCGCACCCGGCTGGCCATGCTGAGCATCCGCAAAATTGGTGTCATCAGCAGGACGTATCGACACCTCAACCGCTACCGCCACATCCTGGCGGTGCTGCTGAAGCACGGATTCGGCGAGCTCGTGGAGGCGCTGAAGATCGACCAATATCTCGAGGTCGGCCTTCAAATGATTTCCAAAAAGCGGATCCCGCGCGAGGAGCCGCTGACACGGCCCCAGCGCGTGCGGATGGCCCTTGAGGAGCTCGGTCCCACCTACATCAAACTGGGCCAGGTGCTCTCGACCCGTCCGGACCTCATTCCCGTGGAGTTCATCCACGAGCTGTCCAAGCTTCAGGACAGCGTTCCTCCGTTTTCCTTCGACGAAGCCGAGGTCATCATTCAACGGGAGCTGGGGGCCTCGTCCGCGGATCTCTTTGAGCACATCGACGCGGAACCGACGGCCTCCGCGTCGATCGGCCAAGTGCACCGCGCCCGGCTGAAAAACGGCGAGGCGGCCGCCGTCAAGATCCAGCGCCCCGGCATTCGCGCGCTCATCGAGGTGGACCTTGAAATCATGCTGCACCTGGCCACCCTGGCGGAACGGCACGTGGAGGAGCTGGCCCTGCACCATCCGGTCAAGATCGTCGAGGAGTTTGCCCGCATCCTGGAGAAGGAAATCGATTTCCGCATCGAAGCCACTCACATCGAACGGATCGCCCAGGGTTTTCTCGGAGACCCGACGGTCTACATCCCGGCCGTCTATCGCGAGTTCTGCTCGGCCGGCATCCTCACCACCGAATTCGTCGACGGCATCAAGATTTCAAATGTCGACCAGCTGGATGCCGCCGGCTACGACCGCCGGCTGCTATGCTCGCGCGGCGCCGACATCGTCCTCAAGCAGGTTTTCAACCTGGGGTTCTTCCACGCAGACCCGCATCCCGGCAATATTTTCGCATTGCCGGGCAACGTGATCTGCCTCCTGGATTTCGGCATGGTGGGCGTGGTGGACCGCCAGACGCGGGAGATTTTCGTCGAATTGGTGGACAGCGTCGTGCGCCGCAACGAAGTCCGGGCGGCCCAGGTGCTCCTGCAGCTGACCAGTTGGGAGCAGCCGCCGGATATGCGGCAGCTCGAGCGCGAACTGTCGGAATTCATGGGCCGGCATCTGTTCCGCCCGCTCAAGGACATCGAGGTCGGCAAGCTCCTGCACGATCTTCTGGAGATCGCCGCCCGGTTCCAGCTGCGCTTGCCGGCGGATATTTTCCTGATGCTCAAGGCCCTCAGCACCGTGGAGGCGGTCGGCCGGATGCTCGACCCGGATTTCGATATGATCGCCAAGTCGGCGCCGTTTATCGAGCAGGTGCTCATGGATCGTTTCAAGCCGCAGCGGGTGGCCGAAACCCTAGGCGACCTGGCCGGCCGCATGCTATCGTTTCTGAACCAGTTCCCCAAAGAGCTGCTTGACCTGGCGGGGCTGTTGAGGCAGCAGAAGCTCACCCTGAAAATCAGACACGACGGCCTTGAAAAAATCCTGGCCACCCACGACCAGATCAGCAACCGCATTGCCTTTGCCATCATCATCGCCGCCCTCATCGTCGGCTCGGCCCTGATCGTCATCTCCAAAACCCCCCCCCTGTTCTACGACATATCGCTCATCGGCATCATCGGCTTTCTCGCGGCCGCCCTCATGGGTGTTTGGCTGCTCGTGGCCATCCTCAGGAAGGGCAAACTCTGAAACGGAGACGACGCATGCAGCTTTACCTCTACAACACCCTGACGCGGCAGAAGGAGGCGTTCGTTCCCATCCGATCCGGCGAGGTCGGCCTCTACACCTGCGGTCCGACGGTCTACAATTTCGCCCACATCGGCAACCTGCGCACCTACATCTTCGAAGACGTCCTCAAGCGGGTCCTCACCTTCAACGGCTATACGGTGCGCCATGTCATGAACATCACGGACGTCGGCCATTTGACCGGCGACCGCGACATGGGCGAGGACAAAATGGAGGCCGGGTCCCGGCGCGAGGGCAAGACGGCCTGGGGCATCGCCGAGTTCTACACCCAAGCCTTCAAGCGGGACATCGCCCGGCTGAACATCCTGGAGCCCACCATCTGGTGCAAGGCGACCGACAGCATCCCCGAGCAGATCGACCTCATCCGCATCCTGGAACAGAAAGGGTTCACATACCCGACCCGGGATGGCATTTATTTCGACACCGCCAAGTTTCCGGGATACGCCCGACTCTCCAGCCAGAACCTGGAGGCGCTGCAGGAGGGCGCCCGGGTGGAGAAGAATCCGGAGAAACGCAACCCGACGGATTTTGCCTTGTGGAAGTTCTCTCCGCCCGGCGCCCGGCGCCAGATGGAGTGGGACTCTCCATGGGGAGTCGGCTTTCCCGGATGGCACATCGAGTGTTCGGCCATGAGCATGCAGTTTCTTGGAGACCAGCTCGACATCCACTGCGGCGGGATCGACCACATCGACATTCATCATACCAACGAGATCGCCCAGTCCGAGGCGGCCACCGGCCGGAAGTTCTTCAATTTCTGGATGCATGGGGCCTTTCTCAACATTCAGGGCGGCAAGAAGATGGCCAAGAGCGAGGAGAACTTTCTCACGCTGGACAACGCCTTGGTCCAGCGCGGCATCCCGCCGCTCGCCTATCGATTCGCGGCCTTCCTGACCCACTACCGCAAGCCCATGGAGTACAGCGACGAGTCCATTCAGGCGGCCAAAAACGGCCTCGAGCATCTCTGCAACCAGGTGCGGGAGATTGCAAATGGGGACGAAACCGTCACCGGAGAAGTCTCTTCCGCCTTTCGCGAGAAATTCCGGGAAGCCGTCAACGACGACTTGAACATGCCGCGTGCCATGGCGATCGTGCAGGAGATGCTGAAAAGCGACATCCCGCGCAGGGACAAACACGCCACCATGCTGGAGCTCGACCGCGTACTGGGCCTGAGCCTCGACCAAGTCGACCGACGCGAGGAATTGCCGGCCGAGGTTCAGCAGTTGGTAGAGGACCGGCGCCGGGCGCGGGAATCCAAAAACTGGGCCGAGTCCGACCGGCTGCGCGATGCGATCCAGAATTTGGGCTACATCGTCAAGGATACCCGCGACGGGATGAAACTTCTGAGACCGTAAATCACCCTCCTTTGAAGTGCCTTGCGGCGTTTTTGGAAAAGCTTGACATTTAACCGTATGTGCAACAAAATTGCGTTAACATCTAAGGCCGTCATTCTTGAAGCGATGGTCGGTTCCCATCGTCCCTGAAGCGCCGTTTTTAATCATAAATATGGAATTAATCCTGTGTCCGATCGTGCCGGAAATGGTGGTTAAGCGTAGCGACAGGCAGAAAATTTGATAATGCAACAAGGTTGCTTAACCAACGAAAGGAGAACGTTCATGAGGCGATTCATCTGTCCGGCTGTTCTTCCGCTCTGCCTAATCATGGCGGGTTCCCCGGCCCATGCCGACCGACTGAAGGCTTTCGTCAGCATCACCCCCCAGCAGTTTTTTGTTCAGAGAATCGGAGGCAGCCTGGTGGACGTCTCGGTTCTCGTGCCGACCGGGGCCGACCCGCATACCTACGAACCCAAACCCAGGCAGATGGCCGCGATGGCCAAGGCAGCCGTTTATTTTGCGGTGGGGATCGATTTCGAGAAGGCCTGGCTGAAAAGAATCGCCGCATCCAGCCCCGGGATGCGGATCGTTCACACCGACGCGGGTATCGAAAAAATGGTCCTATCCGGGGGCCATTCCCACGGGGATGACAAAGATCGACCGGCTGCCCCCGGACCCGCCCGGCACGCTTCCAAGCCGGGCGGTGCGCACGCGCATCAGCATGCCGGAGCGCCCGACCCTCACGTGTGGCTTTCGCCACCGTTGGTGAAGATCCAAGCCCGGCATATTGCCGATGCGCTGGTTGCGGTTGATTCCGCCAACCGGACGCGTTATGAAGAAAACCTTGCCGATTTCCTTCGGGAGTTGGACGCTCTTGACGCCGAACTGAAATCGATTTTCGCCGGCAGCCCGGGCGCCCGATTCATGGTGTTTCATCCGTCCTGGGGCTACTTTGGCCAGGCGTACGGGCTCGAACAGGTGCCCATCGAAATCGAGGGCAAGGATCCCAAGCCGGCCCAGTTGAAAAACCTCATCCGCCGCGCGCGGGAGCACGGGGTCAAAGTGGTGTTCGTCCAGCCGCAGTTCTCCGTGAAGAGCGCCGAAATGGTGGCCCGGGAAATCGGGGGGCAGGTGGTGGTCGCCGACCCGATGGCCGGAAACTGGGCCGAGAACCTGCGCGAGGTCGCCCGCCAGTTCAAGGCGGCTTTTCCATGAGGCGGCGCGGCGATTGCCGGCCGATTCCGAACCCGAGGTCGCTGCGGCAGCCGGCCGCGCTTTCCGCGGTCCGGCTTGCATGCCGGAGTTGCCATGACCGAAATCATCATTGACGTCAGCGGGGTCTGGTTCTCCTTCAACGGGCAGCCGGTTCTCCAGGACGTCGACTTGAAGATAGAACGCGGGGACTTCCTGGTGGTCATCGGCCCCAACGGCGGAGGCAAGACCACCCTCCTCAAGCTGATGCTGGGTCTGCTGGAGCCCAGCCGCGGAGCGGTGCGCGTCTTTGGTCGCCCGCCGCGGAAGGCCGTCCACCGCATCGGGTATGTCCCCCAAAACGTGCACATCAACAAAACGTTTCCGGTTTCAGTCCTGGACGTCGTGCTGATGGGCCGGCTGCGGGCCGGCAGGGGCTGGTCGCGGCACAGCCGGCAGGACCGGCTCGCGGCGCAGGCGGCGCTAGAGCGGCTTGGGGTCTTGGCGCTCCGCGGCCGCCGGATCGGGGACCTTTCCGGCGGCCAACTGCAGCGCGTTTTCATTGCCCGGGCCCTCGTTTCCGGACCTGAGGTGCTGTTCCTGGACGAGGCCATGGCCAGCATCGATGCCCAGAGCCGCAGCGAATTCTACGCCGACCTGACCGAATTGAACCGGACGGTCACGATCGTGGCGGTGAGCCATGACCTGATGATCCTGTCCAGCCACGTCAAATCCGTGGCCTGCGTCAACCGTGAGCTGCATTACCACGGATCGGGCGAGATCACCCAGGAGATGCTGGATGCGGCCTACCACTGCCCGGTGGACCTGGTGGCCCATGGGGTCCCCCATCGCGTGCTCTGCCGACACGAGGACCGCTCAAATGGTTGAAGCGCTGCAGCTTGAATTCATGCGCAATGCCCTGGCTGCCGGGATGCTGGTCAGCGTCGTGTGCGGCGTGATCGGGACCCTGGTGGTCGTCAACCGCATTGTGTTCCTGGCCGGCGGCATCGCTCACGCCGCTTACGGCGGCATCGGACTGGCGTTTTTCATGGGTTGGCCGTACCTGGCCGGGACGACGGGTTTTTCCCTTCTGGCGGCCGGCGTCATGGCCGCCGTCACCCTGAAGGCCAGGCACCGAGCGGATGCCATGGTTGGGGTGATTTGGGCGGTCGGCATGGCGGTCGGAGTGATTCTGCTGGATCTGACCCCCGGATACAACGTAGACCTGATGAGCTACCTCTTCGGGAGCATTCTGGCGGTGCCGGCCTCCGATCTATGGCAGATGGGCGTCATCGGTGTCGGGGTCATCGCGGTGGTAACGTGGTACTACAACGACTTTCTGGCCATGTCTTACGACGACGAGTTCGCCCGTCTTCGAAACGTTCCCGTCACCTTTCTCTACTGCCTTCTATTGGGCATGATTGCCGCCACGGTGGTGATGATTATCCGCGTCGTGGGGTTGATCCTGGTGATCGCCCTGCTGACGATCCCGCCGTTTATTGCCGAAAAGTTCACCGGTTCGTTGCGCGCCATGATGGTGGTTTCATCGATCCTGAGTTGCGTGTTCACTCTGACCGGACTTTGGCTCTCATTTCTATTGGACCTGACATCCGGAGCCACCATCATCCTGGTGGCGGCCGGGGGATTTGCGTTGTCTGGCCTGATAGGGCGCCTGAGCGCCATGGGGCGGCCGCGTCCGGTTGCGGAAGCACCGGACCCGAAATGAGGGGAGGCGTTGGTGTGCCAGCACTGCAATTACGGTGAATTACTGATGAGCCGGGATCTCGAACCCTTGCCGAACCGGGTCCGGGTTTTGGAGGTGATCGGCGGCAATCCGTCGCCGCTCAGCGCGCAGGACATTTACGCCACCCTGAGCCGTACGTCCGCCATCAACCGCGTCACCGTTTACCGCATTCTCGACGCGCTCGCCGAAAAAGGCCTGGTGGAGCGGCTGAGCGGCGGCGGCCGAAGCCTACTCTACGGCCTGGCACCGAACGACAACCACCCGGCCCATCCTCATTTTCACTGTAAGAGCTGCGGTGCGCTGCAGTGCCTGCAGGCCGGAAGCCTCAAGGTCGACCTGGAGGGCATCGAACGCTCCTTCGCCGGGAAGATTCAGAGCGTAGCGGTTCGGGTGGATGGGATCTGCAAGAACTGCCTGCGGAAGTCCTAGCGTTCCGCCGTGTCAAAGCCCCGGGCTCGGCGGCCGGCTCAACCGCACTTGTTGAAGCCGCAGAAGTGGCAGATCATGCACCCTTCTTCAAAGCTCACCACCTGCCCGCACTCCGGGCATTTCTCCCCCAGCAGGCTGTATTCGGTCTTGCGGAACTTGGCGGCGTTTTCTCCGGTCAGATAGCGTTTTTCCAGCACGCGCGCGATCGCATCCGGAATCGACAAGACCAGACCGCCGTCCTGGAAGATGGGGTGCTCCCCGCCGATGCCCTTGAGCTGGTCCACGATTTTGTCGACCGTCACCCCGGCCCTTAGGGCGAGGGAGACGAGCCGGCCGATGGCTTCGGTTTTAGCCGTGGTGGAGCGGCCGGATTTGCCGATGGTGGCAAACACCTCGAAGGGTTTCCCCTCGAATTCGGTCACGGTGACGTAGAGGTGCCCATAGCCGGTCTTGGTCTTGGTGGTGAATCCGAAGAGGGTTTCGGGGCGGTCCAGGACCGCCCCCATCAGCCGGTCGGTTTCTTCCTTCCTCTGGCCGAAGGAGAGCACCTGATTTTCCTTGCTGCCGTCGCGGTAGATGGTGACGCCCTTGCAGCTGAGCTGGAAGGCCAGATCATAGACCTTGCGCACGTCTTCCACGCTGGCGTCCCGCGGCAGGTTCACGGTTTTGGAGACGGCGTTGTCGGTGAACTGCTGAAAGGCGGCCTGCATGCGGATGTGCCATTCGGGCGAGACATCGTGCGCGGTCACAAACACCCGGCGCACATCCTCGGGGATTTCTTCCAGCGCGTGAATGCTTCCCTGGCGGGCGATTTGGTCCATGAGCTCGGGGCTGTAAAACCCCCGCTCTTTGGCTGTCTTTTCGAAAACCGGGTTCACCTCCATGAGCTTGTCGTTGTCCATCACGGTGCGAACGAAGCTCAAGGCAAACAGGGGCTCGATGCCGCTTGAGCAGCCGGCGATGATGCTCAGGGTGCCGGTGGGTGCGATGGTGGTGGTGGTCGCATTGCGGCGTTTTATTCCCTTATCCTTGTAAGTGCTGCGGTCCCAATTGGCAAAGACGCCTCTTTCTTCGGCGAGCGCTTGAGAGGTTTCGTGAGAGGTTTCCTGGATGAACCGCATGACCTCGCCGGCCGTCTGCAGGGCTTCCTCCGAATTGTAGGGGATGCCGAGCTGGTAGAGCAGGTCGGCGAAGCCCATGACCCCCAGTCCGACCTTGCGGTTGCCGCGCACCATTTCGGTGATCTCCGGCAAGGGATACCGCGACATGTCGATCGTGTTGTCGAGGAAGCGAATGGACCAGGCAATGGCATCCTTGAGCGCCGGATAGTCGACCGCGGGCCCCCGGTCGGACGCCGCCACGAATTTGGCCAGATTGATGGAGCCCAGGTTGCACGCTTCCAGCGGCAGCAAAGGCTGTTCGCCGCAGGGGTTGGTGGACTCAATCTCCCCCAACGCCGGGGTGGGGTTGTCGGCGTTCATGCGGTCGAGGAAAACGATTCCGGGATCCCCGGTCTTCCAGGCCTGGGTCACCAATGCTTCATAGACCTCAGCGGCGTTCAGGCGGCCGGTCGGCTGCTTGTCCCGCGGGTCGATGAGGTCGTATTCCTGGTTGGCCGCCGCGGCCTGCATGAAGGCATCGGTCACTCCGACGGAGATGTTGAAATTGTTCAGCTCCCGGCCGTTGCTCTTGCTGTAGATGAACTCCATGATGTCGGGGTGATCCACCCGCAGGATGGCCATATTGGCGCCGCGGCGGGTGCCGCCCTGCTTTACCTGTTCCGTGGCCGTGTTGAAAATTTTCATGAACGATACGGGGCCGGACGCCACGCCGCCGGTCGTTCCGACGTTGCTGTTCTTCGGCCGCAGCCGAGAAAACGAGAACCCGGTGCCGCCGCCGGACTTGTGGATCAAGGCCGCGTTGCGCAGCGCGCCGAAAATGCCCTCCATGGTGTCTTCCACCGGCAGCACAAAGCAGGCGGCGAGCTGCCCCAGCCGGCGTCCGGCATTCATCAGGGTGGGTGAGTTGGGCAGAAACACGAACTGGGTCATCAGGCTGTAGAAGATCTCCTCGATCTCCTTCACGCGGGCGTCGTCGGCGCCGTAATTTTTTTCGGCTTTGGCAATGTGCTGAGCCACCCGTCGAAACATTTTTTCGGGAGTTTCCACCACCTTGCCGTGGCTGTCCTTCTTGAGATAGCGCTTTTTCAGCACCGCCAGCGCGTTTTCGGTCAGCTTCAGTTCTTCCATGTTGAAAATGGACCTGTCCAATCTTACCCGAGCCGGTCTGGTCAAACCATATTCCATGAGTTTGTCCTCTATCATTTTTTCGATAATGGGAAGCGTAATGGTTTGAACTTCCATTTTAGCGATTTCTTCACGCACAAAACGGCTGATGCCGCGGGCCTGATCGGCGTCAATCGGGTTGTCCCGGACGAGGATGTCGGTAAAGAGCTGATCATCCCAAGATAAGAAGTCCAAATCGAAACGGCCTTCATTGGTAACCAGGAATTTCCCGTGTTCTGCCATGGAAGCGCTCCTCAAAACAGGGCTAATGCAAAAAAGTGGATGATGTCGAACTGTGATTAAAAACGTCTCCTGATTCACCGGATGGGTAGAAACGGAAGAGTTGTTTTACTCACGTAGAATTTAATTTTTGCATACTATATATTGTGTGTCAAGATGAATTTTGCTCTATATATGCTGTTATTATTTTTCCGGCCGCCTTTGGCGTTTACGCGGCTAACAAATCGCAAGGGTTTCAGAAACTAATACAGGATTGCAGCCCCACAATGCACCGTTTCGGTCTGCCCTATTTTTTAAGTCCAGATTCAAACCCCAGGAAAATGAAGGAATCGATATGTTTCTGCGCTGGAATAGATCCCTTAACGCCTTCGGCCAAGGGCCATTTTTATCTGGACAAGAAAAGCGTTATTGAGTAGAATCAGCACGCTATGTAGATCTGTGGGCCGGCTGCCGACCCCACCCAGACCAAGCAGAGAACTGGTTCCCACAATGCTCGGCCATCACCACCTTTTTTCAAGGAGGGACAAGCTATGAAAAGCCTCGCATCTCGGCTAATAGCCGCTCTGTTTTGCCTGGTTTGGGCGGCAGTTCCGGCCGGGGCAACGGTACTCGGAACCGCTGGGTATTACAACGAGTTCATTTTCGGCGATATAATCCAGGAAAAAACAGACTCTCAAGGGCGGGTAGCCGCCGGCGGCAACGTCATCTACAGCAACATGTCGGTGGCCAGTGAGATAGAAGTCAAAGATCCGCGTTATCCCGAGTTGGTGGTCGGTGGAAATCTCTACTGGGCGAACGGCAGCGTCGGTTATTTTTCAGACACAAACTCCGGTTCGTCCGAGTTTAAAAAGGGAGACATCGTTGTCGGGGGAACCGCCACCATCCCACAGAACAACGGCGGCAGCTCCGTCACGTATGGATCGCTGACGACCGGCGCCGCTCTGCCGTTTGATTTTGCTGCGGAGCAGTCCTACCTGCAGGGCATGTCCACTTTTTGGGGAAACCTTTCTCCGACTGCGGTTCCCACTTACCAATTAGGCGATGATGGCAGATACCTTATCACCCTTACCGGGTTTAACTCGGATTTAAACATTTTCAATCTGGGTGGTGATTTCCTCAGTGATGCTTCGAAGTTCTCAATTGAAGTTCCCTACGGTTCGACCCTACTGGTGAATGTGTCAGGGAAGTATGTCGCAATGGAAGATTTTGGCTTCTTTTATGATGGCATCCAGGGGGACAATAACCCAAAATTTCCAGATCCATACATTCTTTACAATTTTTTTGAAGCGACTGCACTCAGCATCGCCGGCATCGAAGTCCATGGTAGCGTTTTAGCGCCGTGGGCGAATATCTTGTTTAACAACGGCCACATTGAGGGCAATTTGATCGCCAGATCCCTTTTCGGAACGGGCGAGGCACACAACGAACTTTTCAACGGCAATCTGCCAAGCCATCCGGTTCCCGAACCGGCAACCGTAATCCTTCTCGGCGGCGGCTTGATCGGCGTCTTCGCCGCTCGCCGCCGGCTGAGAGATTAGCGCGTATCCGCAACGTCGTCCTCATCGGCATGCCCGGCGTGGGCAAGAGCACCGTCGGTGTGCTCTTGGCCAAGCGCTTGGGCTTCGCTTTCATCGATACGGACATTTACATCCAGGTTCGGGAGGGCCGCAGCCTGCAGGACCTCATCCGGGCATACGGCGCCGATGAGTTCTGCCGCATCGAAGAAAACCATATTCTCACGCTGGCGGTCGAATCCCACGTCATCGCCCCGGGCGGGAGCGTGGTCTATCGCCCGAAGGCCATGGCCCATTTGAAGGCCGACGGTGTTGCCGTTCACCTGGACATCTCCGTTGAGCGCCTGAAACGCCGGCTGGACGACGTGGACGCCCGCGGGGTGGTCATCGGCCCGGGCCAGACCATCGAAAGCCTTTACGCCGAGCGCCGGCCGCTCTACCTCCGCTATTCCGATGCTGTCGTGGACACCGACGGCCTGACCCCGGATGAGGTGGTTGGAAGGGTTCTGGAAGCATTAAGCCGGTAGGGCGGATATTGTCCGCCGCTCTCTAATTGTCCCGCCCCAACTCCTGGCAGCCTACCCTTTTCGTCTCCTTTAGCACGGTAAATTCTAAAGAAATCAGACGAGTTGCCGATAACCTCCGTGACGAGAAGCTTGCGAGTTCACGAGGATGATTTGAGCGGACAATGATCTGGATCCTGTCACTGGTTGCGATTGTAGCGGTGGCGCTGTTTTTCCTGGCCCGGCGCTCTGAAAAAGGCCAGCCGGCCCAGGAGACGTTTCCCTATCAAAAAACCGAGGCCCTCTTCAGCCACGCCGAACGTTCTTTCTATGAGGTGCTCAACCAAGCCGTCGCAAACAATGCCGCTATCTTCGGTAAAGTCAGGATGGCCGACTTGGTAGCGCCGCGAGACGGCCTCAAACGCGGCTCTTGGCAAAAAGCCTTCAACCGGATCGCTGCTGAGCATTTCGACTTTCTGCTGTGCGACAAAGAGGACTTGTCGATCATCTGCGCAATTGAGCTGGATGACGGGTCCGGCCCTTCAAAGCGTCGGCATGAAAGGGCCGCGCTCCTGAAGGGGGTTTGTGAGGCCGCCGGCGTCATGTTGATCCGGGTTCCGGCGAAGTCGGCGTACATCGTTTCGGAGGTGAGAGGGCTTCTGCCCCGCTACCTGACCATGAAGAAGGCAGCAGATCCGGAAGCCGCGCCGGCGCCGGCGGCATCTGAGTCGGGTGAAAAATCCAAGATCTGCCCCAATTGTTCAGCCCTCATGGTTAAGCGCGTCGCCAGAACCGGTAAATATGCCGGAAAGCGTTTCTGGGCGTGCAAATCTTACCCGATCTGCAAGACGATTGAGCCGATCAACGATTAATCGCAGATGAGTTGGCTACCGGCCGCACGTTTCGGCATTCAGTTTGTTGGTCGTGTCGCCCTCTTGGATCATCCGGTTCAAGAGATCCCGCTCATGGCTCAAAGGCAGGCGCCCCTTCAAATGGGCATAACCGACTTGGTCCCCGTTTTGATTCTTGAAAAAAGCTTCGGCTTCAGCCCGCCCATCGGCCTCTATCCTGGTAATCGTGATGGTGCACTGAATGGTGTCGTTGAAATAGACGGGCTTCAAGAACTTGAAGTTCATGCCGCTTGCAAGCCAGCCTACCTGGCCGCCGAACTCACAAATCATGGAGCCGACGAGAAGCCCATGACAAATCAAGCCCTGAAATCCCTTCGCGCTGGCCCAACGCCAATCATAGTGCACCGGATTGTAGTCTCTCGTTAGGTCTCCAAACAGCACCGTATCCTTCTGCGTGAAAACCCGCTTGAAGCTGAACGAATCGCCTTTCCCGAGACCCTTGACGGCGCATTCCCGAAATGGGTTGGCCATGCCTCTCATTCCTCCGTAAGAGACGCTCGCCGGATCAGTCCGTCCCCGAACTTGCTCTTGATCCGCGCGACGGTCCGGTCAACGGTTTCCCATTCTTCCCCGGACGACTCGCGCTCGGCAAACAAGGTCCCCTGATGCGGGGCATCCTCGGAAACCAATCCGGTGGCCCCGAGCCCGATCAGGCGGATTTTCTGCGTCCGCGGGTATGCTTCCAGGAGGCGGACGGCTTGCCGGTAGAGCGTTTCAGAAGACCGGGTCGGCGGGGCGAACGTCGCGCGGCGGGTGAAGAGCTTGAAGTCCGCGTGTTTGATCTTGAGAACCACGGTCCGCGCTCGCACCCTTTTTTGGCGAAGGGCGGCGGCGACCTCTTCGGCCTGTTGGAGCAGACACCGGGCCAGCGCCGCAGGGTCGCGGGTATCCTCCCCCAGGGTGCACTCGCTGCTGACGGACTGGGTGGCGCCATCGGGCGTCACCGGCGTGGCGTCGATGCCGTCGGCCAGCTCGCGGAGCCGACTGCCGTAGCGGCCGAAAATCGCCTTCAGGCCCGGCTCCGAGAATTTGCGGACATCTCCCAGGAAACGGACGTTGAGCTCGGTGAGCTTGGCGAGCGTCTTGGGCCCCACTCCCGGCACCCGGGCGATGGGCAGCCGATCGATGAACTCGCGCACCTGTTCCGGTTCGATCACGGTCAGCCCGTCCGGCTTCTTGAAATCGGAGCCGATTTTGGCGAGGAACCGGTTCGGCGCCACGCCGACCGAGCAGGTCAGCCGCAGGGCGCCTCGAATTTTGGCCTTCAAGGCGGACGCCAGTGCGGCCGGCGGTCCGTGCAGGCTTTCGGTCCCCGCCAGATCCACAAACGCCTCGTCGATCGAGACCGGCTCCACCACGGGCGAAAACTCGTGCAAAACGGCCAGAACCTCCCTGGACACGGCTCGGTATCGATCCATCCGCGGCGGAATGAAAACGCCGTTTGGGCAAAGCCGCCGCGCCTGAAACATCGGCATGGCGGAGCGCACCCCGAACCGGCGGGCTTCGTAGCTGGCGGCGGAAACCACCCCGCGGCCGGACAATCCGCCCACGATGACACACCGTCCCTTCAGCCAGGAGTGGTCAAGCTGCTCCACCGAAGCATAGAAGGCATCCATGTCCAGGTGCAGAATCATGGGAGGCTTGCATTTTGTTCGAGAAGTGGTATGTTTAACAAAATTGTAAAAAATAAATTCGCCATCGGCAAAAATGTAAATGAAAACAACGGAACGCATCGAAAACATTACGCTGCTTTACGAGATCACCAAAGCTCTGAACGAGCACTTGGATCTCAAGCGCTCATTATACCGGGTATTGGACATCCTTTCCAGCTCGATGGACATGGTGCGCGGCACGATCACGCTGCTGGACCCCGTGCGCAACGAGATCCATATCGAAGTGGCCCACGGCATCACCCGGTCCGCCATTGAGCGGGTGCGCTACAAGCTGGGGGAGGGGGTCACCGGCCAGGTCATCGAAACCGGCAAGGCCGTGGCGATCCCGCGGATCAGCGAAGAGCCGCGGTTCTTGGACCGCACCGCCAGCCGCAGGCGCCAGCAGACCCGCGAGATCTCTTTCTTTTGCGTGCCGATCAAGAAAGGCAACCAGGTGATCGGCGCTCTCAGCGTGGACAAGCCTTACGACGACACTTACTCCCTGGATGACGGCAAGCGCCTGCTGTCGGTGATCGCGACCATGATCGCCAGCCATGTCATCAAGCTGGAAACCATCCGCCTGGAAAACGAGCGCCTGCGGGATGAAAACCGGCGCCTGCAGGGCGAGCTCAAGAACAAATACACCATCAGCAACATCATCGGCAGCAGCAACCGCATGCGGGAAGTGTTCCAGATGGTCTCCCAGGTTTGCCGGAGCAACGCCACCGTCCTGATCCGGGGCGAGAGCGGTACCGGCAAAGAGCTGGTGGCCAACTCGATCCATTACAACAGCCAGCGGGGGAACGCCCCGTTCATCAAGGTGAACTGCGCGGCGCTGCCCTCGAATCTGATCGAAAGCGAACTGTTCGGCCACGAGAAGGGGGCGTTCACCGGCGCCATCAAGCAGAAGATCGGCAAGTTCGAAATGGCCCACCGCGGCACGATCTTCCTGGACGAGATCGGTTCGATCAATCTGGACGTCCAGGCGAACTTGCTGCGGATTCTGCAGGAAAAGGAGTTCGACCGCGTCGGCGGCCAGCGCACGATCAAGGTGGATGTGCGCGTCATCGCCGCCACGAACAAGAACCTCGAGCAGGCCGTCGACGAGGGCACCTTCCGCGGCGACCTTTACTACCGCCTGAACGTCTTTCCGATCTACATGCCGCCCCTCCGGGAGCGCAAGACCGACATCCTGCTGCTGTCCGATTACTTCCTCGAGAAATACGCGAAGGAAAACCACAAGGACATCCGCCGGTTTTCGACTCCGGCGATCGACATGCTCATGCAGTACCATTGGCCGGGCAACGTGCGGGAATTGGAGAACTGCATCGAGCGCGCCGTCCTGCTCTGCGAGGAGGGCGTCATCCACAGCTACCACCTGCCCCCGACGCTGCAGACCGGCCAGGAATCCGGCACGCTTCCGGCCTTGTCCCTGGAAGAGGCCGTCGCCAACCTCGAGAAGGAAATGCTGATCGACGCCCTGAAAAACACCCGTGGAAACATCACCAACGCCGCCCGGATCCTGCAGACCACCGTGCGCAAGTTCGCCTACAAGGCGCAGCAGCACGGCGTCGACTACCGGCACTACCGCTGACGGCAGCGCTGAAAGGCACCCTGGTGCGATCAAAGCGAAAAAGAAATGAACTCGTCCCTCATGATTGAAGCGGCCGAATTGGCGAAGCGATTCGGCGAGGTCGCTGCGGTCGATGGCATCTCCTTCCAG
>CAYRUF010000056.1:0-26235 GCA_964427375.1 uncultured Desulfatibacillum sp. | reverse complement strand
CGAGGAAAGCAGGGCTTTGCACCAAGCTAACTTAACAGAGGGCCATTTCAGAAAAGCCAAAAGAGGTTGCAGAACTGGTTTCTGCAACCTCTTTTGGTTTTGGCTGGCTGAGGGACTAGGATTCGAACCTAGGTTAACGGGGCCAGAACCCGTCGTCCTGCCGCTAGACGATCCCTCAGTTCGAGCACAACCAAAATAACCGACCGGGTTGATTCAGTCAAGAGCGAATTGGGGGACTGGTGTTTGGCTGTTCAGGTGTTTCGCCTTCCTTCGATATAGTCGATGGCCTTCCCAAGGCGCGCCAAGGTTTTCTCCTTGCCGATGATGGCGGTGATCTCGAAGATGCCGGGGCTGGCCGCACGGCCGCTCAGGGCGACCCTCACGGGCTGGGCGATCATGCCGAGCTTCAAGCCGGTTTCTCTCATTACGGCCTTGAAGGCGTCTTCGAGAGCCGTTTCGGTATAATTTTCCAAGGCAGCGAGTTTCGCCGTCAGGGGTCTAAGTGCGGGCAGCGCCTCTGCGTTCAAGAATTTTTTAGCCGCGTCCGGATCATAAGCGACCTCGTCCTGGTAGTAAAACAGGGCCTGATCGGCCATTTCCACCAGTGTCTTGCTGCGCGGCGCCAGGGAGGCGACTACCTTCTCGTTTGCGACGCTTTCGATCCTATCCACCCCGCGGGCCTTTAAGAAGGGCCGCAGTCTGTCAACCAGCTGCGCCGGCGGAAGGGCTTTCATATGGTCGGCGTTGAGTGCGGAGAGTTTTTCCGAGTCGAAGACGCCGGCCGCCCGGCCGATGTTTTCCAGGTTGAAGACCTCCACCAGTTCCTGGCGGGTGAAGAACTCCTGATCCCCGTGGGACCACCCCAACCGCACAAGATAATTCAGCATGGCCTCGGGAAGGAACCCCATCTCCCGGTAGGCGCTGACCGAGGTGGCGCCGTGGCGCTTGCTCAGGCGCGTGCGGTCCTTGCCGAGCACCATGGGCACGTGGCCGAAGACGGGCAGCGGGCTTCCCAAGGCCTTGTAGAGCTGGATCTGCTTGGGAGTGTTCATGACATGGTCGTCGCCGCGGATGATGGTGTTGACGCCCATGGTGATGTCGTCCACCACCACCGCGAAATTGTAAGTGGGCGAGCCGTCGCTGCGGCAGATGATGAAGTCGTCCAGTTCCTCGTTCTGAAAAACGATGCCGCCCTTGACCACGTCGTCCAGCACGGTGGTTCCGGTCAACGGCGCCTTGAAGCGCACGGCCGCGCCCGGCCCGGCCGAACGTCCCAGGTTCCGGCAGGTACCGTCGTATTTGGGCTTGCCGCCGGCGGCCATGGCTTTCTGGCGCATGGCGTCGAGGCGCTCCGGCGGGCAGGTGCAGTAGTAGGCGTCTCCGGAGTCGAGCAACCTCTGAACATATTCCCGGTAGACGGGGAAGCGCTGGGTCTGGAAATAGGGCCCTTCATCCCAATCGATGCCAAGCCATTCCAGGGAATCGAGGATGGCATTCACATATTCCTGCGAGGAGCGCTCGGTGTCCGTATCCTCAAAGCGCAGGACAAAACGGCCTTTCATGCGGCGGGCGTAAAGCCAGTTGAAGATCGCGGTGCGGGCGCCGCCGAGATGCAGATACCCGGTGGGGCTGGGCGGGAAACGCGTAACGATTTCGAGCATAACAATCTCCTCAATGACCCCATGTCAGCTTGGCGGATGGGCGTAACCTCCTCGCCAGCAGCAGCAGATTTATCTAGATGGCAGCAGAAGTTGTCTTTTAGGAAAATTTAGAAATAACTAATAAAAATCAACCGGTAATACCATCGGCCTATTTCTCGTCGATTATCTAATACCACCGAGTAATTCGGCGGGGCTTCCCGGCCCTGGGGTTGCCTGCAGAGCGGCTTCCAAGATGGCCGACCCGGGAAGGCGATGAACGCCGCGTTCCCGCTGCCGGCGAACTCCCAGTGTGAATCCTATATAGATTAAACATTAATATCAATAAGTTAAAATAGAATTCGGCCATTTCCGCAGCGGGTTCGAATCCATACCATAGAACGCCACGCTTCTCAAGGGCTCCTTCAATACATGTTTTGTTTGAAAAACGCTTGACATACCGACCGAATTAAATTACTTAACGCTGGATTTTTAATTAGATAGTCGGTGATAATTTATCCAATTCAACTCAATTAGTTAGGAGATTGCTCATGGGACTGCCTAAGCGAAAAGTATCCAAATCCCGGAGGGACAAGCGCCGGACCGGAAAGCGCCTGACCGCGCCGTCTCTTTCCACTTGCCCGGATTGCGGAGAACCTGTTCTCCCCCATCATGCCTGCTCCAGCTGCGGCTCCTACAAGGGCCGCAAAGTGGTCAAAACCAAAGAAGACGAATAGGAATAAAGAGGATAGACGGCATGGCATCCCAGGATAGAGCGCAGGGCCGGTCCCTGGCCGGATTGGACCCTGAATCCAGGCAAATGGTCCTGGACACGGTAGCCCAGCTGAAGAAACGGCTGCTGACCAAGGAGCGAATTCTCGAGTTCGACCGCAAGGAGATCTTCCCCGAAGATGTCATCCGGGAGATGCTGGGGCCCGAGGTCGGCCTGCAGCTGCTGATGATCCCCGAGGCCTACGGCGGCCTGGGCGGCGGGGCGCGGGACAGTTGTGCGATCACCCGTGAAATGGCCAAGATCTGCCTGGGCATCACCACCGCCTTCTTCGCCATCCAGCTCGGAGCCGACCCGATCATCGTCGGAGCCACCGAGGAGCAGAAGCGCAAATGGCTCGGCCGGATCGCCGCGGGAGAGGCGCTGGTGGCTTACGCGGTCACCGAACCGGACGCCGGCAGCAACGTCGCCGCTCTGAAAACCAAGGCCGATCCCGTGACGGACGCCTCCGGCCGCATCACCGGCTACCGCATCAACGGCAACAAGCAGTTCATCTCAACGGGCGGCTATGCGGATTTCATCACCGTGCTCGCGGACGCGCCGGGGGGTCCGACTTTTTTCATCATGGAGAAAGACACGCCCGGCTACCAGCGCGGCAAAGGCGAGGAGAAGCACGGGATCCGGGCTTCCAACACCTCGCCCTTGACCTTCAGCGACGCGTTCGTCCCGCTGGAAAACCTGATCGGCGGAGTGCCCGGCCAGGGGCTCAAGCAGGCCAACGCGGTCTTCGGCTACACCCGGCTGATGGTGGCGTCCATGGCTCTGGGAGCCGGCGAGGCGGCGCTTGAAATCGCGGTTCCGTATGCCAAGGAACGCATTCAGTTCAAGACGCCGCTCTCCGAGAAGCAGGGGTACACCCATAAGCTGATCGTTCCCAACGTAGTGCGGCTGGCGGCGGCCGAGGCGTATATCGACGAGGTGGCCGAGCGGCTGGACGCCGGCGAAAGCGACCTTGAGGTGGAAGGCTCGATCGCCAAGTGGTTCGCCACCGAAGCCGGCAACCGCGCCGCGGAGGATGGCATCCAGGCCCTGGGCGGCTACGGCTACATCACCGAGTATGGGGTGGAAAAAATCAAGCGCGACGTGCGCATCACCACCATCTACGAGGGCACGAGCGAAATCCAGCAGAACATCATCAGCACCTTCCGCTGGAAGAAAAGCCGCAAGACCAAGGGCGGTTTCTACGGGTCCATGGCCGCCGAAATGGAGCAGCTGGATAAAGCCTGTCCGGCCTGCGGCGGCGGCTTTTACGCTTTAGCCGCCCGGGCGCTGAATCACCTGATCGTGGTCGCCGATACCAGCCGGCTCACGCGGCAGCAGATTCTCATGTTCGACCTGGCGGACCTGATGGCCCACGTCGAGGTCGGGGTGGCGGTTGCGCGGCGAGCCGCGAGCCTGGCGGCCAACGCAGGCCCCCCGGCCGAACGCGCGGCGCTGGTGGCGCGGATCTTCGCCTGGGAGGTCTGCCAGCTCTTCCAGCGCAACAGCCTGCGGATTCTCACCGGCACGGGCGATATCGACGCGGCGGCCGTGGTCGGTTCTCTGGCCGAGATGCGCTACAGCGAGTTCGCCGGCAGCTGCCGGAACGTGATCAAGGATATGGACCGGCTGGCGGACCTCGTCTTCGGCCGCTGATGGGTCGGCCGGTTTCAGGGTTTCCGCCAGCTTCAGCGAAGGAGAACAGGATGCGCTTCAAAGACCAAGTGGTGATGATCACCGGAGGAGCGGCCGGGATCGGGCGGGTGACGGCCGAAGCCTTTGCCCGCGAAGGGGCCAAGCTGGCCATCTGCGACCTGAACCCGGAGGCGGGAGCCGAGGCCCTGAAGGCGCTGGGACCGGAGGCTTCCTTTGAGAAGGTTAACGTGGCGGCCGAAGCGGACGTGGCCAAGTGGACCGAACAGGTGGCCCAGCGCTACGGCCGCATCGACATCCTGGTGAACAATGCCGGGATTACCCGCGACGCGCTGCTGCTGCGCATGAAGGAGTCGGACTGGGATCTGGTTCTGAGCGTCAATCTGAAGGGCGCGTTTTTATGCACCAAAGCGGTGGTGCGCCACATGGCCCAACAGCGCTCGGGGCGGATCATCAACGTGGCCTCGGTGGTCGGGGTGGTCGGCAACGCCGGCCAGGCCAACTATGTCGCCTCCAAGGCCGGCCTCATCGGCCTGACCAAGACCGTCGCCCGAGAGTTCGCCGGCCGCGGCATCACGGTGAATGCGGTCGCGCCCGGGTTCATCGAGACCCAGATGACCGCGGTACTGAGCGATAAGATCAAGGAAGGGTTCCTGGCCCAGATCCCGATGGGGCGGGCCGGGTCGCCCGAGGACGTGGCCGGGGCGGTGACGTTTCTCGCCTCCGAGCAGGCAGCCTACTTGACCGGCCAGGTGCTGCATGTGAGCGGCGGGATGTATATGTAGAAGAAGGTTTAAAGTTTAAAGTTTAAGGTTTAAAGGTTCAGGGTTCAGGGCTAAAGGGGGTTGAACCGCTCAGCAACCACCCAACCACCAACCACCAAACACCAAACACCAAACACCAAACACAAAATACCAAATACCCAACTATCGACTCATCGAACTATGCGGAGGAAATCAAAATGTCCAACAAAGAAATTCAAGAAAAGGTCAAAAAGATCATTGCTGAAAAGCTGAGCGTGGATATTGCGGAAGTCAAGCCTGAAGCGTCTTTCGTTGATGATCTGGGGGCCGACTCCCTGGATCTCGTCGAGTTGATCATGTCCATGGAAGAGGAATTTGGAGTCGATATTTCCGACGAGGACGCTGAGAAAATCGTGACCGTCAAGGATGCGATGGACTACGTCGCCAAGAAGCAGTAATCCCAGACGAGCGATGAACGATCGAGGAGGTCTTTTGGCGAAGCGGGTGGTTGTCACGGGTGCGGGACTGGTCTGCCCGGTAGGAATCGGAGTCGAGGAGAGCTGGAAGGCGATATGCGCCGGACAATCCGGCGTGACGCGGATCACCCGTTTTGATCCAGCGCTCTATGAAACCCAAATTGCGGCCGAAGTCAAAGGGTTCAAGGCCGAAGACTTCATGAGCAAGAAAGAGGCAAAGCGGTTCGAGCTGTTCATCTCTTATGCGGTGGCGGCCACCCGCATGGCGCTCGATGATTCCAAGCTGCAGATCACGGAAGAAAACGGCGGCCGGGTCGGCGTCATAACCGGCTGCGGGCTGGGTGGCTTGCGTTTCATGGAAGACACCATCTTGAATATCCACAACAGCGGCCCCAAGCGGGTCAGCCCCTTTTTCATCCCGATGATGATCGGAAACATGGCGCCGGGCATGATCTCGATTCTGTTCGGGGCCAAGGGGCCCAACCTCTCTCTGGCGACCGCCTGCGCCGCCGGGGCTCATGCCGTGGGCGACTCATTCAAGATCATTCAGGAGGGCCGCGCCGACGCCATGATCACCGGCGGGACCGAGGCCGTGATTTCGCCTTCCTGCATCGCCGGTTTCAACGCCATGAAGGCATTGTCCACGCGCAACGCGGAGCCGGAACGGGCGTCGCGGCCGTTTGAACGCGACCGCGACGGGTTCGTGCCCGGCGAGGGCTCGGGCATCCTGGTGCTGGAAGAGTTGGAACATGCCCGCCGCCGGGGTGCCCGCATATATGCAGAGGTGGTGGGCTACGGCCTCACCGGCGACGGGTTTCATATGACCGCGCCGCCGCCCGACGGAAACGGTGCCAGCCGCTGCATGCAAATGGCATTGGACGACGCCGGCCTGCGCCCGGAGGAGGTGGATTATATCAATGCCCACGGCACGTCGACGGAACTGAACGATCTCTACGAAACCCGCGCGATCAAGGCTGTTTTCAAACACCATGCCCGCAACGTGGCGGTCAGTTCCACCAAATCCATGACCGGGCACCTTCTGGGGGGCGCCGGCGGGGTTGAGGCCGTTTTCTCGGTGCTGGCCATTCGCGACGACATGATCCCGCCCACCATCAACTACGACAACCCGGCTGAGGAATTGGATCTGGATTATGTGCCCAACGTAGCCCGCAGAGCCACGGTGAACGTGGTTATGTCCAACTCGTTCGGCTTCGGCGGGACGAACGCATCGCTGGTTTTCAGGAAGCACCATCCGGACCGAGCGTAGCGACCGGGCGGGCCTTAACGTCGTTGGCAATCCAAATAAGCGGCAACCAGAGAGCATAGAGGAAAGCGCACGGGGATCCCCCCCCGTGGGTTGGCGGCTATGCTCTTTGTTTTTTGGGGCCAAGCGGCGGCCGGATGTCCCATGCCGTCATGGTGATTCGGGCTATTGATAGACACCATATTTTGTTATAATCAAAATCGTTACCGTCCAGCGCCGGTTCGGCGCGAAGTCGGCTGACCCGCTCATCCGGATGGTTTATGAAACAACCTGACCGCCCAACCTGGGAAACTTATTTTATGGATATCACCGCGCTGGTCGCCAAGCGGACCACCTGTCTGCGGCGCGCGGTGGGCGCGGTGATCGTCAAGGACAAACGCATCCTGTCCACCGGATACAATGGAGCTCCTTCCGGAATCCGCCATTGCGCCGAAGTGGGCTGCCTGCGGGAGCAGCTCAAGGTCGAATCCGGCATGCGCCATGAGCTGTGCCGCGGCATTCACGCCGAACAGAACGCCATCATTCAGGCGGCCTATCACGGAGTCTCCGTCAAGGGTGCCAGCCTGTTTTGTACCAACCAGCCCTGTTCGATCTGCGCCAAGATGATCATCAACGCCGGCATTGTCGCCATTTACTACCGATCCGGTTATGCCGACGAACTGGCGCGGGACATGCTGTCGGAAGCCGGAATTTCAATGACGCACGTCGCTGGATCGGATGTGCAGCCGCATCCGGAGTCCTAACCGGCCGAGCCTGTCGGCCAAAAGGAGAGAGGGCATGAAATGTCCGTACTGCAGCGAAATCGAGAACAAGGTCATCGACTCCAGATTGAGCAAGGACGCCAGCGTGATCCGCCGCCGGCGCGAGTGCCTGACCTGTAGCCGGCGTTTCACGACGTATGAGCATATCGAAGAAATTCCGATCATGATCATCAAGAAGGACGGACGGCGCGAGCTTTTCAACCGTGACAAAGTGCGCTCGGGCATGCTCAAGGCCTGCGAGAAGCGCAACATCAGCATGAACAGCATCGAAGAGTTCATCGACGACATGGAGCGCGACCTGCGCGAGGCGGAAGAGAAGGAGATCCCCGCCGCCGTCATCGGCGAGAAGATCATGGCCAAGCTCCACGAATTGGACGGCGTGGCGTACGTGCGCTTCGCCTCCGTTTACCGGGAGTTCAAGGACGTGAATGATTTCGTTTCAGAGCTCAAAAAGCTGTTGAGCACCGATTCCCCGTGAACGACGAGCATTTTATGCAGATGGCCCTGGATCTGGCGGAGCAGGGCCGCGGCTATACGTCTCCCAATCCGATGGTGGGGGCCGTGGTGGTCCAGAACGGGATCGTGGCCGGCCGGGGGTTCCATCAATTCGCCGGCGGAGCGCATGCCGAGGTGCACGCCATTGACGCGGCCGGCGATGCCGCACGCGGGGCCACGCTTTACGTCAACCTGGAGCCCTGCAACCATACCGGCCGAACGCCTCCGTGCACGCACAAAATCGTGGCGGCCGGGCTTCAGCGGGTGGTCATCGCCATGCGCGATCCCAATCCGCAGGTTGCGGGCGGCGGCGTCGAGTTTTTGGAGTCTCAAGGGATCGAGGTCACCTGCGGCGTCTACGAAGAGCAAGCCCAGCGGCTCAACGAGGTTTTTGTCAAATATATCCGGACGGGCCGCCCGTTCGTAACCGCCAAGTGCGCCGCCACCCTCGACGGCCAGTTGGCGACCCGCAGCGGAGATTCCAAGTGGGTCACCGGCGAGGAATCCCGGGCATTCGTGCATGAGTTGCGCCATGCGTCGGATGCGATTATGGTAGGGGTCGGGACCATCGCTGCGGACGATCCCCGGCTGACCGCGCGCTTGAAAGGTCGGCCGTCCAGGGATCCGATCCGGATCATCCTGGATGCCCGGCTGCGAATCGCTCCGACGGCCCGGGTGCTCAACCACTGCTCCGAAGCGGAAACGATTCTGGTGGCGGGAACGGAAGCGCCGGCGTCGGCCCGCCAGCGGATTCCTACGCAAGGGGTGCGGGTGATCGACACCGACATGCGGGATGGCCGCCTCGATCTGGATCGTCTGATGGACCAGCTGGGGCGGATGGGCGTGACCAGCATTCTGATCGAAGGGGGCGGCCGGACGCTGGGATCGGCTTTCCGGTCGGGGGTTGTGGACAAGGTCTGTTTTTTTTATGCCCCCCTGCTGTCGGCCGGCGATGACGGGGTGCCGATCTGCAAGGGTGCCGGAGCGGAAACCATGCGGGACTGCATCCGCCTGGAGCGCATCGGCACGCGGCGATTCGGCGACGATGTGATGATCGAGGGGTATGTCGTCCGGAATCCCTAACCGATCGCTGGGTCGACCGTCCGGAGCTGCGAGCGAGAGCTTATGTTTACGGGCATCATAGAGGGATTGGGCGCGGTCACCGCGGTTCGTCCGGCCGGCTCCGGGAAACGGCTGGCCGTTGCGGCGGACTTCGACCTGTCCGGCACCCGAGTCGGGGACAGCATTTCAGTCAGCGGGGCCTGCCTGACCGCGGTCGCCATCGCCGGACGGCAGTTTGAAGTCGACGTGTCGCCGGAGACCCTGGCCAAGACGACCCTCGGGTCCGTCCGGGTCGGCGAACGCGTGAACCTCGAGCGGGCATTGCGCCTCTCGGACCGCATCGACGGCCATCTGGTCTCCGGCCATACGGACGGCACCGGCACCATTCACGATCGTCAAGCCGTCGGCAATGCCGTCGTCGTGACCGTCGCCGTGGCGGAAGCCCTCACCCGTTACATGATCGTCAAGGGGTCGGTCGCCGTCGACGGGGTGAGCCTGACCATCAATCGGCTCGATCCCGACCGTTTCTCCGTCAGCATCATCCCCCACACCGCTGCGCTGACCACCGTCGGTTTTAAGCAGACGGGCGAACGGGTCAACATTGAAGTCGATCTGATCGGCAAGTACGTGGAAAAATTTCTGACCAACCAGCCGGGCCGATCGGCGACCCCGCTTTCAGGCGTGAGCATGGAACTGCTTGCCAAGGCGGGGTATGTAAAATAGGTTTAAGGTTAACAGTTTAAAGTTTAAAGGGGGAAAGCTAGGGACTATATTCTTTGAACCTTAAACCTTAAACTTTAAACGTTTTTTGGAGCCTTTTATGCCCCACATTTCCATCGAACAGGCCATCGAAGACATTCGCGGCGGCAGGATGGTGATTCTGGCCGACGGGAACGACCCGGAAAGCGAGGGGGATTTCTGCCTGGCGGCCGAGAAAGTCACACCGCAGAGCATCAACTTCATGGCCAAGTACGGGCGCGGCCTCATCTGCCTGTCGCTGACCGACCAAAAAGCGCAGGCACTGGACCTGCCGCCCATGGTGGACAACAACACTTCACGCTACGGCACCGGATTTACCGTTTCAATCGACGCTCTTAAGGGAGTCACCAGCGGAGTATCCGCCGCCGATCGGGCCAAGACGATCCTGACGGCCGTGGGGGACACGACACGGCCGAGCGACCTCGTCCGGCCGGGCCATGTGTTCCCGTTGCGCGCGCGGGAGGGCGGCGTGATCGTCCGCACCGGACAGACCGAGGGTTCGGTCGACCTGGCGCGCTTGGCGGGCCTGAAGCCGGCCGGCGTCATCTGCGGGATCATGGATGAAGACGGGGCCATGGCCAACGTCGCCGCCCTGGAGGCGATCAGCGCGGAGCACGGCATCGGGATCTGCACGATCCCCGATCTGATCGAATACCGCATGCGCACGGAGTCCTTCGTCCACCGGGCCGCTGAGGCCGTCATCCCCACCGTCGTGGCCGGGGAATTCAAGGCCATTGTTTACGAAAACGACATCGACGACCTGCTGCATTTCGCCATGGTCAAGGGGACCATCGAACCCGATAAACCGGTCCTGGTGCGCGTGCATTCCGAATGCCTGACCGGCGACATCTTCGGGTCGATGCGCTGCGACTGCGGACCCCAGCTGCACCGGGCGATGGCCATGATGGAGGCGGAGGGCTGCGGCGTGTTGTTGTACATCCGCCAGGAAGGCCGGGGCATCGGCCTGGTGAATAAGATCAAGGCGTATGCGCTTCAGGAAAAAGGGCTGGACACCGTGCAGGCCAACGTGGAGCTGGGATTCCAGCCGGATATGCGCAATTACGGCATCGGCGCTCAGATCCTGGCGGACCTCGGGGTGCGCCAGATGCGGCTGATGACCAACAACCCCAAGAAAATGGTCGGCCTTCAGGGTTACGGCCTGAGCATTGTCGACCAGGTTCCGATCGAAATCGAGGCCAATGAGTTCAACAAGTGCTACCTTGAATGCAAAAAGATCAAGATGGGGCATATGCTGTCGTTGGAAAAGACGCCGTAAGGAAAGAAGAAGTTGACCATCCATAAAAAGTAGCTGCTCGGGCGGAGCGGATTCAGGGTTCAGCAACCGTGTTCAGGCGAGAACAACCATCAGCTCCCGAACCCCGAACCCTGCGACCTGGACCCTGCGACCTGAGCAGCTACAAGAAAAGGAGTCGGGATGCCGAAGATCGTCGAGGGAAAATTAAACGCGGAAGGCCGGAAGTTCGCCATCGTGGCGAGCCGCTATAACGATTTCATTACGGAGAAGCTCGTGGCCGGTGCGCTGGATGCCCTGAACCGCTGCGGCGCCAAAGACAAGGACGTCGAGGTGTTTAAGGTCCCGGGCGCTTTCGAGATTCCGCTGGTGGCCAAGCGGGTGGCCATGACCCAGCGCTTCGACGCCATCATATGCCTGGGGGCCGTGATCCGCGGGGCGACGCCGCACTTCGACTTCGTGGCGGCCGAGGCCTCCAAGGGCATTGCCCATGTGATGATGGAGACGGGACTGCCGGTGATCTTCGGGGTGATCACGGTGGACACCATTGAACAGGCCATCGAGCGCGCCGGCACCAAACTGGACAACAAAGGCTTTTCCGCCGCCATGGCGGCCGTGGAAATGGTCAGCCTTTTCCGGGCGGTGTGAGAACGGCCTATGGGTGCCAGGCGCAAGGCGCGCGAGACGGCCATGCAGGCCCTTTTTTTCATGGACGAACGCCGGGATTTCTCGGATGAGATGTTCGAACGGTTCTGTGCGAACTTCGCTCCCAAACCGGACGTACGCCCCTACTTCCTTCGTCTGGTGCAGGGCGTGCTGAAATACAAAACCGACCTGGATGCGCTGATCGAGCGCTTCTCCGAAAACTGGAGCTTGAGCCGCATGTCGGGCATCGACCGCAACCTGATGCGCATCGCCGTATTCGAAATCGTGTGCTGCCGGGACATCCCGGCCAAGGTGAGCATCAACGAGGCGGTGGACATCGGCAAGAAGTTCGGAAGCGAAGAATCCGGCGCCTTCATCAACGGCATCGTGGACAGTATCCGGGCGGCGCTCGAAAAAGGGGAGATCCAGGCTTCCATTTCTGCACCGGAGGAACCCGGTGCGGAGATCGGCGTGCAGAGTTGAAACCCAGCGGTGTTCGGTCGGCGGTGTTTGGCGCTTTAGGAAAGACCGCTCAGCACCAAACACCATTCACGAAACACCCAACATCGATTCTCCGAGGTTCATTATGATCATCAAGAAACTGGCGGTGGGGCCGATCATGGCCAACTGCTTTATCGTCGGATGCAAGCAGACGCGCGAAGCGGCGGTGATCGACCCGGGCGACGAGGCGGACCGGATCCTCCTGGCCCTGGCCGAGTCGAAGCTGACCGTCAAACAGATCATCAACACGCACGGCCACTTCGACCATGTCGGAGCCAACAAGCGCATGAAGGCTGCAACCGGAGCGCCGATTCTGATTCACGCCCTGGATGCGCCCATGCTGAGCATGCTCGCCCGCAGCGCGGCGGCCTGGGGCATGTCGGCCGAGAACTCTCCGCCTCCGGACCGTTTCCTCGAAGAAGGGGATACCTTTGACGTCGGGTCGATCCGGTTCAGCGTCATCCACACTCCCGGGCACACCCCCGGGGGCGTCTCCCTGCTTGCGGACGGCCGCCTGTTCGTAGGCGACACCCTGTTCGCGGGTTCGGTGGGCCGAACGGATTTCCCCGGCGGTGACTTCGAGGCCCTGAAATCCAGCATCCAGAAAAAGCTCTTTACGCTGGGCGACGAGGTGGAAGTCTTCACCGGCCATGGTCCCGAGACCACCATCGGCGAGGAAAAGCGCCACAATCCATTTGTGGGGCTGGGGATATAGGTCCTATAGGACCTATTGACTGGCCGGTTCAATCCACCACGCTGCCTGCGCTGGCAGGAGCAGCCTTTGCCAGGGCGGTGTCCAGTTCCTGCCGCTTGAGGATGTCATAGTAGGTCATGATGTGGTTGACATAAGCGACCGTGATATCTCCTCGGCAAAACCCCTGTTCGGCCTCCTGATAGTACTTGCGGAAGCGCAGCAGCGGCAGGGTCTTGGCCAGTGACTCCCAGCGGTTGGGATCCAGCCCCATTTTCGAAGCGAGCCGCCGGGCATCCTGGATATGCCCCGGGCCGGCATTGTAGGCCGCCAGGGACGTCAACAGCCGATCATCTTCATCCATCCCCTCGAGCTGGTCATAGATCCATTTCAGGTATTGAACCCCGGCTTTGATGTTTGCGACCGGATCGAGCAGATCGGTGACGTTCAGGCTGCGTCCGGTGGACGGCAGCACCTGCAGCAGGCCCTGGGCGTCGTTGGCGCCGCGCGCGAGCGGGTCCAGATGGGACTCCCGGTAGGCCTGGGCGGCGATCAAGCACCAGTCGAAGCCGTGGCGCAGGGCCGCATCCTTGATGAAGGGCCGGAAACGAGGCAGGCGCGTGCGCATGCGCTCGTGAAACACCTTTAGGTCGAGATAGTCGAAGTCGCCGATATTCCAATGGTATTTTTCGTAAATGTCCTGCAGTCGTCCGGTTTGGCTCATGGCCTGGAAAAACTCATTGATTTTTTCCAGGAGATCTCGGGCATCGTGGCGCACGGCCCAGCCGACCGGGATGGTTTCGCGGCTGAGGGGCCGAACGGCCGCCGATGGGTAATATCGGCGGATCATCAGAGCGACGTTGCTGTTGGCGACGGTGAAATCGGCTTTTCCCCCAACCACTTGCTGGATCAGCTGATCCTCGACCAGGTTGTCATGGACGCGGATGGCGACGTCGATACCCTGGTTCCTCAGCTCCTCCAGTTGTTCATGATGAGCCGAGCCGCGGCCGACATCCACCGTTTTGCCGTCGAGGTCATGAAGCGCGGTGATCGGCGCCAGGCGGCGATGTGAAATTAGGTGCGGCTGCACCTCGCGGTAGCTGTCGGAAAATGCGACCCGGCGGGCGCGGGTCCGCGTGATTTCGATCCCTGTGGCAATCACATCCCCCAGCCCGCGGTCCAGCGCCGTCAGCATCTCCTCCCATGTGCGGCAGGGCACGACCCGCAGCCGGACGCCGATGCGGTCGGCGAACTCCCGGGCCAGCTCGTAATCGAAGCCTCGGAACTCGTTGCGGTAGACATAATAGCTATGCGGCGAGCTGGCCATGATGACCCGCAACTCGCCGGCCGCCAGGACTCGATCCAGGCTGAGATCCTGAAAACCGTCAGCCGGAGGCGAACCGGCATGAAACGTGGCAACCGCTCCGGCCGCCATCAAGACGGCCGGCACCCCAATCCGCAACGCTCTATTTCGATTCATTATTCTTCGGATCATCGGATTTCGCTCCTTTTCAGTCGGCGCCCGTCGCAGCCAACCGATTGCTAAAAGGCACCAAGCTGGCAGGGCTTGATCTTGATGCCCAGCGCCTCGCAGGCGGCGCTCACCCCCATGCGCGATACGTTAAATGACCGGGCCAGTTCCCAGGCGGTCCGGCAGGGAAGCCGCCCGTTTTCGAGCCCGCGTCGGATGGCTTCTTCCAGACCGGGATCAACCGCCGAGGCGGCTTTCACGATTTTTTTCTCGGGGGTGTAGCCGAAAAGCCCCATCTGGCATTTGACCAATCGGATGGAGAGCAGATCCGCGGCTTCGCCGATCGTGGACGGCGGTTTCTGAAGCTCATCGGCGAGCCGGAAAGCAGCTGCGCAGGCCAGTTCGCCTTTTTCCATGTACGGCTTGAGCGACTCGCGGATGGCCGGGTCGATCTGCTCTGGGTTGCGCGGGCTGTGTTTGGAGGCAAAAGGTCTCTTCGCTTTTTCGGTCATAAACAACTCCTTGCTTGATGTCGGCTAAGGTCTTTGATAAATAACGATTTTAGATGCTCACCGCACTCTTTACACCCGGCTCGGATCGCATTACATAGCTTGGAGCTCGAAGGGTGTGAGCGGGTGATGGCCTATTTGAACCGCAGTGGACCGCCGGAGGAAAACCTTTTTCGGCGGACCATACCACAGACGGGGAGGGGTGGCAACCCCGGCCACAAAATCAGGGCGTTCCGGAGCGAAAAAGAGTTCAGCCAGGCGATGATCCAGCGACGAATGACACGGCAGATCCAGATCGGCGGCGTTCCCATCGGGGGCGGCGCTCCGATCCCGGTTCAGTCCATGACCAACACGCCGACCCGGGATGTGCCCGCAACGGTTGCTCAGATCCGGCGCTTGGAGGAGGCGGGCTGCGACCTCGTGCGCGTAGCCGTCCCGGATGCAGATTCGGCTCAGGCGATCGGCGCCATCAAAGCCCAGGTCCGGATCCCGGTGATCGCCGATGTTCACTTCGATTACCGCCTGGCCATCGCCGCGGCACGCTCGGGAGCCGACGGGCTGCGGATCAACCCCGGCAACATCGGAGGCTCCAAAAAGGTCAAACAAGTGGTCGATTGCGCCAGGAGCCATGGAATTCCGATCCGCATCGGCGTGAATTCCGGCTCGCTTGAAAAGGACCTGCTCAAAAAATACAACGGCGCCACTCCGGAGGGCATGGTGGACAGCGCCCGGCGGCATATCGAGATGCTGCGCGGGTTGGATTTTCATGATATCAAGGTGTCCCTGAAGGCATCGGACGTGCGGCGCACGGTGGCCGCCTACCGCCAGCTGGCCGCCGTGACCGATCTGCCGCTGCATCTCGGAGTGACCGAAGCCGGCACGCTTTTTTCCGGCCTGGTTAAATCCGCCCTGGGCATCGGGACGCTGCTGGCCGAGGGCATCGGCGACACCCTGCGGGTTTCGCTGACCCGGGACCCGGTTGAAGAGGTGCGGGCCGGGTACGAGATCCTGGCGGCGCTGGATATCCGGCGACGGGGCCCCGAAATCATCGCCTGCCCTACCTGCGGCCGCACCCGGATCGACCTGTTTGGGATCGTCGAGCAGGTCGAAAAGGCCCTGGCGACCAGCCGGGCCCCGATCAAAATCGCCGTGATGGGCTGCGTGGTCAACGGTCCGGGCGAGGCCCGCGAGGCCGACATCGGGATCGCCGGAGGGGACGGCATCGGAGCGCTCTTTCGGAAAGGCAAGGTGATCCGGACGTTTCCTGAAGAACAATTGGTAGAGGTGTTGCTAAACGAGGTGGCGAAGCTCGAAAAAGCCGCCGGCCAGTGCTCAACGCTCACAGAGAGGACACTCAAAAAAGATGGGTAAGCAGCCGAAATCCGCCATATCGCCGACACGCAACGAAGACTATCCGGAGTGGTACCAGCAGGTGATCAAGGCCTCCGACCTGGCCGAGCGATCGCCGGTCAGAGGCTGCATGGTGATCAAACCCTGGGGCTATGCCCTTTGGGAAAACATCATGCAGGCCATGGACGCCATGTTCAAGGCGACCGGCGTCAAAAATGCCTACTTTCCGCTCTTCATTCCGCT
Source organism: uncultured Desulfatibacillum sp. (assembly GCA_964427375.1). Lineage (GTDB taxonomy): Bacteria > Desulfobacterota > Desulfobacteria > Desulfobacterales > SpSt-501 > SpSt-501. The sequence goes on along the minus strand of CAYRUF010000056.1, from coordinate 9,954 downwards.
GAGCTTCATGCAGAAAGAGGCGGACCACGTTGAAGGGTTTGCCAAGGAGTGCGCGGTCGTGACGCACCACCGGCTCGAAAAAAACGAACGCGGCGAGCTGGTTCCGGCCGGGGCGCTGACCGAGCCGCTGGTGGTCCGGCCCACCTCCGAAACGATTATCGCCGATGCATTTTCGAAATGGATCAACAGCTACCGGGATCTGCCGGTCCTGCTCAATCAGTGGGGCAACGTCGTGCGCTGGGAGATGCGCACCCGCATTTTCCTGCGCACCAGTGAGTTTTTATGGCAGGAGGGCCATACGGCGCATGCCAGCCGCGAAGAGGCGTGGGAGCGCACCCTGATGATGCTCGACATTTATGCCCGCTTGGCCGAGGAGTACCTGGCGATACCGGTTTTCAAGGGCCGCAAGACCGCTGCCGAGCGCTTTCCGGGCGCAGTGGACACCATCTGCATCGAGGCCATGATGCAGGATCGCAAAGCGCTCCAGGCCGGGACCTCCCACTTTCTGGGGCAGAACTTCGCGCGGGCCTCCGAAATCAAATTCCAATCGGCCGATGAGCGCGAGGAATACGTATGGACCACCTCCTGGGGCGCTTCCACCCGCCTGATCGGAGGGGTGATCATGACCCACGGCGATGACGACGGCATCATTCTGCCGCCGCGAGTGGCCTCCGCGCAGGTCGTTCTGCTGCCTATCTTCAAAAAGGAAGAGGAACGCCAAGCCGTGATGGCCTATACGGACAGCCTGGCTAAGGAGTTGAAGGCCCTGCGTTACAACGACCGGCCGATTACGGTCGAGGTCGACCCCCGGGACATCGGCGGCGCCAGAGGCTGGGAGTGGATCAAGAAAGGCATCCCCTTGCGCATCGAGATCGGCTCCCGGGAGATCAAGGATAACGCCGTCTTTCTCGGGCGGCGGGACCAGCCGCACCACGAGCGGGTTTCGCTGAAGCGGGAAGCGTTCGTCGCCGAGATTTCCGGAATTTTAGACGACATCCAGAACCATCTGTTCGCGCGGGCACTCGGCTATCGTACCGATAACACCGTGGCGATCCAGGATAAAGGCGATTTCTACGATTATTTCACGCCCCGCAACCTGGAGAAACCGGAAATCCACGGCGGCTTCGCACTGTCCGACTGGTGCGGGGACCCCGACTGCGAAGCCCGCATTAAAGAGGATCTGACGGTGACCATCCGCTGCCTGCCCTTCGACGCCCAGGAGCCGGCCGGCCCGTGCATCAGCTGCGGAAAACCCGGTCAGCACCGAGCCGTGTTCGCGAAGGCCTATTGAATGATTCGAATCAACAACATCCTCGATAAGCTCGCCGAGGGCAGTCCGGGTGCGGACGTGGATGTGGTTGAACGCGCCTATGTTTATTCCGCGCAGGTTCACGCCGGGCAGGTGCGGCTTTCCGGCGAGCCCTACCTGATGCATCCCCTCGAGGTGGCCAACATCCTGGCGGATATGCGCCTGGATCCCGTCAGCGTGGCCGCGGGCCTGCTGCATGACGTTCTCGAAGACACACGCGCCCAGCCCGAAGACCTGGAGGCGTTTTTCGGCTCGGACGTGCTGCGCATTGTCTCGGGCGTCACCAAACTGAGCCTGATGCCGACCTCCAGCTCGCAGGAGCGGCAGGCCGAGAACATCCGCAAGATGTTTCTGGCCATGGCCGATGACATCCGCGTGATTCTCATCAAGCTCGCCGATCGCCTGCACAACATGCGCACCCTGCGCTTCCATTCGCCGGAAAAGCGCAAGGCCATCGCGCGGGAGACCCTGGACATCTACGCCCCGCTCGCCGCCCGCCTCGGCATCTACTGGATCAAAAACGAGCTGGAGGAGAATTCCTTCAAGTACCTGAATCCGGAAGAGTACGCCCGCATCGAGCTGCTCGTGGCCAAATCCAAGTCCGAGCGCGAACAGTACATCGATACCGTCAGGGCTACCATCCGCGCCAAACTGGAAGAAGCCAACCTGAAGGCCGAAGTTTTAGGCCGCAGCAAGAATTTTTTCAGCATCTACTCGAAGATGAAAAACCAAAATCTCACCTTCGAGCAGATATACGATCTCATCGCCTTCCGCATCATCCTGGACACCGTGCCGCAGTGCTACGAAGCGCTGGGGTTGATCCACTCCATGTGGAAGCCCATCGACTACAAGTTCAAGGACTATATCGGGCGGCCCAAGCCCAACATGTATCAGTCGCTGCACACCACCGTCATCGGCCCCGTGGGCGAGCGCGTCGAAATCCAGATCCGGACCTGGGAGATGGACCGCGTGGCCAAGTCCGGCATCGCCGCCCACTGGAGCTACAAGGAAGGCCGGCGCATCGACGAGAACATCAGCAAAAAATTCGCCTGGATCCAGGATATGGTGGAGAACCAGGAGACGTTTCGGGACCCCGGCGAGTTTCTCGAAAACGTGCGCCTCGACCTTTTCCCCGACGAGGTCTACGTTTTCACGCCCAAGGGGGATATCCGGTCCCTGCCGAAGGGCTCCACGCCGGTGGACTTCGCCTACCTCATCCACACGGAAATCGGGCATAAATGCGTCGGTGCCAAAGTCAACGGTCAAATGGTCAGCCTGCCGTACGAGCTTCAAACCGGCGACATTGTCGAGGTCATCACGTCGAAAAACCACACCCCGAGCAAGGACTGGCTCAAGTTCGTCAAGACCATCAAGGCGCGCGCCAAGATCCGGCAGTGGGTCAAGACCCAGGAAAAGGAGCGCAGCATCAGTCTCGGACGGGAGATGCTGGACAAGGCCTTCCGCAAGGAACGGCTGAACTTCGTTACGTTGTCCAAAACCGAAAAAATGAACGAGGTGGTGGCCGCGCTGGGGGTGAAGAACCTCGACGATCTGATCGCCAACGTCGGCTATGGGAAGGTGACGCCCCTTCAGGTGCTCCGGCCGTTCACGGCCAAGCCGGCATCGCCGGACAGCCGAGAGTCGATCCTGGAAAAATTGATGAGCCGGGTGCGCAAGAAAAAGCCGCGTGCGGGGGTGCTCGTCAAGGGCCTGGAGGACATCTTAATCAAGTTCGGCCGATGCTGCCAGCCGGTGCCGGGAGACCCGATCATCGGATACATCACCCAGGGCTACGGGGTGACGGTTCACCGGGCGAGCTGCGTGAACGCCCTGCGCAGCAGTCCGGAGCGGCAGATCGAAGTCGAATGGAACACCGATATGGCCGAATCCTACCCCGTCAAGATCCAGATTGTTTCATATGATCGAATGGGGTTGTTGGCTGATCTGGTGGGCAGCATCAGCAAGTTGGGGGCCAACATCCTCAGCGCCAGTTCGGACACCAAGGAAAACAAAACGGTGGAAAGCCTTTTCACCATCAGCGTGGCGGACACCGGGCATCTCGATAAGATCCTTGCCGCCATTCGAATGGTCAAGCAGGTTCAGTACGCCAAACGAATCGGATAGCCCCGGCACCGGCCGCCCGTCAAGCCGCTCCGCGGCTGCCTGGACTAAGGTGCCTTCTGAACGCGGCCGGACTTCAGGCAGGCCGTGCACACCACCATGGTCTTGGCTCGGCCGGCGGCGAGGGCGCGCACGCGCTGAAGGTTGGGGTTGAAACGGCGTTTGGTGACATTGTGGGCATGGCTGATGTGGCTGCCCACCATTGGCTTCTTGCCACAGATTTCACACATCTTGGACACGGGGAACGCCCTCCTGAATATCAACGCCTCTGCAAAACATCCAACGTTTGCATTGCGGAGAATTTTAAAATTTTTCTCTATACCCCAAGCAGGCAATCGAATCAATAAAATTTATTGCGACCGGCGCTGGCACGGTCCGCCGGTAGGTGATGCCACCCAATTTCCGGAGCAAGCCAGCGGTTAGCCGTTATCGGGAAGGATCAGCGATGGTTCACGCGCGGGGGCGTCGGCCCCGTCTTTCGATAGAGGCGTTTCTTCGGCGATCTTTTTTTCGCAGGCTGCGATCAGGCTTAAGGCCGGTTGATGATAGCCGACATCCGGGTAATCAGACACCACCGTGCGGAAACGGGACAGGGCGGCCTTGAAATGCTTGCTCTTGAAATAGAACTCGCCGACGATAAACTCGTGGCCGGATAGGCTCTTATAGCACGCCACCATGTGCTCGGCGGCGCTGCGGGAATAAGGATCGTTCGGGAACTGCTTCTGAAGCCGGGTGAACGCTTCCAGAGCTTTGCGGGCTGCGGTCTGGTCCCGGTCGGGCGTGGTGATGCGGTCGAAATGGCAGCGCCCGATCTGATAAATCACATAGGGAATCGCCTCGTTGCGGGGGTGCAGCTTCTCGAATTCCTCGTAGGCAAAGAGGGCATCTTCGTACTGGCCCAGTTGGTAGTGAGCGTCCCCCAGCTTCAACTCGGCCAGAATGGCATATCGGGAAAACGGGTAGATGTCCTTCAGCCGCTGGAAGTTCTCGACCGCCTTGTGGTAATTCCCGTTGTCGAAATGGTCCATCCCGTTGATCGCCAGCTCCTCGGCGGTGAGATTCTCCTCGGATCCCCAAAAAAGCGTCACAAACGATTTCTTGAAGTCGGCGGCCGTCTCTGTGATCGTGGCGCAGCCGGCGCTCAGCAACCAGATCAGCACGGCAAGGACCGAGAGCCGGCAGGTAGTGGCTTTCATTTTCATTCAGCTTCACTGCGGGGTTTAACAAGATGTCGGGCGCGCGATGCAACCGATTCCCATCTGGAATTCATTTTGGCGGCTCATCGCCGCCCCGTTGACGGGTCGGTTCGGCGGTCGGCAGCAGGCCTCCATGAGGCAAGTCTAAGCCAGCTTGGTGAGAGCCTCTTCCAGTTTTGACTTGGCCACCATTCCCGTGATCTGGTTGGCCACGTTGCCCGCCTTGAAAAAAATCAGGGTGGGAATCGCCTTGATTCCGTATTTTGCCGGCGTGACGGGATTATTGTCGACATTGCACTTGGCGAACTTGATCTTGTCGCCATAGCTCTTGGAGAGCTCTTCAACCAGTGGAGCGATCGCCTTGCAGGGCCCGCACCACGGCGCCCAGAAGTCGACCAATACCGGTTTGTCGCTTTTCAGCACCTCCGCTTCGAAATTGCCGTCTTCCACTTCCAGCATGCCTTCCGCCATTTTCCCGAATTCCTTTCTTGAAAATTAAACACGGGGTGATAATAGAGTCAAAGCCTATCGATGTCAACCCGGGTGCCACGGCGTGACGTCTGACTACCAGGTGCATGGACCCGGTCTATTCGAGACCGGACGGCAAGGGACGAACCGGGGTCCGGGGGTCAGCCACCGGACGGGGGAGGTGCAGATGAAGAAAAAGATACGGGTCGGGGCATTAATTTCGGGGGGCGGCACCAACCTTCAGGCGATCATCGATGCCTGCCGCACGGGAGCGATCGACGCCGAGGTGGTTTTCGTGGGATCGGACAACCCGGCGGCCAAGGGGTTGGAGAGGGCCCGGCGGCACGGGATTTCCGATTTCGTGGTGGACTATGCGGCGGCCATTCGCGCCTGCCGCCAAGATCCCGGCAGCGTCCGGCCGCCGGAGGATTTCCATTTGGAGGACGTTCGCGCCAAGCAGGCCATCTTCCCCCCATCGACCGACCGCCAAAGGGTGGATGCCTATCTCGTCTCCCGGGCCGTGGCCGAGGCGCGGCTGCTCATGGCCATGCCGCCCGATTCATTCGACCTGCTGGTTCTGGCCGGATTCATGCGCAATTTGACGCCCTACATTATCGACCGCGTGAACACGGATCGCACCCGCCCGCGCATCATGAACATCCACCCGGCGCTGCTGCCGGCCTTTCCGGGCACCGACGGCTACGGCGACACGTTCCGCTACGGCTGCAAGGTCGCCGGGTGCACCGTGCACTTCGTCGACTACGGCGAGGATTCGGGGCCGATCATCGGGCAGCGCGCCTTCGCAGTTCACGAGGAGGATACGCTCGAAACCCTCCGCCAGCGCGGGCTGGAGTTGGAGTGGCAGCTTTATCCCGAGTGCATCCAGCTGTTCGCCGAGGGCCGTTTGAAGACGGTGCGCATGCGCTATGAACGGCCGGGGAGCGCGGTTTTCGAGCGCACGGTGGTCCAAGTGCTGCCGCAAAAGTGCTCAGCGATTTGAGCCGTTCCCATGTTATGCAAGGCCCAATGGGGGCATGTTACCCAGGTTTGGAAGCATTAAAGCGAACGCCGTATGGGATTCCCAGCTTGCGCATGCGGTGCCTCAAGGTGTTCGGTTGAACTCCCAAGAGAGATGCAGCCCCCCGGGGTCCCTGGATTCTGCCGTTGGTAAGACCGAGCACATGGGTGATGTGAGCGCGCAACACCGTATCCAGCGCCAGGTCCGGGGCCCCGTGCGGGGAACCCGGCGGGGGCGATGCTTCCTGCGGTTTGACCGCCGGCGCTTCGATTTCGTCAAATCTCAGAGGGCTGCCCCGACTTTGGGCTTGGCTGCGGATCAATTCCCGCTCGACGGCATTCTCCAGTTCGCGTACATTCCCAGGCCAATCGTAAAGCTTCAGGCGCTCCAGGACTCCTTCGGCCAATACCGGCTGACGCCGAAGATTCATCTCGCGGCACTTACGTTCGATAAAGTGATAAACGAGCGCGGGGATGTCCGCCTTTCTTTCTCTTAGCGGAGGAATGCGGATGGGAATGACATTGATCCGATACCACAGATCCTCCCGAAACTCCCCCCGCTGGACCATTGACTGGAGATCTCGGTGGGTGGCGGCTATCACCCGAACGTTCACGCCAACCGGTTCGGAGCCGCCCACGCGCTCGATCACCTTATCCTGAAGCACTCTCAGCAAACGGACCTGAGCCGCGGGCGGCAACTCCCCTACCTCATCTAGAAAGATGGTGCCGCCCTCGGCGCGCTCGAAGCGGCCCCTTGCCATCGTGGTCGCTCCTGTGAATGCCCCTTTCTCATGACCGAACAGCTCGTTGTCGATCAGCCCCTCCGGGATGGCCCCGCAGTTGACTTTTACCAACGGGCCGCTGCGGCGTGGAGAGGAATAATGGATGGCGTTTGCAATGACCTCCTTGCCCACCCCCGTCTCGCCCAGAAGAAGTACGGCGCTTTCCATCGGAGCTACCGCGTTTACCAGCCGCATGACGTCTTTCAACCCGAACCGCTCGCCGACAATTTCGTCTCCGGAAAGACGATGCAGTTCGTTTTGAAGATACTGGTTGTCATCCGCCAGCAGGTCCTTGAGTCGCAGCACCTCCCGGTGGCGGAGATGGTTGGACAACGCGATCGCAAACGGATCGTGCAGCAGTTCCAGCAATTCGAGATGGTTTTTTGTAAAAGGCCTAGCCGATTGCGACAACACTCCGAGCCCCCCCAGTTGTTCCCCCTTGATCCGCAGAGGCATCCCGATCCCGGTAAGATTCGGAAGGCCCAGCGCCCTTGCGAGCTCTCCGGCGAGGATGGTGTGAGGTATGTTACCACCTGAAGCGGCCATCAACACTTCGCCCGTATGCGATTTCATGTAGGCCTTGGATTCCGGTGATAAGGCAATGGGGGTATCAGCTGAGTGCTTGACGGGAAAATCGGCCGCCAGCGCCAGGATGCGAAGCGCATCATTCTCCGGTTCAAAGAGACCGAACAGAATACAGTTCAGCGGCATGAAACTTTGAAGAAAAAGGAGGCAGTCGTTCATCGCTTCATTGATATCAAGGCTGCCGCAGATCTTGGAGGTTCCCTCTTTGAAAAAAAACAGCCGATCCATGAGCACCACCTTTTAGGCATACGTCTGCGAATGAAATATTTAGCACAAATATCATATTTTTTGGTTTAAAATGCCACATTTTTCATCCCGCCGCAAGCCTTACGTTTAACATACTGAATTTATTTATAAAAAATATATGGCACGATTTGAGCTATACAGGTTGCCATGAAACCTCAATGCGATTCCATAAGCAGGATTGAAGTCGTTCAGGTGAGGCTGTTCGACACCAATGATGGGCCTAAGGTCGTTGGCGTCTTCCAGCGCGAGGCGGGATCTTCGCAGCCTCCATTGCAGGCGATCCTTTATCAAAGCCCCACTATTCGAAACGACTGGTCGATCTGCTTTTGGAGATCTGATTCCGGGAACCCCGGATTTAAGTCTCCGGAAGCCGTGAGATGCGCTGAGCTCCTGAGGCCCATCGGGTTTGTGGACCATTCCGTATGGCTGCAGGTGACCGGAAGCAATAACCGAATAAATCGGGAAAAATTAGAAGGATATCGCGCTGAAAGGGTATAGCCAATGATTCAGCAACTATCCATACCCCACATCAGAAATGGACTCTGCCGGGAAGATGCGTTGATGCGGCTGAGCCTCTTCGGGATCAAAGGCAAAAGGGTCTATCTCATCGACTTGATTCCGCTGATCGAGATGATTCGGGCCGGCGGGCAGCTTCAGCCGGAAAAAATCGATTATCTTGATCACTACACCAAACAACATCTTCGCCACATCAACCAAATGGCAGGCTACCAGCTTCTGAGCATGGCTGACGCAACCCAGTTTACCGCTCCATATTTAATCGCGCATCCCGATATGACGCATTTGAAAAAGATCAGAGAATGCATCACGCCGGTGCGGCTCGGTGAGACCCGGAACGAATACGGAGACCTGATCATGGGACGGATCCTGTCGGGGTGTCTGAATCTTCTATCGATTTCATTGGCACAATATCCTGATGAGCTTCACGACGAGCACTGCTCGGAGGAAAGAGGCATGTACCTGGATATCATGGAGAGTTTCGGTACGCACAGCTATGGTTCCAGGAACCCATTAGAAAAACGGGGGAAAAGGGAAAAGACCCATGAGTACTACCCGGATGATTCCCTTAATGTTGATGACGCCTGTGATCACGGCTGCGGTGTATTTTTTAACCATTGATGAAAAAGGTATAGCAAACCACAAAAAGAATGGAGGCACAAAATGAAGAAATTTATCACAGCTTGTCTGATTGTCGTCGCTCTGATCGCGTTCACCACGAAACCGACCATGGCAGAGCCAATTACATTGACGGCCTTGGCGATCACCGGGCTAATCGCAGTCGCTTCATTGGCCACTGCGGACACTACGTATCATGCAGTTAAGAACTCTCATAATGAAGATGGTAGCGCAGCAGTTCAAAAAAATGTTGCCAGTGCTCAGGCACAGAATGACTCAAATACTACAAAAGCTAACCAAGAAAGAAGCAATTGATCGTCGGTAAGGATGCTGAGGGGATGAGGAGTTTACGTGAATTCCTCATCCCCTCACCTGTCTGGTGTGGGAAGAATTCAGTTTCTTGAGGTTTTACTGGGAAGCTCGAAGCTGAAAAGCCAAGTGGAGAAGCAGATGCGACGTTATTCATATTTACTAACACTCATAGTCTTGCTGCCGCTTTTCATCTCCGGCTGCAACGAACACAAGGAAGTCGAAGACATCCGGCCGGTGCGCACGATGGTGGTGGGCGGGCAGGCGCATGAAACTTCGACGGTTGTGACGGGGCAAGTTGCTGCTCACGCCTACGTGAACGCATCGTTTCGGGTTCCCGGCAAGTTGTCGCAGCGACTGGTTTCAGCCGGAAGCGCGGTCACGGCGGGGCAGCTTCTGGCGCGTCTGGATGATACCGTTTTCAAAGACGCCCTGACGGCTGCAAAGGCGGAAGTCTCCTCTGCAAAGGCGGCCTTGGAGCTGGCTGAAAAGCTGGAGAGCCGCAACGGCAGCCTCCTTCAGACAAGGGCGGTGTCACAGAACGATTATGATGGCACTCTTCGCCAGCTTAAGTCGGCGCGCTCCGATCTGGAAGCCGCCGAAGCCAAGGCCAGGATTGCAAAAGAGCAATTGGATTACACGCAATTGAAGGCCGAGACGGATGGCGTGGTCACCGAAAGGCTTGTCGAAGTGGGCGAGGTCGTGACCGCCGCACAACCGGTATTCCGGATCGCGCAAAACAAAAAGAGGGATGCCGTTTTTGAAATGCCGGAGGATATCATCCGGA
>CAYRUF010000055.1:0-27164 GCA_964427375.1 uncultured Desulfatibacillum sp. | reverse complement strand
AGGCTCTAAAAAAGAATGCAAGGATTAAATCAAACTAAATAACGTTGTAGGGTTAGACACCCATGGAGAATGTCTGTTCGGATACCGCCGGGCCAGGTGCGGAACTGGGCAAAACCGTCCGAGACAACACGGCAGGCCGAAAAGGGCCGCGGGTTGTTTCTTATAAGTTCGCTCTGATGGCGATCGACTTGACCGCTGCTCTGGGCACGGCCTTTGTCGGTCTCTGGCTTCACGGGGAAGTCGCCGACCCCGGCTTGAAGAATTATCAAGAAGGCCTATTTCTGTGCTTCTATCTAATTCCGCTCGCCTTCTTCCCGAACTTTCGTCTCTACAGTTATCACTTGATTTTTTCCCCAAGATACCATTTCGCCAATCTGGTCAAAGCCTATATTTTAGGGTTTGTTGCCATTGGCTCGATTGGGTTGATATATGCATGGCCTGAATTCATGCCGCCGGGCCTTTTTATTCCTGCAGTGGTGGGGTTTGCCTTGGCCGTGCTTTGGCTCAGCCACTTTTCAAAACAGCGGAATCGCGATCCCGGCATTATCCTGCTTTTGAAGGCGATCGGGTTGGCGCTCTGCTGGGTGGGATTGCTCGGGCTTTTAGGACTGTCAGGGCAGCCGATCTTCATTCTTCATTTCGGCGAGATCATGGCGGGTGTATCGGCGGCCGGATTGGCGCTGGCTCTGACCCGTTGCATGATGGTGCATCTGATTTTCAACATCTATCTCCGCCGGCATTTCCGCAGGCAGGTGCTGCTGGTCGGCTTGAATGAAGACGCCGAGCGTATCACCGATCTCATCATCCGGCAGAAGGCTCCCTTCTGGATCGCCGGGACCGTCGGCACCCATGCTGGCGACCGGCTGGCATCGGCAGTCCCCAAAAGCAATTTAGGAAGGATCCAGGACTTGGAGGCTATTCTGGGAGAACATTTCTTTCAGGAGGTCATCATTACCGATGAGGCCATTGAAAAAGCCGAACTAGTGCGCCTGCTCGATTTTTTTACTAGAAAAGGCATCAATGTCTGGTTCATCCCGAAGCTGATGCCCATCATCGGAATCAAGCTTTATATCGATCATCTCTGCGGAATTCCCATGATCCGGCTCAGCTACCGATGGTATCAATCCGTATTCCAAAAGGTCAAGTATGCATTTGATGCATTGGCCGCGCTGGTCGGTTTCATTCTGGTACTGCCCGTGTTTCTGTCCTTAGCCCTCGCCGTTAAGGCGACCTCGCCGGGGCCTGTGTTCTACCTGGCCCAGGCGGTGGGTAAAGGCGGTCGGTTTTTCAGAATGTTTAAGTTCCGCTCGATGATTTCCGGGGCCAGCAAAAATATTCATAAAGACTATGTCACGCGGCTGATCAAGGGCGAGATCGTTCAGGACGGCGGAGGCAAGACACTGAAAATCACCAACGATCCTCGTGTTACAAAAGTCGGCAGGTTCCTGCGAAAGACCAGTCTGGACGAACTGCCCCAACTGATCAATGTGCTCAAGGGTGATATGAGCCTGGTCGGGCCGCGGCCTTGCCTGCCTTACGAGTACGAGATTTACAAAGATTGGCACAAGCGCCGCACCAGCGTGCGGCCGGGCATAACTGGCTTATGGCAGGTCGTCGGTCGGAGCGAGGTCAGTTTCGAGGATATGATTCTTCTCGACCTATACTACATTTACAACCGCAGCATGGAATTGGATTTCAGCATTCTATTTGAGACAGCATTTGTGTTGCTGAAAGGCAAAGGGGCGCACTAGATCCCGCCCGCCTGTTTTGATGAACCTGCCTTCCCATGTCGGAGTCACTGATCTCCTGTGCGGCCCCTGCGCGCGGCCGCCTGCCCCTCGCCACAAAAAGTATTCCTAAAAAATGTTTGCAATGCGAGTACCGGATTGCTATGAAATCAGAGTGCGTTGACAATTCTTCAGCATTTTTTCAGGCCCATGGGCAATCCTGGGGCAACTTAAAAAAAAGGAATAAGGCAAGGGTGGCGCAATGGATAGAAAGCCTCGCACGCATTCTTTCGTAGGGGCAGTTTTTATTGCTGGCCTCTTGGTGGTGTTTTTGGCCAATCCATCCTTCGCGGCAGATACGACGCTTGCTTGGGACCCAAATAGCGAAGCCGACCTGGCGGGATACGGCGCCTACTATTTCAGGCTGGATGACCCCGCGGCGGTATACAATCTGTTTGGCTACGCAGCGCTTGGAGAACTCAATGATCCCAGCAACCCAACCATTACCGTTACCGGATTGGACTCAGGCGTCCAGTATCAATTTGCGGTCACGGCTTATGATGCATCCGGCAACGAGAGCAGCTTCTCAATTCCGGTTTGCGCCGAGGTCGGCACGGTCAATGTCGCCATCGCCTGCCCATCAAGCGTTGACGGCGGCGGTTCAGGCGGCGGAAGTGGAGGCGGCGGTGGCGGCGGTGGCGGTGGATGCTTCATTCGTTCGATTTCCGCTGATCAGGACACCAACGTGTTATCACTGATCGGGTTATCCATTATATGGCTTATTGCCGTTCTAATTGAAACTAGGAACAAGGCCGCCTAATTTCATTCCGAATCAAATTGGTGGAGTTAACTGCCGGGTTGGCATGACACGAGGCCGATCCGGCTTTTTTTTGCTCAGGCGTTGTTGTCGAATTACCATTTGGTCGGCGCAGTTTCATATCCCGTGCACTTTTCAATACGGTTCATCGGTTTCGTCTCCTCGCCTTCCCTCTAATTCTAATAAAAAATCAAATTGTTAGGTGACGGCCGGGCAGATCGGCCACTGGCAGGAACCTTGCTATAGTACTCAAACAGCCATCACCTGTCGAGTGACTTATTAGTTTTGTGAAGGCCTCTATTGAGGCCCTCCTGCTTGATAAAGGCAAACCAGCCGAAAGGCTGGGACGCAAAGCCACCGGCCTAAGTCCTGATGAATCGGGATACGGCAGCGGGGTTGCCGGGCAAACGCAGCGCCTTCCGAATGTGCTGGTCGTTCGCCGGATCAACCGTTCAGGAAGGTATTGCGATGGAAGCAAGCGTATCGAAATCCAGGAAGCTGTCGCGACGTCTCTTATTTTTTTCCGTTCTCTTGATTGCCTTTCTGCTTTCCGTCTGGGCCCGGGCCGATCAGGTTACCCTTTCATGGGACCCCAACACGGAAACCGACTTGGCCGGATATAAGATTCATTACGGCACCGCCAGCAACAGCTATTCGGCTCGCATTGATGTCCACAATGTGACTACCTACACGGTGACGGGTTTGACGGCCGGCCAAACCTATTATTTCGCGGCGACCGCCTATGACACCTCGGGCAACGAAAGTGGGTATTCCAACCAGGTGGTTCATTCGGTTCCCGCAGCCAATTCAGCGCCTTCAACTCCGTCAACCCCCTCGGGTCCTTCAACCGCCATGGTCAACACCTCCGTTGCATTTACCACCTCCGCTGCGGACCCCAACGGCAACAGCATAGAGTACCTTTATGATTGGGGCGATGGGGTTCCGTCCACCTGGGGTTCGGCCGGCCAGTCGCACAGCTGGAGCGCAGCCGGCCAATACACCGTTAAAGCGCAGGCGCGTGACAGCCATGGGGTGGAATCAGCCTGGTCAGGTGCCAAGACCGTCACCATCTCGAACCCAGCGCCGGTGGCCGTGGATTCGGACGGAGACGGCATAGCCGACGCCCAGGATGCCTTCCCGAATGATCCCAACGAATGGGCGGATTCGAACGGAAACAAAATCGGCGACAACGCCGATGCTGTTGTGGCCGCGGCCGACAAGGCCCCCAAAGCTCCGGAGCTGCTGTCACCGGTGACTCCGATGAATCCGGAGAATGAAGAAAAGGTCAGCACCATGGTGGTGCTGAAAACCGGTCCATTTGAGAGCGCTGTCGCCGGTGCGACCCATGCCAAGACGCGTTGGCAGGTGTTCCGCGACGATGATGACACGTGCGTGCTCGATATCCAGAGCAGCACCGCGTTGACCAGCCTGACGGTGCCCAAACTCGTGCTCGATGAAGAGACAGTCTACTACTGGCAGGCCCAGTTTACTGACTCCAACGGAGTTGCTTCGGATTGGCCATCGTCGGTAGCGTACTTTGAAACCGCTAATACGGGTACCGATCAAAACGCCCCCCATGGAGTCCCCGACGCCCAGCAGGTCGGTTCGACAGTGGATCTTGACAAGGACGGCGTGAAAGACAACCAGCAGACCACCATCCGGTCGATCAAGATGGAAGGTACCACGGTTCAGATCGGTGTCAGCATCAAGGACTGCCCCACGGCGTTCGCCGTGGAGTCCGTCGAATCCGAAGATCCGCGGCAGCCGGACGCATATGCATCCGCCAAGCCGAAGCGGATGCCGTTCGGCCTGATCAATTTCAAGATCGCCGTCGCCAAGCCGGGAGACTCGGCGGCCGTGAAGCTTTATTTTTCTGCGCCGGCGCCTTTGAGAAGCAAGTGGTTCAAGTATGATCCCATCGCCGATCGGTGGTACGACTTTTCGGCTTATGCGAAATTCTCAGCGGACCGCCGGTCGCTGACGCTGTCCCTGCGCGACGGGGGAGCCGGCGATGCCGACGGAGTTGCCAACGGAGTGATCGTCGATCCGGCCGGCGTCGTGGAAGAAGCCGAAGCCGAGGTTGTCGGCAGCAACAGCGGTGCCGGCGACATCGCCAGCGGAGGAGGGAGTGGCGGCGGCGCGGGCGGCGGTGGCGGATGCTTCATCTCGGTCGTTGCTCCCGGAGCCGACGCCTGCAACAATGTCTGCCGGCCTTGGCTGATCGCCGGTTTGGCGGCCGCCATCTGGCAGTTGCTCCGTAGGCACCCGAAGCGGGAGCGCACCCGAAACGAGTAGTTCTCCCAACACAGGCGAAAAAAAGCGAAGGGGCTGCCGGGCATCCCCCTCGCTTTTTTCATTTGACGATCCCGCAATAACTCGGCTTATTTGTTTTTGCGCCAGCGGTGGTGGGCGATGCCGAGTTTGCGGACCCGGTAGTTGAGGGCGCGGGGCGAGATGCCCAGCTGACGGGCCGTGTCCTTCTGGATCCAGAGATTCTCTTCCAGGGCGCGCTGGATCATCTCCTTCTCCTGGCTCGCCGTAAGCCGCAGGGTCGCAGGGGCTGCTGCGATGGTTTCGCGCGGCCGGCGTATCTCGGGCAGCAGCACGCTTTCCGGCCGGATGACGGCGCCCTCCTCCATGAGGATCGCGCGTTCGATGACGTTCGAGAGCTGGCGGATGTTGCCCGGCCAGTCATAGCCCTGCAGCCGCCGCAGGACCTCTGGCGAGAATCCGTCCATCCGTTTTTTGAGGGAGCGGCTCAGCTTCGCGAGCAGGTGGTGCGCCAACGGTTCGATGTCCTCCGCCCGTTCGCGCAGGGGGGGCAGGTGGATCCGCAGCACGTTGATGCGATAGTAGAGGTCTTCGCGGAAGCGGCCCTGGCCGACCAGCGTCTCGATGTCGCGGTTCGTGGCGGCGATCACCCGCACATCGGTCTGGATGGTTTTGTTCCCGCCGAGGCGCTCGAAGGATTTGTCCTCCAGCACCCGCAGCAGCTTGGCCTGCAGGCCGAACGACAGCTCGCAGAACTCGTCCAGGAACAGCGTCCCGCCGTGGGCTTGCTCGAAACGCCCCACCCGCGTCTTGTCGGCGCCGGTGAACGCGCCCCGCTCGTGCCCGAAGAGCTCGCTTTCGAGCAGAGTCTCCGGAATGTTCGCGCAGTTCACCTTGATGAAAGGCTTCTGGCGGCGCGGGCTGTTGAAGTGGATGTTGCCGGACACGAAGCTTTTCCCCGTGCCGGTCTCCCCGGTCACCAGAATGGTGGACTCGGTTTGAGCCAGCCGACGGATGCTCGCCATGGCCTGCTGCATGGCCGGGCTGGTTGAAATGATGCGGTCGGTGTCGTAGACGACGTCCTGTTCGCGGCGCAGATAATCGATCTCGTTCTGGAGGCTGCGGGCCTCCAGCGCTCGGTGCACGGCCAGCTTCAATTTTTCGGCAACGAACGGCCGTGCCAGGAAATCCGCGGCGCCGGCCTTGACGGCGTCGACGATCAGGCCGGCCTGTCCGCCGAGCGAGCTCACGATGACCGGCGCGGACGGGGACAGCTGCCGGAGCTCCCGAAGCGCTGCGGTCAACGGTTCGCCGTTCTCGCAGACATCCCAAAGAATCAGGGCGGCCGCCTCTTTTTGCAGGCGCATGCGCGCGTCGGCGATCGTCGCCGCCAGGCTCAGATGGAAGTCCTGGGCGAGTGCGTCCGCACAGGTGTGCACGTCGCTGCCGAGTTCTCCGATGATGAGAAGGCGATCGGGCATAAAGAAAAAAGTGCCTAAAATGCGCTAACGTGCCTATAATGCCTAAAATTGAAAACGGTTCACGGGAGGATGGGGTTATTCCGCTTGGCCCTGCGCTATGTGCCGTGCGCCGGGCACCGTCTTTTTTAAAGTGCAATGCCATTTCCAGGCGGAGGCGATGATGTTCTCCAGGCTGCTCTGCTCCGGAGCCCAGCCGAGCAGATCCAACGCCTTGCGGTTCGAGGCGATCAGAGCGGGCGGGTCGCCCGGCCGGCGCGGTCCGGTTTGAATCGAAAGCGGCCGGCCGGTGATCCGTTCGGCTTGGCGGATGACCTCCAGGACCGAGTATCCGCGGCCCTGTCCGAGATTGAACGCCCCTCCGCCGCTGCCCGCCAGAAGCCGTTCGAGCGCCAGCACGTGGGCGCGGGCCAGGTCGGCGACGTGGATATAGTCGCGGATGCAGCTTCCGTCGGCGGTCGGGTAGTCCGTGCCGTAGACATGGACCGGACGGCCGCCGTCCAGGGCGGCGTCCAGGATCCGCGGAATGAGGTGGCTTTCAGGGTCATGCCACTCCCCGATCCGGGCCGCCGGGTCGGCCCCCGCGGCGTTGAAGTAGCGCAGGGCCATCCAGCGCAGGCCGTGGGACCGTTCGCAATCCGCCAGGACCTGCTCCACCATCAGCTTGGTGCGGCCGTAGGGGCTGAGGGGGCGCGTGGGGTGCTCTTCGTCGATCGGGACCTGCTGGGGGGTTCCGTAGACGGCGGCCGAGGACGAGAACACGATGGGGCGGATGCCGTGCCGCGCCATCGCCCGGATCAACTGCAGCGAGCCGGCCACGTTGTTCGCATAGTACTTCAGCGGGTCCGCCGCCGATTCCCCCACCTCGATGAAGGCGGCGAAGTGCATGACGGCCGCGATCCGGTGGCGCGAACAGACGTCATCGAGGCGGTCCGCGTCGCCGATGTCGCCCTCGAAAAATTCCCCCCAGCGGACGTGCTCCCGATGCCCCTTGGCCAGGTTGTCGTAGACCAGTGGATGAAAGCCGCGCCGGGCGAGCTCCCGGCAGCAGTGGGCGCCGATGTAGCCGGCCCCTCCCGTGACGAGGATGTTCATATGAACCCTTTTTGACCCAAGAACAGCAGGATCTCCTGGGCGGCCTCATCGGGTGTGATGTGGGTGGTGTCGATGCGCACCTCCGGGCTTTCCGGCTCCTCGTACGGGTCGTCGATGCCGGTGTAGCCCTTGATCAAACCGGCTCGGGCTTTGGCGTACATGCCCTTGCGATCGCGGTTTTCGCAAACCGCCAGCGGCGTGGCCACGAAAATTTCGATGAATCCGCCGTAGGCCTCGATGGTGCGGCGGATTTCCGCGCGGGTCTTGGCATACGGGGCGATCGGCGCGCAGATGGCGATCCCGCGGTTCTTGGTGATCTCCGAGGCGACGAACCCGATGCGCTTGACGTTGATGTCGCGGTGCTCCTTGGAGAAGGTGAGTTCGCTCGACAGGTTGTGCCGGACGATATCCCCGTCGAGGAGGGTCACCGGCCGGTCGCCGCGCTCCAGGAATTTGGAATACAGGATCTTGGCGATGGTCGATTTTCCGGCGCCGGAAAGGCCCGTCATGAAGATCGTGAAGCCCTGGCGGTTCGGCGGGGGATAGGCTTTTTCCAGCTCCGCGATCACTTCCGGGAACGTGGCCCAATCCGGAATGCGCCGGCCCTCGCGCACGCGCCGGCGGATATCCGAGCCGGACAGCGAGATGACCTGCGCGCCCTCCGGGATCTGGTCGGACCGGCGGAACTCGTCTTCGAACGGCAGGTAGACCATTTCCGGAAACGAGACGATGGTGATGCCGACTTCCGCGGCGTGATCCTCCACGAAGCGGCAGGCGTCGTCGCTGCCGTAGAACGGCCGGCCGTCGGGCCCGCAGCCGGGGCCGGCGTGGTCGCGGCCGGCGATGAAATGCGTGCAGCCGTAGTTGCGGCAGACGATCGCATGCAGGAGCGCTTCCCGCGGGCCGGACATGCGCATGGACAGCGGCAGCAGGTTCAGCAGGTAGGCGTCCGCCGGGTAATGCTGGACGACCTGGCGGTAGCAGCGCACGCGCGTGTAATGGTCGAAGTCGCCGGGCTTGGTCATCCCGGCCACCGGCAGGATGAGGAGATTGGCCCGGGTCTGGCGCATGGCCTGAAGGGTCATTTCGAACTGGGGCCGGTGGATCGGGTTTTCGGTGACGAAACCGGCCATGCGCTTCCAGTTGAGCTTGCGGGCGGCGGCACGGATTTCCGCCGGCGACATCCGGATCTTCTTGAAGTCGAAATGCAGGGGCAGGCTCACGACCTCCAGCTTCCCGCCGACGTAGCAGGCGCCGGTGCGGTTGAGGAGAAACTCCGCACCGGGGTGGGACGGGTCGCTGGTGCCATAGACCTGCAAGGCTTCCCGTTCACGGTCCACCGGCCAGATGTCCTCGATGTGGAGGACCGCCAACAGGAATCCTTCCGCATCCCTCAGCGCCGCCGACTGGCCGGCCTCCAGGCGGCGCGCCTTGATCTCGCTGACGTCCAGGCAGATCGGCACCGGCCACAACGATCCGTCCTGCAGCCGCATGCGGTCCAGCACCGGCTCGTAGTCGGCCCGGGTCATGAACCCTCGCAGGGGCGAGAACCCGCCGGTTGCCAGCAGCTCCAGGTCGCAGAGATGGCGTTCGCCCAGGGTGATGTCGGGCAGGTTGACGGCGATGTCCTTCAGAAGGGCCGACCGGCTCTCATCCACGATCAGATCGACCAGTTCGGCATTCGCGGCGGCGACCGATTTCAGTTCGTTGTTCATCGCAACCATGGGCTTCCAGCGGATTGGCAATCAGTTTCAAGAATGTAATTATATCAGAATTACCCCATCAAATACAGATTAAGTGGAAAATTCAAGGCGGCCGTGGTAATCGTTTGCAACGATGATCACAGGTGACCCCATACGCCGTTCCATCCGATCCTCATCCAACTGACGCATGCTTCCGGATACGCATCAGCCACCGAGCCTCGCCGACCCTCCGGCGCCAGCCCCCCTGATCCTGGCGCCGGCCGGCAGCAAGCCCTCTTTTCTAGCGGCGCTGGCGGCCGGAGCGGAGGCGGTCTACTGCGGGCTGAAGTCCTTTTCGGCGCGGATGGAGGCGCGCAACTTCACCCTGGCCGAGCTGCGCGGTCTCGTGGACCTCGCCCACCAGAAAGGCACGCGGGTCTATGTGACGCTCAACACCCTGCTCAAGCCCGATGAACTGGATGACGCCGGCCGGCTGCTCGACCAGCTGAGCCGGCAGGTGCGGCCGGATGCGGTCATCGTCCAGGACCTCGCCATGGCCCAGCTGGTGCGCCAGACCGGCTTTGCGGGCCAGGTGCACTGGTCCACCCTGTCCAATGTCAGCTTTGCGGCGGCGCTGCGGCTGGTCCATGAAAAGCTTCCGGTCGACAACCTGGTTCTGCCGCGGGAGCTCACGGTGGATGAGATCAAGGCGGCGGCGGCGGCTTGCCCGCCGGGGCTGAGCCTCGAGGTGTTCATCCACGGCGCGCTCTGCTACGGCATCTCCGGGCGCTGCTACTGGAGCAGCTTTTTGGGCGGCAAGAGCGGGCTGCGGGGCCGGTGCGTGCAGCCCTGCCGGCGGGTGTACACCCAGGAGCGCGAGGCCCGTCGCTATTTTTCCTGCCTGGATTTGAGCCTGGACGTGCTGGTCAAGGTGCTGCGGGGCATCCCCCAGGTCCGCACCTGGAAGATCGAAGGACGCAAGAAAGGGCCGCATTATGTCTATTACGTCGTGACCGGCTACCGGCTGCTGCGGGACCACGGCGCGGACGCCCAGGCGAAGAAAGACGCCCTTTACTTTCTATCGCGCGCATTGGGCCGCCCGGGGACCCACTACCATTTTTTGCCGCAGCGGCCCCAAAACCCCATCCATGCCCGCGAGCAGACCGGATCCGGGCTCTTCGTCGGCCGGATCCAGGGCGGCGGCCGTCAAGCCTTCTTCTGCCCCCGTCAGGAGCTGCTGTCGGGCGATCTGCTGCGCGTCGGCTACGAGGACGCGCCCGGACACCGCATCGAACGAGTGGGCCGCTCCGTTCCCAAGGGAGGGCGCTATTCGCTGCCGGCCGCAGCCGGCAGCGTTCCCAAAGGCACTCCGGTTTTTCTGATCGACCGGCGCGAGAAGGCGCTGGCAGAGCGCCTCAGGCAGCTGGAGGCTGAACTGCCGAGGGATGCGCCGGCGGAAATTCCTCGGCCGTCCGGTTTCGCGGCTCGTTTGCCGCGGCCCGTGCAGGCCTCCCTCCCCCCGGTTGAGTTGACGGTTCATCGGCAGCCCCCGCGTCCGCCGCTCCCGCAGCGCCTGGGCCTGTGGCTGAGCCCCGAAGCGTTGGAGTCGGTTCCGGCCCGTCGGTATCGCTCCATTTGGTGGTGGCTGCCGCCGGCGCTTTTTCCGGATGACGAGGCCGCCGTCCGGGAGCTGGTCCGCTCGGCCCGCGGTCATGGCAGCCGCTTCTTCGTGTTGAACGATCCCTGGCAGGCCGCCCTTTTTGAGCCGGACTCCGCGGCGGCAACGCTCTGGGCCGGTCCGTTTTGCAACTTGGCCAACCCGCTGGCGCTCGAAACCGCGGCCGGCCTCGGCTTCAGCGGCGCCATCGTCAGCCCCGAGCTGGCCGCGGCCGATTTTCTGAAGCTTCCCGAACGGAGTCCGCTGCCGCTGGGCGCGGTGGTGGGCGGCAGTTGGCCGCTGTGCGTCGCCCGGGCCGCCGCCGCCGATCTTCAGCTGCAGTCGCCCCTGCGCAGCCCCAAGGGAGAGGGCGCCTGGGCGGTCCGTCACGGTTCGCTTTATTGGGTTTTTCCCAACTGGGAGCTGGATTTGCGGGCGCAGACCGAAACCCTGCGCCGGGCCGGCTACCGCCTGTTCGTGCACCTGGCGGAGCCGGTGCCGCCAGGCGTTAAAAAGAAGAACCGCCCGGGGCTATGGAACTGGGCGGGGGAGCTATTATGAAAAATGCCTAAAATTGAAAATGCCTAAAGTGCCTAAAATCAAAATAAACAAATGCAGACGATAGCTACAATCGTTTTCCGTCGGGCCCATACCCGGGCCTACCCTTAAATTTTAGGCAATTTAGCGCACGTTAGGCATTTTAGGCACTGCCTCTACTTCTTCCTCCGCAGCCGCTCCATCGCCATGCGCAGGCTGGTCTGCATGCGGCCGATGGCCTGCGCCAGAAGGCCGATCTCGTCGCGCGATTGAACGTCGATCTTGACGTTGAGATCCCCGAGGCTCATGCGTTCGGCCGCGTCGGTCAGCTTCATGATGGGAGTGACCATGGCGCGCGCCGAAAACCAGGCGCAGGCGGCGGCCAGCAGCACCGTCGCCGCCAGCAGCGCCAGCGCGAAATTCTGGATGAGCGCCAGGGGCTCCAGCATCTCCTGCTCCTCCTGCATCAGCGCCAGGACCCATCCGTAGCTGGTGCGGCGGGCATGGCCCAGAGCGGGCTGATCGTTTTCACCCGTAAAGGCCGCCGTCATGGTCGTCCAGCCCTTCTTGCGGAAATCGGCGATGAGGGGGTGCGGGTTGAGGTTTTCACGCTTTTCCACCAGCTGCTTCTTCGGGTGCGAGAGCACGAACCCCTTGTCGTCCACCAGGAACGCGTATCCGGTGCTGCCCCTCTTCCAGTTCGCGATCTGCTTGGACATGTCCTCCACGGTCATGGCGGCCGCCATGATGCCGACGATGCGGTTGTCCTCTTTGATGGGAACCGCAATCACCAAGGCCGGCACATTCGAGGTCCGGCCGACCACGGTCTGCCAGCCGACCGCCTTGCCGGCCAGGACGTCTTTCACATACTGGCGGTCGGCGTAGCTCACCAGCGGCTGACCGTCGTTGCGGGCGACGTTCATGCCGTTCGGTGCCACCGTGAACACCAGGTACATCCAGGGATATTCGCGGTGGACGGCCTTGAGCGCCGCTTCCTGCTGCTCGCGGTTCATGGCCACGATTTCGGGAAGTTTGGCGATGGTGCGCAGCACGCTGAGTTGGGCGTTGATCCATGCGTCCACCTGGTCCCCCAACCCCTTGGCGGTCTGGGCCATGATCGCTTCGGAGTCGCTGCGGATGCGGTCGCTGGTCTCACGAAAGGTGAGAAACCAGAAGATCCCGAACGGAAGCAGGCTGATCACGAGCATCACCAGGAGCGATTTCCCGAACAGCCCGAAGCGCACTTTTTGGGGAGGCGCGAACTCCGGGGTATCCGTGTGTTCCAACGCCGGCTCGATTGCGGCCGGCGCCGGAAACGTACCGGCGGCGGCCGGGTTGTTGACGGCTTCCGCTGCGTCTGCCGCGTTCACCGCCGGGGGGGGCTCCGGCGGGGTGCCGGTGTCGAAAATGGTCTCGGCCACCTGGACCGGCTGCGGCTTGGAAACAAGCATCATGTATCCGCAGGCCTTGCACCGGACCTTCGCGGTCGCCGATTTCATCCGGGTTTCGTCGATCCGGTACCTCTTGCTGCAGGCATCGCAGGTGATGTCCATCATACGCAGGCTCCTGGTCTTACGGGTTCAATTTGTTTAGGATCGCGATCATTGCCTTCTTGAAGCCGATCCGGCCGTCTTCATCGGGGATTTCCAGCGCAATCCGGTTGATGATCTCGGCGGCTTGTTCCACCGGAATGGCGGCGGCATCGAGTTTCAACTCCGCCACGCAGTCCTCGACGACAATGCCCGCCATCGGCCCGATCCGGCGGGCCAGGTTCATCCGCAGGGACGGCAGGAAACTCTTGTCTACCAGCGCGGCGGCCTTCCGGACCGTTTCGATCAGGCCCTGATCCAGCAGCTTCTTCAAGTTCGTTTTGAAGGCGGCCGCGTCCATTTCCACTTCTGCGGCAATCTGGTAAAGGCTCTTGCGCTCGTCGATGGCGAGCAGCAACCGAATCATGTCCGCATCGAGGGATACGGGTTCGAGATCTTTGCGGATCCGCTTGCGGAAGTAAAGACCCGCGGCGCTCTTGGATAGGAAGTCCATCGATCAAGTCGGGGTTCTGGATTTCTTCTCGATTTCCTCTTTGAGTTTTTTTTCCATTTCCGCAAAGAGGTTTTTCTTTTTCCCCGTCTGCTCCGCTTGCAGGGATTCGATTTTCTGAGTGAAGTGGCGCTGCAGGTCCTGGAATTTTTTGACTTCGTCCTCCAGCCGCCGTCCGGTTTCCCCGCGGGGGATCTCTTCGATTTTGAGGTGATCACGGATGAACAGCCGCTCGCCGAAAGAACCCTGCACGGATTCGATGACGCCCAGTTCCACGAGGCGGCGGCAGATGATACCGGCATGCTCGCTCGAGAAACCGAGCATGCGGCAGGCGTCTTCGAGCGACGCCGGCCGCTCCTGGGAGTGCTCATGCAGCCGGATGGCGGCGACCAACAGGTGGGCTTCCGAGTAGAGATCCTTGGGCTGGCTGGGCATGGCGACCGGCGTCGTCCTCTCTTGACTTCGCTGATGGTTCAGACTAACATTTTCAAGTAATTTGTCAAGCCGGGTTCTGCTCCCGGAAAACGCCATTAAGATGGCCGGCGGAGGACGAGATGACCGAAATTGTTGAAGTAAAGGCGAGAGAAATACTGGATTCGCGCGGCAACCCGACGGTGGAGGTCGATGTTCATCTGGCCTGCGGCGCCCAGGGTCGCGCCGCCGTTCCGTCGGGCGCCTCCACCGGTCAACGCGAGGCGCTGGAGTTGCGGGACAAGCGCTCCAAGCGGTACGGCGGCAAAGGGGTGGAAACCGCCGTCGCCAACGTGGCCCGCCGCATCGCACCGGCGGTCTGCGGCCTGGATGCCGCCGACCAGACCGCGCTCGACCGACGGATGATCGAACTCGACGGCACCGCCAATAAATCCAAACTCGGCGCCAACGCCATCCTCGGGGTATCCATGGCCGCGGCGCGTGCGGCGGCGGCGGCCTTCGGTCTGCCGCTTTACCGCTACCTCGGCGGCATGACGGCCCATGTCCTGCCGATCCCCATGATGAACATCGTCAACGGCGGCGCGCATGCCGCCAACAACTTGGATTTCCAGGAGTTCATGATCATTCCCTTCGGCGCCGGATCGATCGCCCAGGCGGTTCGGATGGGTGCGGAGACGTTCCATTGCTTGAAGGCCATTCTCAAGAAGCGCAGCCTGAATACGGCGGTCGGCGACGAGGGCGGCTTCGCGCCGGACCTCGAATCCAACGAGGCGGCCATTCAATTCATCATGGAGGCGATCCGGGCCGCCGGATACCGGCCCGGCAAAGACATCGGCATCGGCATGGACGTGGCCGCAAGCGAGTTTTATCACGGCGGCAAATACATCTTGAAATCCGAAAACAAACGCCTCGGCTCGACTCAGATGATCGATCTGCTCGAAGGCCTGGCCGAGCGCTACCCGATCGTCTCCATCGAAGACGGCCTGGCGGAGGGCGACTGGAGCGGCTGGAAATCGCTGACCGACCGGCTGGGCGGCTCCGTCCAGGTGGTGGGCGACGATATCTTCGTCACCAATCCCGATATTTTCCGCAAGGGGATCGAACAGGGCATCGCCAATTCCATTCTCATCAAGCTCAACCAGATCGGAACCCTCACGGAGACGCTCGATGCCATCGAGATGGCCAAAAACGCCGGCTATACCACGGTGGTGTCCCACCGCTCCGGGGAGACCGAAGACAGCTTCATCGCGGACCTCGTCGTGGGCGTCAACGGCGGCCAGATCAAGACCGGCTCCCTGTCCCGCAGCGACCGGATCGCCAAGTACAACCAGCTGATCCGAATCGAAGAAGAGCTGGGCGAGGCCGGGCGCTTCTGCCGGACGGTCTTCTAAACCGCGGGGCGGAGCGCTCGCATCCGATCCAGCGAGGTGTCGTTATGCCATTCAACACCAAGTTCATTTTCGTGACCGGCGGCGTGTTGTCTTCGCTCGGCAAGGGGCTGGCCTCGGCGTCCATCGGCGCCCTGCTGGAAAGCCGGGGCCTGACGGTGTCGCTCCAGAAACTGGACCCCTACATCAACGTCGACCCCGGCACGATGAACCCCTTCCAGCACGGCGAGGTGTTCGTGACCGACGACGGCGCCGAGACGGATCTGGACCTCGGCCACTACGAGCGCTTCACGAGCGCCACGATGGGCCAGCGCAACAACTACACGACGGGCAAGATTTACTATTCGGTCATCAGCAAGGAGCGGCGGGGCGACTACCTGGGCGGGACGGTGCAGGTCATTCCGCACATCACCGACGAAATCAAGGACTGCATCAAGGGGGTGGCCGACGGCGTGGATGTCGTCATCGTCGAGATCGGCGGGACGGTCGGCGATATCGAGAGCCTGCCGTTTCTGGAAGCCATCCGCCAGTTCCGGGCCGACGTGGGGCGGGACAATGTGATCTACATCCACCTGACGCTGGTGCCCTACATCAGCACCTCCGGCGAGGTCAAGACCAAGCCCACCCAGCACAGCGTCAAGGAACTGCGCAGCATCGGCATCCAGCCCGATATCCTGCTGTGCCGCACCGACCGGTTCCTGTCCCGGGAACTCAAAGCCAAGATCGCCCTCTTCTGCAACGTCGGTGTGGACGCCGTCATCACCGCCAAGGACGTCGGATGCATTTACGAGGTGCCGCTGGTTTTCCACCAGGAGGGGCTCGATCACAAGATCGTGGAGCTGCTCAACATCTGGACGCGCGCCCCCAAACTGGACGCCTGGGAGGAGGTGGTGCGCCGCTTCAAGGAACCCCGGCACGACGTCACCATCGCCATCGTCGGCAAGTACGTGAACCTGACCGAGTCCTACAAGAGCCTGAACGAGGCCCTGCACCACGGCGGCGTCGCCAACCGCACCCAGGTCAACCTCTACTTCGTCGATTCGGAGCAGCTCGGCCCGGAGAACTGCGGCGAGGTGCTGGCCAAAGCCGACGGCATCCTGGTGCCGGGAGGCTTCGGCCGCCGCGGGGTCGAAGGCAAGATCTGTGCGGCGCGCTATGCCCGGGAGCAGAAGGTCCCCTATTTCGGGATCTGCCTGGGAATGCAGATCGCGGTCGTGGAATTCGCCCGGCACGTCGTGGGACTGGAGCGGGCCAACAGCTCCGAGTTCGACGAGTTCACCCCCGACCCGGTGATCTATCTGATGACCGAGTGGTTCGACGAGCGCACCCGCACGGTGCAGCGGCGCGACGCCCACTCGGAGAAGGGCGCCACCATGCGGCTCGGGGCCTATCCCTGCCGCCTGACAGCCGGAAGCCTGGCGCACCGCGCCTACGGATCCGATGACATCGCGGAGCGCCACCGCCACCGGTATGAATTCAACAACGCCTACCGTCCCCGGCTCGAGGAAAAAGGCCTGGTCTTCTGCGGCACCTCGCCGTCGGGGGACCTGGTGGAAATCGTCGAACTCCGCGATCACCCCTGGTTCTTGGGCTGCCAGTTCCACCCCGAGTTCAAATCGCGGCCGATGGCCGCCCACCCTCTGTTCCGTGATTTCATCGGCGCGGCGCTCGCGCACTCCCGGAAAAAGATCCCTACTGCTTGATGAACTCCTGCAAGGTGCGCCGGGCGCATTCGGGGCAGTAGCTGGAGGTGACGTCCACCTGAGCGCGGTCCTGAATGAACCGCTCCACCGGCACCCATTCGCCCTGTCCGGGAACCCGGCCGGTGTCGTCGCGGATCTTCTTGCAGACGCAGCACATGGGCAGGATCTTCTGGTAGAGGTTGACCCGGCGCGTCAGCTCCAATTTCTCCAGGCAGCGTTCGACCCGGAAGAACATTTCGGCCGATTCGCAGGGCTTGAGCATGTAATCATCCGCTTGGCTGCGCAGGGCCTCGATCGCGGAGAGCATGTCCCCGAAGCCAGTCAGGATGATGACCATGGCGGTGCCGTCGATTTCCTTGGATTTCTTGAGCACCTGGATGCCGTCGGCGCGCTCCATGATGAGATCGGTGATCACCAAGTCAAACCGCGACCGCTGCAGCAGCTCGATGGCCTTCTCGCCGCTGTTCACCCGTGTGACCCGGTATCCCCGGCTCTCCAGGTCTTCGCCGATCCCCTCCAGGATGAAAGGGTCGTCATCCACCAACAAGAGGTTGTAGGGTTTCAGGGCAGGCTGCGGCATGGACCATCCCCTCGGGCCTCGCCGCCGACGGCGGCGATTGGTATTTGCGGACAACGGCAACAACGGCTAACGCGGGCCATGGGCTATAGATCCTGCAGGCCATATTTGGCGATCAGCCGCGATAGATAGGTGCGCTGAAGCCCCAGATTGTGGGCGGCGAGGCTGCGGTTGCCGCCGCTGCGCCGAAGGTGCAGCGCCAGGAAATCGCGCTTGAAGGCATCCACCGCTTCCTTGAAGGAGCGATCGACGCCCCCGTCCGCAAGGTTCGTCTGGCGGGCGAACGCCGGCAGATCCTTCGCAGTTATCTCCGCTGAGGTGCCCATCACCACCGCCCGTTCGATGGCGTTTTTCATTTCACGGACGTTGCCCGGCCAGTCGTAGGCCTGCATGCGGTCGAGCGCCTCCCGGGAGAAGCGCACGGGCGCCGAACGGCGCTCTTTACGGAACAGGCCTAGAAAATGATCGGCCAGCAAGGGAATGTCCTCCCGGCGCTCCCTCAGGGCCGGCATGCGGATCTGAACGACATTGAGGCGGTAATAGAGGTCTTCCCGGAAGCGGCCGGCCGCCACCTCGCCGTCGATGTCCCGGTGGGTGGCCGCCAGCGTTCGCACGTCGACGGGAATGGATTCGTTTCCGCCCAGGCGGTAGAAAACCCCTTCCTGGAGGATCCGCAGGAGTTTGGACTGCATGGCGGGACTCATTTCGCCGATTTCGTCCAGAAAGAGGGTGCCGCCGTCGGCCAGTTCGAATTTGCCGATCTTGCGGGCCACGGCACCCGTAAACGCCCCTTTTTCATGCCCGAAGAGCTCGTCCTCCAAGAGAGCCTCCGGCAGCGCCGCGCAGTTCAGCGCCACCAGGGGCGCATCCCGCCGAGGGCCGGCGCGGTGGATCAGCCGGGCCAGCAGCTCCTTGCCGGTGCCGCTCTCCCCCACGATCAGCGTGCTGGCCTTGGCGTCGGCCACCTTCAGGGCGTCGGCGATGGCCTGTCGGATCGCCCGGCTGTTGCCGATGATTTCGGAGCGCAGATCCAGCTCGGTCTGCAGCTCGCCGATCGATTTGCGGTCGCGGTCGATGCGGCGGGCGTGGGTGATGGCCACGGACGCCACTTCGGCAAACACGGCCAGCAGCGGCATGTCCTCGGGGCGCAGCGCCCCGCCGTCGGCTTTATCGATGATCTCCAGCACGCCGATGATCTCGCCGTTGACCGTCAGCGGCGCGCAGGCGATGGAGCGGGTCTCGAAGCCGATGGACGCGCTGATCCGGGGCTGCCAGCGCGGATCCCGGCTGACATCGGGGATCAGCAACGGCTCACCGGTCGCCGCCACATGCCCGGCGATCCCTTCGCCCATGGCGACCTGAAACCGCTTGACGTCGCCGCCTTTTTCCCCCGTGGCGACTTTGAAATAGAGCCGGCGCGAACGGGGGTCGACCAGCAGCAGCGAACTGGCCCGGGCGCCCAGCATGCGGGTGGCGGCGGCGACGATCAGCTCCAGGATCCGGTCCGGGCTCTGAACCGAGCTGACCCAGGACGAAATCTCCTTCAGATGCTCCATCGCGGGAGACGCAAGCGTTGAAGGTCGACTATTTTTCACAAGACCCTTGGCATGATCGCTCCGGCAATCGAACAGGAGCACCTCCAGCGGAGGTCCGGTGGCGACGGATATGGCTGCATGGAGCCGATGTTATCGCCGGAGCAACAGCAACGCCTGCCGGGTTCAGGCGGCTTTCGCCCGGGCGACGATCACCTCGCCGATCTTTTCCGCGGACCGGCCGAAAAGTTCATCGACGGGCATCTGGTCGAGCATGGCGTCCTCCCAGACGACGCTGTTTTCCTGGACGATGTTCTTGATGTGCTCGTACTTGCCGCCCAAGGCCCGGATCTTCTGGTTCAACGGCACGCGCTCCTTGAAGGCGATATGCAGCAACAGCAGGTATTCGACCCGGTTGCCGCCGCCCGGTGAAGCGGACAGCAGCGGAATCACCAGGATGCTGCGGTCGTCCTTGCGCCCCTTACCGATGTAGACGTTGCCCTGGCGCACGATGATCCGCTTGCTGCCCTTCAGGGTGCGATCCGTTTCGACGCGGGACGGGATGGCGGCGGTCGCACCGCGCTTGTGCAGCACCTCGATGGTGGTGGCCTCGCCCGGTTCGCCCAGGAGGTTGAGCCCGTCGATCCGGTAGAGCACGGATCCTTCGATCTCCCGGATGATGCCCTGCACGTTTTTCAATACGATCAGGTTGGCGGGAGTCAGCTGGGCGATGGAGAAGTTCTCGGCTGCCAGGGCCGCGAACACGATGCCCTCCAGCCGCTCGCTGATGCGGCTGGTGCCGACCGTCACGGTCTTGGCCTGGTGCTTGATGGCATCGACCGGGCGAGCGAGGAAGCCGATGGCCTCCGCCAGCCGGCCGGAGAGCGTCTGGATCATATTGGCGGCCGTGCCCTTCAGGCCGAAATCGAGCTCGAAATCGGAGACCTCCAGGCGGCCCGCCAGGTATTTGAGCAGGAGGGTCAGGTCGGAGATGGCGTCGAAGCCCACGGTGGCCGGAAACTGCCGGCGCGAGCGGCGCTGCCGGAAGGCGTTATAGAAGGCCGCGATTTTTTCCCGGAATTGACGGTCGAGAACCAGCTCAAAGATGTCGGTTCCGGCGGCGGCGGCCGCATGGATGGTCTGCTGGAGATCTTCGTGGAAGCGATAGAGGAATCGCGACCCCTCGTGGATCGACAGGGCGGCGTGGTACCCCCAGAGGTGGCCGACCAGGGTGTTCAGGATCGGGGCCAGGTGCTCGGCCACGGCGGGGACCTGGAACACGTCTTCGGCATAGGGGTCGAAGCGGTCCTCGCCCTCGTCGCAGATCACCACCGGCGTGGCCTTATGGGCCTTGAAGATGGCGGTGTCCTTGATGATGTCGCCGATCACCGTGGGCCGGGTGCCGGCCGCGCAGACGATGATCAGCGGTTCGGAGGACAGGTCGATGTGCTTCTTGTCCTCGACATAATCCGATGAAATCGTCTTGTAGCACAGCTCGCTCAGCTTGATGCGGATCTCGTCGGCCGAAGCCTTGTTGGGGCCGCTGCCGACCGCCGCCCAGTAGGTCTTGGTGACGGCCAGCCGTTCGGCCGAGGCGCGGATGCGCTCGGCCATGGCCAGCACCCGGCGCATGTGCTCCGGCATGGCCAGCAGCCGCTCGATCTCGCTCGAGATGAAGCCGGCATCGCGGCGGCCCTTGAGGCCCGCGATGTGCAGGCCCAACAGCGCGCCGGCGATGATTTGGGCGTAAAAGGCCTTGGTGGACGCGACCGACATCTCGATGTCGCGGCCGCTGCTGGTGTACATGACACCGTTGACCTTGAAGGTGAGATCCGAGTCCCGCCGGTTGACGATCGCCAGGGTATGCGCGCCGCACTGGCGCACCAGGTCCACCGAGCGGTTGGTATCGGTGGTGGTGCCGGACTGGCTGATGGCGATGACCAGCGCATCCGCCATGGACCGCCCGCCGCCGGGATCGCCCAGGAAAAACCCGCTGAATTCGGAGGCCTTGAGCGCCTGAACCTGGACGGAGGGGTCGCTGAGATAATAGTTGAGGATGTTGGCGCAGGCCAGGGCCGCGACCCCGGCCGTGCCCTGGCCGATGAAATAGATGCGCCGGATGGAGCCGTCGGCCAGCGCGGCGTTGATGCGCTCCGGAACGACGCGCTCGTCGAGGGCGACCTCCCGCCGTCCGTCGCCGTCCTTGATCTTCCAGCGGTTCTGAAGCGTCTTGGCCACCGAGGCCGGAGACTCCGAGATTTCCTTGAGGAAATAGTGCGGGTAGTCCTGACGGTCGATGTCGCGCGAGGTCAGGGCGGTCTGCTTGAGGCTGGCTTCGGTCAGACGGCACGGGGTTCCGTCGTAATACATCGAGATGATGCCCTCCAGGCCGCCGCCGCCGGACTGGTCCAGGATGACGATCTGCCCCTGGGTCTTGCCGCTGCGGCCTTCCACGACCGATTCCCCGTCCAGCTTGATGTAGGTCTGAGTCTCCTCGATGAAGCCGTACACCTCCGAGGTGGACATGTAGTGGTCGGGGGCGATGCCGACGAAGATCGCCTGGCCGCTGCCCCGGTGGGCCAGAAAGAGCTTGCCCGGCGCGAGGTCGGTGTGCATGGCGATGGCATGCGAGCCCTTGAAGTCGCTCACGGCCCGGCGGAAGGCTTCGGCCACCTCGAAGCCCTGGCGCAGGTAATGCTCGATCTGCAGGGGAATGATCTTGGTGTCGGTGGTGACCTCGGCATGAATCCGGCAGCCGCCGGCTTCGATTGCCTCCCGGAGCTCCTGGAAGTTGTCGATGTCGCCGTTCAAACAGGTGTGGATGATGCCGCTCTCGCCGGAAGCGGCGTTGATGACCTGGTTGTCGACCGGGTGGCAGTTCGCTTCCGTGATCGCGCCGACGGAGGCCCAGCGCGTATGGGCGTTGACCGTGTGGAACTGCAGGGGTGCGCGCATGAGCGTCTGCAGAATCGTATCGGCGGATATCGTCCGGCGCAGGCAGCGGATATTGTCCCCCAGGCTGCCGATTTCGACCGCAACCTTGTAGGTGAAGGCCACGGCCACCGTTCCGTCGCGGCGCTGGACCCTAATGCTCTGGTTCAGCAGGGGCTGCTTGGCGCAGCGCTGCCCCCATTCGCCCTGCAGGCCGCCGGCGGCCAGGGCGGAGGTGAATTGCTCGTACGGCGCGGCCGCCAGCACGAACAGCAGGGAGACCCCGGCCGAATCCCGGCCGCGCACCTCCATGCGGTCGATGCTGTTGAGCACCGCATTGAGGTTGCGGAACACCATCACCGCCTCCGGCGGTGGGGGCGTTTCGCTGGGGCCCGACAGCTCGTTTACCTTGGCGATGTTCGCCAGGACCTCCGCCCGCAGGCACCAGGCGATGTCGCGCAGGCGGTCGATCCGCGGCGCCATGCGATCGACGTCCGCCGCGTTCAGGCGGCCCATGAGTTCGTCGAATCGGCGCCCTTCGTCCTCGGCGTGTTCGGCCAGCGAACGGGCCAGGCGGTCGATTTCAGACTGCAGCGGGCGGTCGCTGCACAGCCGGGCGAAGGTTTGAGCCCGCTTCAGAGACTGGACCAGGCGCCAGAGCGACTCGATGCACGCCTCGCCGCCCAGGTAATTTTCGGCGAAGCCTTCGGCGCCCGAGCCTGCGGCGGCCAGCCCGCTGCTTCGCACCCGGCCGGCCAGGGCGTCGAGATCCGCCAGCCCGATCGGGCCGGGGGCGGGCCGGGGGGGCTTGAAGGCCACGATTCCGGCGATCCCGCAGCCGAAAACCGTGTTCCGGATCGGGAACACCACCAGGGATCCCGCCGGCACACCGGCCAGATGGCGTCCGAAATAGGCCCGGAGCGTCCGAATGCGGCGAATCCGGTCGGCCACGGCGTGCCGGAGCGTCAAAACGGAATTCACAAGCCTATCGGCGATCGACGTCAGCATGACGGTCTCTCCTTCCAATGAAATGCATGCGGAAAATGAAATGCATGCAGAAAACATGCCGCTAACTGGACAGCGCGGCCGGTCCTATCGCAGGGCGGCACCGGGCGTGACGGGCTGGTCGGGCATGATCAGGACCGGGCCGGCGTCTTCGCCGGCGGCCAGCAGCATGCCCTGGGAGAGGATGCCCATGAGCTTGGCCGGCTTGAGGTTGGCGACGACGATCACTTGACGGCCGATCAGGGACTCGGGCGCATAGTGCTCGGCGATGCCGGCCACAATGGACCGGCGCTCACCCATGTCGATGTCCAGTTTGAGAAGCTTCTTGGCCTTGGGCACCGCTGCGGCGTTCACGATGGTGGCCACGCGCAGATCGATTTTGCGGAAATCGTCGATGCCGATCTCCGGTTTGATCTCGACGGCGGGCCTGGCCGGCGCGGCCGTCTCCGGCGCTGCAGCGGCTTCGATGCGCGGAAAGAGCGCCACGGCCTTGGGCAAACGGGTTCCGGCGGGGATCGGCTGCCACGATTTCAGTTCCGCCAGGCGATAGAACGGCGCGGCCGGATCCAGCCCCAGATGCTTGTGCATGCGCGCCGCGGTGTCCGGCATGACCGGGTAAATCAACCCGGCGATCAGCCGCAGCCCCTTGAGCAGGCTGCTGATCACGGCCTCCAGCTGGCGAACCGTGGTTTTTTTCTTGGCCAGCTCCCAAGGGGCCGAGACGTCGACGGCCTTGTTCAGCCGCCCGATGAACTCCCAGACGACGGTCATGGCCTTCTGAAACTCAAATGCCTCCATCGCCCGGGCGTATGCGGCGATGGTCTGCTGGGCCTCGGGCCCGAGGCCCAAGCCGAATTCGCGCGCCACCTCGGGATCGACTTCGGGAACGACGCCCTCGAAATACTTGTGGGTCATCGAGACCACGCGCGAGAAGAGGTTGCCCAGGTCGTTGGCCAGGTCCGCGTTGATCCGCTGCACCAGGGCCGCCTCGCTGAAGCTCGAATCCAGGCCGAAGGTCATCTCGCGGATCAGGAAGAAGCGAAACGCGTCCAGGCCGTAGCGGTCTTTCATCTGCAGCGGTTCGACGACGTTGCCGATGCTCTTGGACATCTTGCCCTGTTCGACATTCCAGTAGCCGTGCACGTTGAGATGGCGGTAGACCGGAATGCCCGCGGCCTTCAGCATGCAGGGCCAGTAGATGCCGTGGGGCTTGAGGATGTCCTTGGCCACGATGTGCTGGGCCACCGGCCAGAACCGTCGGAACCGCTCGCCGTCCGGGTAGCCCAGCGCCGAAACGTAATTCAGAAGGGCATCGAACCACACGTAGGTGACGTAGCGTTCGTCGAATGGCAGGGTGATGCCCCAGGTCAGCCGGGATTTCGGCCGCGAGATGCACAGGTCCCCGAGGGGCTCCCTCAGGAAGGCCAACACCTCGTTGCGATAGCGCTCCGGGCGGATGAAGTCCGGATGCTTCTGGAGATGGTCGATGAGCCAGCCCTGGTAGCGGCTCATGCGGAAAAAGTAGTTGGCCTCGCGGATGGTCTCGGGCTCGGTCTGATGGTCCGGGCATTTGCCGTCCACGAGCTCGCGTTCGGTGTAGAAGCGTTCGCAGCCGAAGCAGTAAAGCCCCTCGTATTCGCTGAAGTAGATGTCCCCGGAATCGTAGATCTTCTGCAGGACTTGGCGAACCACCTCCATGTGGTCCGGATCGGTGGTGCGGATGAAATGATCGGGCTGAACGTTGAGGTTCGGCCACAGGTCGCGGAAGAGCCGGCTGATCCGATCGGCATAAGCCCGTGGATCCAGACCCTCCTTTTGTGCGGCCCGCACCACCTTGTCCCCATGTTCATCGGTGCCGGTCAGGAAGAAAACCTCTTCCGATTGCATCTGATGGAAGCGGCGGACGACGTCGGCCACCACGGTCGTATAGGCGTGGCCGAGGTGCGGCCGGGCGTTCACGTAGTAGATCGGAGTGGTGATGTAGAAGGTCATGCTGATTGTCCTGTCGGCTGCTGAAGGTTATCGACGGGCGTTTCGATTTCGGAGCCGTCCGCCAGGCGCACCGTCAGCCGCTGGCAGACGGCGTTGTGGCGGACCACCTTGCCTTCGCCGCTGAGGGTTTTGACGATGGAACCGATTTTAGGCAGACTTCGTTTGAGACTCATGTACGTGTCGTATTCATAGACCAGGCAGCACATCAGCCGACCGCACTGGCCTGATATCTTGGTCGGATTCAGGGACAGGCTCTGCTCTTTGGCCATGCGGATGGACACCGGCTCGAATTTCTCCAGGTAGGAGGCGCAGCACAGTTCCCGGCCGCAGCGGCCGAGGCCGCCGCACATCTTGGCCTGGTTGCGGATGCCGACCTGGCGCATTTCGATGCGCACGCCCAGTTCCCTGACCAGCATTTTCAGGAGCTGACGGAAGTCGACCCGGCCGTCGGCGGTGAAAAAAAAAGTAGCCTTGCTGCCGTCGAACGATTTCTCGACCGCAAACAGGTTCATCTGCAGGCCCAGCTCCTTGATGGTTTTACGGCAGAACGCATGGGCCGCTTTTTCATCCTCGTATTTTTTCTTAAGCTGCTCGATATCCTTCGCCGTGGCCAAGCGATAGATTTTTTTCAACGCCGGGCCGGCCGGCGGCTCTTCCGCCATCCTCGGCGGGGCCGCAACGGTCCCGAAGCTCAGTCCCTGCTCGGTTTCGACAATGACCTTATCGCCGGGCGCCAGCACAAACGCACCGCCATCGAAATCATAGACCTTGCCGGCGGGCTTGAATCGGACCCCTACGATCTTTATTGACATAACATGGCCTTTTGACTGGGAAATGGAAATTCCCTGCGAAATCAAGCTAATGAAATTCGAAACAGAACCCAGCCTACGTTTATCCGGCGACCCGGGTCCGGCCGGCGGCGGCGGCCAGATTCAGCCACAGCCCTTCCAGGGTGAGCCGCGGATTCGAATTGGCCCGGATCCGCCGCCGCGCCTCCTCGATCGCCCGGTCGGCCCGGATCAGGTCCACCGGATCGCTGCGCCGGGAGGCGTCCAGGATCGGACCCGCCCAATCCTGGTGGATGATGCGGTCGGGGCAGTAACGGGCTACGGCCACGTCCCGCACCCATGCGGCCATCAACTCGAGCATCTCCGGAATATCCTCTTTGGCCTGTGACGATTTTTCCGCCAGGGCCAACAGCGCGGTTATCGGGCGTTGGGCCAGCCCGGCCATCTCCGAGAGGATCCATTTTCGTCGCTGGATCCAGCCGCGGCGCTGCATCGCCAGCGCCCGGGTCACGCTGCCGTTCGCGAGGGTCGCCGTCAGCCGGGCCTCTTCGGGTGAAAACCCGTAGGCCGCCGCGAGCATGGCGGCCAGATGGTGCCGGGCGATCGGCTTGAACCGAATGTGCTGGCAGCGCGAGACGATGGTCGGCAGCAGGTCGGCCGTCTGCGGCGCCGTCAGAATCAGCACCGTTCGGTCGGGGGGCTCCTCCAACATTTTCAACAGAGCGTTGCCGGCCGCCGGGTTCATCCGTTGGGCCTCCGCCACGATCGCCACCCGCATTCGGGCCTCGTAGGGTTTCATGGCCAGCGACTGGCAGAGGCTCCGGATCTGGTCGATTTTGATCTGGAGGCCGGACGGCGACACCTTCAGGACGTCCGGATGCCGGCCGGCGGCGATCCTGCGGCAGGCGGCGCACTCGCCGCAGGCCTCGCCCCGCTCCTCCACCCGCGCCCCCGTGCAGTTGCACGCCATGGCAAAAGCGGTGGCGGCCGTCCGCTTGCCGACGCCGTCGATCCCGGTGAATAAAAGGCCGTGAGGAATGGACCGGCTGGTCAGGAGGGAGGTGAGGATTCGGATGGAACGTTCCTGATCAATGATCGCGTCGAACCCTGGCACGAATTTAATAGTCCACGCGTTCCTTGAGCTCTTTTCCGGATTTGAAGAACGGAAGCTTCTTGGGCCGGATGCTCACCTTTTCACCGGTTTTCGGATTACGGCCGGTGTAGCTCTTGTATTCTTTCACGAAGAAGCTGCATAAGCCCCTGATTTCCACGCGTTCCCCGCGCGCCATGGCCTCCGCCATGTGATCGAAGAAGATCTGGACCACTCGCGCAGCCTCGGCCTTGGAAATGTTTGCTTCGGTCTTCAGTGCGGAAATCAACTCCAGCTTGTTCATACATCCTCCTTCGGAAAGGCCTTAGAGCGAACGCTTAATTAAAAGCTATATTACCGAACTTGATAAAATGTCAAGCAGTTATGCGTGAATGGCCGGCAGGGTCTCGATGTCCGTGTCC
>CAYRUF010000054.1:23473-28389 GCA_964427375.1 uncultured Desulfatibacillum sp. | reverse complement strand
GGTTCAACGGTTCACGGTTCAACTGATGCTTTTTCGACCGTGAACCGTGAACCGTGAACCTGCCAACCGTGGGTTTGAGCCTTTGCCTTTTTGTCCGTGGGAGCGGCTTTCCAGTTGCGATGATCGAGGCTGAAAGCCGCTCCCACAGATAAAAAGCAGATAAAAAGTCGACTCCCTTCAGCATTCAACCCCAAAAGACAAGGAGGATCACTCATGACCAACCCGTATGATGCCGCGCACGGCCAATCGATCAAGGACCCCAACGGATTCTGGGGCAAGATTGCCGAAGACTGCCACTGGTACAAGAAGTGGGACAAGGTGCTGGACGACTCCCGCAAACCGTTCTACCGCTGGTTCACCGGCGGCGAGCTGAATACCTGCTACAATGCGCTGGACCTGCATGTGGACACGGGCCGCGGCGGGCAGGCGGCCTTGATCTACGACAGCCCCGTCACGCAGACGGTCAAGTCCTTCACCTACTCCGAGCTGCGCGACGAGGTGGCCAAGTTCGCGGGCGCGCTGGCCGCCCAGGGCGTCGCCAAGGGCGACCGAGTGGTGATCTACATGCCGATGATCCCCGAGGCGCTGGTCGCCATGTTCGCCTGCGCGCGCCTGGGGGCCGTGCACTCGGTCGTGTTCGGCGGGTTCGCGGCGCCGGAGCTGGCCGTGCGCATCAACGACGCCAAGCCCAAGCTCATCGTTTCGGCCTCCTGCGGGATCGAGATCAACCGGGTGATCCCCTACAAACCGCTCCTGGACGGCGCCATCGAAATGGCCAGCTCCAAACCCGAGCGCTGCATCATCGTCCAGCGGCCGATGCAGAAAGCCGAGATGAAGCCGGGCCGGGACCTGGACTGGAACGACGTCATGGCCAAGGCCAAGCCGCACGAATGCGTGCCGGTCAAGGCCACCGATCCGCTTTACATTCTTTACACCTCCGGCACCACCGGCGTCCCCAAGGGCGTGGTGCGCGACAACGGCGGGCATGTGGTCGCATTGAAGTACACCATGAAGGCCATCTACAACGTGGACGCCGGGGACGTCTACTGGGCGGCCTCGGACGTGGGCTGGGTCGTGGGGCACTCTTACATCGTCTACGGCCCGCTGTTCAAAGGCTGCACCAGCATCCTCTACGAGGGCAAGCCGGTCGGCACGCCCGACGCGGGCGCCTTCTGGCGCGTGATCTCACAGCACAAAGTCCGGACGCTTTTCACCGCGCCGACGGCCTTTCGCGCCATCAAGCGCGAAGACCCGACCGCCTCGCTCATGCAGAAGTACGACCTGTCCAAGTTCTATGCGCTGTTCCTCGCCGGCGAACGCCTGGACCCGGACACCCTGCGCTGGGCGCAGAACAGCCTGAAGGTGCCCGTGATCGACCACTGGTGGCAGACCGAAACCGGCTGGGCCATCGCCGGCAACTGCCTCGGCCTGCACCACTTCCCGGTGAAGGAGGGCTCGCCCACCAAACCCGCACCGGGCTGGAACTTGGCGGTCCTGGGCTCCGACAAGCAGCCGGTCAAGGCGGGCGAGATCGGCGCATTGGTGTCCAAGCTGCCGCTGCCTCCCGGCACCCTGCCGACCCTGTGGAACAACGACGAGGGGTACATCAAATCCTACCTGGAGGAATTCCCCGGCTACTATAAGACGGCCGACGCTGGTTTCATCGACAAGGACGGGTATGTCTTCGTCATGTCGCGCACCGACGACATCATCAACGTCGCCGGCCACCGCTTGTCCACCGGCGCCATGGAGGAGGTTCTGTCCGACCACAAGGATGTGGCCGAGTGCGCCGTGCTGGGCGTGGACGACGCGCTCAAGGGCCAGGTGCCCATCGGGTTCATCGTCCTGAAGGCGGGGGTCACCCGCAGCAACGAGGAAATCATCAAGGAAGTGGTCCAGATGGTGCGCGACCGCATCGGCCCGGTGGCGTCCTTCAAGACGGCGACGGTGGTCAAGCGGCTGCCCAAGACCCGCTCCGGAAAGATCCTGCGCGGCACGATCCAGAAGATCGCCGACAATAAGGAGTGGAAGATGCCGGCCACCATCGATGACCCGATGTGCCTCGATGAAATTTCACAAGCCCTCAACACGATCGGATATGCGCAGGCGCGGAAGGGTTGATTTAAACGGTTCAACGGTTCAAGGGTTCACGGTTTAACGGTTTCCGAAGGAATTGAGGGTTCAACGGTTATGTCTTCCGGATCAAGTTGTGGTTGATCTTTATTTTTTAACCCCTGAACCGTTGAACCGTGAACCCTGAACCTTATTTGAGACACTTTCGCCCTCGCTCGATGAATCGGTGCCTCTTCACGCCAGGTTGGGAGGCAAGCCATGTCCAAGAAGGTCCTCATCGTGGATGATGAGCCCGGCATCATCGTGGCCCTGCAATTCCTGATGGAACAGAACGGGTATGCGACGATGGTGGCGTTCAGCGGCGAAGAAGCCATGGAGGCCGTCATTCAGCATCATCCCGATTTGATACTGCTGGATATCATGCTGCCGGTGGTGGACGGCTTCGAGGTCTGCCAGCGCGTCCGTGAAAATCCGGAGTGGAACGACATCCGCATCGTGCTCGTCACCGCCCTGGGCAGCGAAGCCAACGTAACCAAAGGCCTGGACCTCGGGGCCGATGCCTACGTCACCAAGCCTTTCTCCAACGCGGAGCTCGTCGCCAAAGTCAAAGAGCTTCTGGAATGCCACGTTTGACGAAGAGCCGCACCTTCTGGTGGATCGTCCTGGCGGGCACCCTGTTTTTCATCGCCGTCACGGTGGGGCTGGCCGTCATCCTCTGGCTGCAGCTTTCGGAATCCGAACGCGACTTCATCCGGGAATTCAGCGCCGCTCACAGCATCTACATCTTCTGCGCGACCGTCATCCTGATAACGGGAGTCGGTTTCGCCGTCGACTGGGTGTATTGGATGTACATCCTGCCGATGCATCGCATCGCCGAGGAGACCGGCATCATCCACGGCGTCAACCCCGCCCACCGCATCAAGCTGGTCGGCAGCGCGGACGTGGTGCGGCTGGCCGATGCCATCAACGCGGCGGCCGATCGGTTCGAGGATCTGCACCGCTCGGTGGAGCAGCGCATCGCGGAAGCCAGCTCCCGGATCGAGGAGGAAAAGAATATTTTGTCCGTCGTGCTGGCCGAGCTACCCGAGGGGATTCTGGTTTGCAGCCCGGAGGGACGCGTCATTCTGTACAACGAGCGCGCCCAGCAGCTGCTGGAATCCTCGGGGGAAGGGCCGGCCGGGCGGGTTAAGGATCGGAGCGGAGAGTTTATCGGTCTGGGGCGGTTGATTTTCAGCGCCATCGACAAGCCCCTTATCGACTATGCGCTGGAGGAAATCAGAATCAAGCTGCGCCGGGCCGGACACGATCTGACCTCGTCGTTTGTGATCGCCGGCCGCAGCGGCCGCCTGCTGCAGGTCGCCGTCGTCCCGATCCTGAGCCCGATTCGGGAGATGAACGGTTTCGCGTTGATCCTGACCGATGCCACGGAGCAGATGGAGGGCTTCCGGAGGGCGGAGTCCCTGCTGCAATCCTACATCATCGGCGTGCGCCGATCCCTGGCCAACATCCGGGCGGCTGCGGAATTGATCCTGGCCTTTCCGGAGCTGCCGTCCTCCAAAAGCGACGAATTCCACCGCATCATTCAACGCGAGGCCTTGACCGCCGGTGAGGCCACCGACCGCGTGGAGGCCGAATATGCCGCCTCGACCCGTCCGCCGGGCCCTCTGGCGCGCATGCGCGCGCAAGATTTCCTGGATGCGGTTCGAAGAAAGGCCGGCGACCGGCTGGGGCTCCAGCTGGAGATGGAATTATCGGAAGATCCGCTGTGGATCCGGGTGGACACTTACTCCATGGCGCTGGCGCTGGTATTTGTTCTCGAGCGCATCGGTACGGAGTCGGGCCGGTCGGTGATAAGGTGTCGTCTGGAGGCGAAAGACCGGTTCGTGAGGATGGATTTCATCTGGTCCGGAGCGCTGCTGCGGCTGGAAAACCTTCGGCGCTGGGAGCTGCAGCCGGTTTCCGTGGCCGGCGAAGTGCTGCGCTCCACGCTCAAGGACATTCTGGCCCGGCACCGCGCCGAGCTGTGGTCGCAGGCCGGCGGGAACCCCGCCGAGGCCTGCGTGCGCCTGCTGATGGAGGCCGCCGAACCGGCGATTCCGGTCTATCCCCGGCGCCAGACGGTGCTGGCCACGGCACGCCCGGTCTACTACGACTTCGATCTTTTCAGCCAGCCCGGTCCGGCGCCCGAACTGGACAACCGCCAGCTGACGGAACTGACGTATACGGTCTTCGATACCGAGACCACCGGGCTGGATATCCGCGAGGGCGACGAGATGGTCGCCCTGGCCGCCGTGCGCATCGTCAACGGCCGGCTGCTCGAATCGGAAAGCTTCGAGCAGCTGGTGAAACCCGAGTGCATCCTGCGGCACGATTCGATCCGCATTCACGGGATTCAACCCGAAATGCTCGAGGGGCAGCCCGACGTCCGTCGGGCGCTGCAGGCATTTGAACGCTTTGCCGAAGGCACCATTCTGGTGGCCCACAACGCCGCCTTCGACATGAGTCTGCTGCAGCTTCAGGAAAAACGCACCGGGATCCGGTTCGGAAACCCCGTGCTCGACACCATGCTGCTCTCCGCCGTCCTGCACCCGGCCCAGCGCCGACACGACATCGAGTCGATCGCCGAGCGTCTGGGCATCACCATCATGGGCCGCCACACGGCGCTGGGCGATGCGATCGCCACCGGCGAGGTCTTCCTCAAGCTCCTGCCGCTGCTGGCGGAAATGGGGATCCGGACGCTCAAACAGGCGCGCGAGGCGTCGCAGAAGACGTACTATGCGAGGCTGAAGTACTGAAGAAGGGTTCGGGGTTCAGACAGAAGGTTTGAGGGTTCAGGGTTCGGG
>CAYRUF010000054.1:0-23373 GCA_964427375.1 uncultured Desulfatibacillum sp. | reverse complement strand
CCCTTATTCTTGCTGCTGGATGGTGGACGGCAGAGTGAACGAAAACGTCGAGCCCTGGCCGGGCAGGCTTTCCGCCCAGATGCGGCCGCCGTGCGCCTCCACGATGCGCTTCGTGATGGCGAGGCCCAGTCCGCTTCCGGGCGGTCGTCCGCGGGAATCGTGGTGCCCCTGACGGAATTCTTCGAAGATGACGTCCAGGTCCTCTTTGCGAATGCCGGCGCCGTTGTCCTGCACCGCTACCCGAAGGTGGTCGGACTGGCGGCTGACCTCGACGGCGACCCGCCCGCCGAGGCTGTCGCAGAACTTGACGGCGTTGGAGAGCAGGTTGAGCATGGCCTGCAGCAGCCGGTCTCGGTCTCCGAACACCGGCGGGAGGTGCTCCGGTACATCGAGGCTTGTTTGGATGTTGCGCTCCTCCATGAGCGGACGGACCGACGCCAGGGCGTCGCGGCAGACCTCGCGGATGTCCACGGGCAGCAGCTGCCAAGTCATCTTGCCGGTTTCCAGTTTCTGGAAATCCAGCACCTGGTTGATCAGGCGCGTCAGCCGCTCGCTTTCCCGCACGATGACGCCGGTCAAATTGCGGTGCTGGTCCGGCGGCAGCCGGGGGTTGGCATGCAGGATTTCAGCGATGGAGCGCACCGCGGTCAGCGGCGTGCGCA
Source organism: uncultured Desulfatibacillum sp. (assembly GCA_964427375.1). Classification (GTDB taxonomy): domain Bacteria; phylum Desulfobacterota; class Desulfobacteria; order Desulfobacterales; family SpSt-501; genus SpSt-501. The sequence goes on along the minus strand of CAYRUF010000054.1, from coordinate 22,711 downwards.
ATTCGTGCGTGACCGTGGAGATGAACTCGTTTTTGAGCCGGTCGAGCTCCTGCAGCCGCTCGTTGGCGGATTTAAGCTCCGCCGTCGCTCGTTCCAGTTCGCGGCTGTAGGCGATCACCTGCCGGGTCTCGTCCAGAATGTGCATGACTTCATCGAGACCGAGCGGTTCTTCCTTGACGACCGACGCCACCATGACCCGCGCCGAGGCCGAACCGATCGCGCCGGCCAGCAGGGTTTCGGCATAGGTCACGAGCGCCGGATCCGCCTTGGACAGCGGCCCCCAGCGGATTCGGCGTTTGCGGGCGAAGGTGTTCAGGACCTCGTCGGTGCGCGGGCTGCCGAGAAACCGCTCCAACAGGGAGCGCAGGTCGGTCACCAGGGCGGTTCCGCGCCACAGGGAGGAATCCTCCGCCTCGGCGGGATAGGTGAACACCTCCACGAACAGCGCGGCCTGGGTCAGTTCCAAGGCGGTTTTGGTGCTGAAGAGCGAAACGCCGATGTAGAAGGAGCCGTTCACGAGCAGGCTCCAGAAAACGGCATGGGCGATCGGATCGAGGCCCTGCAGCCCGAACAGCTGGTACGGCTTCAGGGCGGCGATATTCCATAGCCCGCGGTTGATCAAACCGTCATCCAGCAGGCCGGCTTCCGCCAGGGAGGGCAGAACCAGCGTGTAGGCCCAGACCGCGAATCCAGCCGCCAGGCCGCTGATGGCGCCGGCGCGGGTGCCTTGTTTCCAATAGATGCCGCCCAGCATGGCGGGGGCGAACTGAGCCACGGCCACGAAGGAAATCAGGCCGATGGATACCAGCGCGTAGGCTTCGCCGACGAAGCGGAAATAGGCATAGGCCGAGAGCACCACCAGGGCGATGCTCCCCCGGCGGATGTTCAGCACGGTGGTGCTGAGAACCGGGCTTCGGGCGCTGCGGACGAAGGGCAGCCGCAGCAGCACCGGCATGACCAGGTCGTTGCAGATCATGGTCGACAGCGCAACCGTCTCCACGATCACCATGCCGGTGGCGGCGGACATGCCGCCGATGAAGACCAGCAGGGCCACCATTTCCTGCCGGTGGGCGATGGGCAGGGTCAGCACGAACGTGTCCGCATCGACCCCCACGGCGAACTGCAGAGACCCGCCGAGGGCGATGGGCAGCACGAAGAGGTTGATCGCCAGGAGGTACAGGGGGAAGAGCCAGATGGCCTTCTGCAAATGTTCCTCGTTGACGTTCTCGACCACGATGACCTGGAACTGGCGCGGCAGGCAGATCAGCACGACCATGGACAGGATGATATCGATGGACCAGCTGAAATATTCGCCCCCGCGGCTTTCGAAGATGAAGAGCTCCTGCAGCCGCGGAACGGCCGCAGCCTGGGTGAAAATCTCGCTGAGCCCCTGGAAGATGCCGTAGGTGACGAACAGGCCGGCGGCCAGGAAGGCCACCAGCTTGACGATGGATTCGAAGGCGATGGCGGCCACCAACCCCTCGTGCCGCTCGGTGGCATCCAGGTGGCGGGTGCCGAAGAGGATCGCAAACAGCGCCAGCAGCAGGGCGACGTAAAACGCGGTGTCGTGCACGACGGGAATGTCCGCAAAATAGCGCGGCATCACGATGAGGGGATACTGGTTGATGATGTTGTAGCTCATGGAGATGGCTTTGAGCTGGAGGGCGATGTAGGGGATGATGCCCATCACGGCGATGATCGTCACCAGGGTCGCGAGCGCGCCGCTCTTGCCGTAGCGCGAGGCAATGAAGTCGGCGATCGAGGTGATGCGGTGAATTTTGCTGATGCGGATGATCTTGCGCAGGACGACCCATCCGAGGGCGCAGACGAGGGTCGGGCCGAGGTAAGTGGGAAGGAACCCGAGGCCGCTGGACGCGGCGCGGCCCACGCTGCCGTAAAACGTCCAGGCGGTGCAGTAGACGGCCAGCGACAGCGCGTAAATGTAGGGGTTGCTGATGATGCTGCGGCCCTGCGCGGCCCGGCGGTCTCCGAAATGGGCGATGGCAAAAAGGATCCCCATGTAGCCGAAGGCGATCAGCAGAATGATTTCGGTCGTCAGCATGGGTCTCAGGGGGCCGGACCGCCGCGCGGAGCGGGGCGGCGCGAGGCGAGCATGATCAGGACGATGATCAGCGCCCAGAGGAGAAATACGTAGCCGTAGAGCAGGGGAATCCCTCGCCAGGTGGCGGGCCGATTGAACAGCGAGAAGATCGGGTAGTTGAAGAAAATCCAGCCGAAAAGGAACACGCCGGCCAGTCTGCGCTTTTTAAGACGGTCGGGGGTCATGGCCAGTGCCCGGTTTGCGGTTTAGGAGCCGGTGGACAGGACGAATCCGTATTCGCTATATAGTTGAAACCTCCGCGGATTGTCAAACCGTCCATGGCCGCTGGAGGGACGCGGCCCAAATGGGAGCTCCCCGTCATATCGATCCATAGATCCCCCGGGCGCGTTCCGGGCCAAGGGGGAAACGGAAAGAGTCGAGCATGAGCCAAGACGCGCGTGGACTTCTATCCAAAATCGAACCGTTCGCGGGTTTGCCGGCCGATGTCCTGGAGTCCGTGGCGGGCCAGCTGGCGTTGATGACCTTTCCGGCCGGAACGGTACTGGCCGAACAGGGCCGCACCACCATGGACCGGATATACATCGTCGGCTCGGGCCGGTTGGACCTGTTTTTTGAAAGCCGCGGAGAAAAGACCCTGCACAGCGTGCTGGAAGGCGGCGACATCTTCGGCGGCATCTCGATCCTGATGAATGCCGGCCTGGCCATCCGCAGCCTGACGGCCGCCGCCGATTCGGCCTTGTACGTCCTGCCCAAGGCGGTGTTCCTCGACTTGTGCCGGCGATTCAGCCAGTTCCAGGCCCATTTCGTCGCGGCCTTCAACCAGCGCATGCAGGACGAGTCCTACGGCACGGCGATCGCGGCCTCCCAGGTCATATACTTCCTGTCGCGGATCGTTCCCTTTTCATTTTTGGATGAAGAAGAGATCAGGGCCATCGTGCCTTCGGTCACGGCCGTGCACCACCCGAAAGACCGCCTGGTGTTCATTCAGGGCGAGACGCGGGTCGACGGGCTGTACATCGTTCAAAAGGGTGCGGCCGAGCGCTATTTCGAAGACCGGCAGCGCAAGACCCTCCATAGCATCCTGGGCGAGGGTGAAATGTTCGGCGGCATCTCCATGCTGGTCAACGACATGCTGGCGGTCCGCACCCTGCGGACCATCGAGGACACCACGTTCTACAAGCTTCCCCACCAAGCCTTCTTTGACCTGTGCCGGCGGCATGAGGCCTTCAGCGAATATTTCACGGACACCTTCGGCAAGCGCATGCTGGACCGCACGTATGCGGCGGTCATCGCCAAAAGCGCGCCGGCTCGATCCGACGGCCTGGCGCTGTTCAACCAGCCGGTGAAGGAGGTGTGCAGCCGCGACCTGTTGATCTGCAATGCCGACGCCTCCATTCAAACCGCGGCCGCGTCGATGAGCCGCCGCCGGTGCAGCAGCATTTTCGTGCGGGACAGCGGGGGCGCCATCGTCGGGATTCTCACCGACAATGACCTACGTCAGAAGGTGATCGCCCAGGGCTTGTCCATCGAGACCCCGGTGGGCGAGATCATGTCGGCGCCCGTGATAACCGTTCCGGGCCACGCACCGGTGTTTGACGCTTTGATGACGATGATGCAGCGAGGCGTCAAGCACGTCGGCGTCACCGACGAGCACCAGAAGCTATCCGGCGTGGTGACGAATCAGGATGTGCTGGGAGTTCAGCGCCAGTCGCCGCTGTTCCTGATCCGGGATATCGCCGCCGCCGGGGAAGAGGAGAAAATCGCGCGGGTGCAGCAGCGCCTGCCGCATCTGGTCCAGGAGTTGATCCGGACCGGCACGCCGGCCAAGCAGCTCAACCAGTTCATTACGACCGTTTCCGACGCGGTTCTGCGGAAGGTGCTCGATCTGGCCATTAAAGACATGGATCCGCCGCCGGTGCGATTCGTGTTCATGATCCTGGGGAGCGAGGGCCGCCACGAGCAGACCCTCAAGACCGACCAGGACAACGCCATCGTGTATGACGACCCCTCGGCGGGGGCTGCGGATGCCGTTCACGCCTATTTTCTGAATCTCGGCGCAAGGGTCTGCGCCAGCCTCGACCGGTGCGGCTATCGATTCTGCAATGCCAATGTCATGGCCCGCAACCCCATGCTGTGTCAGCCGATCTCCGTGTGGAAACGCCGGTTTTCAGACTGGATCCACACCGCGGAAGCCGAAGAGCTGTTGTACTCGAGTATCTTCTTCGATTTTCGGGGAGGATATGGGCAGCTGGCCCTGATCGACCATCTGCGGGACTACCTGATGGAAGCGCTGGTGGGCTGGTCAGGATTCTTCCGTCATCTGACCCAGAACGCCCTGCTTTACAAGCCGCCGCTCGGATTCTTCCGCAATTTCGTGGTGGAATCCAAGGGGGAGCACCGCAACAAATTCGACATCAAACGCGCGATGCTGCCCATCGTCGACTATGCCCGGGTCTATGCCCTCAAGCACGGGATCGCCGAAACGAACACCCTGGACCGCCTCCAGCGGCTGAAGCAGAAAGAGATTCTCCCGGAAAAGGACTACAGCGAGATCGAGCAGGGCTACAGCTTCATGATGCAGCTGCGGTTCGCCCGCCAGGTGAAAGCCATCATCGAAGAAGACGCCCCTCCCGACAATTACATCAACCCGAAGGAGCTTTCGGGCCTCGAGCAGCGTCTTTTGAAGGAGATCTTCATCCGCATCGGCAACCTCCAGACCCGCATGAGCTTCGATTTCACGGGGGAGCCCTGAGGGCTTAGAGACGGTTGTCGTTTTCCACGCAGGCATTGAGGCGGTCTTGAAAGTCCGGGATGGCGGCCGCCACCCGCACCCAGGCCGGCAGCATGGGGATGCCCACCGGGTCGGCTACGAATTCAGAAATGGCACAGCGCAAGGAGCTGACGAAAGCCTCTACGGCTTCGATCTCCTCATGGCGGTCGTAGTACAGACCGTTGATGAGCGATAGGGCATGATATTTCTCGACCGCCACCCGGGCTTCCTGCATGTAGGCGGTCAGGAGCGTTCGAAAGAACGCATCGCTCATGACGACACCGTCCTGAGAAAGGAAACGGAACAGGGCCTTGGCAATGTCGCAGGCCATGCGGATCAGACCCTCGTCCGGCCGGTCCTTTCTCAGCACTTGGTGTTTGTGTTCGTAGTGTTCAGAGATTTCGACCTGACAGATGCGGTTCAGCGATGCATGCTGGTAGATTTCGCTCAGCAGGGATACTTCCAGGCCCCAGGTGGGGGAAATGCGGATGCCGGTGGCCAGGCTGGCGATCAAAGCGAACTCGCCCGAAAGGGCATAGCGGAAGCTATCGAGATAAGACAGAAAAGCGTTTTTCCCGAGGATCCGGCGCAGGGCGCGAATCAAGGGGGTGTAGAACAACCGCGTAACCCGGCCATAGAGCTTGTTCGTGACCCGAGCGTAGTAGCCCTTGCTGAACTCAAAGTCGGTCGCCGGGTGAACCACCGGGTAGATCAGCCGCGCCAGCATTTCGCGGTGGTAGTTGACGATGTCGCAGTCGTGGGTTGCGACGGCATAAGCATCCCGGGAGGAAAGGATATACCCCAAGGCCATCCAGACCGACTGGCCTTTGCCCGGGTTTCCCATCTGAAAATCCGCCTCCCGAAGCTCCTGGTAAAGGCGCTGCATGCCCGGTCCATCGTGCCAGACAATTTTCGTTTCGTAGGGAAGCTCCTTTAGCCGCTGGCGGGCGAAGTCGAATTGATCCCGATCCGCGCGGTCGAGCGACAGGACCACTTTTTGAAGGTACGCGACCTTCTTCAACTCATCGATGATCCGCGGCATCGCCGGCGTTTGAAATTCCGAAAACAGGGCCGGCAGCAGCAGGACGATGTTGCGGCGGCGGGCGATCGTTTCAATTTCGGTTTCCAGGTCTTCGATCGGCCGGTTTTGCAGGCGTTGCAGGACGGTGATGGCCCCTTGCTGCCAGAAGTCTCCCATGGTTTCACCTCGGTTACGCTGAATATGGATGGATCGTTGAACTCGAGGATGAGCCTTCATCCCTGCGGGCGGATCCATAGGCCGGGTTGAATATAACGCGGGAGCGACCTGGAGGGCAAGCAGCCGCTATGAAACGCCGGGCGGCGCGTCAAAACGGCTTGTTGCCCGGCGGGCGCTACGTGTGCAGGCGGGGCAGCCGTCCGGCTGCGGCTGATGAAGAATGGGGGCTGCGCCATAGCGGCGCCGGCACTCAAGCTCAAGCAGCTTCGGGGTCTTTTCCGTTTGCCAAACTGACATGGGGCTGAATTTCTTTCTGAGGGTCGCGGTATAAAACGATCCCCAGCAGGACCGCGAGCGCCAATCCGAACAGCAGGAAAACAACTCCGAATAGAATGTCCATCGACGTGCCTCCCTAGGTGAGCAGCGGTATTCAGCCGCCGAATTTGCGATAAGCGGCCATGATGCAGGTAAAAGCCAGAAGCCCCAGAATGGTCCACTGCAGGATGATTCTCACGATCCGGCCGGTCCCGCTTTTGGGAGCAGCATCCGGTGCGTGGATCGGTTCGCCGATGTTGGCCGGTTCGCTCATTTGCAACCTCCTTGGCTGAACGCCCCCCCCTTGAAGGCCAGGCGATGCCCTCGCGATATTTAAGTATATGAACGTTTACAAAAAGAGTAAACGATAGAAAACAAAATGTCAAGTGAATGTTAACAAACAACCTGGGTTTGTTCCTGGGGCGTCCAGATGCAGAACGCCGCGGCTTTTACCGGACGGATAGGAAGATCGAAAAGGCTGAAAGAGGGCTTAACGCAAAGACTTGTTGAGATCGGCGGCGGGCATGGGTCCGAAAAGGGTCAGACCAGTCTTGAAGAATGCGGAGCGATCAGCTTGATCCGCCGGCTTTCTGCTTCTGGATGAGTTGCCGGTAAACGGACCAGAGCGCATCGTATTTTTCGGCCAGGTCGAAGCTGTATCCGCTCAGGGCCCAAATGTTGGCAAGTCCCTGGGTCATGCCGAAGAGCATGAGCGCGGAGGCCCCCAGGTCGATCGTATCGTTCACACAGCCGGCGCGAACGCCTTCGGAGAGGATGAATTTGATGCGGTCGATGTACACGTTGAGTTTTTCGTAGACTTCTCGGTTCAGTTTCTTGTCGCCCAGGCTGATGATCTCGGCGATGATTTGAAACGACATGCCCTTGCGCTGCTCGATTTCCGAGAGATGCTGTTTCAAGGCCTGGTCGATCGTATCCAAGGAGGGCGAATTTTCCGTCGCCGTGCGTTCCAGATCATGCAGCATGGTGTCCATGATGTGGTTCATCAGGAAGGACAGGATCTCGCGCTTGCTCTTGAAATGCCGGTAGATGGCCGCTTCGGTCAGCTGTACTTCCTTGGCCATGGCCCGAACCGTCAGGTGCTCGCTGCCCTTTCGGATGATCAGTTTGCGAGCGGCATCGATGATCTGCTGTTTTCGGATGGCGGTACTCCGGCGCTTCTGTACCATCGGCTTCTCCTTTTGGTAAACCGGCATCGGCGGGTCGCTTCCATCGCAAAAAAGTGGTTTCGGTCGCGCCGCTGATTTTAAGGTTTGATCTTTTATCGCATCTGACCGGCCTTTGTCCATAAAAATCACGAGGCCGGCCGGTTGACTTGCACCCGGTTAACCGATTAGAATCCGCCAATTCGTGCGGACAGGAGAAGATTCCATGCGATCGTATCAAAGATGGATCCGGTGCGGTTTATTCGTTTTTCTGGCGACAGGCTTGCTGCATTCCTTCGCTGCGGCCAAGCCGCCCAAGCTTCCCAAGGCCTCATCGGGGCCGCCGCCGGTTCAGGAGGCGACGCTGCCGGATCATGCGACCCCGGAGCAGGTGGATGCCTTCATGGCCGGCCTGAGCGACGAGCAGGCGCGCAGGCTGCTTCTCGAAAAAATGCGGCAGGAGGCCGAAAGCCGCGCCTCTTCTGCCGAGGCCGGCACCCCGCACCCCACCGACAGCGGCATCGGCGCGCTGTTCAGCAGCGCCGAAGACGCCATGGACGCCCTTTTCACGCGACTGGGCGCCGTGTTCGCCGGCGCCGAGAACGTTCCCTCCGGCTGGACCGAGGCCTGGGCGAAGCTGACCGGCGGAAAGGGGTTCGGCCAGTTTACCGCCAACCTGGCCATCATGCTGCTGATCGTCCTGGGAGGCCTGGCCGCGGAGCGCTTTCTGCTGCGGATGATCGCGGGCATGCACGACTATCTCACGAAAACCGTCCCGCTCGGACGCCTTCAGAAGTTTGCTTTCATCATCTCCAGGATCCTGATCGACGGCTTAGGCATCGCATGCTTCGTGCTGGTCAGCTTCGTGCTGTTTGCCGTCATCTACAGCCCGCAGGATTCGGGCTATCTGCCGGCATCGATTTTCCTGGTAGCGAGCTACTACTTCCGTCTGGTCATGTTCGGCGTCCGGGTCATCCTTTCTCCGAAAGCGGCCGGCCTGCGGCTGGCGCCGATGTCCGATGCGGATGCCGGTCTGATCTACCGCTGGTTCATGCGGATTGCCGCCGTGTGCGCGCTGATCTCCGTGATCGCCCTCACTCTCAGAGAGGCCGGCATCAGCCGCGATATCTTTCTGCTGATCTACTCCTCGGCCGGGGCGGTCGTGAGCCTGCTGCTGATCGCTTTGATCCTGCAGGTCCGGGAGCGGGTGGCCCAAGCCATTGCCCCCGAGGCCGGAGAGATCCTCATGCCGATCGAGGCGCTGCAGGCCAAATTGGCGTCGATCTGGCACTGGATCGCCATCCTTTACGCTGCATCCGCCGGCGTCTATTGGACCATCCGGATGCTGACCTATGGAGACGTTCGAATCCTGCACCTGATTTACAGCCTGTTTTTGATCCCGGTTTTCATTGGGCTGGACCAATGGATGCAGAAACTGCTCGCGATGGCATCCGGCGGTTCGCGGGAAGTCATCGAACTGGGCGCGCCGACGGAGGCGGCCCAAGAGCCCGCTGACCCACTGCAATGGTCGCAGAGAGCCCGGATTGAAAACTATGTGCCGCTGATCAAAAAATCCTTCCGCGTGGTCCTGGTCGTGTTTTTCTTCTTTGCCATGCTGAGGATGTGGGGCATCGACATCACCCTGGGGCGATTGATCGCCCGGGATGTGGTGACCATTTTCCTCATCCTGATTGCGGGGGTGATCGTCTGGCAGTTGATCAAGGCCCGCATCGACCAGAAGCTCAGAGAAGAGATGCCCATGGCATCCGAAGAAGCCGAGGAAGGCGGCGGCGTCGGCTCCCGCAGCGCGACGCTGCTCATGCTGCTGCGCAAATTCGTTTTCGCCGTTCTGTTCGTGATTCTGGCACTCACCATCCTTTCCTCGCTCGGCATCAACATCGCCCCGCTGATCGCCGGTGCCGGCGTCGTCGGCTTGGCCATCGGCTTCGGCTCCCAGACGCTGGTGAAGGACATCATCGCCGGGGTCTTTTTTCTCATCGACGACGCCTTCCGGGTGGGGGATTATGTCGAAGCCGGGGCCGCGAAAGGCACGGTGGCGCAAATCGGCTTGAGATCCATGAAGCTGCGCCATCCCCGTGGACAGGTCTACACCATTCCCTTCGGCGATTTGAAGACCGTCACCAACTTCAGCCGGGACTACATCATCACCAAGCTCGATTTCCGGGTGCGCTACGACGCCGATTTGGAGAAGATCCGCAAGGTCATCAAAAAAATCAACAAGGAGCTCATGCAGGACGAGGAGATCAAGCGGGTCATGCTGAGCGACATCAAGTCCCAGGGCATCCGTGAGATTCAGGACTCGGCCATGATCCTGCGCGTCAAGTTCAAGACCATTCCGGGCGAGCAGTGGACGATCCGGCGCGAGGTGTTCCACCGGGTGCAGAAGGCGTTCATGGACAGCGGTCTCGAGTTCGCCAACCGCAACGTGACGGTCTATCTGCCGCCGGAGATCCAGTCCAAGAGCTTGAGCGAGATGACCGAAGCCGAAAAGAAAGTGGTCGAAGCGGGCGCTGCCGCCGCGGCCGTTCTGGCCCAGGAAGAAGAAGAGCAAAAGGCCAAGGCGGCGGCGAGCAAGAAGAAATAGGGGGGTACTAAGGTTCAACGGTTCAGCAGTTCAACGGTTGGGGGCTGGAGGCGAGATTTGAAGCGTTGATAGATCCACGGAGGGCGGCGCATTGCGCTGGCCCTGGTCTTTCAACCGTGAACCGTGAACCGGCCAACCCTGAACCCGAGTCGCTACTGAACCTTGATCACCACCAGCGTCACATCGTCCTCGTAGGGCATGCCCCGGCAGAACCGGCCGAGCTCGTCAAACACGGCCGCCACCATCTCCTGAGCGCTGCGCTGCGCCTCCCGCCGCAGGAGCTCGCGGAAGCGCTCCTTTCCGAAGAACTGGCCGTCGGGGTCGCGCGCCTCCCAAATGCCGTCCGTACCCAGCGCCAGCAGGGTCCCCGGATGCAGGGCCGGCAGGGACTGCTCGGCGAAGCCGGCGTCGCGATCCACCCCCAGTGGCAGGCCGGCTCCGGCGAGCTCCTCAAACCGGTCCCGCACCGGGCAATACAGCAGCGCCGGTTCGTGGCCGGCGCGCACCCAACTGGCGGAGCGGCGGATCGGGTCGATTTCCATGTAGAAGAGCGTCATGAAGCTGCCGCTGTCCCCCATATCCAGAGACAGGTCGCGATTGATGTTGGCGACGACCGCCGACGGCCCCTCCGCCTGAACGGCCCGGGTGCGCGTGAACGCCCGAGCCGTGGTCATCAAAAGGGCCGCGTCCACGCCGTGGCCCGAGATGTCCCCCACCGCCACCCGCAGGCTCCCGGCGGGAAAGTCGGGGCCATATAGGAAATCGAAGTAGTCCCCGCCGACCTCATGGCAGGAATCCGTGCGGCCGGCGAGATCCAGACCGGGGACACTCGGCGGTCTGGCCGGGATCAGGCTTTTCTGCACCTTGCCGGCCAGCTCCAGGGCCTTCTTCTGATCGGTCAGGTCCGCGACGAAAGCGGCGTTGCCGATTTTCTCGCCGTCGTCGTCGCGCAGGGTGTTGCCATGAATCAGGACCGGCACGCGCCGCCCGCCTTTGGCGATCAGGGTGCCCTCGAATTTGCGGTAGTCCAGGGCGAGCAGGCGGTCCCGGCTGCCGGCAATGAACTGGCGGAATTCGTCGCTGGCCAGATCCAAGGTGGTTTTGCCGAGGATTTCCTCGCGCCGGTAGCCCAGCATCCGGCAGTAGGAATCGTTTACCTCGACGATTCTCATGTGGTCGTCCATGAGGACAAAGCCTTCGCCGGCGGTCTCCACGATGCGCCGGAATTTTTCTTCGCTTTTGCGCAGCTCTTCTTCGGCGCGCCGGCGCGGCGTGACGTCGACCATGATGCCCTGGTTGAATATCTTGCGGCCTCGATCGTCGCGCACGACGGAGGTGCGGTCCTCCACCCAGCGCACCTCGCCGCTGCGGGTCAGGATGCGGTAGGATTGGGTGTATTCCTCGACGTCGGCCTCCGCGAAATGCTGGATCTCTTCTATCAGTCGGTTACGGTCTTCCGGGTGCACGATCTCGCTGAACCGTATCTTCCCTTTCAGGAAATCGTCGGCGGAATAGCCGAACTGGCGGATGTTGCTGGATACATAGACCAGCGTGGGCTTTTTGCCGGCCCGGCGTCGGAAGAGCACGGCCGGGCTTTGGGAGATGATCACCTCGGCCAGGCGCAGGGCTTCCTCGGTCCGGTCCCGCAGGGTGCATTCCTGCCGCAGGGTCCGGGTCTGCTCGCCGCAGCGCGCCTCCAGGGCGCGATAGTCAGCCCGCAAATTCTTCAGGTTTTGGTTGAGCTTTTTCGCCCGATCCGTTTGCCGGCGGAGCTTGGCGAGCTCGGCAATCAATTCGGCCTTGGTCTTGCTTTGGTCGGTGGCGATTGTGGATAAGATCCTAAAAAAAGGGTTCAGGGTTCGGGGTTCAGGGCCGAGATACATCAGGGTTCAGGGTTCAGGATTCGGGGCTGAGGTGAAAGTAGGTCAGTGTTATCGCTGTCTTTTTCCTTCTTTTCATGAACCCCGAACCCTGAACCCTGCTTCCTTTCCTGCCAAACCCTTCACTTCTCGAACACCGGCCTGCGCTTCTCCAGGAAAGCGGATATTCCTTCGCGGGCGGCGGCGGTGCAGGCGATTTCGCCGAATCCGCGGTAGCCGATTTCCAAGGCGTCCTTCAGCTTGGCGGCGGCCGCGGCGGCCTGGATGGTTTTCACGGTGATAGCCACCGCTTCGCGGCTCAAAGGCTGGCCCGCGGCCGTCGGCGCCTCCGGGATGGCCGGCGGCGGCAGATCCAGTTTCCCATCATTCAGGCGGGGCAGGTTGCCTTGCAGGGCATGCACCTCCTCGATGGCCTTGGCGATGAGGTCGGCGTAATCCTCGGCCAGCCGGCTGACGATCCCGCGTTCGGCTGCTTCGGCAGCCTTCAACGGGCGGGCGAGGCAGATCATGTCGTGGAACAGGGAAGCGGCCTCGGGCCAGCGTCGGTAGGGAACCACGCAGCCGCCGATTCCCGGCAGGATGCCGAGGGTGATTTCGGGGAATTGCAGCAGCGCATGGCGCATGGCCAGCATACGGTGGCAGCGGATGGCGATTTCCAGCCCTCCGCCCATGGCGTAGCCGTTCAAAGCCGCCACCACGGGTTTGCGGATTTCGTCCATGAAAACCTGGACCTTGGCGCAGTCCCGGGCATACTGCGCCGATGCCTTGGCCCTGCCGAGCATTTCCGGGAATTTTCCGATGTCGGCCCCGGCCGAAAAAGCGGTGTTGCCGTAACCCGTAATGATGAAGCCCTTCACGGATGGATCATCGGCATATTGCTTGAGCACCGCCAGGATTTCATCGGCCAGTTCGTCGTTCAGTGCGTTCATGGCCTGGGGCCGGCGGATGGTGATGATTTTGACCCCCTCGATCTCGTCCACCAGGATGAAGCGTCGGAAGTCCTGGTAAAAAGCAAACGCCTTCTTGGCCTTGGGAAAGCCGGGCCGCTCCTTTTGAAACTTATTCATGATGCGGTTGACTTCCCGGGCGCCCATGGACCGCATCAGATCGAGCGGCCCCCGGCGGAAGCCCAGCGCCACCTGGCAGCCGAAGTTCACATCCGCCGGGGCGCCGATGCCGCGGTCGATGATGTCGAAGGTCTGGGAGAAAAGAATCCCGAGCAGGCGGTCGCGGATGCGTTTGCGGGTTTGGTCGGGAACCTCAACCGGGCTGCCGGGACGGGGCGTGAGCCAGCGGTCGACGGAGCGCAGGATCGGCGCCGGCCGGTAATGCCGGCCTTCCTCCATTTGCAGGGTGTTGGTCTCGACGATGATGGGGTTGCCGTTGGCCAGGTTGAGAACGAAAAAGGGTCCGGCGAAGACGAATTCCTCGGCCACGTGGTCGATCTGGGCGGCGGTCGCCTCGGCCAGCAGGTAGGCCGATTCATTGCACCAGTTGTCGAAGATCCGGTCCAGCACGAAGCAGATGGCGTCGTCGGTCATGATCGGCGCCTTGCCGGTCCGGGCGAAGAACCAGAACAAATCGTCCAGGACCTGCGGGCTCACCCGGTCCCAGGCGATCACCTCCACCGGCAGGCTGCGCCAGGCCGGGGCGAAAAAATGGGTTACGGTGGCGCGCTCGGGATTTCGCATGCGGGCGAAGAGCCTCCCGGCGGGAATGGAACTCGTGTTGGAGGTGATGATCGCCTCCGGGGAAACGATGTCTTCGAGGGCGGCAAAAATTTGGTGCTTCAACGGGATGCTTTCGGTGGCGGCCTCGATCACCAAACGGCATTCCCGGACCCGGCCGTAGTCGGTGGTGAAGACGATGTTTTCACGGACCGCGGCCGCCATCTCCGGCTTCATTTTCTTTTTTTCGACGGCCTTGGCGGCATAGTCGGCCAGACGCTGCTCGGCGCGCTTGAGCGGAGCCTCGGCCACGTCGACCAGGATGAGCCGGCAGGACGGCATGGCGCTTTTGAGGTAGTAGCCGATATCCGGCCCGATCGTGCCGGCTCCGATGACGGCGACCGCCGTCGGCAGCCCCCGGCTGGGGCGGATCAACAGAGGATTCAACGCGGACCGGTAGAGCACTCTTGGCTTGGCCATGGCGACGCTCCTTTCGTTTTAAATCCAGGTTCAGCGGTTCAAGAGTTCAACGGTTTGGCTTGGGTTCGGCTGAACCGTGTACCGCTGCATGGGCGTTTTCTTCTCTTGACTAATGCTGGGTTGCCGTATAAACACTGAAACACAAAAAATTTTTGAATCATGTTCAATAACTGCAAGGCACAAAATCTGAAGCAGCTCAGATGGACACCCGGATGGTTACGCCTCGCCCCCATACCGCCAATCCACTATAAAAGAAGAGGAGAAAGGGCCCATGGAAAGGAAGAAAGTCCTATTATCCGAAGATGAAATCCCGCGTCAATGGTATAATGTGCTGGCCGACATCAAAATGAATCCGCCGCTTGGACCCGACGGAAAGCCGGTGAGTCCGGACATGCTGGCACCGGTGTTTCCGATGAACATCATCGAGCAGGAGGTGAGCCCCCATCGCTGGATCGACATTCCCGAGGAGGTTCTCGGCATCCTTTCCATCTGGCGGCCGAGCCCGCTGATCCGCGCGACCGCGCTGGAAAAGGCGTTGGGAACGCCGGCGCGCATCTACTACAAATACGAAGGAGTCAGCCCGCCGGGCAGCCACAAGCCCAACACGGCGGTGCCCCAGGCCTATTACAACAAGAAATTCGGGATCCAGCGGCTGACCACGGAGACCGGGGCCGGGCAATGGGGCAGCGCGCTGGCGTTCGCCTGCTCGCAGTTCGGTCTGGAGTGCAAGGTCTTTATGGTCCGCATCAGCTTCGACCAGAAACCGTACCGCAAGACCATGATGCAGACCTGGGGCGCCGACTGTGTCGCCAGCCCCAGCACGCAAACCAAGGCGGGCCGCGACATTCTGGCCAAAACCCCGGATACGCCCGGTAGCCTCGGAATCGCCATCAGCGAAGCCGTCGAGGCGGCGGTGTCCGATCCCAGCGGGAAGACGCGCTATTCCCTGGGCAGCGTGCTCAATCACGTCATGCTGCACCAGACCGTCATCGGTCTGGAAGCCAAGAAGCAGCTTGAAAAAATCGGCGAATATCCGGATGTGGTCATCGGCTGCGCCGGCGGCGGCAGCAACTTCGCCGGCCTGGCCTTTCCGTTCGTCTACGACAAGATCAACGGGAAAAAAATCGACATCCACCCGGTGGAACCGGCCGCCTGCCCCACGTTGACCAAGGGGCCCTTTGCCTACGACCACGGCGACACGGCCGGCTATACCCCGCTGCTGCCCATGCACAGCCTGGGGCACACCTTCGTGCCGCCGCCCATGCACGCCGGCGGCCTGCGCTACCACGGCATGGCGCCCACCGTCAGCCAGCTTGTGGTGGAGGGGCTGCTCGAGCCGAAAGCCTACGGCCAGGTCGACACCTTCGAAGCCGGCATGCTGCTGGCCCGCACCGAGGGGGTCATCCCGGCGCCCGAAACCAACCACGCGCTGGCCTGCGTGGTGGACCTGGCCCGCAAGGCCAAGGAGGAAGGCAAGCAGAAAGTCATCCTCTTCAACTGGAGCGGCCACGGGCTCATCGACCTCGGCTCGTATGAGAAATACCTTTCCGGACAAATCAAGGACTTCGATTTTCCGGCCGGGGACATCGAAGAAGCCGAGAAGATCCTGCAGAAGTATCCCAAACCGCAGATCCTGAAGAGCCGATAATTCGGATTTGACGACAAGGGCCATCGCTAAGTGCGAAGATAACTCTTCTCCATCGGGTAAGCGCGAATGAGCCAAAACCGCAACCCCTTAGTCCGCCGCTGCCCCCGTTTGGGAGGTCCGGTCGCGTTCAGCTACTGCCTGAGCTGCGAATCGGAGCAGCCCTGCTTCAAAATCGTGGACTGCTGGTGGGAGACGTTCGACATCGTTCAATATCTCAGGGATCATCTTCCCGCGGAGCAGTTCGAGCGCGTGACCAACGCCCGGCCCAAGGCGAAGTTGGGCGCCCTCGTGGAAGCGATCGAGCAGGCCAAGCAGCGCCTGCGGGAGTGACCCGGCCGGCCCCGGTCGCGACCGCAGCCGAAACACCGGCAGGGGCCGTCCGGAGGACGTCACGGCGCATGCCGCCATCCCAATCGGCGGCGAAGCCCCTTTCTGCTGGGAGCGGCTTCCAGCCGCGATAGCGTCGCGGCAGGATGCCGCTCCCCCAGAAAACCACCCCGCAAACCCATCGACTTGCTTTGAAGCGGGACGGCCCACCTGAGATGCCATAAATCGAAGACGAGCAGCAGTCGATTGGGGGCGCTGCTTTGTATTTTAAGGTGTATTCTGGTATCAGATCCAGGAGGCGCCCGGGCGCGAAGCAAGGCGGCCAGCGGCGTGCCGGCCGGCGGTGATCGGCAAAGACCTCGGCCTTGGATCCCAATGCCACCAGGAGGCGAACATGATGAAAGTTCTCGTTAGCGACAATCTGGAAGACGTGGGCCTCGACATCCTGCGCCAGGAACCGGAGATCCAGGTCGACGTGCGGGCGGGGCTGAAGCCGGATGAGTTGAAGGCGATCATCGGCGACTACGACGCGCTCATCATCCGCAGCGCCACCCAGGTGACCGAGGACCTGCTGCAGGCGGCCAGGAGACTCAAAGTGGTCGGCCGGGCCGGCATCGGCCTGGACAACGTGGACATCCCGGCCGCCACCAAGCGCGGCATCATCGTCATGAACACTCCGGCCGGCAACGTCGTCACCACCGCCGAGCACGCCATCGCCATGATGATGGCGCTCAGCCGCAACATCCCCTGGGGAACGGCTTCGATGAAGGCCGGCCAGTGGGAGAAGAAAAAGCTCCAGGGGCGCGAGATCTTCAACAAGGTGCTGGGCGTGGTCGGCTTCGGCAAGATCGGCTCGATCGTCGCCGACCGGGCGCGGGGGCTTAAGATGCAGGTGATCGTGCACGATCCCTTCGTCACCGCGGAGGCGATCGAAAAAGCGGGGTTCGAGGCCGTATCGCTGGACGACCTCTACCGGCGCGCGGACTACATCACCCTGCACGTCCCCAAGCTGAAGGATACCGTGGGGCTGCTCAATCAGGCGGCCTTCGACAAAATGAAGGACGGGGTGATGATCATCAACTGCGCCCGCGGCGGGATCGTGAACGAAGCCGACCTCAACGCGGCCCTGCGCTCCGGCAAAGTCGCCGGCGCGGCGCTGGACGTGTTCGAGAAGGAGCCGCCGGGCGAGTGCCCGCTCTTCGAGATCGACCGGGTCATCTGCACGCCGCATCTGGGCGCCTCCACGGTGGAGGCCCAGACCAACGTCGCCGTCCAGGTGTCCGAGCAGATCCTGGCCTTTCTCAAGACCGGCACCATCATCAACGCGGTCAACGTGCCGGCGGTGAGCGGCGAGCTGCTCGGCAAGATCGGGCCGCTCCTGACCCTCGGCGAGCGCATGGGCTGCCTGCTGGAGCAGCTCTGCCGAGGCCCGGCGTCGGAAATCGCCATCGAATATGCCGGCGAATTCCCGGAGCCGGACCTTTCGCCGGTGACCACCGCCATCCTGAAGGGCTTCCTCACCCCGATGGTCCGCGACGGGGTGAACTTCGTGAACGCCAAGATCCTGGCCGGCGAGCGCGGGATCAAGGTCTCGGAGGCGCGGGCCCCGTCGGATGAATACATCAATCTGGTGACGGTGCGGGCCGTGGCCAACGGCGCCCGGCACAGCGTGGCCGGGACGATCTTCGGCCGCAAATATCCGCGGGTGGTGAAGATCGAAAATTTCCGGCTGGAGCTTCCGCCCCAGGGCAAGTTCATTCTGATTCACAACCACGATCAGCCCGGCGCCATCGGCAGCATCGGCACCCTGCTCGGCAACAACCGCGTCAACATCAGCCAGATGCGGGTCGGCCAGCAGGAGGACGGCGACAAGACCATGATTTACTTCCGGACCGACAACCCCATCCCGGACCACGTCATGGAGGAGCTCAAGCGCCTGCCGCTGATCATCGACGTCATGGCGTTCGAGCTGTGAGCCTCGCCAGCGGATGGCTTCGACCGGAGCGTCAGTCAATTGGTTCTGTGGGAGCGGCTTCCAGCCGCGATTATGTCGCGGCAGGATGCCCCTCCCACATTGAATGGCCATAGGAGGAGCCTTGTGAGCCAGCGCCGTTTACTGCTGGGAAATGAAGCGATCGCCCGCGGTCTGGTTGAAAACGGCTGCCGGATGGCGACCTCCTACCCCGGGACGCCGGCCTCCGAGATCCTGTCGGCGGTCGCCCAATTCAAGCTCGCCGAAAAGCTGGCCATGCACGTGCAGTGGGCGGTCAACGAAAAAATCGCCCTCGAGATCGCTTATGCCGGCTGCATGACCGGTCTGCGCACGGCGGTCAGCATGAAGCAGGTCGGGCTGAACGTCGCCTCCGATCCCTTTATGAGCGCCGCCTATATGGGCGTCAAGGGCGGGTTCATTGTCATCAGCGCCGACGACCCCGGGCCGCATTCCTCCCAGACCGAGCAGGACAGCCGGATGATGGCCATGATGGCCAAGGTACCGGTGCTCGATCCGGATTCCCCGCGTCAGGCCCGCGAGATGATCGGGGCGGCCTACGCGCTCTCCGAAGCGTTCCGGACGCCGGTGATGCTGCGCCCGACCACGCGGGTCTGCCACTCGCGCCAGGACATCGAGATGCGGCCGGTCGCCCGCGCCGGCGCCGACGCCCGTTTCGAGCGGGACCCGGCGCGCTGGGCGGCCACGCCCAAGTTCCGGCACCGGCTGCATCTGGAGCTCGAAGAAAAGCTGGCCGCCGTTGCCGCGTATGGGCCGACCGCTCCGCTGCGCCTGAACCCGGCCGCCGCCGGCCGCAAGGCCGTGGTTGCCGCGGGCGTGGCCGCGGCCCACGCCCGCGAGCTCCTGCAGGCGCTCGGGATCTGGAAAAAAGTCGCGTTGTACCAGGTGCTTCAGCCCTTCCCGCTGCATCACGCCTTCATCGAACACCTGCTCGGCGCTTACCGCGATATTCTCGTGCTGGAAGAAACGACCGGCGTGATCGAGATGCAGCTGGCCGACCGCCGCCGGGTCAAGGGCAAAGCGTCCGGCCCGGTTCCGCGCGTGGGCGAACTGACGCCGGAGCGCATTCAGACTCTCCTCGGGGATTTCGCCGGCATCCGCACCCGGACCGCCGCCGTGTCCGGCGCCCCCGGCCGGCGGCCGACGCTTTGCGCCGGCTGCCCCCATCGCGCCAGCTTTTTCGCCATCCGCAAGGCCGCGCCGCGCGGGCTCTATACGAGCGACATCGGCTGCTACACCCTCGGCATGAACCTGGGGGCGGTGGATACGGTCTTGTGCATGGGCGCGGCCATCACCCAGGCGGCCGGGTTTTACCACGCCTTTCGCCGCGCCAAGAAACCCCCGGATATCGTGGCCACCATCGGCGATTCGACCTTTTTCCACGCCGGCGTCCCCGCCCTGGTCGACGCGGTGGTGCAGCGCGTGAAGTTCACGCTGGTCATCCTGGACAACCGCACCACGGGCATGACCGGCAACCAGCCCACTCCGGCCAGCGGTTTCGGCGCCCTCGGCGAGCCTCTGACCGCGGTCGACCTGGAGGCGCTTGTGCGCGGCTGCGGGGTCACGTACTGCCGGACGGGGGATCCCTATCACCTGAAGGACTTCATCGCACTCATGAAGGAGGCCGTGGCCTGCGGCCGGGAGAACGGCCCGGCCGTAGTGATCTCGCGTCACCCCTGCATCCTCGACCGGGCGCGCCCGGGCGAGCGGCCCGAGTTCGTCGCGGTGGAGATCTCCGACCAATGCGACGGGTGCGGGTACTGCATCCAGCACTTCGAGTGCCCTGCGCTCATCCAGCACACCGGGGATAAAAAGCGCCGGCGCACCGCCATCGACTCCGCGCTGTGCGCCGGCTGCGGGGTGTGCCTGGATGTCTGCCCCAAGGGGGCGTTTCAAATCAAGCAAAGCCGATGAGGACGAGCATGGCATCATCCGTACGGCAGCAGCTGTTGATCAGCGGGGTGGGAGGCCAGGGCGTGCTTTTCGTGACCCGTTTGATGGCCGAGGCCGCCATTGCCAAGGGCCTGCCGGTGTTCACCTGCGAAACCCACGGCATGGCCCAGCGCGGCGGGACCGTGGTATCCCATCTCAAGGTCGGGGACTTTCACAGTCCGCTCGTCCGGGCCGGGCAGGCGGACGGTCTGCTGGTGCTGAAATCCGAGAACCTGGCCCAACACGGCGTATTTCTCAGAGCCGGAGGCTGGGTGGTCGCCAATGCGGGGCCGAACGAAACATTCGATGTCGGGGGAACCGTCTTCGCGATCGAGGCCGATCGCCTGGCCCAGGAGGCCGGTCACCAGAAATCCCTCAACCTGGTCGTGCTCGGCTTCGCCCTGGCCATCGCCGAGAAGATGATGGGCCGGTCGGAGCGGCTGTTCTGTACGCTGGCCGACGTCGAACGAACGATAAAAAAAACCTTCAAGGCCAATCCCAAACAGCTCTCCGTTTTTCTAGATGCGATCCGATCCGGATACGATGCACCGATGCAGCCTCCGGGGTAGGTGGTCCAAGCGGCCTTATTTCCCACTATCCGAGGCCTGCGCCCGTCTTCAGGCAATCCAAATGAATCCCTGCTCCCGCCGCCATCGCCGTCGGCGTCCTGGCGCCCTGGACCATTATGCCCCTGCATATTTCAAACTGAGGCCGGTCCGCTGAACGCTGCGGCGAATCGGCAACTCCGCGTTAGCCCGCTACGCGCTTGATCGTTCCGTTGGACAGCATGTCCTGCAGCTGTTTCAGAAGATTCTGCTCCTGGGCGTCCAGGTGTTGATCCGCATGAACGATCTTCATGATCTTGTCATAGTCCGAGTTGCAGATCTCCAGGTCGAAAATCGCCTTCTTGATCATCTCGGCCAATTCGGCGCTGGAAGCGCTCGGCTTCATTCCAGGTTTCATCTAATCCTCCATGGTATCGAAATAGCCTGTCGCGACCAAGCGCACGCCGGCCGGCAGGTCCCGTATGGATATCCAACCTGGTTGAAGCTTGTCAAGAGAATTAGGCCGCTGCTGAAACCAGCTGAAAAGCCACATCCCCCGGTGCTCGGATATGCTGATTTTGAGCCCGCCCACCTTGCTATCGTTGATCAGCGGCGGCATGCAGAAGCGCCCCGGGCCGACGCGGGCCATGTCGCTGGACTCCGAGATCCTGTTTTTCGGCGAGCTCTCGGCCGGTCTGGATCCGATCAGCGCCCGGCTGCTGGACGACCTCGCAATGGCAGCTTTTCGCAGGGAAGGGGAAGGATCTTCTGGACTTCGGTTATTCCGTTTCCCCCAGCAAGGCCTGCACGCCTCCGCCTCTAATCGTTCTGTCAGAATTGGACTAACGTCTAATGTGCGGTTTGCCCGCCGAAGTCATCTTGCAGCCTGACAACGCAGGGCGCCACGTGCCGACGAACGCCGTTGAGCGGAGTTGACTTGTCCGCTGCCTTGTGATCTTTCGTTGCGAACATTCGCTGCGCCTCCAACCACCCTCATCCCGATGAATACCGACGGAATAGGGTGTTTCGCGGGCTGTTTTTTCTTAGGACCGAGGGGAGGGAATCCGGCATACCTTAAAAGGGGTGTTTCAGACGATGTATAAAAACGAAGGGAGATCATGATGGAAATCGAACGCGTGCTGGTCGTCGGATCCGGTTTGATGGGCAGCGGCATCGCCCAGGTGTGCGCCCAGGCCGGCGTGCAGGTCATCCTGCATGACGTCTCCGAGCAGGCCTTGGACCGAGCTATGAAAAGCATCGACTGGTCCGTCGGCAAGTTCGTTGAAAAGGGCCAGCTGAGAGAAGGCCGGGAAGCCATCCTGAAGCGGATCACCACCGTCCCCCGCCTGCCCGAAAGAGCGGACGTGGGCCTGGCGATCGAGGCGGCTTTCGAAGACCTTGCGGTCAAGCAGGCTATTTTCAAGCAGCTGGACGGGGCCTGCGGTCCCGAAACCCTGATCGCCAGCAACACCTCCGCGATTCCGATCACGGAGCTCGCGGCCGCCACGCGGCGGCCGGAAAAAGTTCTCGGGCTTCATTTTTTCAGTCCGGTCCCCATGATGCAGGCCGTGGAGGTCATCAGCGGCATCGGCACCAGCGAGCAGACCGCCGCCGCCGGGAAGGCCTTCGTGGCCCGGATCGGCAAGGAGCCCATTATGGTCCGCCGGGATGTCGCCGGCTTCGTCATCAACCGCATCAACTTTCCGTCGATGATCGAGGCCATGCGCTTGGTCGAAGAGGGGGTCGCCACGGTCGAGGATATCGACAAGGGGCTGCGGCTGGCCTCGGGCCGCAAGATGGGCATTTTCGAAACCGGCGACATGGTGGGCCTGGATGTGACCTACGGCGCGCTCATGGCCATCTACCGGGAAACCGGCGACCCGCGTTTCTACCCGCCGCTGCTCTTGCGCCGCAAGGTGCGGGCCGGCCAGCTGGGGCGCAAGACCGGCAAGGGCTGGTACGAGTACGACGAGAAAGGCAACCGGAAGAGCGACGCCGATTGATCGCTCAGAATTTGCCGAGAATCTCACGGGAGATGACGATCTTTTCGACCTCCTTGGTCCCCTCGTAGATCTCCAGCACTTTGGCGGCGCGGTAGAAGCGCTCGA
>CAYRUF010000053.1:0-29863 GCA_964427375.1 uncultured Desulfatibacillum sp. | reverse complement strand
TTCATCCTAAATTGAGCGAGTTATTGCCTGACAGCTGAGTCCGCGGGGGTGTGCGCTCCGTCGGGCCGCCGCAATTTCTACGGTGGCCGCCTCAACGGCAGCGATCCCGCTCAGATAGACTCAGCCAGCCCCGGACGGCGGAGTTCACGACCGACTCGGCCGTCGCTGCCGGTGCGGAGCCATGGTAGAAACCCCGGGGGCGTTGACGAAGCCTGGATGTCTTTTTCAGCGGTCCGGCGGGGCGCACACCCCTGCGGACCTTCCCATAACAACCAATCCAAGAATCGCTCAAACGTGGTTCATTTCTTTTTCCCGATGCCCTCCACGCGGCGCCGTTCATCGTCGAGCATCACGCGGCAGTACCGGCAGGGGTCGCTCGTCTTGCGGTCCACATCGGCCTCGCTGCGGCAGTAATGCATGACGCAGGCGGGGTCCGGGCAATGCCGCAGATTGAAGGTGTGGCCCAGCTCATGCACGGCTTCCTTGGCCACGCGCGCGAGGGCTTTTTCGGAAAAACAGTGGATGCCCGATCCGGCGTTCAACCGGTGGGTGGAGACGATGCAGGCCTTTCCTCCGAGTTGGGCTTCCCCGTAGACGTGGGTCAGAATCGGTATGAAAAGGTCCACATCGGCCACGGCTAGGACTTTGAAGACGTCCGGCGGAGCGGCATCGGAGAGTCGCCGGAGAATGGGCGTCGAATGGAATTGCCTGCGGCCGGCATCGAATGCGAAGGACCAATCGTCCAGAAGCGGACGGACGCGGACGGAAGCGTGGAACACCCGCCCGATTTCGCGGCTGACGGCCGACAGCAGTCGGGGGTCGAAGTCGCCCATCGGGGCGATCAGGATCGTCTGCGGCCGTGCTGAGTTCACGACGTCTTCTGGAGTGCGTAGCGTTTGATTTTGTTGTAAAGCGTTGACCGGTCGATCCCCATCACGCGGGCGCTGCGGGCGATGTTCCAGTGGTGTTCATCCAAAATTCTGCGGATATGGGTCTTCTCGACCTCTTCCAGCGTGGCCGCCTGCGGCGGCGTGCTCGGAGGGCGGCAGAGGATCGGCAGATCCGAAGGCAGAATCTGCCGCGTTTTTCCCACCACCACGGCGCGCTCGATGGCATTCTCGAGCTCGCGGACATTGCCCGGCCAATCGTAGAGCATCATTTCGTCGAGGGCCTCGCGGCTGATGCGCTCGATCGGCCGATGGGTCTCCTGCACATAGCGGTGCAGAAAATGCTCGGCCAGCAGCGGGATGTCCTGCTTGCGCTGCCGCAGCGGGGGCATGGAGAAGGCCACCACGTTCAGACGATAATAAAGATCCTCCCGAAAGCGGCCGTCGCGGACGGCCTGTTCCAGGCTGCGGTTGCTGGCCGCCACCACCCGAAAATCGGCCTCGATCGGCTGGGTGCCGCCGACGCGGTAGAAGACCCGGTCCTCCAGTACGCGCAGCAGGTCGATCTGCATGCGCATGCCGATTTCCCCGATTTCATCCAGAAAAAGGGTTCCGTCATGGGCCAGCTCCAGTCGGCCCTTTTTCGTTTCCTTGGCATCGGTAAAGGCGCCCTTCATATGCCCGAAGAGCTCGGTCTCCATCAGGTGTTCGGGAATCGCTCCGCAGTTGACGACCACATACGGCCCGCGGCAGCGGCGGCTGTGGCTGTGGATCGCCTTGGCGGCCAGGCCTTTGCCGGTGCCGGTCTCTCCGCTGATCAGCACGGTGCTGTCGGTCGGCGCCACGTCGCAGATCAGACTGAAAACCGTTTGCATGGCCTCGGACTGGCCGATCATGTTTTCGAACCGGGTGCGGTCCTTGAATTGCTCCTTGAGGTAGAGGTTCTCGCGGGCCTGCTGCTGGTGCTGGATGATTTTTTCGATCAGCACGCCGAGCTCATTCGGATCGAACGGCTTGAGCATGTAGTCGACGGCCCCGTTTTTCATGGCCTCGATGGCCGTGGCGATCGACCCGTAGGCCGTGATCATGACGACGGCCACATCGGCGTCGCTTTCTTTGATGCGCCGCAGGACCTCCAAGCCGCTCATGCCCTCCATTTTGATGTCGACCAGCAGGATGTCGAAGCGGTGTTCGCGGCAGCGCGCGAGCGCCTCCTCGCCGCTGCGCGCGGTTTGAACCGCATGCCCGTCGCGCTCCAGCCAGCCGGAGAGCGATTCGCGCATGATGGCTTCGTCGTCCACGATCAGAATTTTGGCGCTAGCCATGGCGACCTCCTTCCGGGGCCGCTTTTTCCCCGGGCGGGCGAAGGGGCAGCTTAACGGTGAAGGTGGAACCCTCGCCGACGACGGATTGAACGTAAATCGATCCCCCGTGCTCCTGAATGATCCCGTAGGCGACGGACAGCCCCAGGCCGACCCCTTTCTGTTTGCGGGTGGTGAAAAACGGCTCGAAGAGCCTAGACATGTGTTCGGCGGGAATCCCGATGCCCGTGTCCTGGATTTGGATCAGAATCTGGCCGGTCCGCGAGGGATGCTTGCTTTCGATCCGCAGCACCCCCCCCTCTTTGGGCTCCATAGCCTGAGCGGCGTTGGAGACCAGGTTCATAAACACCTGCTGAAGCTGATCCTCGGAGCCGACCACCTCCGGCAGATCGGGCGAAAGGCGGGTCTCCACCTGGACGTTGGCGATCCGCAGGAGGTTGGCGTTGAGGACCAGGGTCTGCTCGATCAGACGGTTGAGGTTGAGGCGCTTCATTTCCATCCGTGACTGCCGCGAAAACGCCAGCAGGTTGGATACGATGCGGCTGATGCGGCGTGTTTCGGTTTCCATCAGGTTCAAATAAAACTCGAACTGCTCGATATCCTTTTGCGACAGGGCCGTCTCGGCGATGATGCGCTTCATCAGGATCGCCAGGTTGAGAATGCCGGCGATCGGGTTGTTGATTTCGTGCACCACCGAGGCGGAGAGTTTTCCCAATGAGGCCATCTTGTCGTGGTGCAGGAGCTTGGCGTGGGTCTCCTTCAGCTGGCGGGTGCGATCCTCCACCATCTGCTCCAGGCGCCGCGTGATCTCCTCCTCCTGTTGACGCTGCTGGGTGATGTCTCGGCTGATGTGGATGAACCGGGAGATTTTGCCGTCCTTTTCCCAGACCGGATAGATGCTGACCTCGTAGTAGCGCAGGTCTCCGTTCGGCAGCATCCGTTTTTGGATCTGGCGGTCCTGACGCTTGTTGCGGATGACCTTCTGCAACGGACAATCATCGGTGGAGCGCTCGCAGGGATGGTCGATCTTGCGGTAGACCTCATGGCATTTGCGGCCGATCACCTGGTCGCGCGTATATCCCATTTTTTGGAGAAACGCGGCATTGGCCTCCCCGATGGTCATATCGGGATTGATGACGAGGATGAAGTCCTGGATCCCGTTCAAGATGGTTTCCATTTCCTCGGTGCGTTCGCGCAGCTTGCGCGCTTCGTTGCCGATCGCCTGCCAGAAGATCCGGAAGACGGGATAGGACAGGATGCGGATCCGTTCGGGCCGGGTTTGAAGAATGTCCCGAAGAATCTCCTCTTCCGGCGTGAGCAGGATGATGAGGTGGATGCTGTAGCGCGGGTCGTACAACTCGTGGTAGTCCGTGAAGGTCAGCAGGTCGAGCTTCTCGGCCAGCACCATCCCGGGGCTGGCCGGGTCCGGATCGGCCACGGCGATGAAAGGGGCTTGGATTTCTTCCTGATCGAACACCGAGGAGGTTTTCTGCAGGATTTCGGTGCAGAGCTCGCCGCCGCCGACCAGCCCGATGTGAATGATGGAGACGTGCCTGTTCATTGGGATGGCTCCCGCGGTGCAGGGTTGCCGGGGATCAGCCGGGACGCCAGCGGCGCGAGGGCGCCGGTCGTTGGCAGACCGATCATGGCGTCGGGACCGGTGCAGCGGAAAGGAGGGCGAGATTCCGGCTTTATTCTATTTATCATGGCCGGGGCGCCGTATTCAAGCATCTTCGAAACGGCCGGCATCGGCTGGTTCAGCGCCGTTTATGAAGGGTCCGGCGCTTGATTTTTCAAATGCCTTGTGGCAAGTAGCTACTACGCGTCATGGTCGGCCGGAGGTTTCCGGCCGGACATCGTTGCCGTTCCGGACGCCTCGTTGCCGCGCCGCGCCGATTCATTTTCCGGCATTGCACGCTTCCGACCCCCCGCCCGTCGAAAACCGGAGGAGGCCGCATGCAGGGTGATAACGACAGGGATCATCTCCTGAAGGCCATCGACGCATTTCCCCAACGGGTGGTCGTCATTTCTTCGGATTACCGGGTGCTGGCCGCGCGCGGCCACCTCGCCGCGACTCCTGATGAAGCGGTGGTCGGGCGGTTGTGCCACGACGTATTCTTCCACCGGTCCGATCCCTGCGCCGAATGCGCCGTCAAGACGGTTTGGGAAACCCGCCAGCCCGCATGGAGCCACCGCCGCGCCGAGATCTCGGGGGCCGAGAATTTCAGCTGCATCTACGCGTATCCCCTCATGTCGGGAGGGGTCGTCGAGGCCGTGGTCAGCATGGAGCTGGACATGCCGCCGCGCACCCGCGTCGAGGAGCAGCTGCAGCGCTCCAATGCGCTGCTGCGCAACTTGATCACCAGCGCCGTGGACGGCGTGATCGCCGCCGATCGAAAAGGGAAGGTGATCATTTTCAACGATGCGGCGGCGGAAATATTCGGATACACGGTGAACGAAGCCCTTGCGCATTTGGACGTCCGCAACATCTATCCGGATCGAATGGAACGGGAGGTCATGCGCCAGCTGCGCAGCGACGCCCACGGCGGCCGCGGCAAGCTGCGCTCCTACCAGGTCGATATCCTGCATCGGGACGGCAGCCGGATCCCCATCAACCTGAACGCCGCCATCATCTACGAGGGCAGCACCGAGGTGGCCACCATCGGTTTCTTCCACGACTTGCGCGACACCCTGCGCATGAAGAAGGAGCTCGAAAAAACCCAATTGCAGCTGCTCCAGGCGGAGAAAATGGCTTCGCTCGGCAAGCTGGCGGCCGGGGTGGCCCATCAGCTCAACAACCCTCTGAGCGGGGTCGTGCTCTTCACCAAGCTGGTGCTGGAAGACTACGAGCTGCCGGCGGGGGCCGCCGAGGATTTAGGCCGGGTGCTGAACGACGCGGAACGCTGCCGCGAGACCGTCAAGGAATTGCTGGAATTTACGCGCCAGACGCGCCACCTGATGCGGGCTCACGACGTCAACCAGGCGATCTCCCGGACTCTTTTCCTGTTGAAGAACCAGTCCTTATTTCAAAACATCCACATCGAGACCGAGTTCGACCCCCGGCTGCCATCGGTTCACAGCGACATTCAGCAAATGAACCATATGTTCATGAACATCATTCTGAATGCGGCTCAGGCGATGGCCGGCCGGGGGCGGTTGACGATCCGCACGGCGTATGTCCCGGAGTCCGGCTGCGCCCGCATCGAGATCGGCGACACGGGCCCGGGCATCCCGCCGGAGGCCCTGCCGCACATCTTCGAGCCGTTTTTCACCACCAAGGACGAAGGCCAGGGCACCGGCCTGGGATTGAGCCTGGTATACGGGATCGTGGAGAACCACGGAGGCCGGATCAAGGCCTTCAACCAACCCGAGCAGGGCGCGGTTTTCGTGATCGAACTGCCGATAACGCCAAGAGCCGATGGAGACCGGTCGCGTGGACAAGAGACTTGAAGAGCTGACGATTCTGGTAGCGGACGACGAAGCCGACATCCGCGACGGGGCGGAACGGATCCTGCGGCGCATCGGCTACCGCGTGCTGAAAGCGGCGCGCGGCGACGAGGCCCAGTCCATGGTAGAGGCCCTGCGGCCGGACCTGGTGATGCTGGACCTCAAAATGCCGGGCAAGGACGGCATGGAGGTGCTGGGGTTCATTCGGCAGATGGATGCGCGGATCCTGGTGATCGTCGTCACGGGGTTTGCGACGGTGGAGGCGGCCATCGAGGCCATGAAGCGCGGCGCCTACGATTTCATCCCCAAACCGTTCGAGCCCGATCAGCTGCGCATCGTGGTCAACCGCGCGGCCGAAAAAATACGCCTGTCCCGGGAGGCGGAACTGCTTGAGCAGGAGAAGCGGCGGACCCTCTCCGATCTCGACATGGAAAAGAGCCGCATTCACACCATCGTCGAGTCGCTTCCGGACGGGGTGCTGGTCACCAACACGTCCGGCCAGCTTGTCCTCATGAACCCGGCCTGCCGACAGCTGCTGGAGCTGGCCGCGGATGAAAAGCCCGGCAAGCCCATCGATGCCTACATCCCGGACGAATCGCTCTGCCAGCTGATCACGGACATCTCCCAGGGCAAGCATCTGGATTACGACGACATCCCCGCCCATGAGTTCGCCCTGTCCAGCGGCAAGTACCTGCGCGCCCGCGGGCAGCCGGTGCTGGGCGACCGCAAGGAGTGCCTCGGCGCCGTGGTGAACTTGGTCGACATCACCACCCTGAAAATCGTGGACCGCCTGAAGTCCGAATTCGTCTCCAAGGTGTCGCACGAGCTGCGCTCGCCGCTGTCCACCATCCACGAGCAGCTGGCCACGGTCATCGGGGACCTGGTCGACCGCGCGCCCGTTCAGGACCAGCACCTCCTTTCGCGAGCCAAGGAGAAAACCAAGGGGATGATCTCCCTCATCAACGACCTGCTGGACATGTCGCGGATCGACGAGGGCCTGATCTGCCGGGAGCCGCGGCCGGTGGTGCTGGAAGAACTGCTGAACGGCATCGTCGATTTTCTGCTCGCCCGGGCCCAGGCCAAAGGCCAGTCGCTGACCCTGGCGCTGCCCCGGGCCCCGTTGCCTGAAATCCAGGCGGATCCCCTGGCCTTGGAGAGCATTTTCGGGAATCTGGTCACCAACGCCATCACCTACACCCCCGACGGCGGCCACATCCGGGTGGAGGTGGACCTGGCGGGGGTCCACGTGCGGGTTCGGGTGGTCGACGACGGATTTGGAATTCCCGAGAAACATCTGCCGCGGATCTTCGAGCGGTTCTACCGGGTCAAGGACGAGAACACCCGTTACATCACCGGCACCGGCCTTGGTCTGCCGATCGTCAAGGGCCTGCTGGACGCCATGGGCGGCATCATCGAGGTGCAGAGCACGCCCGGGGAGGGCTCCGTCTTCACCGTGCTGCTGCCGGCTTCGTTGGCCAAAACCGGAGGGACAAAACCATAGGGTCTCGCGCGCTGACAGCCATTTCTATGCCGGGTAACCGGTGCCATTCTGCAGGGCGTTCAGGAATTCCTCCGGCGGCACCTGAATCCCGGTCCAGAGCTGCAGGGTTCGGCGCGCCTGGTAGGCCAGGGGGTTCAGCCCGTCCATGAATCGGATGCCCTCCTTCTCCGCTTTTTCCTGCCAGAAATTGCGGCGGCGGCCGTAGTTGAGGTCCAGGATCAGCTCGCAGCCGCGCAGCTCCAGCTTTTCCACGAGGCTCGCCATGTCCGCGGATTCATCCGGGCTCGATACCGAGGTGGCGTTGATGATGATGCGGGCCGGCAGCGGCAGCCCCGACAAGATGCCGAGGTCCACGCCGCGGCCGCTGAATTGTGTGACGATCTCACGGGCCCGGTCGACATTGCGGCCGGCCACCCAGACTTCGCGCGCGCGCAGCCAGGTCAGGATGAAGGCGACCGTTCGAGCGGCTCCGCCGGTGCCGAAGACCAGCGCGGTTTTATCCTCCACATTGAAATCGACCTCGCGCAGGGCGTCCATGATGCCGATGGCGTTGGTGTTGTAGCCCTTCCACCGGTCGCCGTCCCGGACCACGGTGTTGATGGCCCCGATGATCCGGGCCCCTTCCGACAGAATGTCCAGGTAGGGGATGATCGTCTCCTTGAAAGGAGCGGTGATGTTGGCGCCGGCGATGTTGAGCACCCGCAGTCCGTTCAGCGCCTGCCCCAGATCCGAGGGCTGGACAACGAAGGGAACGTACACCGCGTTGATCCCCTGGCGCTTTAAGACGGCGGAGAACATGGCCGGGGACCGCGAATGAAGCGCGCGTTCATCGCTGAGAATGCAGTAGACTTTCATCGCGGGCGCCCCGGGGCTCGGCAGTTCCGGCGGGGGGCGATGTCATGCACCCCGGCCGCCCTGCACAAGCCCTTTATCGCGTTTCGGTCACGCCGAAGACTCAATCCATGGCCAGCAGCCGTTTGAGGCTGCGCGTGATATCGGCGGCGGAGGCCGGTTTGGCGATGTAGTCATCGGCCTCGGTGGACATTCCGTCGGCGTGGCTGTAGCGGGTTGAGGTCACGTGGGACGCCACGGCCGTCAACAGGACCACCGGGATGTTGCAGAAGGCGTCGCTGCCTTTCAACTCCTTGCAGACCGCATAGCCGTCTTTTTCGGGCATCATGACGTCCAGCACGATGGCATCCGGCGGGTTGGCCTTCACCTTGGCCAGGCCTTCCACGCCGTTATAGGCCAGCTCCACCTGAAACCCCTCCCGTTCGAGGTTGCCTTGAACCAGGGCCGCGAAATCGGCCTCGTCGTCAACGACCAGAATTCTCTTTTGAGCTACCATGCTGCACCTCCCGACGATCATCTCTTGATTGGATTGGGTTGGGATCGGTTACTCAGACGTTCTCGCATCCGGGACCCGGATGGCCGTCACACGGCCGGCCGGGGGTAAAGACCCGACCGCTCCACAATCTCCGGCACGCGTTCCTCCCACTCGATGGCCATGACGTGGAACCCGCTGACGCCCTTGACCTCCTTCAAGCGCTGGATGGACTCGACACAAATGGTGATGCCCTCTTCGGCCTGTTTGTCCTTGGGGGTTCCGGCCATGCGCTTGACGATCTCGTCGGGAACATCCATCCCGGGCACTTTCGTTTTCATGTAGCGGGCCATGCCCGCGGACTTGAGCGGCGTCACCCCGGCGAGAATGAAAACTTTCTCATGCAGGCCGCGGTCCCGGACCATTTCCATCCACTTTTCGAATTTCGCGAGGTTGTAGATGCACTGGGTCTGGATGAATTCGGCCCCGGCGGCGACCTTCTTGGCCAGCCGCGGCACACGGATCTCAAAAGGGTCCGCGAAGGGATTGGCGGCGGCGCCCACGAACATCCGCGGCGGCCGCTGAATGGCGTCGCCCCCGAGAAACTTGCCCTCGTCGCGCATCCGCCGAACCGTTTGGATGAGCTGCATCGAGTCGAGATCAAAGACGTTTTGACCCTGAGCGCTGTCGCCGAAACGCTGATGGTCGCCGGACAGGCAGAGCACGTTGTGGATGTCGAAGGAGGCCGCGCCCAGAAGGTCGCTTTGCAGGGCGATGCGGTTGCGGTCGCGGACCACCATCTGCAGCACCGGCTCCAGCCCCATGAGCTTCAGCCGGATGCAGGCCGCCAGGCTGCACAGCCGGCACACGGACGTCTGGTTGTCGGTGATGTTGATGGCATCCACGTGCCGCCGGATCAGCTCGGCTTTGTGTTCGATGTGGGCCGCATCGCTGCCGCGGGGCGGGCCGCACTCGGAGGTGACGGCCAGGTGGCCGGCGCGCATGATTTTTTCCAGTTTGCTGGGCGAGTTCGGGCTCATGATCGCAGATCCTCCCTGATGACTTTGCGGGGGCCTCCGGCCCGGTCGGTGGACCAGTCCTTGATCGGGCTCAGGGTTTCGTAGTCATCCAACCGGCCCAGCGCCTTGAGCCGGTCGACGATCAGCTGCCAGGCGCAGTCCACGTCCTTGCTGATTTCGCATTTGCCGGCGGTGGAGCCGCCGCAGGGTCCGTTCAAGAGGCGCTTGGCGCAGCGGGCCACCGGGCAGACCGCTCCGGTGGAGGCCAGGATGCAGCTGCCGCACCCCTGGCAGCGCTCGGCCCAGACCCCACGCTCCAGGGCCGCGCCCATGAAACAGGTGTTGACGCCGGGGTAAACCGCTTTGGACGGGTAGCGCTCGGCCGTGAACTGGATCCCGACGCCGCAGGCGAGCGATACGACCGCCTCATAGGCGTCGATGCTGTTGCGGATTTCCTCCAGATATTCCGTGTCGCACTGGCGTTCCAAGGTGTGCTCGCCGACGTTGACTTCCCGGCCCTGCTGGAGAAAATACATCCGCAGGGCCGAGGCGAGCACGCCGACCTCCTTTTTTCCGCCGGCCTCGCAGACGGTCACGCATTCGTTGCAGCCCAGAATGAGCACACTGCGCAGGCCTTTGACCTGCTCGATGATCTCTTCAATCGGTTTTTTGGCGGCCACAATCATACGGCGATCCTCCTTTTCGCGTCAGCCGGCTTGCCCGGGGGCTTTCAACAACGGGCCGGCTCCGGTATCCAGTCCCGTCGCGGGTGGGGCGGTGATGGTCTTTCTTGAAGCCAGGGCGGCGCGCACCGGGTTGGGCCCGGCGTTCAGAACCGCCGCATGCATCTCCTCGGCGAAGCGCACGAAGAGCGGCGCATCGCTGGAGGATAAATGGCACATGCGCACGCGCTGGCCGCCGATTCCGATGCGCTCCAGCAGCTGCTGGGCCTGCTCCACCCGTTTCTTGGCCCTGAAATTGCCGCTCTGGTAGTGGCAGTCGCCCTCGCGGCAGCCCACCACGTAGACGCCGTCGGCGCCCCGCTCGAAGCAGCGCAGGATGTGCAGCACATCCACCTTGCCGGTGCAGGGCACCCGTATGATCCGTATGGAGCTGGGGTAATTCAGTCGCATCGAACCCGCCAGGTCCGCGGCCGTGTACCCTCAGAAGTTGCAGCAAAAGGCGACGATCACGGGCTCAAATTGAGTTTCCATATCCACCCTTTCTCTTCTTCAATTTCTTTCACTCCACCCTCCGCCTTCCGAACTCCGCCTTCAGACGACCCCCTCCAGCAGGGCATCGACCTTGCACAGCAGCTGATCGTCCTCGTACCAGTTGAGCTGGATGGCCTTGGCCGGGCATTCGGCGGCGCAGATGCCGCAGCCGTGGCAGAGCGCCTCGTCGATTTCGCTCACCCCTTCGGCGTTGATTTTGGGTACGTGATACGGGCAGGACCGCACGCAGATCAGGCAGGCGGCGCAAAGATCGGCCGTGACCTTCGCCGTTACGGCGGAGAGCGTCAGCCGGCTCTTGGACAGGAAGGTGATCGCTCGGGCGGCGGCGGCGTAAGCCTGACCGATGGATTCGTTCAGCAACTGCGGGCTGTGCGCGGTGCCGCAGACGAAGAGGCCTTCGGTGGCCATGTCCACCGGCCTCAGCTTGACGTGGGCCTCCATGAAATGCCCCTCGGGGGTGCGGGCAAGCTTGACGAGCGAGGCCAGTTCCTCGGTGTCGGCCGGCGCCATGCCGGCGCTCAAGACCAGCAGGTCGGCATCCACCAGCAGGTCGCGGCCGATGATCGGATCGTGGAAACGGACCGCGATTCCTCCATCAACCGGTTCGACCTGCGGCGGAGCCTCCGCATCGAACCGGAAGAAGAGCACCCCCAGCTGGCGGGCTTCCCGGTAATAGTCCTCGAGCAGTCCGTAGGTGCGGATGTCGCGGTACAGGATGATGACCTGGGTCTCGGGGTTGAGCTTCTTGATCAGAATTGCGTTCTTGACGGCGTTCTGACAGCAGATCCGCGAGCAGTTCGGGTTGCGATCGTTGCGGGATCCGACGCATTGAATCATGACGACATGCGACAGATCCTGGGCTCCCTGAGCGTGCAGCCGGTCGCCCAGTTCCACCTGGGTGACGACGCGCGGGTTATGGCCGTAAAGGTATTCCGTCGGCTGATACTCGGCGGCACCGGTCGCCAGGATCACCACGCCATGGTCGATCTTGCGCTCGTACATGGCCGGACCGACCAGGACCTCGGTCGTGAAGTTGCCTTTGAAGCCGCTGAAGCCGACGACCAGCGCGCGCGTGAGGACCTGAATCCGGGGGTGGGACTGCACCCGCTGAGACAGTTCCTGCAGGAAGTGCGGCACATCCCAACCTTCGATGGTGGTGTGCAGCCGGTTGGCCATTCCTCCGAGACGCTCTTCCTTTTCAATCAGAACCACCTCGTATCCCTGGTCGGCGACGGCCACAGCGGCGCTCATTCCGGCCACTCCGCCGCCGATCACCAGCGCGCGCTGGTTGACAGGAATAATCTTCTCCTGCAATGGGTTCAGGGTCGCCGCCCGGGCCGCGGCCATGCCGACCAGTTCCTTGGCTTTGGCCGTGGCGCGCTGGGGCGATTGGGCGTGCACCCAGGAATCCTGGTTGCGGATGTTGGCCATTTCCAGGAGGTACTTGTTGCGGCCGGTCGCCTCGAGGGTGTCCATGAAGATCCCCTCGTGGGTTTTAGGAGAGCAGGCCGCCACCACGACCCGGTTCAGGCGGTGTTCGGCGATCAGCTGCTTCATCAGCTCCTGGGAGTCCTGGCTGCAGGTGAAAAGGTTCTGTCCGGCAAAGACCACGTTCGGCAGCCGGCGGGCATGCTCCACGACGGCCGGGACGTCTACCACGCCGGCGATGTTCACCCCGCAGTTGCAGACGAAGACGCCGATGCGCGGCGGCTCTCCGCGCACGTCGATCTCGGCGGGGATCTCCACCTGGCGCGCCAGGCGGTTGCGGGCCGGCGCCAGCAGGCGGCCGGCCAGGCAGGCGGCGGCGCTGGCCTCGGCCACCGATCCGGGGATGTCTTTAGGCTGCTGGAACACGCCGCAGGCGAAAACACCCGGACGCGAGGTCGCGACAGGCATGAACGGCGGCGAGACGGCGAAGCGGTAGTTGTCGACCTCGACGCCGAGGCGCTCGGCGAGCTCGCGGGTTTCCGGGGTGACCTGCAGCCCGACCGAGAGCACCACCATGTCGAACACTTCTTCCTGCAGACGGCCGGCGTCGTCCACATAGCGCAGGTGCAGCGCGCGTTCGGGGCCGAACTCGTCGACGCTGTGAATGCGGGCCTTGACAAAGCGCACTCCCGCCTTGTCGCGCGCCCGAAGGTAGTATTTTTCGTACTCCTTTCCGAAGGTGCGGATGTCCATGTAGAAGATGGCGCAGTCCAGGCCGCCGTGGGCGTGCTCCTTGGCGATCATGGCATCCTTGACGGCGTACATGCAGCACACCGATGAGCAGTAGCCGTTGCCCGAGCGGTTGATGTCCCGCGAGCCCACGCACTGCAGCCAGGCGATCTTCTTCGGCTCCTTGCCGTCGGAGGGCCGCACCAGATGGCCCATCGTCGGGCCCGAGGCGCTCAGCAGGCGCTCGAATTCCAGACTGGTCACTACGTTGGGACACTTGCGGTAGGGATAGACGTTTTCGATGGCGGACGGGTCGAAGGGGCTGCTGCCCGGGCAGAGGATGACCGATCCCACCTCGATCTCGCGCTCCAGCGGTTTCTGGTCATGGACGACGGCCTTGGCGAGACAGGCCTCCACGCACTGCAGGCACTCGCAGCAGTAACCGCAGTTGATGCAGCGGCCGGCCTCGCCGCGGCCGGCGGCGTCGTCGTAGCCGAGCTCCACCTCCATGAAATTGCCCTGGCGCTGCGCCACCGGCAGCTCGGGCATGTGCGCCCGCGGCCGCCGGGGTTCTTGGCGGGGGATCGGCCGGTAGCGCGGGTGTTCGTTCTTGACCGGTTCGCGGCCCGCGGCCAGGTCGCAGCCGTCCAGATAGCGCCGGATGGACTCGGCCGCTTCCTTGCCGGCGGCAACCGCGCCGATGGCCACCCATGGTCCGGTCAGCAGATCCCCGCCGGCGAACACCCCCGGTCGACCCGTGGCGTAGGTGACCGGGTCGGCCTCGGCCGTTCCGAAGCGCGAGAAGCTCAATCCGCTGATGTCTTCGAGCGCCGCCAGGTCCGGACGCTGGCCGATGGCCGGGATGATCTGGTCGCAGGCCATCTCGAATTCGCTGCCGGGGACCGGCACCGGCCGCCTCCGGCCGGAGGAATCCGGCTCGGTCAGTTCCATGCGGATGCAGCGCAGCCCCTGCACCCGCCCTTCATGGGCCAGTATTTCCTGCGGCGCCGCCAGGTAGGTGATCTTTACGCCCTCGGCCTCGGCGGCGCGGATTTCCTCTTCCCAGGCCGGCATTTCCGTGCGGGTGCGGCGGTAAATGATGCTCACCGCTTCGGCTCCGAGCCGGACGGCGGCGCGCGATACGTCGATGGCGACATTGCCGCCGCCGATGATGGCCACCCGGCGTCCGACCCATGTCATGCCGGAGAGGTTGACCTCGCGCAGGAAATCGACTCCCTGGCGTACGCCGTCGGCCCGTTCGCCGGGGATGCCGAGCTCGATGCCCTTGTGGGCGCCCAGCGCGAGATAGACCGCTTTGAAGCCGGCGGCAAAGAGACCGTCGATGGTGACCTCGCGGCCCAGGGCGGTGTCGGTCTTGATTTCGACCCCCAGCTGAGTGATCACCTCGATCTCACGGTCAAGGACCTCTCGAGGCAGGCGGTGGGCCGGAATCCCGACCCGCAGCATTCCGCCCGGCTTGGACTGGGCTTCGTAGATGGTGGACTGGATCCCCCGGCGCGCCAGATGATAGGCGCAGGACAGCCCGGCCGGTCCGGAGCCGATAATCGCGACGGTCTCCGGCCGGCGCGGCGCGCAGGAGACGGTGATTTCGCGCGGGTCGACCCGATCGGCCGCGAGCCGCTTCAGGTCGCGGATGGCAAGGGGTTCGTCCAATTCCGCGCGGCGGCAGGCGTCTTCGCAGCCATGGGGGCAGATGCGTCCCAGGACTCCGGGAAGCGGGAGATCTTCCATGATGATTTCGAGGGCCTCGTGGTACTTCCCCTCCTTGACCATCTGGACGTAGCCCTGGACGTTGAGCCCCGCCGGGCAGGCCGCGCGGCAGGGGGCCTTGTCGGCCTTGTGAATGGCGAAGGCCCCGGGGATGGCCTGGGCATAGCGCTTGTAGGCCGCGCGCCGGACGGAGAGCCCTTCGTCGTATTCGTTCGGCAACGGCACCGGACAGACCTTGGCGCACTCCCCGCAGCTGGTGCATTTGGCGGTGTCGATATAGCGCGGATGCTGGCGGACTTTTGCGGTGAAACGGCCCGGCCCGCCGTCCAGTGCTAGAACCTCGGCCTGAGTGACGATCTCCACATTTCTGTGCCGGCCGACCTCGACCAGCTTGGGAGAGACGATTCACATGGCGCAGTCGTTGGTGGGGAAGGTCTTGTCGAGTTGAGACATCAGCCCGCCGATGGCCGATGTTTTCTCCACCAGATAGACGTAATAGCCGGAGTTGGCGAGGTCCAGAGCGGACTGGATGCCGGCGATCCCGCCGCCGACCACCATGACGGCGCCGACGGGAGAACCTCCAGATGGCACCGGACCGGCGCTGATTTCATCGACTCTCTTGTGTTCCATCTTGCCCCCTCTTGCTGGGTATAAAACGTCGGGCAGGGGCGCTTGGCGCCTGCCGGGTCACAACGCTTCAACGATTTCCGCCAACTTATGCTCCCAACCCAGCGTCGACAGCATGACGGCCTTAACGCCCTGGGCTTTAAAAGTTGACACCAGCTCGATCGCGATGCGCACGCATTCCCGGACCTTGTCCGGCGCGCGCTGAATGCGCTCGATGATGGCGGGCGGCAGGAAAATATGCGGCATGTTGCGCTCCATATACCTGGCCATGCCCAATGACTTCAGCAGCAGCACGGTCGGAATGAGAACGACCCGCCGCGAGTCGATTCGCTGTAAGAACGGCTGGATCAATTCCGGATCGAAAACCGGTGGGGTGACGAAAAAACGGGCGCCGGCCGCGGCGCGGCGTTCCATCTCCTCAACCTCCAGTTCGGCGGAGCGGCCCCGTGCCCCGGCGTGGGTGGTGGCGCCGGCCAGAAAATCCGGCGACCCGGCGATTTCCACACCGGCTAAATCCCGGCCCTCTTTGAGCCCCTGGATGGCCTTAAGGAGCTCCAGCGTGCTGATGTCGTTGACCGACCGCGCCTGGTGGTGATCGCCGTAGCTGGGATCTTCACCGTCGACCACGGCGACATTCGCCACGCCGCATGCGCCCGCTGCCAGAAGATCTCCCTGGAGCGCCAAGCGGTTGCGGTCTCGGCAGCACACCTGCATGACGGTTTCCATGCCTTCCCGCTGCAGCAGCATGGCCCCGCCGAGAGCGCTCATGCGCATGACCGCATGGTTCATTTCCGGGATGAGAAATGCGTCCACACGTTCCTTGACACGCTTGGCATGTGAGACCATGGCAGAAGCGTCCACGCCCTTGGGCGGCTCCATTTCAGCCAGTATGGCAAATTTGCCTGCATCGAATTTTTCCTTCAACGCCATGGCCGGACCCTCCTTAAACGTCGACTGAGACTAGTTTGGTAGAGCCAGAGAAGGGCGGAGACGTAAACGGGAGTTTTTCCCCCGTAAAGTTTATTCAGCAAGCCGCATGCCCGATCGTCTTCGTTGTGTCCAAAAAATTTTTATTGTAGTAATTACAATATCTTAATTTTATTTCTTCAATAAAATGTTGAATCATTAAATTACTTGAAAAAGAGGCCCGAGCATGCCATTATGGCGTATGCTCTTGGAATCCAGCAGAATATTAAGTGGTTGCAGAAGTGGGCCAAATTGGACTACGCTTTTCTGGCGCTGCGGATCCATTTCAGTTAAAACAAAGGCATGCATCCCTGCTTGGACACTGCCATGAGCCATCGTATCATCGTCGTCGACGACGACCGGGACTATTTGGAGCTGGTAAAAACCCGACTGGCCGCGGCAGGTTTTTCATCGGTCGTTATCCTTGACGATCCTCTCGCGGCGGCCGCCGCCTTTGAAGCGTCCGGCGCATTCGAGGTGGCGCTGATCGATCTGAGCATGCCGGAAATGGATGGCCAGGCCCTTCTGGACCTGATCAAGAAATACAGCCCGACGACGGAATGCATCATGGTGACGGCCGTCAACGACGACCGCACGGCTGTCCAGTGTCTGCGCCAGGGGGCTTACGATTATCTCGTCAAACCGGTTTCGGAAGACGATCTGCTGTTTGCCGTAAAACGCGCGCTGGAGCGCAAACGGCTGCTGGATATCCTGCATATCGAGAAGAGCCGGCGTCCGCCGGTTTTCTCCCATCCGGAAGCGTTTCGGGAGATTCTCACCCGCTGCCCCTCCCTCCTGCGGATTCTGAAGGAAGCCGAGCTGCATGCGGCCAGTGATGTCCCGATTTTGATCACCGGCGAAAGCGGCACCGGCAAAGAACTGCTGGCCCGAGCCATTCATCGCGCCAGCTCCCGCGCAGCTGGGCCGTTTCTGCCGCTGAACATGGCCGCGCTGAACGCGGAATTGTTCGAGGCCGAGTTTTTCGGCCATACCCGCGGCGCGTTTACCGGGGCCGAGAAGGAGCGCCGCGGCCATCTGAAGCACTGCGACCGCGGAACCCTTTTTCTGGATGAAATCGGCAACCTTCCGTTTTTTTTGCAAGGCAAGCTGCTGCGAGTGCTGCAGGACGGCGAATTCACGCCGGTCGGTTCTTCTGCATCGCAAAAAGCCGACGTTCGGTTCGTTGCGGCCACCAACGAGGACCTTGATCAACTGGTCGAAAGCGGCCGCTTCCGCCGGGATCTCTATTATCGAATCCGCGGCAGCTGGCTGCACCTGCCGTCCTTGCAGGAGCGTAAAGAGGACATTCCCCTGCTGATCGAGCATTTTTTAGGAGAGCTCGGAGGGTTCGGGGATAGCCTTCGGTTGGAGGACGATGTGTTGGCCGCATTAATGGGCTATGAGTTTCCGGGCAACATCCGCGAGCTTAAATCCATCATCCAGACGGCGGTCAATTTGGCGCAGGGTCAACGAATCACGGTCGACTGCCTGCCGGAGCATCTGCGGAGAAGAAAACCCGCCGGAGCGCGCAAACCGCCGCCCGCCGAGACCGGAAGCTTCCTTCTGGCGGATGTCGAAAAACAGCACATCTTGGACATCTATGAAAGAATGGGACACAACAAGGTGCGAACAGCGCGTGCGCTTGGACTGGGTTTGAACACCCTGCGCAGAAAACTCAAGGCCTACCATGTCAGCTGAAACCGTTCGGAAATCCTTGGCTTTTTTCCACTCAAATTTTCTTGACACACTGATGGTTTGCAGGCATAATCGCAACCTTAATGTTTTTGCCACGTTGTGGCATCAGGCTCGGATGAAATTGCAGGATGAATAAACGCGTCGTGCGCTATCGCCGCTATGAATCCATAACCGTTCCCGGCCCCATACCCATCTTTGCCTACGGTATTCAACCAGGGTTTCGAACCGATATCCGATATCCGTGTTTCGCCGGCGGCAGAGCCCGGCTGGCATCAGGGACCATGGGCAGCCGTTGACGGGTCTGCCCCAATTGAGGAGAAAAAATGGGATCAGCAAAAAGAGCTAAAAGCGGATCAGTGATGGTCGTCGGAGCCGGAATTGCCGGCATGCAGGCGTCGTTGGACCTGGCCAACTCGGACTTTAAGGTCTACCTGGTGGACAAACTGCCGGCCGTCGGCGGTTTGATGGCCCAACTGGACAAGACCTTCCCCACCAACGACTGCGCCATGTGAGTGATCTCGCCCAAACTGGTCGAGGTCGGCCGGCACACCAATATCGATCTGCTTACCTATTCCGAACTGGTTGAACTCAGAGGCGAACCCGGCAACTTCACCGCCGTCGTCCAAAAAAAGCCCCGTTTGGTGGACCCGGCCCGGTGCACGAGCTGCGGCGAGTGCACCAAGGTCTGCCCGATCGAGACCATCAACGACTACGACGAGGGGCTTTCCCGGCGCAAGGCGATTTTCAAGCAGTATGCCCAGGCCATGCCGGGCGCCTACGCCATCGAGAAGCGCGGGACGGCGCCCTGCAAGGCGACCTGTCCGGCGCACGTGAGCATCCAGGGCTACATTGCGCTGATCAACGCGGGCAAGTACCAGGAAGCGCTCGATCTGTTCCGCGAGGAGCATCCGTTTCCAGGCGTCTGCGGCCGGGTGTGCCATCACCCCTGCGAGAAGATGTGCACGCGCAACGACGTGGATCAGCCGCTCGCCATCCGCGAGCTGCACCGGTTCCTATCCGACTACGAGCGCAGCCGGGGCGAACCGGTGGTGCCGGGTGTTGAGGAGAAGCGCAGCGAAAAGGTGGCGGTGATCGGTTCGGGGCCGGCCGGCCTGACGGCGGCCTATTACCTGGCCAAGCGCGGGTATTCGGTGACTGTTTTCGAGAAGCTGCCGGTGGCCGGCGGCATGATGGCCGTGGGCATCCCCGCCTACCGCCTGCCGCGGGAGATTCTGAATCTGGAGATCGAGGTCATCCGGCGCATGGGGGTCGAGATCCGGACCGGGATCACCTTCGGCAAGGACATCACTTTCGAGAGCCTAAAGCAGGACGGCTTCCAGTCCGTGTTCCTGGCCATCGGGCTGCACGGCGGCCGGCGGCTGGGAGTGGAGAACGAGGATTCCGCGGGCGTGCTGCAGGGGGTGGACTTCCTGCGGGATGCGGCCCTGGGCAAGAAGGTCGAAATCGGCCGGGACGTGCTGGTGGTGGGCGGCGGCAACGTGGCCGTGGACGTGGCGCTGACCGCCAAGCGGCTGGGGGCCAAGAACGTCACCATGGTCTGCCTGGAGCGGCGCGAGGAGATGCCGGCCTGGGCGCACGAGATCCAGGAGGCCCTCGAAAGCGACATCACGATCGTCAACAGCTTCGGGCCCAAGTCCTTCTTTATCGACAAGGCCAAGCGCGTGTCGGGCATCGAGTTCAAGACCTGTACGGCGGTGTTCGACGAGAACCAACGCTTCAACCCCCAGTACGACGAGAGCGTCTGCACCCCGATGTTCGCCGACACGGTGATCATCGCCATCGGCCAGAGCACCGACCGCAGCGATCTGGAGGGGCAGGGCCTAGCGTTCACCCGGCCGGGGGGTCTGCAGGCCGATCCGGTGACGCTGCAGACCAACATCGAGGGGGTGTTTGCCGGCGGCGATGCCTTCTACGGTCCGAAGTCCGTGGTCGAGGCGGTGGCGAGCGGCAAGGAGGCGGCCGAGAGCATCCACCGCTACATCAACGGGCTGGACCTGCGCGAAGGCCGCGAGAAGGACTGGGAGCACGTCAAGCCGGAAACGGCCGGTGAAGCCAAGCACGCCCGGGTGCCGGTGCGCTGTCTGGACCCGGCGGCGCGGGAGTGCAACTTCCTGGAGGTCTCCTTCGGCTACGACGAGGCCGAGGCGCGCGCCGAGGCCCAGCGCTGCCTGCGCTGCGGGATCTGCTCGGAGTGCTACCAGTGCGTCAAGGCCTGCCTGGCCAAGGCCGTGGACCATACCCAGCTGCCCGAGACACTTGAAATTCAGGTCGGCTCGGTGATTCTGTGTCCGGGTTCCGATCCCTATGACCCCTCGCCACTCGAGAACATCTATCACTACCGCACGAGTCCCAACGTGCTGACCAGCCTGGAATTCGAGCGCATTCTGAGCGCCACCGGGCCCACCATGGGGCACCTCAAACGGCTTTCGGACGACCAGGAGCCCAAGCGCATCGCCTGGCTGCAGTGCATCGGTTCGCGCGACACCAACCAGTGCGGCAACAGCTATTGCTCCTCGGTGTGCTGCATGTACGCCATGAAGGACGCCATGATCGCCAAGGAGCACGCCCACGGCGGCCTGGACTGCACGATCTTCAACATGGACATCCGCAGCTTCGGCAAGGATTACGAGAAATACTACAACCGCGCCGTCAAGGAAGGCATCCGCTTCGTGCGCTCGCGGGTGCACTCGGTCGACGTCCTGCCCGAGACCGGCAACCTGTCGCTGCGTTACGTGGATGAATCCGGGGGAATCCAAGTCGAGGAGTTCGACCTGGTGGTGCTCTCCGTCGGGCTGCAGATCTCGAAGGATACCGTTGATCTGGCCGGCCGGCTGGGGGTCGAGCTGAAACCCTCACGGTTCGCCGATTCGGAGATATTCAAACCGGTCGAAACCTCGCGGCCCGGCGTATTTGCCTGCGGCGTGTTCCAGGGCCCCAAGGACATTCCGGCGTCCGTTACCGAAGCGAGCGCTGCGGCGGCCATGGCCGCCGGGGAGTTGGCTGCGGCTCGAGGTACGGATATCCAGAAAATCCAGCTGCCCGAGGAGATGGACGTCACCGAGGAAGCTCCGCGCATCGGGGTATTTGTCTGCAACTGCGGCATCAACATCGGCGGGGTGGTGGATGTGCCCGCCATCCGCCAATACGCCGAGACGCTGCCCGGAGTGGTGTTTGCCGATGAAAACCTTTTTACCTGCAGCCAGGACACGCAGGAGAAGATCAAGGAGAAGATCCAGGAGCACAAGCTCAATCGCGTGGTGGTGGCGTCCTGCAGCCCCAAGACGCACGCGCCGATGTTCATGGAAACTCTGGAGGCCTGCGGGCTGAACCCTTATCTGTTCGAAATGGCCAACATCCGCAACCAGGATTCCTGGGTGCATGCCGGCGACCATTCGGCCGCCACCCGCAAGGCCCGGGACCTGGTGCGCATGTCGGTCGCGCGGGCGGCCACTCTGAAGACCCTCAAGACCAAAGAGGTATCGATCACCAAACGCGCGCTCGTCATCGGCGGTGGCATCGCCGGCATGAATGCATCGCTTGCCCTGGCCCGACAGGGCTTTCCCGTGGCACTGGTCGAAAAAGAAAGCGAACTGGGCGGCTTTGCGCGCCGTTTGCATCATACCATCGAGGGCGCCGACATTCAGGCCTACCTGAAACAATTGACCGCAG
This sequence comes from uncultured Desulfatibacillum sp., assembly GCA_964427375.1. Lineage (GTDB taxonomy): Bacteria > Desulfobacterota > Desulfobacteria > Desulfobacterales > SpSt-501 > SpSt-501. Next base: position 8,262 of record CAYRUF010000053.1, on the reverse strand, counting down.
AGGTTCGCGCCAGTGCGCAGATACAGGTCTTCACCAATGCCCGCATCACGGCTTTCGAGGGCTTCAAGGGCAACTTCGTCACCACGGTGCAAGCCGGAACGGACGGCAGCCCCCAGACCATCCTGCACGGTGCGATTGTCGTAGCGACCGGCGCGGGCGAGTACCGGCCCAAGGAATACCTGTATGGGGAGGACCCCCGGGTGATGACCCAGGTGGAGTTCGGCGATCTGCTCGGAAAAAAGGAGGCCGGAGAGCTGCAAAGCGTGGTCATGATCCAGTGCGTGGGTTCGCGCAATGAACAGAACGAAAACTGCTCGCGCATCTGCTGCCAGAACGCGGTCAAGAACGCCCTGCATCTGAAGCGGGTCAACCCCGAGGCGCAGGTCTACGTCCTTTACCGGGACATGCGCACCTACGGGCATTTGGAGGATTTCTATACCGAGGCTCGCCGCCAGGGTGTGATCTTCATCCGCTTCGAGCCGGATGCGGCGCCTCAGGCGACGGCGGCTGCTGACGGCATCGCCGTGCGGGTCAAGGATCCCGTCCTGCAGCGGGACATCGAGATCGTCGCCGACCGACTGGTGCTGAGCGCCGGCGTGGCAGCCGCAGACACGGCCGACATCAGCGGCATCATGAAACTCAACCGCAATCCGGAAGGGTTTTTCATTGAAGCCCATGTCAAGCTGCGACCGGTGGATATGCCGAGCGAGGGCGTTTATCTCTGCGGAACGGCCCATGGCCCCAAGCTGATCACCGAGACCATCGCCCAGGCCCAGGCCGCGGCTTCGCGCGCCGCGACCCTGCTGTCCAAGGATGTGGTCAAGCTGTCTGCGATCACCGCGAAGCTCGACACCGACCACTGCGTCAAGTGTTTGACCTGCGTGCGGTCCTGCCCCTTCGGGGTTCCGCAATTCAATTCAACGGAGAAAGTCGTCGAGATCAACGAAGCCCTGTGCCATGGATGCGGGGTGTGCACGGCGGTTTGCCCGCGGCAGGCCATCGGCCTGAGCTACTACGAAGATGACCAGCTGATCTGCAAAATCGATGCGCTGCTGAGCGAGGAGGTGGCCTGATGCCGGAGTTCGAACCCAACATCATTGCCTTCTGTTGCGAATATTGAGGGTATTCGGCCGCGGACCTGGCAGGTTCGATGCGCTTGAACTACCCGCCCAACGTGAAGATCATCCTGGTGCCCTGTACCGGCAAGGTGGATGTGATCCACATGCTGCAGGCGATCCAGAAGGGAGCCGACGGGGTCTACTGCGTCGGCTGTCTGGAGGGGACCTGCCATTACAACGAAGGCAACCTGCGCTGCCGCGAGCGCGTCAACCACGTGCGCGCGCTGCTGCAAGAGATCGGCCTGGAATCCGACCGGGTGCGGATGTACAACCTGTCCTCCGGCGAGGGCCCGACCTTCGCCGCCTATGCCACCGAGATGACCGAGCACATCCGTAAGCTCGGCCCGAACCCCCTGAAACAAAAGCCCAAGGGCAACTAGCCGCACTGGAGGCGTATAATGATTGTAGCCAAGCGCAAACCGTTCGATGAGATCATGGATCTGACCAAGGATTACAAGAAAATCCTGTTGGTGGGCTGCGGTACGTGTGTGGCCGTCTGCCTGGCCGGCGGCGAAAAAGAAGTGGCGGTCCTAGCGGCCGAGCTCGAGATGGGTCGACGGCTCAAGGACAACCCCGTCGAACTGGGGTCGACCACCCTCGAGCGCCAGTGCGATCGCGAATACCTGGCCCAGTTGGACAAGACGGTGGGTGACTATGACGCCCTTGTTTCCATGGCCTGCGGGGTCGGCATCCAGTTTTTGGCTGAGCGTTTCCCGAACAAGCCGGTGTTTCCGGCCGTTGACACCTGCGGACTGGCCGTGAACCAGGATGTCGGCTGGTACGAGGAGCGCTGCCGCTCCTGCGGCCGCTGCGTTCTCGGGATCACCGGAGGCATCTGCCCGGTGACCATGTGCGCCAAGGGCCTTTACAACGGCCCTTGCGGCGGAACCAACCGGGGCAGCTGTGAAATCAGCGCCGATCAGCCCTGCGCCTGGAACGCGATCTATGACCGCCTGAAGGCGCAGGGGCGGCTGGACTGCATTTTAGAGCTGTCGGCCCCGCAGGAATGGGTGGACACCCTCCCGCGAACGCTGATCCAGCCCGGCTACAAGAAACCGGAAAGAAACGCCAAGGCCTGAAGCCAGATCTTACTCAATCCAAATGGTCGGAAGGGTGCACCTATGAAATCGGGAAGCAATCTGGAAAAAGTATTGAGAGCTGGGCATTTTGCCTTTACCGGCGAGTTGGGCCCGCCACGGGGCGCTCATGCGGACGAAGTGCGCAAGAAGGCCGCACATCTGAAGGGCCGGGTGGATTCCGTGAACATTACCGACAATCAGACCGCCGTGGTGCGAATGGCCAGCTGGGCCGCCAGCCTTCTTCTGATCCAAGAGGGCATCGAGCCCAACTATCAGATGGTCTGCCGCGACCGCAACCGGCTGGCCATGCAGGCCGACATCCTCGGCGCCTCCGCCCTGGGCATCCGCAACATGCTCTGTTTGTCCGGCGACCACTGCAAGTTCGGCGATCATCCCACGGCCAAAGGGGTCTTTGACATCGACTCGATGCAGTTGATCGGGATGGTCAAGCAGATGCGCGACGAGGGCAAGTTTCTGAGCGGCACCGAGGTGGATGGAAGGCCCCAGATTTTCATCGGCGCCGCCTCCAATCCCTTCGCCGATCCGTTCGAATGGCGGGTTCATCGCCTGGCTAAAAAAGTCAAGGCCGGCGTCGACTTCATCCAGACCCAGTGCATTTACAACATGCCCAAATTTCGCGAATTCATCCGCCAGGCCAATGACATGGGCTTGACCGAAAAGGTCTTCATTCTGGCCGGCATCACACCCATGAAGAGCCTCGGTATGGCCAAGTACATGAAGGCCAAGGTGCCGGGCATGGATGTTCCCGACGAAATCATCGCCCGTCTCCAGGGGGTCGCCCGAGACAAGCAGGCGGAAGAGGGCATCAAGATCGCGCTCGATCAAATCGCCGAGCTGAAGGAAATGAAAGGAGTCGCCGGGGTTCATTTGATGGCGATCGAGTGGGAGCACCGGGTCCCGGAGATTGCGGAGCGCGCCGGTATGCTGCCTAGGCCAGTCGTTTCTTGAGTGATTCAACTCTAAATCAAGATACGAACGCCGGCTATACTTAAAGTAACACTTTAAAGATATCCGAGATACTACAAAAAAGCCTCTCCGAACTCACACTGGTCGGGGAGGTTTTTTTGTGCTTAATTAATGAATAATTGTTCATATGTATTTTAAAAATTTTTTAGAAGAAAAAAAGTATTATTCTATTTTTATTTTGAATACATGAAAACCTCCTTGACAGGTTTATACTGAAATGATATATGAATGAACATTCATTCATTTTTATTGAAAATGCCTTTGAAAATGCCGATGGAAGCGCAGGAACCCAAAGACAAGAATTCAAAATATCATCGGATTCTTGAAGCGGCTGTCCGGATATTCGCCCGCCAGGGGTTTCGTCAGTCAACCGTTTCTCAGATTGCCAGAGAAGCCGGTGTGGCGGACGGAACCATCTATCTTTATTTCAAGAACAAGGACGACATATTGGTCCATTTTTTCGGGTTCAAGGCCAAGCAGGTCTTCGATCGTTTCCGCGAAGCAGTCGCCCGTGGTGCGGACAGCCTCGAGAAGCTGCGCAATCTCGTGCGCGTGCACCTGGGCGAATTTCAGCGCGATCCCGATATGGCGATCGTCTACCACGTCGAGACCCACCAGATCAGCCGTCTGGCCGAAGACCAGATCCGCGAGATGGGTAAAATGTACCACGATATTATTTCGGACATCGTGGAGGAGGGCCAGCAGGAAGGGCTGATCCGCCGTGACATCTACCTGGGCCTGGCCAAGCGCTTCATCCTCGGCGGGGTGGACGAGACCATCGGCGCCTGGCTGCACGCCGGCCGCAGCTACGATTTAATTTCCATGGCCGATCCTCTCACGGATCTTTTCATCCGGGGGATCGGTGCACCCGCACGCTTACCTGATACGATTTGAAAGGAGAGGAGAGAAATGGCTCAACTGATTGCCGACCGCCGAGACGTCGATTTCGTTCTTCATGAACAGCTGAAGGTGGACGAACTGGCCCAGCACGAGCGTTTTGCGGAATTCAACCGCAAGGCCGTGGACCTCATCATTGCCGAGGCCCGCAACCTGGCCGTCAAGGAAATCCTGCCGACCCAGAAAGACGGCGATCGCCAGGGAGCGCGGTTTGAAAACGGCCGGGTTTCCGTTCCCGAATCGTTTCACAAAGCCTGGAAAGCCTTTAAAGAAGGCGAGTGGCTGGCCATGACCGAAGACCCCGAATGGGGGGGGCAGGGCATGCCGCGGGCGGTGGCCATGGCCGCCGCCGACTATCTGAACGGCGGCAATTTCGCTTTCATGATGTACGCCGGGCTCACCCACGGCGCGGGAAAACTGGTGGAGCATTTCGGAACCGAAAAACAGAAAAAGCTCTTTCTGAAAAAAATGTATACCGGCCAATGGACGGGCACGATGCTGCTGACGGAGCCTGAAGCCGGATCCGATGTCGGCGCCCTGACGACGTCCGCCGTAAAAAATCCGGACGGCACCTATTCCATCACCGGCAATAAGATTTTTATTTCCTCCGGCGAGCACGACCTGGCCGAGAACATCATTCATCCGGTGCTGGCGCGCATCGAGGGTGCGCCGGCCGGGACCGGCGGGATTTCGCTCTTCCTGGTGCCCAAAATCTGGGTGAACGACGACGGCCGCCTCGGCGAGCCGAACGACATCGTCTGCACCGGCATCGAGGAGAAGATGGGAATCCACGGCAATGCCACCTGTTCCATGGCGCTCGGCAGCAAGGGGCGCTGCCGGGGAACGCTGCTCGGCGAGGAAAACAAGGGCATGCGCGCCATGTTCCTGATGATGAACGAGGCCCGGCTGCTGGTGGGCACCCAAGGCCTGGCCTGCGCGAGCCCGGCATATATGTACGCCGTGAACTACGCTCGCGAGCGCATCCAGGGACGGCACCTCCTATCGGCTCTGGAAAAGAGCGCCCCGTCGGTGCCCATCATCCAGCACCCGGACGTGCGCCGCATGCTGATGCTGATGAAAGTCCACGTCGAAGGCATGCGCAGCCTGCTCTATTACGTCGGCCACCTGGAGGACCGCAAAGCCACGGCCGCCAGTCCCCAAGAGCAGGCCAAATACCAGGGCATGATCGATTTCCTGATCCCGATTGCCAAGGGGTATGTCACGGAGAAGGCCTGCGAGGTCTGCAACCTGGGGATTCAGGTCTACGGCGGCTACGGCTATATCCGGGAGTATCCCATGGAGCAGCTGCTGCGCGACTGCCGGATCACGCCGATCTACGAAGGCACCAACGGCATCCAGGCCATGGATCTCCTGGGCCGCAAGCTGGGCCAGAACAAGGGCCGGCCCATGATGGATTTGCTGGGCGAGATTCAGGCCGTGCTGGCCGCCGCCAAGGCCGTTCCGCGCACGGCGCCCTTCGCCGAGAACGTTGAGCGCATGATCAACAAGCTGGCGGAGGTCGCCATGCACATGGGCGCCAGCGCCATGTCCGAAAAGGCGCTCACGGCCTTCGCCTTCGCCCATCCGTTCCTCGAGGTGTGCGGGGACATGGTGATCGCTTGGATGCTCTTATGGCGGGCGCGCATTGCCGCCGAAAAACTGACTGCCGGCGCCAAGGAGAAGGATGCGCTGTTCTACGAGGGCCAGATCAAGAGCATCGAATTTTTCACGCACACGATCCTGCCGGTGACCTTCGGCAAGATGAAGGCGATTCTGAACGCGAACAGCGCCGCCGTGGAGATTCCGGAGGACGCCTTCGGCGGGAAATAATGCGGTTGCGCCGGCAGCCCCCCATTGTCCGAAGGCGCTATTCATGCTATACGACACCCGCTTATGGACGCCGGCCCTCCGCCCGGGCCGGCGTCGCCTGAAGTGGAAAGGAGACCTATGCAGCCGGCTTTGATCTCGCCCGCTACCGCGTCGTTTTTTGGAATACCGGCCAAGATGCTTTTCATCCTCATCCCCCTGGCGGGGATCGGGGTCTTCGCCTATATCATGCGGCATCGCATCGCACCGCTCTTGCAGGCGGCACCGGATCCGCGCTTCAACCGCTATCCGGAACGCATCCGGGCCGTGTTGAAAGTCTGGCTCGCCCAGTGGCGGCATCCGCGCTATCTTCTGGCCGGCGTGCTGCACATCATCGTCTTCTTCGGCTTTCTGACGCTCGCCGCCCGATCCACCCAGCTGGTCATCCTCGGGTTCGTCGACGGGTTCACCCTGCCGGGGTTCGGCGGCACTTTCGGCCACCTTTACAGCGTTCTCAAGGACTATGCCGGTACGGCCGTGTTCGTCTGCGCCGTGATTCTCGCCGTCCGGCGGCTGGCGTTCAAACCGGCGCGCTACGCCGTTCCCGAGCGCTACGGCAAGGACCACACCCCCGAGGCCATCTTCGTGCTGGGGCTCATCGGCACCCTGCTCGTGAGCGAAAGCCTGTTCGATGCCAGCCTGGTCGCGGCCCAGGCCGCCCAGGGCCAGCCGGCCCACTTCCTGTCCCCGCTGACGCTGGGATGGTTCTTCCGCCACCTGCTGGACGGCGCTTCGCTGCCGGCGCTGCAGGGGCTGCACCTCGCGGCCTACACGATCCACGACCTGACCTTTTTCTTCTTTTTGTGCTTCCTGCCGATGGGCAAGCACTTCCACGTGATCACATCGATTTTCAATGTCTTCTTCATGCGCCTGGACGCCGGCACGGTGAAGCCCGTGCGCCACGGCGTGAACGAAAGCCAGCTCGACGAACTCAAGTCCTTCGGGGTGAAACAATTCGAAGACTTCACCTGGAAGCACATGCTGGATTTCTACTCCTGCGCCGACTGCGGCCGGTGCTCGGACCGCTGCCCGGCCAACCGCGTGAAGCGCCCGCTCTCGCCGCGGTTCATCTCCATCAAGGCCCGCGACTGGTGCTTTCAGCGCTACCCGCTCTGGGGCCGACAACCCGCCGAGTCCGCTGCGTTGATCGGCGGCATCTACAGCGAGGACGAGATCTGGTCCTGCACCACCTGCGGCGCCTGCGAGCAGGAATGCCCGCTCGGGATCGAATACATCGACAAAATGGTAGACCTGCGCCGCGGCATGGTGGACGAGGGCATGGTGCCGCAGTCGCTGCAGAAGCCCCTCTCCGCGCTGGAGAAACGCGGCAACCCCTGGGGCAAGATGGAGAAGAAGCGCGCGGACTGGGCCGCCGGGGTCGGCGAGGGCTGCCGGGTGAAGCTCTTCGAAAAGGGCGAAGCGGCCGAGACCCTTTACTTCGTCGACAGCATCACCTCCTATGACGACCGCATGCAGAAGATCGCCCAGGCCACCGCGCGCATCCTGTGCGCGGCGGGGGTCGAGTTCGGCGTGCTCGGCAAGGACGAGAAGGACAGCGGGCACGAGGTGCGGCGCTTCGGCGAGGAGATGCTCTTCCAGGCCTTGAAGGAGCACAACACCGAAACCATCCAGGCGGCCGAGGTCAAACGCATCGTGACCAGCGATCCGCACGCCTACAACGCGCTCAAAAAGGACTACCAGAATCTGCCGCCGGTCCAGCACATCAGCGAGGTCATCGTCGGCGGGGTTCAGAGCGGCCGGCTCAAATTCAAACCCGTCGAGGACGGCAAGACCTACGTCTATCACGACCCATGCTACCTCGGGCGCCACAATGCGCTCTACGACGCTCCGCGGCAGGCCATCGACGCCATCCCGGGGATCCGGCGGGCGGAGATGAGCGGCGACTGCCGCGACCGCTCCTTCTGCTGCGGCGGCGGCGGGCTGATGCTCTTCTACGAGCCCGAGGAGGAGATGCGCATGGGTGTGGTTCGGGTGAAAATGGCCCAGGCCGCCGGTGCGGACGTGATCGTCACCGCCTGCCCCTTCTGCCTCGTCAACATCGAGGACGCGATCAAGGTGGCGGGGCTGGAGGGAAAGATGGAAGCGGTGGATCTCAGCGAATTGATCGACCGTCATATTGAGAGGCATGAATAGGGTTAGCCCGTTTGCGCGTGCACCCGTTCACCGGAGGATTCGACGGTAGCGAGTACACGGGCCAACGGGTCAACGGGACAACGTTTTTCAGATATACGGGAGGGAAACGATGGAGATTCTGGTATGCGTGAAGAGGGTCCCGGATTCGGCCGAGAACGAGA
>CAYRUF010000052.1:0-30300 GCA_964427375.1 uncultured Desulfatibacillum sp. | reverse complement strand
CTTAACACGTAACACGTAAAACTTAAAACTTCTTTGAGCTTTTGGCTTTAAGCAACTCCCAGATACGCCTTCTGCATGAGCGGGTTGTTCTTCAGGTTTTCAGCGGTGTCGTGCAGGACGATCTCGCCGGTCTGCAGCACGTACCCGCGGCTGGCGATGGTCAGCGCCATGTTTGCGTTCTGCTCGACGATCAGTACGGCCACGCCCTCTTTCCGGTTGATCGTCTGAATGACCTCGAAGACCTTGTCGACGTAGCGCGGCGACAGCCCCATGGACGGCTCGTCCATGATCAGCAGCCGCGGCCGGGCCATGAGGGCCCGGGCCATGGCCACCATCTGCTGTTCGCCGCCGCTCAAGGTCGAGGCCAACTGGCGGCTGCGCTCTTTCACTACTGGAAACAGCGCGTGCATGCGTTCGGTATCGTCCCGAATCCCGTCGGCGTCCCGGCGGGTGTAGGCGCCCATCAGCAGGTTTTCGCGCACGGTGAGATACGGAAACAGGCGGCGCGCCTCCAGCACCGGTGCGATCCCGGACCGGACGATCTCCGAGGACGGCAGCCGATCGATGCGCCGGCCGAGGAATTCCACCGTTCCCCGCTTCGGCCGCACCAGACCGAGGATGGTCTTCATGGTGGTGGATTTGCCGCAGGCGTTGCCGCCGAGCAGCGACACGATTTCGCCCGGCTGGACGGTCAGGGACACATTCCGCAGCGCCTGGATCGGCCCGTAGAACGTGTCCACGTCAGTCAGCTGAAGCACGCCGGCGCCCTCCCATGTAGGCGTCGATGACCGTCGGGTCGGCGGCGATGGCCGCGGGCGGTCCTTCGGCGATTTTCTCGCCGTGGTCGAGAACCACGATCCGATCCGACACCGTCATGACCACCTTCATTTTGTGCTCGATCACCAGAACGCTGTGGCCGCGTTCGCAGATCAGGCGGATGAGGTCCACGATCTGCTGGGTTTCATGGGGATTCATGCCGGCCGTGGGCTCGTCGAGCAGAATGAGCCGGGGGCCGGACACCAGCGCCCGGGCGATCTCCAGCCGGCGGCGGTTGGCGTAGGAGAGCTCCCGAGCCGGCTGGTTCAGGCGCGGCAGCAGCCGCTCGCCGAAGAGGGACAAAACCTCCAGGCAGCGCTCGCGGTTTTCGGCCTCCTCGCGGCCGACCCGCGGCGGCCGCAGCAGCGCGCTGAAGATCCCGGTCCGCCCCCTGAAGTCCCGGCCGACCATGACGTTTTCGAGCACCGTCATCTGGCCGAACACCCGAATGTGCTGGAAGGTCCGGCTGATGCCGCGGCGGGCCACCTCGTGGGCGGGCCGCCCGACGATTTCCTCTCCATTGAAGCGCACCGATCCCCGGTCGGGCGGCATGGTGCCGGTGATGCAGTTGAAAAGCGTGGTCTTGCCGGCGCCGTTGGGTCCGATCAGGCTGACGATCTCCCCCTCGTCGAGGTGCAGGGACACCGCATGGAGGGCCTTCAGGCCGCCGAATTCCTTGGTGACCGCCTCGATCTGCAGCAGCGCCATGGCTCAGCCCTCCGGTAGAAACTTGTCCCCGCGTTGATAGACTCTGGCGGGAGGCGGGTCGAACCGGGTGAGCCGCAGGCGGTAGGAGCGGCCCCCCAAGAGCCCCTGGCGCCGCACCAGCATCATGACGATGAGGATCCCGCCGTAGACGAACATGCGGTATTCCTGCAGCGGGCGGAAGACTTCCGGAATGAGGATCAAGGCCGCTGCCCCCACCATCGGGCCGAGCAGATTGCCCTGGCCGCCGAAGGCCAGCATGGCGAGCAGGATGAACGACTCGTTGATCGTGAAGCTGTCCGGGCTGATGTACTTCACGAAGTGGGCGTAGAAGCTACCGGCGATGCCGGCGTAGCCCGCCGCCAGCACAAAGGCCTGGATCTTGTAACGGGTGGTGTCCACGCCCGTGGCCTCGGCGGCCAGCTCGTTTTCGCGGATGGCGGCCAAAGCGCGGCCGAAACGGCAGGTCGTCAGCCGGTGCATGCTGAAGACCGTCAGCAGCACCAGGATCAGAATCAGGTAATAGTACTGCAGCCGCGAGCCCAGCACGGCGCCGAAGATCGACGGCGGCGGAATGTCCATGATTCCGAGCGGGCCGTTGGTGAAGCCCATCCAGTTCTGCAGCACCAGGAACAGAATCATGTTGAACCCGAGCGTCGCCAGCGTCATGTAAATGCCGGAAAGGCGCAGGGTCGGTTTGGCGATCAGGTAGCCGAAGCCGCCGGCGACCGCGCCGGCTCCGGCCAGCGCCAACACCCACGGCAGCTGCAGATCGATGGTCAGCTTGGCCGAAGCATAGGCTCCGATCGCATAGAAGGCGGCGTGTCCGATGGACAACAGCCCCACGTAGCCGTTGAGCAGGTTGAGGCTGAGCGCCAGGATGGCGTAGATGCCGATGAATACCAGCACTTGGAGGTAGTACGTGTTGGTGATGAAGAGCGGCACCGCAACGAAAGCTGCGACGATCAGCAGGAGCGGTGAGTTGGCCAGTATGGGTTTAAAGACGCGCATGATTCGTGTTTCCATAAAACGCTATTTGCTTCGATGACTTTCTAATAGAGCCAAGTTCAAGGCGCGCGAGTCTCGCCGAGCGAGGCGTACTATTGGTACGCCGCAGCGAGAGTGAGACGAAGCGCAACGCCGAAATTGGCTCTATTAGAATGTCATCGCATCAATCGCCGCGGGTGTGCGCCATTTCTTTGCCGCCCAAAAGCCCCCCCGGCCGCCACAGCAAAATCAGGATCATAAAGACGAACGAGAAGACGTGCCGGAAGTTGGAGGCCCCGAACTCGACCGAAAAGATCTCGACCAGTCCGATCATCAGCCCGGCCACCACCGCTCCCGGCAGGCTGGTCAGCCCGCCGACGACGCTGGCGCTGAAGGCTTTAAGTCCGTAAAGCCCGCCCATCGTCGGGTAAAACAGATTGTAGTACACCCCGACCAGCACGCCGGCCACACCGCCGAGCATCGAGCCGATGGCGAAGGCCGCCATGTAGATCCGGTTGACGTTGACTCCCATGGCATAGGCCGCTTCGTAGTCCTGGGCCGTCGCACGGATGACCATGCCGAGCTTGGTGCGGTTGATGACCCAATAAAGCACCAGCATCAACACGAGGGTGACCCCCAGAACCGCCATCTGCAGAAAGGTAATGTAGATTCCGCCGACGTTGATCTCAAAATCGCCGAGGCGGTCGAGAAGGCTGAAGGGAATCGACTGGGTCTCCGGCCCCCAGAGCTTCTGGGCCAGGTTGACGAGCAGGATCGATATGCCGATGGTGACCAGCAGCGAGGTGGCGTGCGGCGCGTTGCGCAGGAAGTGAAATGCGAGGATCTCGACCAGGATCCCCAGGACGGCGGTGGCGGCCAGGGCCGCACCCAGAGCCAGCAGAAAGTTGGGGTGGAGCAGGCGGATGATCTCAAAGCCGACGTACGCCCCGATCATATAGACTTCGCCGTGCGCGAAGGTCACCATGCGCAGGGTGCCGAAGATCAGGGTGAAACCCAGGGCCAGCAGGGCATAGACGCTGCCCTGGGTCAGACCGTTGATGAACTGTTCGAATATGAAAGAAGGCATAAAGGGAAAAGGGGTCAAGGGGTCAAGGGGTCGAGCGGAAAGGAAAGTTCTTCTCCCCACTTGAACCCTCGAACCCTTGGACCCTGCCTGGTTAATTCCAGTTGATATCGCGTCACCACTCCGAAATCGGTGGCAGCGCTGAGGACTCCGCCTACGGCTTATACAACACCCACTGCCCGTCTTTGATCATGATCCGCACCAGCTGCTTGGCCGGGTCGCGGCCTTCGGCGTAGGAGATGGGTCCGGTGGCGCCCTCGTACCCCTTGAGTCCGAGCAGGCCCTCGCGCACCTTGGCGCGGCTGTCGGTGCCCACCGCCTTGAGGGCCGCCGTCAGCAGCCCGGCCGCATCATAGGCCAGGGCGGCGAACTGATTGGGGTCGGCGCCGTAAAGGGCCTTGTAGTCCTTGGTGAAATTCTGGGCGGCCGGGCGGGGGTCGCTGCTGAAATAGTTGACCGGGATCATCGTTCCCTCAACGGCCTTGCCGCCCATCTCCAGGGTTTTGACCGAGAACAGCGAGCTGTTGGCCAGCACGGTCGGCTTGAAGCGCGCGCGCTCGGCCTGGTTCATGATGGCCGTGAAATCCGCATAGAAAGTCGGCATGTAGACCAGGTCCGGCTCCAGGCGTTTCAATTTGGAGATGATGGCGCTGAAGTCCTTTTCGCCGGGCGTGAACGCCTCTTCAGCCGCGATCTCCGCACCGAGCTTCCGGGCCTCGCCCACGAAATATTTATTGGCGTCCACGCCCCAGTCGTTGTTGATGTAGATCGTAGCGATCTTTTTCTTTTTCAGGTCGCTGACCGCCCAGCGGGCGTTGTAGGGTCCCTCATAGCCCTGGGTGGCTACGACGCGGAACATGAACTCGCCCTTCTTGGTCCAGTCCTGATGCGAGGCGGTGGGCGAGATCTGGACCATCTTGGCCTGTTCGTAGACCGGCGCCGCCGCCATGGTGCTGGAGCTGCTGAAGTCGCCGATCTGGGCGATGACGTCGGGATCGGCCACGAACTTTTCGGCGATCAGCACCGACTCTTTGGCGTCCCCGCGGCTGTCGGCGATGACCAGCTCCAGCTTCTTGCCGTTGATGCCGCCTTCCTTATTGATCTTGTCGATGACCATGGTGACGGATCGTTTGAAGTCGTTGCCGTACTCGGCCCAATCCCCGGTCAGCGGGGCCGACAGCCCGATCTTCACACCGCCGGCGGCCTGGGCCGCGCCCGGACCGCCGCCGGCCAGGATTAACCCCATCAGAATGATCGTCGCGATCGCATTTTTTAACATGGCAGCCTCCCATTCATGTGTTCGCTGGTTGATCTTACACGGCATCCTTCTCGTAGACGTTGCAGATGCAGCACAAAAAGGTTGCCGGTTCCGTGTCGCTCAGATTGCGCATCCCGTGCGGCTCCAGGCTGGGCACCACCACCGTGTCGCCGGCCTCGGCGATGCAGCTCATCGTCTTCTGATCGGTTTTCGGATCGAACTGATAGCACTCGAAGCGGCCGCTCAGAATATACATGGATTGGATATAAAAGTGGTTGTGAATCGGAATCTCTCCTCCGGGCTGGGCCGTGAACAGGCGCAGGCCGTATTCCGGGTAGCCGGTGCCGTCGTCGCCGAACTTCGACAACCAGCGCACACTGATGCCCTTTACGTCCAAGGGCTGGCCCTTGTACGGAAATTTGGCGATCTTGACGTCTTCGACGTTCCTCCATTTGACAAGGTCCACAGGATCCTCCTCCATCACATGGTAGATTCTGAGTATTTAGCCTTTCGGGCTCAAGACATCCAGCGCGACCCGGCAATGGGTTTCAACGCCCAGCAGCATCAGATCCTCCTTGAAATCGAACTTCGGATGGTGCAGGGGGGCGGCGCCCTCTCGGCCGACGCCGATGCAATAGTAGCAGCCCGGAGCCCGCTGCAGATAAAACGACATGTCCTCGCCGCCCATGGTGAGGTCGGGCACGACGACGCGCTCCTCACCGACCACCTGGACGGCGCAGCGTCGGACGACCTCGGACATGGATGCATCGTTGACGGTCGGCGGGTAGCCCCAGCTGAAATTCAGTTCATAGCCAGCGCCCATGGATTCGCAGACGCCCCGGACAACCCGGTCGATGCGGCCTCTCCAGGACTTCCAAATCTCGGCGTTGAAGGTGCGGGTCGTTCCGCTCATGACGGCCTCGGCCGGCGTGATGTTGAAGGCCGTGCCGGCGTGAAAGCTGGCCACCGTGACCACGACCGGCTCGATCGGGTCGATGTGGCGGCTGACGATGCGCTGGAGCGCCGCCACCACCTGGGTGCCGACCTCCAGCGCGTCCACGCACAGGTGCGGCTGGGCGCCATGGCCGCCCTTGCCGGTGATTTTGATGTCGAATCGGTCCATGGCCGCCATGAATACACCGGGCCGGATCCCGATATGCCCCTCGGGGCGTTCGGCCCACAAATGGCATCCGAGGCAATAGTCCACCGTCGGATTTTCCATGACGCCCGCCGCAATCATCGGCTGGGCGCCGCCCGGGCCCTCCTCGGCCGGCTGAAAGACGAATTTGACATTGCCCCTGAAACGGTCCGTGAGCTCACGGAGAACGGATGCGGCACCCAGCGCCATGGCCATGTGCGAATCGTGCCCGCAGGCATGCATGCAGCCGGGATGCGTCGAGGCGAAAGGCAGGCCGGTTTCCTCGGCGATCGGCAGCGCATCCATGTCGGCCCGGATCATCAGGGTGGGCCCCGGCTGTCCGCTCCTGAGCAGGCCGACCACGCCGTGCGTGGCGATTCCCGTCTGAACGTCGAGGTTCAGCTTTGCGAGCGTTTCGGCCACATAGGCGGACGTCTTGGCCTCTTTGAAGCCGGTTTCGGGAATGCGGTGCAGGTCCCGACGGAAAGCAATCACTTGCTCCTTAGAGCGTTGCACCAGCTCGCGTACCGCATCCATGCCAACCTCGTTGAGGGGCGGTTTTCATTTTCCGAACGACCGTCCGACGATCCTTATCAGGTTTGCTGGAATATGCCACGAGGGCCAGCTGCGATCAATAGTCTAGATTGATAAACAGGTGTGCAGCCAATCGTTTAATAACAACCTAGAATTTTGAGATATTCGCTCCGATCGGTGATTTCCTGGCGCACCGCCGTTAGCTCCGGCGACTCCAAGTCGGCCTCCAGGTCGATGTAGAACATGTATTTCCAGGGTTCGCCGGGGATCGGCCGGGACTCCAGCTTGATCATGTTGATCTGGTTGTCGGCGAAGACGCGCAGGATGGCGAACAACGCGCCGGGCTCGTTGCGCGCCGAGCAGATGAGCGATGTCTTGGCGGCCGGGCGGGGTTCGATAGCCTCCCGGCCGACGACCACAAACCGCGTGTAGTTGCGCGGGTTGGTCTCGATGCCCTCGGCGATGACGGTCAGCCCGTAGGCCTCCGCTGCGGCGATGTTGGCGATGGCTGCATCTCCGGTGCCCTCGGAGGCGCTCACGCGCTCGGCCGCGCCCGCCGTGTCGCTGACGGCAACCAGCTCCCAGCTGTGCTGCTCCAGGAACTGGCGGCACTGCTCGAACGCCTGGGGGTGCGAGAGCACCCGCTGGACCGCCGCCAGGTCGGTGCCGGGCTTGGCGAGCAGGTTGTGCAGGATGCGGATCTTGATTTCACCGATGATGCGCAGATCGTATTCGCGCAGCAGGTCGTAGTTCTCGTGGATGCTGCCGGAAAGCGAGTTTTCGAGGGGTACGATCCCATTGTCGACCGCTCCGGTTTTGACGGCTTCGAAGATGGACTGGAAGGTCGGCATCGGCACCGCCTCGGCCGCATCGCCGAAGTATTGCAGGCAGGCCTTGTGGCTGAAGGTTCCGATGCGGCCCACGAAGGCGGCGCGCCGCCGTGCGGTCCCGGTCCGGCGCTTGCGTTCGATCAGCTGCACCCGGTCGAGATGGGCGAAATCGAGCTGCTTGCCGATGACGGGCGCGATGACGTAGATATCGCGCATGAGCTGGCGGAACTGGTGCGGGTAAAGGCTTTGGGGGCCGTCCGAGAGCGCGTGCTCCGGATCGTGGTGCACTTCGATCATCAGGCCGTCCGCGCCGGCGGCGACGGCCGCGCGCGCCATGGGGCTGACCTTTTCGCGCATGCCGGTGGCGTGGCTCGGGTCCACCACAATGGGCAGGTGCGTGAGCTTCTTGAGCACCGGAATCGCGGACAGGTCGAGCGTGTTGCGGGTGTAGGGCTCGAAGGTGCGGATGCCGCGCTCGCAGAGCACCACCTGGCTGTTGCCTTCGGCGAGGATATATTCGGCGGACATGAGCCATTCTTCGATCGTCCCGGCCAGCCCGCGCTTGAGCAGGACGGGTTTGCCCATCCGGCCCGCGCACTTGAGCAGCTCGAAATTCTGCATGTTGCGGGCGCCGATCTGGACGACGTCGATGTACTTCATCATCAGGTCGGCTTGGGACGGGGAGGTCATCTCGGTGACCACCCGGATGCCGAGCGCCTCGCGCACCTCGGCCAGAATTTTAAGGCCCTGTTCCTCCATGCCCTGGAACGAATAGGGCGAGGTGCGCGGCTTGAACGCCCCCCCGCGGAACAAGACCGCGCCGGCCTTCTTGACCTCCCGGGCGATGGTGAGGGTCTGCTCCAGGCTTTCGACCGCACAGGGTCCGGCGACCACGGCAATGTTTTCCCCCCCGATGACCACGTCGCCCACCCGCACCCGGGTATCCTGCGGGTGCATCTCCCGTCCGACCAGCTTGTAGGGAGTCTTGACGCGAACCACCTTCGCGACTCCCGGAAACCGCCGCAGCTCATCCTCTCCGACCCCGGGCTTCCCGAGAATGCCGATGCGTTCCGCCTCGGTCGGCGGCAGCTCCCGGCAGTCGCAGCGTTTGGCCTTCAGCTTGCGGATGAGATCCGCCTTGCCCTCCAGCGTCAGGTCCCGGTCCAGTTCCAGAATCATGGTTCCTTTCTCCTTGCCCGTTGTGGCATCAACCAAATAATAAGCCCCGAGGCTAGGTCTCGGGGCTTAACCATACGCGAAGCTCCGGGCAGACCTGCATCGGTCCATCCGGGGCTGTATGTCGGGATACGAACTACCGGCCCGGACGGACGCTTCTAAACCAGCCAAAACCAAAGAAGCGTCTCATCATGTGCATGCGTGTGAATGGTTTAAATTTTCTCAAGCTTTAGGTGAATTGGGTCCGGCTGTCAAGAATTGTTTTGTGGCTCCAGGGCGCGAACCGTTGCAGCCGAAGCCGGGGCCCGATCGGCCCCGCTCACGGCTGGATCACTTCTTTGAGCTTTTCTCCGGTTGCCGTGAGGACCCCCTTGCGGATGTTTTCATCGGCCACCCGGTCGCTCATGCGCAGGCGTTCACCGGGTCCGAGCCGTTCGGCATCCGCGCTGTAATCGATGTAGCCGTAAAGGTATTTCATCCAGAAAAACGAGCAGAACTCGGCATCGATACGGTGCGCCAAGCTCGCCACCAGTTCGATGAAATGCTCGTCGAGCGGCTGCCAAAAAGAATACATATCCCGGCCGAACGCTTCCACCGGAGAGATGCGGTGGAGTTCTCGGCCCCAGCTCTTGTACAGCCAGGCTGCGCCGATGGCGGTCCCCTTGCCGTGGGAGCGGGCGATCTCCGCCGCCTTCAATGCCCGTTCGGCGGCAAAGCCGTGCTGAATGGGATAGATGCGCAGATCCAGGTAATCCAGCTCCGGGATCTCGGCCAGGGCCTTGAAATACTCCAACGCGGTCCAGGTCCCGGCGCCGGCCCCGAGCCGGATTCCCGGCCGGTTCAAGTCGCGGGCTACGCGCTTCACGACCGCGGCGAATTCGGACGGGGAAAACGCCAGCCCCGTGTTGCGGGTCTGGGTGTCGGGCTCCGCCAACAGGGTCAGGCAGTCCGGCCGGATGTCGGCGACGACGGTTTCGGCCATCTCGCGCAGTCCGGCGCTGAAGCGCTCGCGGCTGAATCCGCGGTAATCCGTGGTGATCCGGCTCAACTCGGGTTCCCGTGAGGCCGACCCCATCGCAACCCAGATCGCCAGGCCCCGGCGGCGGATTTCAGTGGCCAGGCTGCGGTAAAAGGCCCGATATTCGGCGGCGCGCGGATAGGCGTCCGTCAGCATGGGGTAGTGCAGGCTCAGGGACACGCCGCGCACGCCTAATGCTTTCAGGCGGTCCAAGGTGAGCGCGCTCACCGACAAGGCCTGATCGTCCGGCAGGGCTTCAGCGCGATGACGGCTCGCCGCCAGAAGCTCGACCCCGAACACGGTTCGGCCCTTTTTTTGTTCCCAGGGCAGGGGAACCAGCGGCAGTTGCCGGTGGAACTCCGCATCCAGCTCGCGGTAGATCATCTGATACGATTCCGGCACCGATCCGGGCACGGCGTGCACGGGAACCGCCTCGTGCACCCGCCGGCAGCCGGCAGCGGCCGCAACGGCCAGAATGATCAGTACGGTCAGGATCGTTTTGGGCATGCCATCTCCAGCCATGGGGTCCTTGAGACGCCTGAACTCGATCGGCTGACCCAGGCTAAACCAGGACAACCGGCTTTACAATAGCGGTCGAGGCATTAGCTTCAAATCAAACAAATGCAGAACAAGGTTTTCTAATCTCAATCGAATGAATCATGGAGACGCATCAATGACGACCCCTAAAAAAATCTTCAGCATCGCAGCCGATGCCGAGGGCAACCCCCGGCGGCTGTCCGCTCAGGATATCCCCGAGGAACTGCCGATTCTGCCGCTGCGAAACACCGTGGCCTTTCCGTACACCATCATTCCGCTTTCGATCGGCATATCCCGTTCGATCCAGCTGGTTGAAGACGCCCGCAAGGGCGATCATCTCATCGGCCTGGTGGCCATGAAGGACCCCCAGATCGAGGAACCCGCGCCCGGACAGGTATACGAAGTCGGAACCGTTGCCCGCATCGAGCGCGTGGCCCAGACGGCGGGGAATCACCTGAACGTCATCGTGCACTGCCTGGAGCGCTTCCGGGTCCAGTTCTGGACCGCGGATCATCCCTATCTGAAGGCGCGTGTGGCGCCGGCCGCAGAGAATCCGGAGGAGGAGGATCTCGAAACCAAGGCGCTGCACCGCAGCCTGTCGGACCTGGCGCGGGAGGTCGTGGCGCTCTCGCCCGACTATCCCAAGGAAGCGGCGGACTTCCTGGCCCAGATCAAGAACCCGCACTACCTGGCCTACGTGGTGGCCAATTACGCCAACATCGATATGGTCAAGGCCCAGGAAATTCTTCAAGCGGACAACCTCAAGGACAAGCTGCGCCTGTTGATCGGCCACCTCAGCCGGGAAAAGGAGGTCCTGTCCCTGGGCCAGAAGATCCAGAGCGACGCGCGCGAGGAGATGGACAAGGCCCAGAGGGATTACTTCCTGCGGCAGCAGCTGAAGGCCATCCAAAAGGAGTTGGGCGAGCCCGAAGAGGGCCGGCCGGAAATCGACGACTACGTCGAAAAGATTCAAAAAGCCGAGCTGCCGGAGGAGGCCCGCAAGGAGGCGGAGCGCGAACTCAAGCGGCTCCAGGGCATGTCGCCGCACGCGCCCGAGGCCAGCATGATCAAGACGTACCTCGACTGGCTGGCGGACCTGCCGTGGATGAAGACGAGCGCGGACTGCACCGAGATTGAGCGCGCCCGCACCGTGCTGGACGAGGACCATTACGGGCTCCAGGACGTGAAGGAGCGCATCATCGAGTATCTCGCGGTACGCAAGCGCGTGAACGAGCTCGGGGTGAACCGGGCGTCCGACAACGGGTCGGTGTCCGAAGCCATGGGCGCGATCCTGTGCTTTGCCGGCCCTCCGGGCGTCGGCAAAACCAGTCTGGGGAAGAGCGTCGCCCGGGCGCTGGGCCGCAGCTTCACCCGCATGAGCCTGGGAGGGATGCGCGACGAAGCCGAGATCCGCGGGCATCGCCGCACCTACATCGGCGCCATGCCGGGCCGCATCATCCAGGCGATCAAGCGGGCGGGCACCCGCAACCCCGTGTTCATGCTGGACGAGGTCGACAAGATCGGCATGGACTGGCGCGGCGATCCCAGCAGCGCGCTGCTGGAGGTGCTCGACCCGGCTCAGAACAGGGCCTTCCGGGATCATTATCTGGACGTGGACTTCGACCTGAGCGACGTTATCTTCATCACCACCGCGAACCAACTGGAGACCATCCCGCCGCCCCTGCGCGACCGCATGGAGATCATCCCGCTGGACGGCTACACGGAATACGAGAAGCTGCAGATCGCCAAGCGCCACCTGGTGCCGCGGCAGCTCAACGCCCACGGGCTCAAGGACGAGGAGATCACCTTCACGGACGATGCCCTGCGCAAGATCATTCAGGACTACACGCGCGAGGCCGGGGTGCGGAACCTGGAGCGCCGGATCGGGGCGGTATGCCGCAAGAGCGTCGTGAAGATCGTCGATCAGCAGTGGACCCATGTGGTCGTCACCCCTGAGCTGGTGCGCACCCATCTTAAAAAGGAAGCATTCGAATCCGAGCGCTCGGAGAACATCGAAATCCCCGGCATCGCCACGGGATTGGCCGTGACCTCGGTCGGCGGCGACATTCTCTTCATCGAAGCCGCGCGCATGAAGGGCAAGGGCGGCCTCACCCTCACCGGCCATCTGGGCGACGTCATGCGCGAAAGCGCCCAGATCGCCCACAGCTACATCCGCTCCAAGTCCGAGCCGCTGGGGGTGGACCCGAGCGCGTTCGAGGCCACCGACGTGCACCTGCACGTTCCGGCCGGAGCGATCCCCAAGGACGGGCCGTCCGCCGGGGTGGCCATGGTGATGGCCATGGCGAGCCTTTTCAGCGGCCGGACCGTGCGGGGCGACGTGGCCATGACGGGCGAGGTGACGCTGCGCGGCCGGGTGCTGCCGGTCGGCGGGATCAAGATGAAAATACTGGCGGCGCATCGGGCGGGCCTGACCACGGTCATCCTGCCGAAGCGCAACGAAAAGGACCTCGACGACATCCCCCAGGAGATTCGCGATACGCTGCGCATCGTTCTGGTGGAGCGGATCGACGAGGCCATGAACGTGGCCTTCGGCACCGAGGCCCGGAAAGAATACTCCATCCCGTCCGGAGAATGAACCGACCCGCAGCGCCTTGACAAAGCGGGGCGGGGCGGGTAGGAAATCTCAAAACAACATCTGGTTTCGGCCACGCAAGAAAGGTTATGCCAGGCAACCCATGCCATCCCGACCGGTCGGGATGGCATTTTTTTTCAGGCGCGCCCGGGAGGGCCGACCGAAGGAAGGGGATGGAAACACCAGAACATGGCTATCAAAATCGGTATTCTCGGGGCTTATTTTTTGGTCGTGCTCGCCATCGGCTGGTTCACGCGGACGCACTGGAAATCCTCGCCGGCCGCCTACTTCCTGGCCGACCGCCGGCTGGGGGCTCTGGTCCTTCTGGCCAGCATGGCCGCCACCAATTTTTCGGCCTTCACGGTGTTCGGCACCTCGGGCGCCGGCTACCGGGACGGCTGGAGCTTTTTCCCGATCATGGGCTTTGGCACCGGCTTCATGGCCCTGAGCTTCTGGGTCATCGGCCGCAAGGCCTGGCGGATCGGCCGCGAGCGCGGCCTCATCACGCCCTCCGAGCTCGTGCAGTCGCTTTACGGCAGCCGGGCGTTGTCCGGCTTGTTCGCCCTGGTCATGATCCTGTTCACGGTTCCTTACCTGGCGCTCCAGCCCATCGCGGCCGGCTATGCCCTGGAGGAGCTGCTGGGCCTCCCCTATTTCTACGGCAGCGTCCTGGTCACGGGGGTCATCGTCCTTTACACGCTGCACGGCGGGATGCGTGCGGTGGCCTGGACGGATCTCTTCCAAGGGCTGCTGATGCTGGCGATGCTGGCGGCCGCCGTCGTGATCGCCGCGGGCCATCACGGCGGCTTCATCGCGGCCAGCCAGAAAGTCCTGGCCTTGAAACCCGAACTGTTTTCGAGGCCCGGCGGAATGAACCAGTATCTCCCGGGGATCTGGTTCAGCTACATGATGTTATGGTTTTTTTGCGACCCCATGTTCCCCCAGCTGTTCCAGCGTTTTTTCGCAGCCCGCGATGAACGCACGCTGAGCCGCATGATGCTCGGGTACCCGTTCGTCTGCACCCTTGTCTTTTTTGGGCCGGTTGCAGTCGGCGTTTTGGGCCATCTCTTTTTCCCGGATCTTGCCGGAAAGCAGGCCGACCGCATCCTGCCCATGGTGGCGACGGCCGTCGCGGGAGACGCCATGGGGGCGCTGGTCATTGCCGCCGGCCTGGCCGCTCTCATGTCCACCATGGACTCTCAACTGCTGACCCTGAGCTCGATCTTCACCCGCGACATCCTCCCGCTGCTGCGCCGGCAGGCGATCGCCACCAGCCGGCCGGGTCGGCTCTTCGTCATTTGCCTCAGCCTGGCCGGATTGGCTTTTGCCTATCAACCGCCGGCGACCCTGCTGCAGATCGCCACCGCAGCCTTCAGCGGCCTCGCGGTTCTGTTTCCGACCGTGTTCTTCGGGCTGTATTGGCAGCGGGTGCACGCTAAGGCCGCTATTTTGTCCATTCTTGCCGGAGAGGCCGCCCTGGCGGTTTTTCACCTGAAGTGGGCATCCCCCGGAGCGTTTCTGCCGGTGGTGTGGGTGATGCTGATCACCTTCGGGGTGTATCTGGTGGTGCATGGGTTGATCACGGCGCGCCAGGAAGGTCTGCGTTTCGAGATGCATAGCGGCTGGCTCCAGGATCCCTATGTTCTGATGCAGGCCGCCATCTTCGTGCTGGCGATGGACTTCTGGGCCTGGGGACGCATCCAGCCGGTTTGGGGCGGGCTGCCGCTGTGGGTCGGCTATTTCGTCCTGCTCTCGGCCCTGCAGACGGCGGCCATGGCCGGCATGGTCCGGCGGGGGCTCGACCGATCAGCCGCGTCCGGCGGCGTCCGGCGGCTCCACTTGGGGTTTCGGCAGCGCCGCGACCAGCACGATGACACCGAGAACGGCGCTGGCCAGCGAGCCGCCCAAAATGCCCACCTTGGCCGCGCTCAGCAACGCGCCCTCCATGGCCAGGCTGGCGATGAAAATCGCCATGGTGAACCCGATGCCGGCCAGGATGCCGCCGCCCCATACCGCCGCCCACCCCACGCCGGCGGGCAGCTTGGCGATTCCCGCCTTGACCGCCAGCCAGCTGAACAGGACGATTCCGGCTGGTTTGCCGATCAAGAGTCCCAGGGCGACGGCGACGGCCACCGGATCCGCCAGCGCCGACGCATCGATACGAACCCCGGCGTTGGCCAGGGCGAAGATCGGCATGATCACGAAGGCCACCCAAGGGTGCAGCCCGGCCTCGAAGCGCCGCAGGGGCGATATGGAGCTGCGGGCGGCGCGCTCCATCCGGCGCAAGGCGGCATAGCGCCGCTGGGAGGAGCGCCAGTCCGCGCCCTGCATGAAATCGATCGTGGTGTCGATGATGCGTCCGAGGCGTCTTTCGCTGATCCAGGCTCGGGATGGGGTGAGGAACCCCAGGATCACCCCGGCGATGGTGGCGTGAATGCCGGAGGCATGAAATTCGAACCACACCCCCGCCGACAAAAGAAGGTATACGCCCAGATTGCGCACGCCGAGCTTCATGCAGACGATAATGGCCGCGATGCCGCCGGTGCTGAGCAGCAGCGCCGACCCGTCGATTTGGGCCGTGTAGCCGAGCGCGATCACTAGAATGGCGCCGACGTCGTCGGCGATGGCGAGCGACAAAAGCATGATCCGCAGGCTGACCGGGATGCGCCGGCCCAGCACCGCCAGGCAGCCCACGACGAAGGCGATGTCCGTGGCCATGGGGATGCCCCAGCCCCGTCCGCCGGAGGTCCCGTACTGGAGCATGAGATAGACCGTCGCCGGTGCGATCATGCCGCCGAGGGCGGCGGCCAGGGGCAGGGCCGCGCGACGCAGGTCGCGCAACTCGCCCTTGACGAGCTCCCGTTTGACTTCCAGGCCGATCACATAGAAAAAGATGGCCATCAGGAAATCGTTGATCCAGTGCTGCAAGGACAGCTCCAGCTGCGCCGAACCGAACCGCAGGCCGACCGGCGTCTGCCAGAAGGCGCTGAACGCCTCTCCGGCCGGGGAGTTGGCGGTGATGATCGCGGCCAAGGTGGCGGCCACGAGCAGCACGCCGCTCGTGGCTTCGATGTGCAGGAAGCGCCGGATCGGGTCGATGATGACATCGATGGGCTGGCGGGGCAGAGGATCAATGGATTCCAGATCGTCGGACATGGTTCTTCCTATTATCACTTGAAGGAACGGATCGCCGAAATCATCGGACGGAAGGAGGCCGTATGAAGCGCATACCGCTTTTCCCGCTCGGCCTGGTGCTGCTGCCGGGCATGCCGCTGCCCCTGCACATATTCGAGGAACGCTACAAACAGATGATCGCCGAGTGCTTGGATGAAAGCGCTCCATTCGGAATCGTCTGGTTCGACGGACCATCCATCCGCTCCGTGGGGTGCACCGCCCGGATCGTCAAGGTTCTGCAGCGCTACGAAGACGGCCGCATGGACATCCTGACGCGCGGAGAACGGCGGTTTTTTACAGAGGCCCTGGTCGAGGAAAAGCCTTACACCGAGGCCGATGTCCGCTTCATCGAGGATGCGGAGGAAACGGTCGATCCAGCGGCCTTTGAAGCCGTGCGCACGCTGCTGGCCGAACTGAGTGACGCCGGCCATCTGGCCGAACCCATCGAGGCGAGTGGCCTTGAGAGCGCCCAACAGCTGTCGTTCGCCATTCCGGCGACGGAAGGATTCACGCATGCGGAGCGCCAGCGCTTTCTGGAGATGACCTCCGTATCCGAACGACTGCAAAAAGGCAGGGAGGCCCTGGCCCGGATTCTCGAACGCGTGCGGATGACGGAACAAATCCGGAAGATCATCGGCGGCAACGGGCATCCGCCGAAAAAAACCCTCCAAGAGCTGTCGAATGCGGATGGGACCGTCGATCGTTAACGCATGGCGGTCATGGGGCGGCGCGCCGTGCGATCCGGACGGATGTCGTTCACGATGGTGACCCGGATGCTGCGGCGCCGGTCCCGCAAATCGACGCGGTCCCCGGGGGTCAACCGGCGCTTTACCTTCACGAAGCCGCAGCTGAGACCTTTCGGCTCGAATCCAGCGGGCTTGTCGGGGCTCGCGACGCTGTAAATCCGTTCCCCATGCCGGCCGATGCCCATGTCGGTCGTGCAGGTCAGGACCGTTCCGATCGCCTGGGCCTCCAGATCCACTACCACCGCAGGGTCTTCGACGGCGACTTTGCGCGGGTCGCCGCCGACGAACGGGTAGGTGT
Source organism: uncultured Desulfatibacillum sp. (assembly GCA_964427375.1). GTDB lineage: Bacteria > Desulfobacterota > Desulfobacteria > Desulfobacterales > SpSt-501 > SpSt-501. The sequence continues at coordinate 13,406 of CAYRUF010000052.1, read as the reverse complement.
AGTCCGCATCCGCCAAGTGCCGCAGGGCCTCCGCGCCGATGAAGTCTTTGGCGAACCCGGTTCGATCCGCATCATAAGGCAGGGCGATGAGCCAGGGGTTGTTGGCGAACGGCCAGGCGCCGATGTCTTGATGGGACAGGGGCAGAACCGCGCCGGTCCGCAGGGAATCCCGGGCGGCGAGGCCGCAGGGTGCAAGGCCGAAGTCACGTCCCGCCGCCAGGAGCATTTCCCATAGGCGCGGCACCCGGGCGGCTTGGACCAAGACCTCGAAGCCGAATTCGCCGGTATAGCCCGTCCGGGAGAGCAGGATGGGAGTGCCGTCCGCCAGCGTCACGGTTCCGGCCAGCGGCGAGGCCGGATCGAAATGCCCCTTGAAGGAGAAGTAGCTCAGCTGCTCGAATACCGCCGCCGGGTCCTTGATGACCCGGCCGAGCACTCCGGCGGCCTGGGGGCCCTGAACGTCGATTTTGCCCAGGCGGTCAGTGAGATCGAGGATGCCGACCTCCCGGCCGGCGGAGTTGGCGGCCAGGTGCCGGGCGATGGCCGCACCCATGCCGGCGTTGACGACCACCAGGAAGTCAGCCTCGGCCAGCCGGAACACGATGGCGTCGTCGATGACGTGGCCGCTCGGGTTTAAAAAAACACCGTAGACCGACCGGCCTGGAGTCAGCGGAGCGCTGCGCGCCCCCAAGCAGGCCGAGAGATTCTTCGAGAAGCACCATTGCAGCAGGTCAAAGGCCCCGGTGCCGCTCACGACGATCGAAGACATATGGCTCGTGTCGAAAAGGCCCGCATTCCGGAGCACGCTCAGATGTTCGTGCTTGGCGCCGGCCGGGTACCAGAGCGGCATGGCATAGCCGCCGAACACGCCCATCTGGGCATTGCTTTGAACGTGCCAGTCGTGCAGTGGGGTTTTCTTGCTCATGGTGCGAAACCACGTTTCGGAAGCCGGTAGCGCCTTCAGTCAGCGGCCGGATGCCACAAATAGTAAAAACCGGACGGCAGCGTCGGGATCAGGCGCGGCAGGCCCGTGTCCAAAACCACCGCGGGTCGGTCCCCCTCGTAGGAGGTGTTGGGGTTGAAAATGTTGTCGTCCGGGTATTCCGTGCGGCGGTAGACGATGACCTTGCTGTCCTCCGGCAGCTCCGCACGCTGCCGGGCCTCGGCCAGAGCGTCCTCCATATAGCCGATGCGGTCCACCAGCTTGAGGGTGAGAGCCTCTTCAGCCAGGTAAACCCGGGCGGAGGATACGGCCGCCAGCGCCTCGGAATCAAATCCCCGGTGCTGGCGGACGAGATCGGTAAAGCGTCCGGCCAGCTGGTCCGTCATCGCCTGGAAGAAGACCGCCTCCTCCGGGGTGGTCGCCCGGAACGGCGAACCGCTGTCCTTATTCTGGCCGGACTTGCTGACCTCCACGCCGACCCCGATTTTCTCCATCAACCCGGTGACCTTGGGGCGGATGAAAATCACGCCGACCGAACCGGTGACGGTGGTGGGATGCGCCACAATGGCGTCGGCGGGCAGTGCGATGTAGTAGGCGCCGGATGCGGCGACATCCATCATCGCCGCGACCACCGTGCGGCCGGTGCGCTCCTTGAACCGTCGGATTTCATTATAGAGCACATCGCTGGCCGTCACCGAACCGCCGGGAGAGTTCAACTGCAGCACGACGGCCTTGACGAGCGGGTCTTTTTCCGCCTTGCGCAGGTGCGAGACCGTCTCCTGAACCGTGCTCGGCCGCGTGCGCAGCAGTCCCGCCTCGGGCGTGTCGGAGATGACGCCGCGGATCGGGAGCAGCAGGATCTTTTCGGATGCCTTGCCTTCGAGGGTGAATTCCTGCAGCGGGTCGTTCTGGCTCGGAAAAAGGTTGATGCGGGGGCTGGTGCACCCCGCCGCCGTCAGAAGAAGTACGGCCGTGACGATCATGAGCTTGCGCATCGTTTTTCTCCTGCGATCACCGCCGCGGTTGGGGCAGCGGCCTACAGTTGCTCCGGGTGGCCCATCAACCCAGCAGTTCGGCTTTTTTCAGGATTTCCCGGACTTCGCTGCGCTCCTTCGCGCTGGCCGGCAGAAGCGGCGGCCGCGGGTCGCCGCCGAAATAACCCAGCATGTCGAGAGCCGCCTTCAGCCCCGGGACCCCGTAGGTGGCCGTGACCGCCGTGTTGACCGGCAGCATCCGCAGCTGCAGCTTGCGCGCCGCCTGGATCTGGCCCTGCTCCACCAGATGATGGATCTGCACGCAGATCTGCGGCGCCACGTTGGCCAGGGCCAGCACACCGCCCACGGCGCCCAGGGTCAGCGCCCCGAACAGCGCGCCGGCGGTGCCGACCAGCACGCTGAAGTCCTGGTCGACGGCGCTCACCATCTCGCCCAGGGTGCTGACGTTTCCGTTGCTGTCCTTGATCCCGATGATGTTGGGATGCTTCGACAGCCGAGCAACCAGGCCAACGCTGGTACTGATGTTGGTAAACTTGGTGACGTTGTAAATCATGATCGGAATGGCCGCCCGGTCGGCTACCGCCGTATAATGCTGAAACAGCGCGGCTTCGTTCATGCGTCCGCCGTAATAGAAGGGCGTCACCACCAGCGCGGCGTGAGCGCCCAGCTTGGCGCAGGCATTGGTCAGTTCGATGGTCTGCCAGGTGGATTCGCAGCCGGTCCCGGCGATGACCTTCATGCCCGGTCCGGCCGACTGCACCACGGTCTTGACCACATCGAGCTTCTCCTGCTCGCTCAGGTAGATGTACTCGCCGTTCGAGCCGAAGGCCACGTAGCCTTTCAGCCCGGTCGGGTTCCACCTGGCGATGTTGTCGGCCAGCCGGTCGTAGGCCACTTTCCCGTCGACGAACGGGGTCGTGATGGGCGGGAAGATTCCCTTAAGATCGCTTGAGTTCATTCGCGAACTCCTGTGGGGAGGCTGTTAAATGGACCTGATTCTCGTTCGGCCCATACGGTGCATTTATAGCGCATGCCGCACCGGATGTCACCATGGCCTTTCAAGGAGGGTCCCCCCTGCGGCGGCGGTCGGCAGACGTGCGCGAAATCCGGGTCGGGCTGAGGATCGCATTGGCGAGAAGGCCGGGGGCGCCATTCGACGACCCGGGCCTTCTTGTGAAAGGCGCCGTCTTACGACACCTGTTTATTCGAATTCGCGAATGCTGGCGATGGAGGCTCCCATGGAGCAATCGGTGGTTTGTTCCAGGACGACGTCGATGACGTAAGGCGCTCCGGATTCCTGGGCGCGTTTGAAGGCAGCCTTCAGCTGGCCGGGGTCGGTGACGCGCTCGCCGCGGGCGCCGCAGGCCTCGGCGAATTTCACGAAATCGAAGCCGCGGCCCTCGTTGACGCCGTCGTACCAGATCTCGACTTCGCATTCCATTTCATAGAGGTACTTTTCGGACTGCCGAATGAGACCGAGGTAGCCGTTGTTGAGCACCAGGATAATGAAAGGCACGTTGTACATGACGGCGACCGGCAGCTCTTCCATGCAGAACTGAAATCCATAGTCGCCGACCACCTGCACCACCTGATGGTCCGGCCGAGCGACCTTGGCGCCGATGGCGGCCGGCAGGTCCCATCCCAGCGGGCCGGCGCCGCCGCAGTCCAGGTAGTGCCGCGGCTTTTCGATTTCCTGCATCTGGCCGGACCAGATCTGATTGAGGCCGATGCAGGTCACGAACACGGTCTCCGGCCCGAAGAACTCGTTGATCTCCTTGTACACCCGCGGCGCCTTGATGGGGATGCTGTCGTAGTCCATCTTGCGCTTCAGGGAGGCCCTGACCTCGGGTATGGCCGCGGCCCACGCCGAGGGCTTGGCGGCCGGCCGGCGCTTCCGGACTTCCTCCAGCAATGCGGAAAGCGCTTTCTTCGCATCGGACACGATGCCGAGTTCCGGCATGATGTTCTTTCCGAGCTGGCCGGGGTCGATGTCGATATGGATGAATTTGCGGTTGGCCGTGTAGGTCGCGACATCCCCGGTATGGCGGTCATTGAAGCGCACGCCGACGGCCAGCACGAGGTCCGATTCCAGGAAGGTCTTGTTCCCGGAGCGGGTGTTGCACTGGATGCCGACGTGGCCGGCCGCCAGGGGGTGGTTGTGCGGGATGCCGCTCTTGCCCATGTAAGTGGTCACCACCGGGGTCTGGAGATATTCGGCCAGCTGGACGAAAAGGTCGCAGGCCTCGGCGATGATGACCCCGCCGCCCAGGAGCATGACCGGCTGCTTGGCGGCCAGGACCAGGTCGATGGCCTTGCGGATCGCGGCCGGGTTGGGGCCCTGCGTTTGAAAGCTCAGCGAGGAATCCGCTTCGGGGTCGTAGAGGATTTCGCCCTTCTGAACATCAAGGGGCAGGTCGATCAAAACCGGCCCCGGCCGCCCCTCGCGCATGATCCGAAACGCCTCCCGGAACACCCACGGCACCATGGCCGGCTCCTTGACGCAGTAGCTTTTCTTGGTGATCGGCTTGCAAATTTCGGCGATGTCCACGGCCTGGAAGGCTTCGCGCCCGAGCTGGGCCCGCACATTCTGGCCGGTGATGGCCAGGATCGGGATGGAGTCGACCTGGGCGGTGTAAAGGCCGGTCACGAAATTGGATGCGCCGGGGCCGGATGTGGCCGCGCACACGCCCACGGTATTGATCGCGCGGGCATAGCCGTCGGCCATGTGGATGGCCCCTTCCTCGTGCCGGGCGATCAGGTGCTTGATTTTGCCGTGGTTCTTCATCGACTTGTAAAACGGCAGGATCCCGGCCCCGGGGATTCCGAAAATGTGCCGGATCCCCTCATCGTACAGGATCGAAACGGCTGCGTCCATTGCGGTCATTGTGGGCATGATCGTCTCCCTGGTTGATGGGTTCTTCCTCAACGCTCCGACAGTCGCCGCGAGACGGCGGCGGCGCTTCGCACGACTTCGGCAGCCAGCTCGAGGCTGCCGTCTCCGAAAATCCTGGAACTCGGCCCTGATATGCTCATGGCGCCGACCACGACCCCGTCCCGGGCAATAACGGCTGCAATGCAGCCGACTCCCGCTTCGAACTCTTCGCGGTCGAGGGCATACCCCCGCGCGCGCGTCGCTTCCAGGTCCCGTGAAAATTCGTCCTCCTTCACCAGGCTGTTCGGCGTATGGCGGACTTTTGGGGCGCTTCTGAAATAGGCGATGGCCTCCTTCCGCGGAAGCGTGGCGAGAAAGGCCTTGCCGACGCCCGAGCTGTGCAGCGGAACCCGGGCCCCCACGCGGGTGAACATGCGCAGCAGGGATTTGGTGTTGGAAATCTGGTCGATGTAGACGGCCTCCATGTTTTCAAAATGGACCAGGTTGACCGTCTCCCCCGTTGTCTCCATGAGTTTCTGCATAACGGGCTTGGCGGCCGTGATGATTTCCAAGTGATCCTGGAGCCGTGAGGACAGATCCAAACATTTCAGCCCGAGCGTGTATTTTCTGGTCGCCGGGTCCTGCTTCACGTAGCGGCGTCGGGACAGCACGGCGAGAATGCGGTGGATGGTGGCCGGCGGATAACCGGTTGCGTCCACCAGGGCGGTCAGCCGTAGATCGCCTGCCTGGGCGATCTCTTCCAGAACGGTGAGGGCCTTATCCAGGGAAGTTTCCTGCGCCATGAATCGCTGGTGTCTTTTTGGAGAGACCGTTTAGAATTTCCACTATATGGAAAATATTTCCGTATATTGAAATTAATTAGCCGAACCGGCGAACCTTGTCAATCCCTTTTTATTGCGATAGAAACGTGTCCGGAGAAAATTCTTTGAGGAGGATGAATGCAGCCATCGGTCAAACGATACGTGCGCTATGAACGCCAGGGGGCCGTCGCATACGGCATGCTGGAGGGTGACGGCTCAACGATCTCAGCGATCGAGGGAGATCTTTTCGGGAGCCTGAAAGAAACGGGTCGGAAAATCGCGCGGAGCTCGGTCAGGCTCCTGTGGCCTTGCGAACCGTCGAAGATTTTGGCGGTGGGGCTGAATTACAAGAGCCATCTGAGAGATCGGCCGGCGCCCGTCCGGCCGGAGCTCTTCTGGAAGCCGATCTCCTGCCTCCTGGAGCCGGGTGGAAGGATCGTCATCCCGGAGGGGGCTGCGAATGTCCATTACGAAGGCGAACTGGTGGTCGTCATCGGCCGAAAAACGAAAGGGGTTTCGCCGGAGGAAGCTGCCGGGTGCATCTTCGGCTATACCTGCGGCATCGACGTGAGCGAACGCGAGTGGCAGCGGGGAGACCTGCAGTGGTGGCGGGCCAAAGGGGCCGACACCTTCGGGCCGCTCGGGCCGGCGATTGCCGTCGGCCTGAACTACAAGGCGTCCCGCCTGCAGACCCGCTTGAACGGCGAGGTGAAGCAGTCCCAGTCCCTGAGCGATCTGATTTTCGACGCCGCCACGGTGGTGAGCCATGCCAGCCGGAGCGTGACGCTGCTGCCGGGAGACGTGATCTACACCGGCACGCCGGGGACGACGAGCGCCATGAAGCCGGGGGATACCGTCGAAGTAGAAATCGACGGCATCGGCATTCTGAAAAATGAGGTTGCGGCATAAAACCTCCGCAACTTTGTTTTCCAGAAGAAGATATGGGCGCATTTCCAAAAAGCCGTGCAACGCGGGATCACGGCCTGCGGCGCCGTTTTTACAGCACTTCAGTGAGATGCTTTACCTTGACCCTGAGCCCGTGCCGCCGGACGCCGTAGGACAGCTGGATGATGCAGGCCGGGCAGGTGGTTACGAGCACGTCGGCAGCGGTCTTTTTCAGGTTTTCCATCTTGCGGTCCAGGACCTGCATGGCCAGATCGTAGTGGGAGAGTGCATAGGATCCCGCGCCGCCGCAGCACCAGTCGGCTTCCGGAAGCTCGACGAATTCGGCGCCCGGCAGCCGGCGCAGCAGTTCGCGCGGCGGTTTCACCAGCCCCTGGCCGCGCGAGGCGTGGCAGGGGTCGTGGAAGGTGACGCGCTGACCCTCCAGCGCTCGGGAGTGAGGGATGACCTCGGCCGCAAGCCATTCGGAGACGTCCCTGGCCCTTGCGGCGATGGATTCGGCAGCCCTGCGCGGCGAATCGTTTTCGGGAAACAGCCGCGGATATTTCTTGATGAAGCCGGTGCAGCTGGAGCAGTCCGTGATAATGGCGTCGATGCCGTCCCCCGCGAGCATCGGCAGGTTCTTGCCCGCGAGTCTGCGCGCTGCCGGCACATCGCCGTAGGACCACGCCGGAAGGCCGCAGCAATTGTTGTCCAGCACCCGAACGCTGCGCGCGAAGCGCCGCAGCAGCGATAACGTGGCCTCCCCGGCCGCATGGCTCACCACGTCGACGCCGCAGCCGACAAAATAGGCGACCCGCTGGCGCTGGCCCCGCCCCTCGTAGACCCCGGGCTTGAAGCGCGCCCGGAACGGCTGCGCCGGCAGCCGGTCGACGATCTGCTCGGCCCGGGACAGATCGCGGCCGAAAATGCGCAGCAGCCCCAGCGCGCGGGCCAGCTCGCTCACCCCGCTGTTCTTGCCGAGAGCGACCGCGCGGGCGGCCAGATGCAGCCGCCGGGGGTAGGGCAGCAGCTGGTCGAACAGCAGATGGTGGATGGATTTTCGCCCGACCTTCTCGAGATATTCGGACCGGGCCGAGACGACCAACTCCGAGGTCGGTATGGCCGGAAAACAGTTGCTCGTGCAGGCCCCGCAGAGCAGGCAGCTGTAAAGCGGCTCCTCGAGTTCGGAGCTCCATTGGAGCCGGTCCTCGATCAGGGCCCGCATCAACGCCAGCCGGCCGCGCGCGACCCCGCCCTCATACCCGGTGGAGCGAAATATCGGACAGGCCGTCTGGCAGAACCCGCAGTGGTTGCAGTGGGCGATTTCGTCGTAGTGGGCGGAGATGGTCATGGTTGGTCCATCCGTTTTCAAACCCGGCCCGGCATCCTTCCCGGGGCGAACACGTGCTTCGGATCGAGGACGGCCTTCACCCGATGCATAAGGCTCCATTCGGGCTGCGGCGGGCCGAACACGTCCTGGCGCTCCCTGAACTCATCCGGGCTCTTTTCCAGAACGGCGCGGCCGCCCAGCTCCCTTTGGCGGCGCCCGATGGCCTGCCAGGCCGCGTCCGTCATTTCGCGGCTGCCGGCCAGAATGCGGCCGCTGCCGAAATCGACCAGCAGTTCTTCAGCCCGAGTCTCCCGGAGCAGGATGGCAGCGGCTTCCGCGGCCTGGTCCGGTCGAACCGTCATCCGCAAGATAAAGCGGCAGCCGGCGATGCGCTCGTAGAGGCCGCCGAAGGGGCCGGTGAGCACATCGTAGTCCTGGGCCGCGACCGAATGGAATCCGGCCTTCTCGAAAAGGCTCCTGGCGCGCGCGAGCTGCGCGTCAACCGTCTCACGGAAGCCCTCAAAGCCGATGGAAAGCCGCCAGCTCCCGCCGCCGTTATCGGGAGCGGCCGCCACAAAGGCGGCCCCCAGACTGGAGCCGAGCACTTGCGTCGCCAGGCTGCCGCAGGCGTCGGGGCCGCCGCCAGCCGAGGCCAGCGCGCATCGCTCCGGCCGGGTGGCGGTCTTCATGGTCACCCGCGTGATGAGGCCCAGGGTTCCGGCCGAACCGGCAATCAGACGGGTCATGTCATAACCGGCGACGTTCTTTACAACCCGACCGCCGGCGCTGATCAGCCGGCCGCGTCCGTCGATGAAGCGCAGCCCCAGCAGCAATTCGCGCGGGGCTCCGTAGGCCAGGCGCTCCGGACCGAACGCGCCGGTGGCCGCAATGCCGCCGATGGTGCGCCCCAGCACCGCGAAGGCCGGTCGTAGCGGCAGCCATTGCTGGTGCGGCGCCAGCGCTTCCTGAATAGCGCCCAGCGTCATGCCGGCACCGGCCGTGAAGTATTGATTGGCTGCGTCCAGCTCGATCATTCCGGCGAGCGCCTGGGTGCCCAGCGGCGTCGTGGCCCGCGACGGGAGGTTGCCCGCGGCTGGCAGGGAGCCGCCGCCGAGCGGCAGAAGCGCTTCGCCCGCGGCAAAGGCCTGCCGGACGTGATCGGCCATACGCCGTTCGGCAGCGCTCAACGCGTCGTCGGGGCCGGCCCAGGCCGCCTGGCCGGCCAGGGCAAAGGGCCGGGTCGTGTCCGGGAACATTTTGCCCGGATTCAGGACGCGGCCCGGATCAAAGGCCTCCTGAAGCGAGCGCTGGGCGTCGATGTCCGCATCCGAAAACACCAGGCGCATGGCCTCCATCTTTTCGAGGCCGATCCCGTGCTCGCCCGAAATGGTGCCGCCCAGCGCCACGCAGGCCTGCATGATCTCCCAGCCCGCTTCGTGCACGCGCTGGAGCTGGTCCGGATCGCGCGAGTCGAAAAGGATGAGGGGGTGCAGGTTGCCGTCGCCGGCGTGAAAGACGTTGCCGTGCTCGAAGCCGTAGCGCTGGACGATTTCGGAGACCTGCGCCAGGGCCTTGGGCAGCAGGGTGCGCGGCACCGTGCAGTCGTTGACCAGATAGTTGGGCGCCAGGCGCGCCACCGCTCCGAACGCGCCGCGGCGGCCCTCCCAGAGGCGGGCGCGCTCCTCGGCGCCGGCGGCATCCCGGATCTCGCGGCAGCCGTTGGCCGTGCAGATTTCGCGGATGCGGCCGGCCTGCTGATCCAGCCCCTCGACCGGCCCCTCCACTTCGATGATCAGGACCGCAGCCGCATCCCGCGGATAGCCGCAGACGTAGCTGTCCTCCACTGCGCGGATGATGGGGGCGTCCATCATCTCGAGCGTCGCCGGCACGATCCCGGCCGCGATGATGCCGGCCACCGAGCGGGCGGCGTCATCGACGGCATCGTAGACCACGAGCTGGGTCATCACCTTTTCCGGCTTGGGCAGGATGCGCACGGTAATTTCGGTCACCACGGCGAGCGTCCCCTCGCTGCCGATGAGCAGGGCCCGCAGGTCGTAGCCGGGCGGATCGAGATCGGCTCCGCCCAGGCGCAGGCGCTCGCCGGTGGTCAGCACAACCTCCAGCCCGATCACATGGTTGGTGGTGACGCCGTACTTGAGGCAGCGCGGGCCGCCCGAATTCTCGCCCACGTTGCCGCCCAACGTGGAGACCTTCTGGCTGGCGGGGTCCGGGGCATAGAAAAACCCGAGCGGCGAAAGCGCATTCTGAAGCTCCAGGTTGGTCACGCCGGGCTGAACCACCGCCGTGCGGCTGGCGGGAAAAATGCCGAGGATCCGGTTGAGGCGCGAGAGGCAGACCGTGAGGCCGCCGGACGGCAGCACAGTTCCGCCCGAGAGGTTGGTCCCAAAGCCGCGGGGCACGAAGGGAACTCGGGCCCGGGCCGCGGCCGTGACCACCAGGGCGGTTTCCCGGGCGTCGGCCGGGAACACCACCGCGCCGGGAGCACCTTTGGCCAGCGAAGCGTCGTAGGAATAGAGCTCCGCCGCCGTGCGGGATTCGGATACATGCGCATCGCCGACGATGCGCCGCAGTTCGTTGATGAGTTCCTTCGGTATCATCGGTGCTATGAGCCTCTTGGGGTGGGGGAGGAAGACAATTCACACTATAAAAGAGCTTGGTTGGTGTCAACAAGAGGGTTCCGGCGAGCGGGTGATCATTCGAACAAGCCGAAAATCAGGCGCAAGATCGCCCCCGCAGCCGCAGAGAAGGTTTATCGGATTGGCACCCGCGTCGTGCTGCGCCTCCTCCTGGACGACCACAGAGGCCCTTTGATCAGCACAAACGCTCTTTATTTGGCAAGCTTGGAGGCGATGGCGGCCGCATGGGCGCCCTGAAACCGGGCTGCCTGCAGTTCGTTTTCAGTGGGTGCCCGCTCTCCCTGAGTTCCCGCAATCGTCGACGCCCCGTAGGGGGAGCCGCCTGTAATCTCGTCATTGCGCATCTGGCCTTGAAAACTGTATGGCAGCCCCACGACGACCAAGCCGTGGTGCAACAGGGTGATGATGAAACTGAGAAGGGTGGATTCCTGGCCGCCGTGCTGGGTCGCGGAGCTCGTGAATACGCTGCCGACCTTGCCGACCAGTGCGCCTTTGGCCCACAGCCCGCCGGTCGCGTCCAGGAACTGCCGCATCTGGCCGCACATGTTGCCGAAACGGGTCGGCGTACCGAAAATGATGGCGTCTGCGGACGCAAGTTCATCCACCGTGGCGATGGGAACCTTTTCAAATTTTTTCTGGGCCTCAACGGCCCCCATTTTGGCCAGCACCTCCTGCGGCAGCGTTTCGGGAACCCTGCGCAAGACAGCCTCGGCCCCTTCGACCGTTTGGACCCCCTCGGCAACAGCTTCGGCCATACGATGGACGTGCCCATACATGGAGTAGTACACGACCAGAACTTTCATGGCACCCTCCTTTGTTTTTTGACGTCACGATTGATGGAAATCTGCGGCGGAACATATTCACGAAGCCGCGCTTCGTCCAGTCCCTATCCGAAACCCGTTTCTTGCGGTTTTTCCGATCTCTCGATTCCATTTGATTTCCCATGCCCGGCCGACGTATAGTCTTCATCAACCGCCGTGCCTTCCCACTCGACCGGGTCTGAAGCGCAACCGGGTTTCGTTGTTCGGTCATGATCCCGCTCCTCCATTTCGATCTCCAGGCGGCTTCACCTTAAATTCCCTTTTGGGCTTTCAAGGAGGAGCGGATGATCGACCAAAACGCGCTGTCTCGATTTGGCTTTTTGGCGGATTTGCCGACAGGCATCCTCGCAGACCTGGCCGCAGCCTCCCGGATGTTGAGTTTCGAGCCTTCCTCCGTGATCTTCCACGTTGGAGAGAAGGCCGAAACGCTTTACGGGCTCATCGAGGGCGAGGTGGATTTGAGCCTGGTCGTCATGGACAAGTCGTTGAAGGCCGAGGTTGAATTCGAGGAAGCCGTTCGAGTCCGGTTCCTGGAAAAGGCCTCGCGGATCTCGGTGGACACGGCCCGGCCGGGTCAGATCTTCGGCTGGTCGGCGCTGACGGGACGCGGCCGGCGAACCGTAACGGCGACCTGCAGCCATCGAACGACGGTCGCCGCAATCCCGGCGCAGGACCTGCTTGCCATGTGCGCAAAGGATCCGGCATTGGGCTATGAGTTGATGAAACGCCTGGTCGGCATGATTGCGAATCGGCTGGACAACCGAAACCAACGCCTGATCGAAACGTGGGTGGAAGCTTTCGGCGTTTCGAAGGTCGTTCCATAGCTTGGTGCAAATTTACAATGCCATTTTACAGCAGCCTATGCAGATTGATCACGCCCGATTTAGGCACCGTCGGCCATCGCATCAGGATTCCGCCAAATTTCATATAGAGCGCGCCTGGATGCGAAAATGTGGTACAGTTGCAAATTAAAACGAACGGAGGCGGTATGCCGAGAATGATTGGAGGAATTTGTGGTATTTTGTTTCTGCTGCTGATGGGCGTCTTCCCGGCCGATTCCCAGGACGACAAGAACCAGAACCCGCTGGTTCAGGAGCTGTTTGCCAAGTCGGGGCTGGATCAGCTGGCGGAGCGGATCCCGATGATCGTCCAGCAGGGACTGCAGCAGGCATTCGCGCAGGATGAGAACCTGAAAAAGCTCTCGGCCCAGACCTTTCAGGAGATCATGGATGCAGCTGCGAGCGCATACGAATCTCAGAAATTAATGCACATCATGCTGCGGTCGTTCGCCGGCAAGATGGATGACGCCGAAATCAGATCGGTCATTCGATGGCTGGATTCGCCGATCGGCGTAAAATGCACGGACCTCGAGAAACAATCGTTAACCGCCGAAGCGTTCCGGGAACTCTCCCGGTTTGCGCAGGAGATCCCCAAAAAGCCTCCGCGGCCCGAGCGCCTGAAGCTCATCGGGGAACTTGACAGAGCCACCAGGGCTACCGCCACATCCGTCGAAATTTTCATCAACTCGAACCTGGCCATTGCAACGGCGGTAGCCCTCTCGCTGCCGCCGGAGAGCTCCATGCTCCTTTCAGAGTTTAAGAAGAAGCTTGAAGCCGGCCGGGCCGACATCGAAAATGCCCTGCAGGAGCAGACCCGGCTCAGCCTGCTCTACACCTATCGCTCGCTCTCGGACAGCGAAATTCAGGAGTATATCAAAATGGCCAGCTCGCCCGCCGGGAGCAAATTCAACGCCGTCGGCATCGAAGCATTCCAGAGGGCCATGGTCGCGGGTGGGATGGATTTTGGTCAGGCGGTCGCGAACGTGTTCGAGAGTGGGAACCCCAAAAAAGAAATCTAGAAATCTGGAGATCTTCGGACGCAAGATCCTGGGGGACAGGAGTCCATGGAATGCCTCATTTTCACTACGGGCAGGCAGAGATCGATCACCTGACACGCCGCGACCGGAAGCTCGGCCGGGCCATCGGCCGGATCGGCATGATCGAACGGCCGGTCATGCCGGACTTGTTCACGGCCCTGGTCCATTCCATCGTGGCGCAGCAGGTTTCACGGAAGGCTGCCGAT
>CAYRUF010000051.1:0-30754 GCA_964427375.1 uncultured Desulfatibacillum sp. | reverse complement strand
TGAGACCCAAGGGGACGTGAAGAAAAAAATGTGGCTTTTTCCGGGATGGCCTGAATTCCACCATGCTGCTATGCTTGCATAGTCTTATCAAGTCCGCGTGATTTGCCAATCCGTCCATATTGATTTACCCTCCGTTGCCTATCCTTCTTGAATAGATCGGTTCAAATTGTTGAAGAGCTGCATTTGTAGCCATAAATGCCCGACACCGCGAACAAAGACCGGCACAAACAACCGTCCAGCGAAGAATTGGTTGCCAGGGTTGTTGACGGGGATGAATACGCCTTCCAGATTCTGGTTGATCGACACCAGAGGGCCGTTCTCAATCTGATCTATCGGTTCCTGGGGGATAGGCAGAAATCCGAAGACCTGGCCCAGGAGATATTTTTTCAGGTCTGGCGATCAGCAAAAACCTATAAAGGCAAGTCCAAATTCACGACCTGGCTCTATCGTATCTGCGCCAATCTCTGCTTCAATGAAATCAAAGCAGCTCGCCGCAGGAACTGGCTTCAATTTTTCCGAAATTTGTCGGACTCCAAGGGTCCACCGGACGAATCCTTTTTAGATGACGCCCCGAATGCCGAGGACCTCCTGCTGGCAAGGGAACGAAGCCGACAGATCTCCATTGCCCTCCAGGCCCTTCCTGAAAACCAACGGATCGCATTGATTTTAAAACGATATGAAGATCTCTCCTATGAAGAGATCGCCGGCGTTCTCGGCTGCTCCATCCGCGCGGTCGAGTCGTTGCTCGTGCGGGCCAAACGCACCCTCCAAAAGAAACTGGAAAAATTTTGAAAAAAGAGCGCAGGTTTCCGGCCTGGGCGTTGTCTAATAGGGGTAGATCGGATTGATCGACGAGCCGAGTCATGAAATGCCATCAGATCGAGAACAAGTTGTCCGCTTACCAAGACGGGGAGCTTTCAGCTTCGGAAAAGGAGCTGGTCGAAAGGCACCTCGCCGGTTGTCATGCCTGCCGCGAACAGCAACTTAAGCTCCAGCAGACGTGGCAGGCTCTGGGAGAGATTACCGAGATTCTGCCGGCTCCCGGGTTCTTTGAACGCGTCTCCCAGAAAGTCGACCAAGCGCCGGAAAGGGGCGGTTGGGATTCGCTTTGGGGAAATTGGCGTTTGAAAGCATTGCCGTCCCCGGCCATCGTATCCGTCATCCTCGCGATCGGGATACTTTGCGGGACCTATATCGGAAATTCCTTGATTAATGAGCAAACGCGTCACAACGCTGCCGCCCACGCTGAAGAAGGGTTCTTAAGTTCTCTCAGAGTGTTTGATTCCGTTCCCCCCGGCACGTTGGCGGAAAACTACGAGCGGCTGCTGAGCTACAACGAAGGCCACATCCGATGAGATCAAACTGGCTGACCGGGATTCTGGTGTTATCGCTAGCCGTCAATGCGGCCATTTTAGGAACGCTGGGGTATCATTATTTCACCAACCCGCCGCAGCGTGGTCCGGCATCATGCTTCACGGCCGGAGACGGCCACCTTTACCAATCCCTTGGGTTGACCGGGGAACAGCTTTCAAAAATGGAACCCCTCGCGTACGCGTTTCACCGCCACATGGACGCGATGAAAGCATCCATGGAGCAAAAAAGGGGCCTCCTGATCGATTGGCTGCATCGGGGAGATGACCCGGATAAAATAGAGGGGCTGAGGGCAGAGATGGCTTCCATCCAGGATGCGATCCAAAAGGAGGTCATCGTCCATATTTCCGATATCAGGAAGATTTTGGATTCAACGCAACAGGAACGGTTTTTTCATCTCATGCGTGAGAGCATGAATTGGCCGGGGGGATCGCTTTCCCCAGCGAGCGGAGGCAACCGATGAATTTGCGCTACATGGCAAAGGAGCTTTATCACCAAAGAAAAAGGGCCATGATCGCCGCTTTCGGCCTGTCGATCGGCATCGCCTTGTTGATCATCCTGAACGCCCTTTCCATCGCATATCGCCAGGCCGCACAAATCCCCCTTAAGGAAATCGGTGCCGACATCACGGTGCAGCGCGCGGGAGATGTGCCCCAGGAACTTTCAGGCGCGGTCTTTCCCTGCTCGGCGGTAACCCTCAAAAAAGAAGAGCTCGAAAAGATCGGCAAGCTGCCCGGTATCCAGGGAATGGGCCAGGCGCTGCTGCTTTGGGTGTTCGACCCGGAACGCGCCTGGATCGTTCTCGGGATCGAACGCGAGAACCCGATCGGCCCGGCCGTGTTGAAATACTCCGTTGCCGAAGGACGGTTCCTTGAGGCCGAAAAGTCCGAGGCTCTCGTCGAAATGGCCTACGCCCGGCAGTTCGGGATCAGGGTTGGAGACAACATAACCCTATCCGGAAGGGAATTTCCGGTCGTTGGCCTCGTCGATGCCTCGCGCGCCACCAAAATCGCCGTCGCCAATGTGTACCTGCCCTTGAAGGATGCCGAGGCATTGGCGGCGGCCTCCAAGCAGCTTCAATCCGTATCGCCTTATGCCGCCGGCGATGTCAATCTGGTCTTCATCAAGGCTGACCAGGATCAAATCGCCGGCCTGTCCCCTGCGATGAAGAAGATCCTGGGCGAAAAGGCGGCGGTTGCCACCCCGGACTCCTTTTTGAAGCTCCTGGGCAGCCTTTTCGCGCTTTCGGACAAATTCACCCTGGCGGCCTCGCTCATTGCCGTCATCGTTGCCGTTCTGATCGCCTTCAAAACGATGGCGGGAAACATCGCCGAGCGCGCCAAGGAGATCGGCGTGCTGAAGGCGGTCGGATGGACCAACCGCAACGTTGTCTTTCAGCTGATCGGCGAGTCGGTGGCCCAGTGTCTGATTGCTGGCATCCTGGGACTCTGCCTGGCCATCGTCGTTTCCTTCGGGCTGAGCTTCGTGAGCGTCAGCATCCCCATCCCCTGGGAAATGAGCCCGACGCCCCATTTCCTTCCGGGCGGCGGCGATCAGATTTTCAAGACCTTGCAGCTTCCGGTCACGGTTCCCTGGAGTCTGGCCGTATTCGCCGTCCTGCTGTCCGTTGTGATCGGAGGCATGACCGGCGGGCTGCTGGGACGACATATCGCGAGAATCAAACCCTCGGAGGTTTTAAGACATGATTAATTCGGGCATTTTGTCAGGTGAGGATCTGAGAAAGTCCTACGGCTCCCTTGAAGTGCTCAAAGGGGTCTCTCTGGCGGTCGATCCAGGTGAGTTCGTCTGTCTGGTCGGCAAATCCGGTTGCGGCAAAACGACCCTTCTGTCTCTTCTTTCCGGCCTGGAAAAACCGACCCAAGGCCGGGTTTCCCTTGACGGCCGAGAAATCACTTCCTCCTCGGAGGACGAGCTCGCTCTTTTCCGTCGCGAAAATGTCGGTTTTATTTTTCAGTCCTTTAATTTGATCCCCACTCTGTCGGCCTGGGAAAACGTGGCTTTGCCGCTTTTCCCTATGAAAATTCCTCAGGAGCAGCAACGCCAACGCGCTATGGAAATGCTTGAAAAAATGGAGTTGGACCACCGGACCGAGCACCTGCCGTCCGCTTTGTCAGGTGGGGAAAAGCAGCGGGTCGCCATCGCCAGGGCGCTGGTGAACCGCCCCAAGATCATTTTCGCCGACGAGCCGACCGGAAATCTCGACTCGGCCACCGGTGAGGCCATCATGTCCATCCTGCACCGGCTGAACGATGAAGACGGAGTCGCCATCCTGATGGTGACCCATGAGGCCGACTTGGCCAAACAGGCGGATCGGCTGGTCCGCATGAAGGATGGGGAGATTGTTGCATGAAAACCAAATTATTGACGACTGCTGCAATGGCCGCCCTGCTGTTGCTTTCTTTCCCGCTAACAGGCCGTTCGGCAAGCCCCGTAGCAGTTGACATCCTCTACATGAACCATGGACCGCTCAGGCCGACGGTGGAACAGATCAGGCAGATTCTCTCGGATTATGGAGATAAAGTGAACTCGTCCTGGTACGACTTTGAGAGCAAGGAGGGCGAGAAGTTTATGGCTCAGAAGGGCATCCGGCAGCATATCCCTCTCGTCATCTGGCTGAACGGGAAATCAACAGTCCCGGTTGAAGGCAGAGACGTGCAGTTAATGGGGTTCCCTTCGGGCTCCGGGCCTGCCCCATTTCAGGGCAAATGGACTATGGCGGACCTGCGCAAGGCATTGGACCAGCTAACGGAGAAGAAGTGAGCCCATGAATTATCGCTATGTGGTACAGGAGCTTCGTCATCACCGGCACCGGACCTTGGTCAACATACTCGGCATCGGCGTGGGGGTTGCCCTTTTTGTGGCGATCAATGCGGTATCCTCGGCCTACCAGGAAGCGGTCAGCCTGCCTTTCAAGAGCCTGGGCACCGATATCGTCGTTCAAAGACCAGAAAAGCGAACAGCTGACTCCGCCCAGCCGCCCGCCTCGATGCGCGGCATCCGGCTGCCGTTTTCAAATCAGCTGCTTTCCGAGGAAGACCTGAACCGAATCGAAGCGATCGAGGGTGTTGATTCATCAGCGCCAGCGCTCCTGCTATGGGAATTTGACAAAGGCGGTTTTCGTACGATCATGGGCGTGGATGACTCCAAGCCGAGCCTGGGTCCGGTCAAGGCAAAAGACTGGATCAAGGAGGGCCGGTTCCCCCAAAATCAGGGTGAAGTCCTGATTGAAAAGCATTACGCGAAGTTTATCAATAAAAAGGTTGGCGACCATTTGGAAATCGGAGGGAAACCTCACATGGTGGTGGGGCTCCTTGAGATCCGGGAGGGGGCTCAGGTAGCCTCCGCCAATATTTACCTCCGGCTTTCCGAGGCGCAGTCGCTTATGCGTCATGGGCCTGGCAAGGTCAACGTAGTTTTTCTGCGCCTCAAAAACCCCTCCCTGCTTGGGCAGGTCAAGGGGGATATCACGAAAAACCTGACCGGCGTGTCTGCAACAAGCTCCGATTCGTTCATGGAGCTTATGGGCGGTGTTTCGAAGATTTCAGATCAGTTCTCTCTTCTGGCTTCGATCGTCGCTCTCGGAGGTGCTGTCTTCTTGATCATCAAAACCATGCTGTCCAACCTGGTCGAACGCTCCCGGGAAATCGGAGTGTTGAAAGCAGTCGGCTGGACCGAGAAGGACATCCAAAAGCAGTTGATGGGGGAAGCGTTTTTGCAGTCGCTGCTTGGAGGACTGGGGGGGATTATAGCGGGCTATGCCTTATCCTTCATGCTCGGGCTGCTGTCGATACCGATCTCAACGCCTTGGGAATTGCATCTCGTGCCTGCCTTCGCCAAGAACGTAGAGACCGTTGCGCAAAGCGTCAGATTGCCGGTGAGTATTTCCCTTGACCTCTCAGCCGCTTCAATCCTGCTGTCATTATCAGCAGGAGGACTTGCAAGCTATGCCATGGGGAAGCGGGCTGCAAGAATGAAGCCGGCTGAAATTTTACGGCAGCTATGACTGCATAGCCGGCGGGAGGAACTTAGAAAGGCTACCGGGGGTTCATGCTCCGGCCGGCGGCTGAAGAGAATGATCCAACCGATGGCCCTAGCCGCCTGCCTCTGCCTCTTCTGCTGCCGAGCTGCATCAGGTTTTTTTCAGCAGGTTGCGGATTTCCTCGCTTTGGGCGCGATGCGCGGGGGTGCCTCTGCGCTCGAGAGCCTGGGCCAGTTTTTCCAGCAAGTCTTCCAGCTTGATCGGCTTCAAAAGGTAGTCGTAGGCGCCCAGCTGCATGCCTTCCATGCTGGTCTCCAGGGATGCGTGGCCGGTCAGCAGGATGACTTCGGTTTCGCTGCGGATTTTCTTGATTTCGCGCAGCGTCTGGATCCCGTCCATTCCGCCCGGCATTTTAATATCCAGGACGACCACATCGAAGGGCGTTTCCTTGACCAGGCGCAGGGCTTCTTCCCCGCTCGCACAACCGGCGGTCGCAATTTTGCGCTTCTTGAGCCGGTTCATGAGGGTCTCCAGAAAATCGCCCTCGTCGTCCACTACCAGAATGTTTGGCTGTTGCATGCGCCCTCCCGAATCGACGGTTCGCGAGATTATTTTTTCATCGGCTGCACGATCGGCAGCGTGATCGTGAACGTGGCTCCCTGGCCTTCCCGGCTCTGCAGGGCCAGGTTTCCGCCCATTTTTTCAATGATGCTGTAGCTGATCCACAGCCCGAGCCCGGTACCCTTGCCGGTGCTCTTGGTGGTGAAAAACGGGTCGAAGACCTTTTTCTGGACCGGCTCCGGAATGCCCGGTCCGGAGTCGGCGATGCTGATGCGGATGTCGGTTTTATCGGCCCGGCTCGTGACGGAGATGGTGCCGTCTCGGCCGATGGCGTCGATCGCGTTGTTCACCAGGTTCAGGACCACCTGCTGCAGCTGGGCCTGGTCGCCGGCGATGATCGGCAGGCTCGGCGACAGATCGGTCTGGATGTCGATGTTGTTGTTGCGGGCGTAGTTCTCGAGCAGGTCGACGGTCTGGTGGATGGTCTGGTTGACGTCGACGTCCTCCAGGCGCGGCTCCATGCGCCGGGCGTATCCGAGCATGTTGTGGACCACCTTGCGCGCGCGCTCCACATGTTCCTCGATTTTTTTGACCGACGTGCGCAGCTCGTCGATGTTGGCGCTCTTCTGGAATTCGTCTTCGTCGAGCAGGTCCTGAAGCCAGCCGGTTTTCTGAAGGATCACCGCCAGCGGGTTGTTGATTTCGTGCGCGACGCCGGCCGCCATTTTGCCCAGGGCCGCCAATTTGTCGGCCTGAACCAGCTGGGCGTCCATTTCCTTTACGCGGGTTTCGGCCTGCCGGAGCTGCCGGACCATCTGGCGCGTGGTGAGAACCGTGGTGATCACGATGGCGAGGATTCCGGCCGCGGTGATGGCGATCTGCATGTTGCGGGTGGCGAAAAGCTCGGCCATTTCGTTTTCGACGTCCCGGCTGATGACGAGCAGCCAGTTTTTGCTTTTAAGCCAGGTGCCGGCGAGCAGCAGCTTGCGGCCGTCGGCTCCGCGTTGCTCGAAGGTCATCGTGTGCTTGCCGAACATCGCAATGTCCAGCTGCGCCCGCTCCAGAATGTTGCCTCCGAAACGCGGCCGGCTCTGAAGCGTGCCCTCTTCGTTGAGGAGATAGGCGTCGCCGGTCCGGCCGATGTGGGCGGCCTGGACGATCCGGCTGAAGATGTCCGGGTCGATGGTCGCGCGCAAAATCCAGCTCCTCTGGTTTTCATGGCGCCGCACGGCGATAATGAAATGGGGCGCCTGGCGGAAGCCCATGTACACGTCGCTGATATACAACCCCTTGCTCATGACCTCGCCGAACCAGGGCTGCTCGTAATAGTTCCTTCCGGTGAGCTCATAGGGGCCGACATAGGCCAGCTGCTGGCCGGTATGGTCGATCACCCCCAGGTCCACAAACGCCCCGGCCCGCAGATTCATCACGGCGAGCTTGCGCGCCAGGTTTTCCTCGGCGATCATGGTCTGAAGGCTGTGGGTATCGGCAATCGTTCCCAGGATGGCCGTGCGTTCTTTCAGAAACAGGTCGAGCGCTTCGGCCTGGAACTCGGCCCGGTAGCGGATCTGCTCCCGGATCTGTTCGGTGTACATGCCGGCGAACTGCCGATAGATGATGAGGCCCAGCAGCAGCAGCGGAGTAAACGTGACCAGCAAGGTCAGGCTGATGATTTTCCACTGCAGGCGTGAATAGATGTTGTCTTTCATCTTCGGCGGCTCGTCGGCAGAACCTTTACGGCCCTGCTTTGGCGGGCATTATGCCCATGCATCGGATCATACAGGAAATATTTGAAGATGCAACCGCAAAGCCCCACTGCCCCGCGAAAGGCCCCGGGCTCGACGGCGCGGAGCCCCGGCGGCTCGCCGGTCACTGTGCTGCGGCCAGCAAGCCTTCGATGTCCTTGCGGTATTTGGCGCGGTAGTGCTCCACGTAGGCCGGATTGGCCATGATCATATCCATCTGCCGGGTGTGCAGCGCCAGGTATCCGAGGATCTTGACCCGCTGGAGCATGTATTCCTCGCATTGGCCTTCGAGCCGGGCGAGCAGATGGTCTTCGCGGATCTCCACCCGGAAGCCGATCGACTCCAGGATCTCGGCGATGAAATGCACGCGGCCCAAGCGGCGCTCCAGGTCGGCCGCGCCGCCTTTGAACTGGAAACTCACGTAGTTCTCAGGCGTGCGTTCGCTCACCAGCGCTTCGAGTGTGGCAAAGTGGAAGCCCAACCGCTGGCTCAAGCTGAGGTAATTGCGGGCGATCATGAAGTAGTTGCGCTCGGCGTACTTGGACTTGACCCCGACGGTGAGGGCCTGGTTGGTGGTGGCCTGGAACATGACCGACAGCATCCCCCTGCCGTCCATGGCGGGTGGGCCTTCCCACGGGATGGCGACGAACCCCTTCCAGAAGGCGAGCATGGGAATGCAGGCGATCTGATCCAGCTTCACGTACTTGCCCGGGATCTCCTCGGTGAACCCGTCGTCCAGGTTGAGCACCCACCACTGCATGGGCACCTTGTAATGAAGCTGCTTGCTCGACCGTTCGGAAAAATTGTGGTCGCGGCCGAAGTTGAACATCTCATGCACGGATTTTTCGTGAATGAACCGGGTGATGTCGTGCAGGGTGCGGCAGTTGGCCGGAGCGAAGCTGGGTGCCTCCGGATCGAGGAGGCCGAGCGGCACGATCAGCCGACTGACCTCCGCGAGGATTTCGTAGACCGGGCTGCCCTGCATGAGGGATTTGCGGGGCGGCGCCTGATGGATCAACGCCTCGATACGGCCGGCGTGGATCGCCTGTCCGTCGGCATCCACCGTCGCCAATTCGCCGGTGCGCAGGATACGGGTGGCCTGGGGCACAGCGAAAAGCGCCGGCACCCCGAACTCCCGCGCCACGTTGGCGAGATGCCCGGCAAAGCCCCCTTCCTCGGTGACGACGGCGGCCGCTCGGCTGAGCAGCGAGGCCCAGCGCGGCAGGGCCTGCCGCACCACCAGGATCGCGCCGTCGGGAAACGCCAGCACGTCGGAGCCCTTGTCGGCGATGAACACCGGACCGCTGGCGGCTCCGGAGCTGGCGGTGATGCCGCCTCGGTAAATAACGGAATGGCCGTCGCTCGCCGAGCCGGCCCGCTGCGGAGCCGTTTCGACCGGTTTTTGCTGCAGCGGCCGGCATTGCAGCAGGTAAATCATGCCGAGGGGGTCGATGGCCCACTCGATGTCCTGGGCCACGTCATAGTGGCGCTCCAGGACCACGGCCGTCCGGGCCAGATCGATGGCCTGCTCGTGCGAGAGGGAGGGCTGCTCGCGCTCGACGCCGGTCACGTCCAGGCGGCAGACGCCCTCCTCGGGATAGCAGACGAACTTGCGATCTTTCGGCCGGATATCCTCGGCCACGACCGTCATGGCGTCTTCGCGCGAAACAATGAAGAGATCGCAGGCGGCGCTCCCGTCCACCACGGCTTTGGGAAGCCCCCAGGCCGCATTGGTAAAGATCCGATCGTCGTGGATGTCCACCGGATTGCGGCTGTAGGTGACGCCGCCCGCCGCAGCGTCCACCATGGCAAGGCAGCCCACGCACATGGCCACATCCTCGTCGCGGAAGCCCCGGCTCAGGCGGTAGGTGATGGCCGGCAGGCTGTACTTGCTGGCCAGGACGTCGCGGTAGGCCTCGAGGACCGTGTCGGCGCTGACGTTCAACTCGGAGCGGTATTGACCGGCGAACGAACTGCCGGTGGTGTCCTCCCCCAAGGCGCTGCTGCGCAGGGCGACCGTGACCTTGCCGCCGGCCTCGGCTTCCATCGCGGCCCAGGCGGCGCGGATGGCTTCGGCGAGGTCGGGAGGCACTTCGGCCCGAATGATCATCTGCTGAATTTCAGCGCTCAGGTTGTAGAGCGCTTCGATCTGGTCAGCCTCGGCCGCCTGCATGCGGCGGTCGATTTCGGTCTGCAGATCGTTGTGCTCCATAAACCACTCGTAGGCGCGGGCGGTGATGGCGAACCCCGGGGGGACCCGGATCTTCAGACTGTTCTTGATCTCTCCCAGATTGGCCATCTTGCTGCCGACGACGTCCGCCATCTCTTTGGTCACCTCGCTGAGAGGAATCACCAGCCGTTCGTCGGCAACCGGCTTGCGCCGGGTCAGCACGGCGTCGATGGACTTCTGGATCGCGTCGAAACGGCTGAACAGCTCATCGTATTTGCCCGGGGCGAGCTTGGCGATGTTCCGGACCATGGAAAAGACGTTTACGGCCACCGACGTGCAGGCGCCGCGCACGAAGGTCATTCCGAACGGCCGGGAAGCATGCAGGGCTTCTTCGATCGCCGCCATGATCTCAAGCGCCTTGTGGTTGGCGCTCAGCAGCAGTTTGAAGCTGTGGTAGCGGTCCTTGAACTCAATCCGCAGGGCGTCGACCGCCGTGTCGGTGGGGACGTCGGTGGGTTTGCGGGTCCTGATTCGCTTGATGATACGGCTGATCACCATAAAGAAAGCCCTGTCGTTGAGGCCGGTGGCGCCTGATCGGAGCTCTCCCCGTTTTCCAACCGGGGGTGGCCTCGGGCTTTTTTTAGCTTTTTTTTCGGCCGGTAGGAAGAGCAAAGGCCGGAGGCAGGTTCACGGAACGCGCCTCCGGCCGTTGCTGGGTCATGACGTCACCGTCATCGGGGCGTCAATGTTCAAGCTCCATGCCCCACCCTTCGAACATAAACAGAATGGCGAATCCATACCATAAGGTGTAAATGACGTAGAACGTTAAGGCGAAAATGACCAGCCCGAGGCGGTCTATGATTTTTTGGGGCTCGATCTGGTAGAAGTTGTAGGCGGTTTCCAGCGCCTTCTGATTCAGCTGCACGACGACCTTGGCTTCTTTGAATTTTTTCTCGTTTTGAAGCGCTTTTTCGGCTGATTTTAAAGCCTTGTACCAGTTGTAAAGGGCCTGGCGTTCGTTGTAGCCGTATTTATCAGCCAGCACCTTGCCGTTGTTGTGGTACATGGCATCCGCATCCTCCAAGCATGCGGTCAGCATCTTCCCGAAGCTGCCGTTCACTCGGAGCTTGGCGTCGGAGACATTCACGGGCATCCCGGCCTGCATGAAGAGCGGGGCCGTCTGCTGGGCCTGGACGGGGGAGTCCATGGTCAGGGTCAGGTCCACGGAACTTTCTCCCATCTGTTTGATATCCTCCCGGACCTTGGGGATGTAGTAGGCCGATCCCTTGGCGATGGAATTAAAGAGACGGTCCATGTATTCGAGGAAGTTGTACCCATCGAACAGGGGGGCGAACATGACGGCCAGCACACCGAAGAAACCGATAAGCATTACCAGACCAAGGTAAAATTTCTTCTTTTTTTTGATCATCGTCGCACCTCCCTTCCCAGCAGCACCGGTATGTTCTTGAGGAAGGTGCCGATCACCCATGCCGCGAACAGACCGATAACAATGAAGAAAGCCCAGATCCCGATGGTATCCAGGATGGACCCGGTTTCTTTAGACAAAGTGATGAGGCCAATGCTGCTCAGCTTGGCCGGCAGAGCGAAGATGCGGTTGATAAAACCGGCCATCACCGAAAGTGCGAAAAATCCGCGGATCGTGATTCCCGCCACCACTTTGGTGGCCATTGCGCCGACCTGGATTCCCACGAGGGATCCCAGCAGCATGCCCATGGCCAGCGTGTAAAAAATAAACCCGTAAATGGCGTATTGGCTGATGGATGCGTAACCGGCGGTGAAGATGATCTGGAAGATATCGGTGCCCACCGTAGTCATGGAAGACACACCCAGGGTGTAAACGAAGATCGGGAACGTCAGAAATCCGCCACCGACTCCCATGATGCCGCCGGCGAGTCCCACGATGAAACCGCTGATCACCAGGAACACCCAGGAGATTCCGCGCCCGCCGGGAACAAGATCGAAATCGAACTTGACCATCGGCGGAATCTTAAGCGCCTGAATTTTGCGCGGCAGACTGCCCATCTCGGTCCCTTCGGTCTTTCCGCCGTGCGGTCCGGCATCTTCATGAGCCGTTGTTCCCTTGGGGGCTTCTTTTTTCTTGCCGGCTTTGCGTGCGCTTAAAAAATCAAACAGGGAGTAAAAACCGAGAAAGCCTAAAATCAGGGAGTAAATTGTGGTGATAAAGGCATCGGAGAGAATCGGGTTCAGTTCATAGAAAAAGCGGTTGATGTAGCCGCCGGCGGTGGCGCCGCCGATGGCGCCGATCAGGAAGACGACGGCCAACGGCACGGAAACATTGCCGAGCTTCCGGTGGATGACGCTTCCCATGATGGCCTTGGCAAAGATGTGGAACAGATCGGTGCCCACCGCGAGGATGCCTTTTACTCCGGCGCTCATGAGGGCCGGCGCGATGATGAAGCCGCCTCCGGCGCCGATGCAGCCCGATATTAGGCCGGCCACCACCCCGACCAAGATCGAGACCACAAAAATCGTTGTGGTGTAGTAGGCCGGGCTGTAGGCTTCTTTGCCGCCTAGCAGATTTGGCAGAGCATCACCGGCTTGATCGGCGAAGCAGATGCCGATGAGAAGCGCCGGGAGAGTCAGCAGCAGCAGCACCGCCAACCGCCGCCGGTCCCTCAGGATTCGGTTGGACACATCCAGCTCCCACTGCGCGTGGTACCGGGCGCCCGTCATCATGAAGCGTCCAAGCTGATTCAGAAATTTCATCTCCTCCGTTCTCCTTTTCTCCGTTCAGTTCTTTTCTAATGACCGTGCCTGCTGACGGGTGAGTCACATGCGCTTCATTTCCGGGATTCGATCACCCCCTCGATGCTCTTGATTTTATGCTGCTGGATGGATTTTTTCTGGTAGGCGTCCTCGAGTTTGTAAAGCAGTTCGTCGAGGTCGATCGGTTTCATCAGGTAGTCGAAGGCGCCCAGCTGCATGCCCTCCCGGGCGATCTCCAGGTTGGCGTGTCCCGTGAGCAGGATCACCTCCAGCAGGGGGTGGTCGCGCTTGATGGCGCGCAGGGTCTGGATCCCGTCCATCCCCGGCATGCGCACATCCAGAACCACCAAATCCGTGGGATGCTCCCGGAGCCAGTCCAGGGCCTCTTCGCCGCTGCGCACGCCGGCAGCCTCCACGTGGCGCTTTTGCATGCGCTTGATCAAGGTTTCGCGAAAATCCGGCTCGTCGTCTACGAATAAAACCCGAAACTTGTTCACGGATTGTCCTCCGGTGGACACTTGAGGATGTCTTGGGCCAACTCTTTCAGCCGTTCGATGCTGTTCCCTCCTTTTTCGACGGTGATGGATGACCGGGAGGCCTCCGGTTCCGTCTGATGATGGGAGGGATGGGCATGGATGATGACCGGTACCAGCGGCATGCGTTGGCGCAGCATGCTCATCAGCGGAGCGTCCGCGGCGTCGGGAAGGTCCGGATCCAGGATGACCAGGTCGACCGGGTCCCGGTCCGGCGACCACGCAAGGAGATCACGGGCGTTTTCCGCCAGCAATATGCGGTACCCCTCGCGGCTCATCTCTCGCTGTAGAAAACCTCTTACCCTCGGGTTGCGGTCGGCAATCAGGATCGTGAACACTTTTTTCACACACGCCTCAAGTGATGTGCAGACTCCGATAATATTGGTTGGAGAAAACAATATTCGGCAAGGAGCAGGCAGCGGCCATGGGCTTGCACAGCAACACATATGCCAACCGAATAGGGGTTCCAGTTAACGGACAACTGTTTGAACTATAGGGGTTTTTTGCACAAGCGGATCAGATGCGGCACCCATCCGGACAATGCCGGCTGTCCGGAATTTTTACACGCTGTAAACGGAGGTCTTCAGTTGGCTGCCTTCTTCTTTTCCCAGGCGGCCTCGATCTTGGCGACCAGCTCGTCGATCTCGCAGGGTTTGGTCAGGTAATCATAGGCTCCCAGCTTCATGGCTTCCAGCGCGCTGTCGATCGAGCCGTGGCCGGTCAGGATCAGGGTTTCGGCAAAGAGGCCGAGCTTGATGATTTCCTTCAGGGTGGCGATGCCGTCCATGCCCGGCATCTTCAAGTCGAGCACGATGACGTCAACGGGGCTCTGCTCGAGCTCCCGGATGGCCGCATCGCCGCTGTTCACGGCGGTGATCTGATAGCCCCGGTTTTTCAGGAGCTTGGACATATTCCGGGTGAAGATGGTTTCGTCGTCGACCAGCAGAACCTTGAATCCAGGCATGCGCCGCCTCCTTTCACGCCGCCGGTTTGGGCGGACGTTTGGTGCTTAGGCTGTCCTGCAATTCCCTGGGAGCCGTATAGGGCAGTTGGATGGTGAATTCGGTGCCCTTGCCCACTTCGCTTTGAACCGTGAGGCTGCCCCCCAGGCGCTTGACGATGCTGTAGCAGATCGACAGCCCCAGCCCCGTGCCCTTGCCCACGGCCTTGGTGGTGAAAAACGGGTCGAAGATGCGGCTCAGGTGCTCCGGTCGGATGCCCGCGCCGGCGTCCGCAACGGTGACAATGGCCATCTGGCGCTCGGCGTCCGCCCGGGTGCGGATGCGGATCGATCCGTAGGGCTTGCCGTCGTGGGCATCGATGGCGTTGGTGATCAGGTTCAGGAAGACCTGCTGGAGCTGAGAGGGGTCGGAGGACACGGCCGGCAGGGCGGGATCGGGTTCGCTGAAGAATTTGATGCCGCTGGTGCGTGCCTCGCGCTCCATCAGATCGACCACCTCCTGAATGAAGCCGTTGAGGTCCACCGTCTCGATCATGGACTTGGTGCGCCGGGAGAAGCGCAGCAGGTTCTGGGTAATGCGCTTGCAGCGCTGCACCTGGAGGTCGATCTGATTCATGGAATCCGAGAACTGCTCCTGAAACTCCGGGTCCGTGATGGCGGCCCGAGCGGCGGCGTCCAGCAGCAGCTGGCGCTCGGTTAATATAATGGCTAGCGGATTGTTGATCTCGTGGGCCACTCCGGCCGACAGCTCGCCGATCGACGCGAGCTTGCCGGCCTGGAGCAGCTGCTGGTTGAGGCGGTCGGCTTCGGCGTCGCGGCGCTTGATGCTCGTGATCATGTGGCGGGTGACGAAGACCGTCACCACCAGAATGCTGGCCGCGCTGAGATGCAGAAAAACCAGGGTCCACGTGTTGGCGTGATTCACGTCGGCGAACGCCTCGTCGTAGTCCTGCTGCACGATCAACAGCCAGCGGGGATTGTTCAGCCAGGCCTTGCAGACGATTTGGGTCGGCCGGTCCGAACCCTGGGCGGTTTTCAGACCCTCCAACACCCGGACGCGGATCCCCTCGTGATACGGCTCGATGGGGAAGGAGGACGGGTCCATGATAGCGGCCCCGGTACGCGGGCTGGTCTGATAGATGCCCTTTTCGTTGAGCAGAACCACTTCGCCGGTCCTGCCGATGCGCACATTTTCCACCATGGAGCGGAACGATTCGGTGTGGATGGTGGCTCGCAGGATCCATTTCTGGTCGCCGTTGCGATGCGTGACCGCTATGATGAAATGCGGCTCCTTGCGGTAGCCCATGAACATGTCGCTGATGTAGATTCCCTTTTCCATTACCTGGAGGAACCAGAACTCTTTCGAGTAGTTCCGGGACCAGAGATCGTAGGTGCCGACATAGGCGAGATGATAGCCGTGCTCGCCGATGACCCCGAGGTCCGTCAGGGTGCGGCTGTCCTGGTTGAATAGATCGAAAATCGTCTGCAAGGCGCCGGGCTCCAGAAGCTCGTCGCGCTCGTGGGTGCGGGCGATCAACTGCAGCTTGGAGGTGTGCTCGCTCAGGTACCGCTCGATGGCTTTGCGGTGGTCTTCCACCTGGGCTTGAAAATAGTTGAGCATGCGCTCGCGGGCGAACCGGCTGTAGTGCAGGTTGATGCCCCAGCCCACCAGCAGCAACGGCACCAGCGAACACAACATGGCGAGCCACACGAACCGCCAGAACAGCCGCGAGTAAGTGGCCTTGCGCTCCGCGGCGAGGTCCGGCTCTTCGACGGCTCCGGATTCGTCGTGGACGATACCGGACTCTTTCATCATGGCCTCAAATCGCTCCGAATCAACGCGCCCAGGCTGGCGCCCCAACCGTAATTGCCATCACCCGGACATAATCTACAATAAGCATGCCACCCGCTGCGCCGGGGCCATGTCGAGGCGCGATGCCCGGGGGTGCCGGCGAAATCGGCGTTTGCGCGGCTCTTTCGCCGGAATGCAGGCGGAAAGCGTGTCATCTTCCAGGTGACATCTGTGGGTATTGCCTATTTCAGTACCTCCCAGTACTTGCGCTGGATTTCGATGGCTTTTTTCAGGGCGCCCAACTTCGAGGGGTCCTCTCCCTCGATTTTCTGAAGGGTCTCGAGATTCGACGGCGAGGGGCGGCAGAGGGATTGGAGCACCTTGAGGCCGCACTCGCGAATTCCTTCGGCGCTGTAGCCGCCCTCCATGACAAAGGCAATCCGGCCGCTGCAAACTTCGGCGGCGACGTCCGCCAGCAGGGCGGTGATCAGCCCGTAGCCCTCGGAGGAGACCCGCATTTCAGCCAGCCGGTCGTGCATCCAGAGGTCGAAGCCGCACGGCACCATAATGATTTCGGGTTGATAGGCTCGGGCCAGCGGCCGGACCAGAAAGTGCAGGATGCGCAGAAAATCCCCGTCGCCGTGGCCTTTGCGCAGCGGCACGTTGACCGTGAAGCCCTCCCCTTTTCCGCGTCCCACTTCACCGAGCCTGCCGGTACCCGGAAACCCCGGGAACTGGTGAATCGAGACGCAGAGCACCTCGTCCGTGTCGTAGAAGACGGCCTGGGTGCCGTTGCCGTGGTGGGCGTCGATGTCGACCACCATGATCCGCTTCAGGCCGTGGCGCCGCTGGAGGTAGCGCACCCCGAGGGCCGTGTTGTTGAAGAGGCAGAATCCCATGCCGCGGCCCGGCTCGGCATGGTGGCCGGGCGGCCGGACGGCGGCGAACCCGCGCTGGATGCGGCCGGTCCATATCTCCTCTACAAGGTTGAATACCGCTCCCGCCGCCAAGCAGGCCGTTTCGTAGGACTTTTCGGTGGTCTGGGTGTCGAGGTCGAAGGACGTGAGCGCACGGCCTGCGGTCTGCGCCACCCGCTCGATGTAGTCCGGGTTGTGAACCCAGGCCAGTTCATCCGGTGTGGCCGGCCGCGGAGCGATTCGCACCAGCTTCCCGGACAGCGATGGATCCTCCAGAACGGAGCGGATGGCCTCGTAGCGCTTGGCGTTTTCCAGGTGGAAGACGTTCTCCAGATGCTGCGTGAAGCGGTCGTCGCTGGCAACGCCCACGACGGGGGAATCACCCGGCAGGAACGCTTGGCGCACCTGCGGGTTCTGGGATGCGACGGCCAGCAGGTGTTCGAGTTCGGAAAGGCTCCGGCGGCAGCGCAGCAAGCCCCGGGTAGCGGCCGTGGCGATGACCGGATAGGTGCGCGAAGCGAGCGCCGTCTGGGCCATGGCTTCCACCTGGGCATGCAGCCGGCGCTCATGCTCGTTCCGGCTGCGCCGGCGCAGCAGTTTGATGCGCTTCATGACGAGATCGGCGATTTCGAGCGCCACTCGCGGGGGGAGATCCGGCCGGTTTTCGGCCATGACCAGGATGGTGCGCAGCAGATCCGGACTGGGCTTCGCAAGCACATAGCGGTGGGGACCCTTGGATGCGAACCCATGATGCTCGTAGAACCGGCGGGCGCCGACTTCGGAGTCCAGGACGATCTCCCGGGCCCTGCGGTAGACGGCCCTCCAGAGCAGCCAGGTCGCGGCCACCAGAAAGCGGCCGACGCCGCGGGGCGGCGGCTCCTCTTCGTCGCTGCGCCGGCCCCGCCGGGTGGCGATGTACTTGATTTCGAGGCCGGAGTAGAACAGGGCGCTCTTCACGGACAGGAACAGCATCCCGGCGATGCGGCCGCCCACCGCAGCGGCGAAGAGGTGGTGATCCTGGCCGCGCATCAGGCAGGTGAGCAGGAAGCGAACGTGGAAAAATTCGAGATTGATGTCCGCCACCTGCATCAGGCTTTCCATGGTGAAAGCGAAGGGAGTGAAAAGGGCCTCGCGCCCGTCGTCGACGGCGCCGCAGAAGATCACCCGGTCATCCCGCGCGGAGGTCGGGATCCCATTCTCCGGGTTTTCCGATTTCAGGCGCATCAGGTATGCGACGCGCTCATCCGTGCCGCCGGCGGTGCCGGCATCCGATCCCCGGCGGACCCGTTGAATGGCGTTTTCGATCTCGTACTCGACCATCAGCCGGAGTCCGGCGCGCCGGACATCCCGGGCGGCCCGCAGAAAGTCGCGCTCTCGGCGCCCCTCCATCAACTCGCGCTTGCGCTGGAGCTCGCCGTATTTGATGAGCAGGCCGCGCTCGATGGGTGCGGTGCCCTCGTTGATGAAGATGAACTTCTGGACCCGCACCTTTTCCCGGTCGAACAGAAAATAAAAATCGGTGTCGGCGCCGTTGTCATCTGTCTGGCCGGGGGCCTCGATTCGGCCCATCCCCAGCAGTTCGTCCAACGTGCGCCCGATGGTGGGCTCGCGCTCCGAGATGGCGTCGATGGCCTGTTTTATGTGCTCGCGTTTGATCACGAAACGAGTAACGAGGCGTGAGGACTGAGGACTGAGTCGGAGAGGTAGGCTTCTCAGTCCTCAGCGCTCAGCCCTCAGTCCTTCCTGCCCGCAGGGGCAATTCCACCGTAAACGCTGCGCCGCGGCCGGGCTCGTTGCGGGCGGAGAGGGTGCCGCCCAACCGTTCGACGATCGTGCGGCTGATGGTGAGGCCCAGCCCCAGCCCATCGGGCCGGGTGGTGTAGAGCGGCTCGAAGATTTTCTCGAAATCTCCGGCCGGGATGCCGGGGCCGCTGTCGATGACCGTCAGCATCAGCCGGCCTCCATCCAGCCGGAAGCCGATCGCGATGGCGCCGCCCTCCGGCGTGGCGGCGACGGCGTTGCTGATGAGGTTCTGAAGCACCTGCCGCAGTCCGTCCGGATCGCTGCAAACGGTGGCGGCTGGATCAGGCGAATCGCGTTGCACGCGGATGCGCTTGAAGTGCAGCTCGCGCCGCCTGAGGTCCAGGATCTCGCCGATGAGGTCATGGATGTTCAGATCGATGCAGACGGGCCCGGCTGTCGGCCGGGCCAGATCGAGGCCGCGCTTGACGGCGCCTTCGCTGCGGTGGACCTCCGCCTCGATCTGATCGAGGGTGCCTTGGATCTCTTCGGGATCCGGCTCCGCCTGAGCGCGCTGCTTCCAAATCTCCCGCAGCCACTGCGCGGCGCTGTGAATGTTGGCCAGACTGTCTGTGATGTCCTCGAGGGCGCCTTGCGCCAGCCGGCCGGATGAGGCCAGCTGGCTGGCGTGCTGCAGCTGTTGGTCGAGGAAGCGCAGGGATCGGCGCTTGGACTCCAGCATGCGCACGAGCTTGTTGGTGGTGAGCATCACGGTCGGAATGATCAGGAGCGCGCCGAGAATGAAGGTGGACAGGCAGATCCAGCGGGTCCGGTCGAGGTCGGCGAAGATGTGCGCCCGGTTCATTTCAACGATGCTCACCCAGGGCACGGTTTTCTGCCAGGCCATGGCGTAGATGCGCTCCCCGCGCTCCTCGGTGCGGACGCCGTCGAAGGCGGGAATCGCCCCGAACGGAGACGATTCCATGGGCGCCCCGGTGAGGCGGGGGCGGGTCTGGTACACGCCTTCGCGGTTGACCAAGAAGGCCTCGGCCTTGAAATCGCCGGCGCTGGCGGCGATGAACCGTTCGAAGAAATCGGCGTCCACGGTGGCCCGCAGGATCCAGAACCCGTCCGCGTCCGCCTGCTTGACGGCGATGATGAAATGGGGGACCTGACGATAGCCTAAATAGACGTCGCTGATGAAGATGCCATTTTCCACTGTGGGCCGGAACCAGAAGTGATCCCGGTAGTTGCGCGCCAGCAGGTCGTAAGGCCCGACGTAGGCGCGGTGGTTGCCGTCGGAATCGATGACCCCCAGGTCGGTGAAACAGGCGAGCTCCTGCTGCAGCGACCGGTAGACCCGCCCGAGTCCGCCGTCGTTCGTAAGCTCGGCGAAACCGACATTGGCGGCCAGCAGCCGAAGGTTTGCGACCCGCTCGGACAGGAATTGGTCGATGACGGCGCGGTGGTCGAGGACCTGGAGCCGCAGGGTGCCGACGGCGTTGGCTTCCAAGGCGTTGGTCGTGTAAACGTAGATGACGCTTCCCAGGAGCAGCAGCGGCAGGAAGGCCGCGGCGAGGAGCGCGACCACCACGAGGCTCCACAGGCTGCGGAAATAGGGGTAGTCTCCGCTTCGGGAGCCGCGCACGGCATGGTTGGCGGACATGGGCGAAGTCTCCTCTTTTGGGGCATAGGGCATAGCGCATAGGGCATAGAGCCAGAAAAAAATATTGTTTTTACCCTCTATGCCCTATGCTCCATGCGCTTTGCCCTTTAGCGCGCCAGATGCTGCAGGACGTCGTTCAGCCGGACGATGCCGGTGACTTTGCCGCCGTCCACGACCGGCATGCAGCGTACCTTGTTGTCGAGCATGCGGCGGGCGACGTCCGCGAGATCGGCTTCGGGATCCGCCGTCGCCGGATGCTCCGGCCGCATGATGTCGCGGAGGACTGCGGCCGGCAGCCATCCCGGGTGGCCGGTCAAATCGGCCCAGGTAATGGGGCGGTTCGGGTGTTGACGCTGGGCCGCCTCCAGCAGGTCGCGGCGGGTGACCACCCCCTGGAAGCGGTCCTCCGCGTCCAGAACATAGAGTTCGTCCCGTGCGCTCATGCCCGGCTCCTGCACGAACACGTTCAGAGCCTTTTCAAGCGGGTCATCGCCCTCCAGGCGTATGAAGGACGGCCACGAAATTTCTTTCACCACGCGGCGGGGCCATAGAACGGGGCGGCGCCGGATGTCCTCGATCTCGTGCGCCTCGGTGATCTTGGCGACCAGGTCCTCGATGTCGCAGGGCTTCATAAGGTAGTCGAGCGCGCCCTCGCGCATGGCTTCGATGCCGGTATCGACATTGGCATGGCCGGTGAGCATGATGACTTCGGTGTCGGGCGCGGTCTCCTTGATTCGGCGCAGGGCCTCGATCCCGTCCATGCCCGGCATTTTGACATCGAGCAGCACGACGTCGACGGGGCCGTTGCGCTTGACGGCGGCCACCCCGGCCGCGCCGTCCAGGGCGGTGGCCACGTCGAAGCCGCGGCCGCGCAGCAGCTTGGCGAGGTTCAGAACGAAGCGCTCCTCGTCGTCGACCAGCAGAACGCGGATGGGGTTGCCCATGGAGCCTCCCGGTTGGATGGCTTCGTAAAAAACCCGATTGCGGAACAAAAACCCCGGCCCATGGCTGATCTACCATGCGGCCGGGGTGGACGCAAACCCGAAGGAGGATCTTCGGGGGAGAGTTCGGTCGATGCCCTCAGTCCTCAGGCGAGGTAGAACATCAGGGCGGCGGCCAGGCTCGCCATCAGGAGCGAGTTGGCCAGTTTGCCCTTGCGGATCGGGTGAAAATGGGCGTCGCTCCGGCAATGGCCGTGCGGGCACGTGTAGGTCCAGCCTCGGCCGGATTCGTCGCGGCCGCGCTGCACCAGCTCCCCGCAGAACCCTTCCTGGGGGCTGCCTTTGGTGCAGGTCAGGCGCTGCCCGCTCAGGTGGGCGACGAGGTTGAGGACCCAGTTCCAGGTCAGGGCGATGATGAAGAAGACCACGAGCAGGGCCTGAAAACTGTTCACCGTAAACCCCATGTCGGCCAGTGCCCGGCCGATGTTCGGCATGGACAGGGGGCCGTCCACGCGGCCGAAAAAGCCCAGGTAGTATAGGCCGAAGCTGACGGCCATCACGACCATGTTCAGTCCGAAGCCGACTTTCCATCGTTGGGCATAGCTGGGTCTTGGGATCGGTTGCATCGTCGGGTCCTCTTTTTTCTTTGTGCTCATTGAGGTTGGGGTGGGGACCCCGTTTCCGGGGTCCCCTTCTCAAGGAGGTCAGCAGGCAGAGAACGGGGGCTCCTCCTTGTGAAGCCGGTTGTTCACATTACACGCCGAGCGCCTTCTTGATGTCCGGCCAGGCCTTGTAGGTGCTGTAGAAGGCCAGGATCAGGCTGTAGGCCGGCACCACGAACTGCCAGATCTTCTCCGGGAACACGCGCGTCGCCCAGGGGGCCACGACCGCGGAGAGGATGGTGGCGATCATCATCGAAGGCAGCAGCAGGTAGTCGACCACGACACCGCCGGAGAGCATCAGCAGCCAGATGATGATCGAGTAGGTGCTGACCGAACCCTCGGAGATCGCCGTGACCGCCATCATGCTCTTGGCCGGCACGCCGGACATCAGGCCGCCGATCGTGACCACCGGGCCGTAGCCGCCGCCGCCCACACCCTTGTTGAAGCCGGCCAGAAAGGCCCAGAACATCATCTGCTTGGGCCGGTACTTGCGGTCCTTGGAGGCGACGCCCTGGTAGAGCGAGATCAGCCCCATGCCGAGCAGCAGAGCGCAGACGTAGAGGTTGATCCAGACCTTGGCGACTTTGAAGATGGCGTAGACCGAGGTCACCGAAACGGTCACGGCCAGGATGCCGGGGATGGCGATGTACAGCCAGAGCTTGATGGTCTCCGAAAGCGGCTTGAAGCTCCACTCCACGTTCTGGTACTCCGCGTGCAGGAAGGTGCCGATCAGGCCGGCCACCCCCTGCTGGATCATGACGACCGGGACGATCTGCTTGGGGTCGAAGCCGATCAGCAGCAGCAGGGGCGTGATGGCGGTGCCGAAGCCCATGCCGGCCGTGGCGTCCATGAACTCGAAGAACATGGCGATCCAGACCACGCTCCAGATGATGGCCCACTCGTTGGTGCCGGCCCAGCCCATTTCCTTCACGAACGTTGACGGAATGCGCTTGGTGAACTCGAACGGATTGCCGGCCAGCCAGCAGCCGATCAGGAAGACGGCGAACAGCGCGGCGATGCCGTATAGGGCCGCCATGATCTGGCTCTTCTCGGGCATCAGCCGTTCCCAGGCGGTTTTCTCCTGGTCGAGCTTCTGCGCGATTTCAAATCCTGTTTTTCTCACTTGTTCTTCTGCCATATTGCACCCTCCTTCCGGTTCGCTTTCTCCTGCGGGTTTAAACCAGCGGGTCTGCCGCCCGCGTCTCTTGCCGATCATTGTCGCGAATGGTTAAAATCAAGATGCATGCCAATTTTATTGAGCCGCCGGTGCGGCCCCTAAAAATCGAGTCAACGCTCTCAATCCACACGAAATAAATGTTGAATGCCGGACGCCGGCACCGATCATGCGGTCCGGGATGGCGAAGAAGGTGTAACCTGATGGGCGACTGTTTCTTCATCCGCTGAAATCGACGGGAGACAGGCTCGGGGGATGCCCTTTCCGCGGGCTCGTCCGGCTGGTGGATCACCCGGAAGTTCGCGATGCCTGCCGCACCAAGCCGCGAGGCGGCTTTCACCCGCGGAGATGGAGGGATCCGCATTCGGCGGGCATCGGCTGGCATGCCCCTTGCTCAGTTTTCGACTTCAGGACCGGGCCGAGAGTTGAATTCGTGCGATGAGCCTGGAGCCGGAGCCGGCCTCCAAAGGAGATCCGCGACGATGACGTCACGCAACATCGATCCCATCATCCGGCCTTGCTGCGAAGAGCTGCCGCTGGAGCCCAGCGTGGACATCGGCGAGAAGATCACTCGGGCGATCGAACTGATGGTGAGCCACAACCTGAACCGCATTGCCGTGGTCCGGAACCGGCGCACCGTCGGGATGATCCGGCTGGAGGACGCCTTTCAGGAAATCGGACTGGAATTGCCGGGGAAGAGCTGACGCCGAAAGCCAACACGCATCCACATATTATTCGTCCCGGAATAGTGCCGTCATGCCGGTCCCGTATCGAGTCCGGGATGCCGGAATGACAAAAAACAGCAATTGTAGACTTTTTACGATTCATCAATTTTGATGAAATTGTAAAAAGTCATCGCAGCCGATGGCTTCGTAAAAAGCCCAAGTTCAAGGCGCGCGAATCCCGTGGAGTGAGGCGTACTGGTAGTACGCCGCAGCGACAGCGGGATGAAGCGCAACGCGGAAATTGGGCTTTTTACGAAGCCATCAATTTTATTTCGACTTGAACTCGGCGGCCTCGATGCCCGCCTCTTTGATCAGCCGGTGCAGGTATTGGCGTTGGATGCCGGCCGCGTCCGCCGCGCGGCTGATGTTGCCCCCGTGCTGTTCGAGCAGGCGGCGGATGTAATGGGAGTGGAAATGCTGGATGGCGCGCTCCTTGGCTTCGCGGAACGGCATCTCGGCCGTCGCTTCCTGGCTCACCGGCAGGGCGGCGGCCGCCATCGGTTCCATCTGGAGATCCGCGACGGTCAGGCTGTGGCTGCGGGAGAAGATCACGCCGCGTTCGATGATGTTCTCCAGCTCGCGGACGTTGCCGGGGAACTCGTAGGCCATGAGCGCCTGCATGGCTTCCGGCGATAGGTCCGTGACCGTCTTGCGGTTTACGGCGGCGTACTTGGCCAGGAAGTGGCGGCTGAGCAGGGCGATGTCCTCTTTGCGTTCGCGCAGCGGCGGCAGCTCGAACTGGATGACGTTCAGCCGGTAGTAGAGGTCCTCGCGGAAGCGCTTCTCGCGGATGTCGGCCTTGAGGTCGTGGTTGGTGGCGGCGACGACGCGCAAGTCGGCCCGCTTGGTCACGACGCTGCCGACGGGCTTGTACTCGCCTTCCTGCAGCAGCCGCAGCAGCTTGGTCTGCAGGTGCGGCGACAGGTCGCCGATTTCGTCCAGGAAAAGCGTGCCCTCGTGGGCCTCTTCCACCAGGCCCTTCTTTTCCTTCCAGGCGCCGGTGAAGGCTCCCTTGACATGCCCGAAGAGCTCGCTTTCCAGGACCTCCTGAGGGATGGCGGTGCAGTTCACCGTGACCATTTTCTTCTGGCTGCGCAGGCTGTGCTGGTGGATGGCCCGTGCGACCAGCTCCTTGCCCGTGCCGCTGGGGCCGGTGATCAACACCGTTCCCATGGTGGGGGCGACCTGACGGATGCGTTCGAAGATGGCGCGCATGACCGGCGAGGCGCCCACCAGCGAGGCGAAGCCCTCTTTTTCCGCCAGAGCCTGGCGCAGCGCCAGGTTCTCCTGCACCATCTCCTGCCATTGCATGGCCCTGTCCACGGTGTGCAGGATGCGCTCCTGGCGGAAGGGTTTGGTGATGTAGTCGAAGGCTCCCTTTTGGGTGGCTTCCACCGCCGTCTCGATGGTGGCAAATGCCGTGAGGACGACGACCGCCGTTTTCGGCCGGAGCTTCTTGACGGCTTCGAGCAGGGCGATGCCGTCCAGGCCGGGCATCTTGAGGTCGGTCATGACGAGCTCCGCCGGCTGGGACCGGAAGCATTCAAGGGCCCGCTTCGGATCGTTTTCGGTGATGATCTCGTAATCCCGCTCTTCGGAGATCATGCGCCGCAGCAGGGCGAGCATGTCTTTTTCGTCGTCTACGATCAGGATGCGGCCGGGCATCGGTCCTCCTCCCATTTGACTGACAGGGGCACCAGGGTTCAGGTTTCGGGGTTCACAATTCAGGTGATAGGGTTCGGGGTTCAGGGTTCAGGAAAAAACAGCTTCGAGCACTGGTGCTTTGGGTTTCCTGAACCCTGAACCCTTTAATCCACACTGCCTTAGCATCGGCCGGCATCGCGCCGTCTGCTCCTCCTGTTTTGCCACGTCCTACTTAGAACTGATGGGCAGTTTGACGGTGAACGTGGTTCCGGCCTGCTTGCCGAGAGCGGTTGCCGGCGTGCTGGTGCACTCGATGGTTCCGCCGTAGCTCGTGATGATGCCGTAGCTCACGAACAGCCCCAAGCCCGTGCCCTTGCCCTCGGGCTTGGTGGTGAAAAAGGGCTCGAAGATGTGATCGAGGTGGTCCGGGGGGATACCGATCCCGGTATCCTGGAACTGAACGACGGCTCGTCGCGTGGGCGGCTCCAGGAAGCTGCGGATGGTCAGGCTGCCGCCGTTTTCCATGGCGGCCATGGCGTTGGTGATCACGTTGAGAAACACCTGCTGCAGCTGGCGCGCATCGCCCTTGGCCGGCGGCAGGCGTTGATCGAGATCGAGCACGAGCGTGATGTCGTTTTTGGCGAGCAGGTGGCGGACGATCTTGGTGATCTCCTCGATGCAGGTGTTGAGATTGGAGTAATCCAGCGGCTGCTTTTCCGCCCGCGCAAAGGATAGCAGGTTTTCGACGGTCTCCTTGCAGAGCAGGCCCTGGCGTTCGATGGTTTTCAGGTCCTCGTACGGCTGGGTGCCCGGCGGGGTCTTGCGCAGCAGCAGCTCGCAGAAGCCCAGGATCACTCCCAGGGGATTGTTGATCTCATGCGCGACACCGGCGGCCAGGGTGCCCAGGCTGGCCAGTTTCTCGGCATTCACCAGCTGGCGCTGCAGGTTCTTGGTCTCGGTGATGTCCCGGGCGATGCAGAGAATGGAGCCGACCTCGCCGGCATCGGTCTTGACGGGCATGAAGTTGGCGCTGATCCAGGCGGATCGGTCCCCGGCCGGCAGTTCGAACTCCTCCCGGATGCTCTTGCCGGAGCGGTGCACCTGAGCGATCAGCTCGGCCTGGTGCGCGGCCACCTCCTCGGGGAACGCGCTGGAGATGGGGCGGCCGAAAAAGCGCTCCGGCGTGCCCCCGAAGAATTTGGCGGTGAAGGTGTTCAAAGACTGAAAGCGGATGTCGCGGTCCACCGTGAAGATGAGGTCCTCGGCGCTTTCGACGAGCGAGCGGTATTTCTCCTCGGACTTGGCCAGGGCGTCCGTCTTGGCGAGGACCTTGGCCTCCAAGACGCTCGACCAGCGGTTTTCCAGCCAGATGATGGCCGCCGCGCCGAGAATGACCGCTAACACCACCACCCCCTGCAGCAGCAGCAACCGGAAGGACCCCCGGCTCAAGGCATCCTCGACTTCGGACTGCGGCGCCACCACGGCCACCGACCAGAAGCGGGGAGGGGTCTCGGCGATTTGGATCGGGCAGAAGGCGATCAGCTTCTTGGTCGGCCCGGTGGCGCCGCGGTGCCAGCCCGAATAATACCAGCCCGTTCCCTGCTCGCCCTTGAGCATCCTTTCTTTCTGGATGAAGTGAATGGGCTGGTTGGAGAGGTCCGGGAACTTTTCATCGCGGATGGTGAAGGCGTCGCGGCCCAGGAAATCCGGGTTCGGGTGGAAAAGGAAGCGACCTTCCTGATCGATGACCCAGGCGTAGCCGGTCTTGCCGGATTGGATGGGCTTGACGATGGAAGACAGCAGCGCCGAGACGCTCAGATGGAATACCAGCATCCGATCGGGGTCCTGCCCGACGCGAACGGCCATCATCATCTCCTCGACCGTTGTATCGACCGACACCGCCGAGACCCAAAAGGCGGGCTCCTCCTGGACGGCAAACCGCACCGCGCGGGTGGGGTCGTCCTCCGGCAGGCGGCGCTCGGTCCAGCTGCCCGGCAGCAGGCCGGTGAAAACGCGGTTGTTCGTGCGGTCGACGATCTCCACCCGGCGAACGATGTTCTCCGGAAGCCGCGGCAGGCTGGGCCTCAGGGCGTCGGCAATCTCCCCGGCACTCGCGGGTTTTTCCAGAATGGCTTGCGCCAGGAAATAAAGGTCGCTTTTGATTTCATTGAGCTCGCTCTCGATGCGGGCTTTGGTCGCTTGCGCGATGGCCATCTGCTGGGCGTTGAACTGGTCCGTCACCACGGCGTTCATCTCCCGGGCGGTCCAGACGCCCAGCAGGATCCCCGTCGCCAGAAGCAGGATCACGGCCACGTAGACGATCGCGAGAATCGCTCGACCGGCCAGTGTGTCTTTGGAGATCTGCATCCCGACGGTTACTCGGCCCCGGTTTCGAATTTCTTGCGGAAGCAGCGCGCCACCAGATCCGCGGCCAGCCGCGGGTCGCCCAGATGGTCGAAGTTGAAGACCAGGTCGAATTCGGAGGCGGGCGCATCCTTTTTGCCGTAGGCTTTGCGGAAGAACGCCTGTTGCTCCCGGTCGATCTTGGTGAGCGTTTTGACGGCCTCGTCCCGGTTGATGTTCAGGAGCGACGCCAGGCGTTCGACGCGGAAGGCGTCGGAGCAGATGAACCGCACCGCCAGAACGCGCTCCCGCGGCAGGATGAGATGGGTTCCACGGCCGACGAAAACGGTGGAGCCCAACGTCGCCAGCGAATAAACGGAGTTCACCAGGTTGCGGAGGTAGTCGTCCATTTGAAAGGATTTCTTGCCGAACAGCAGGGCGGACAATTCGACGGTTTTTCCGGGGTAGAGCTCGTCATAGAACTTGACCGTCTCTTTATCCAGGTGTGTTTCTCCGCTCATGTGCTCCAAGATTTCGCGGTCGGCCACGCGCAGATGAAGCTTCCGGGCGAGGATGTCCGCGACTTCCAAAGCGCCCACGCCGATCTTGCGCGAGAAGCAGATGCACGGCGGGATTTCGGTCGGAAGCCCTTTTTTCTGGAGCAGCCTCTGGCGGCGGTTCTCCCACTCGCGCGCATACTGGGCCGCGACCTTCTCGGCCTCCGGCCGCTTTTTGGCATAGGTCCCGGGGACATAAGGTGTCGTGGGGGTGAACATCATCATGGTGGACCTCCCTCTCTTGGCCTCGAGATGCCTCTCGATGGCAATGTCGTTGAACGAACCTTCCAGAGCCTCTCCAAGTCATGGCAACCGGTTCTTCCGGCAAGGACCCGAAGCGATCCAGTTTCAAGCATGATTCCGTTCAGACTTTAGTTCAAAATGCATGCCACCACTCCTGGGGGGGCAATCGGCCATCACCGCATCGAATCTAAGCCCTTCACGGCACATCGCGGGACCCGGCGTCGGCCCGCGCCCATTTGCCGCCGCTGATCGACCGGGTCTGTCACCTTGCGGGTGACAGCCCTGACCATTGAGCAGTTACATCCCCGCACCGGGCTCCGAGTGGATCAGCTTCAGCACGCGATCCGCCGCCGGGCCGACCCAGGCGGCGGTCTCGGGCGAAAGGCCGCGCTGCAGGGCGAAGCAGTGCCCGCGCAGCGAAACCAGGAACGCGGTGCAGGCCCGGCCCGCAACCGCCTGCACCAGCCACAGAAACATCGCCGGCGACAGCACATGGCTGAGGCCTGGCGGCCGGTACTCCGGCTGCAGGCGCAGGTAGACCACCGGCCGCACCTCGGCAGTCTCATGCGCGTCCACCAGCACCAGGCGATGGCAGGGCGCGGCGTCGACCGCCAATTCAGGAGTGAGCAGGGGGACGAAGACGGCCGTTTCGGGCTCCAGCGTTTCCAGCCCGCTGACGTCCTCCGGCAGCGGGCGTTGGCCGAGGCGCTCCCGCAGCCTATTGACCACGTGAAACGCCGCGCCGTCGTCGCCGCGATCGAGGTTGCCGTAGCCGATGACCAACGTTTGGCTCATAGCGTCAACGGGCGACCCGTGCGAGCACCCCGCCCTCCGGCCCCACCATCGTCAATTCCAGCGGCATTTTCCCCACCGCGTGGGTCGAGCAGGAAAGACACGGGTCGTAGCAGCGCACGGCCGCCTCCACCCGGTTGAGCATGCCCTCGGGAACCGCCGGCCCGTGCACAAAGGCTTTGGCGACGCGGTCCACCGCCTGATTCATGGCCCAGTTGTTGTGTCCGGTGGCGACGATCAGATTGGTGCGGGTGAGCAGGCCGTTGGCATCGACATGGTAGTCGTGGACCAGAGTCCCTCGGGGCGCCTCGATCACCCCCACCCCGCGCGGACGCAGCTCGGGCGGCCCGTAGGCGCGGATGTCCGTGGAGAGGATGTCGGGCTCGGCGAGCAACTGCTCGATGCGTTCCAGGGCATAGATCAGCTCGATCAGGCGTGCGTAATGATAGAAGAGGGAGCCCTCCACCGGGCGGCCGTTGCCGATCTGCCGAAAGCGCTTGAACTCCTCGTTGGCTAAAGAGGTTCCGATCCGGTCGACGACGTTCAATCGTCCCAGCGGTCCCACCCGATAAGCTCCGGCCGGCCAGCCCTGCCGGCGGTAATAGGGGAACTTGAGAAACGACCAAGGCTCGACGTGCTCGGCCATGTGGAGCAGGTAGTCCTCGGGTTTGAATTGATCGATGCGCTCGCCGTTCGGGCCGCAGACCCGGATCTGACCGTCATAGAGGGACAGGCCGCCTTTGGTGTCGACCAGTCCCATGTAGTTGGAGGGGAACGAGGCGAAGCTCCGCGCCAGGTCATGGTTCTTTTCGATCCATCCGGTCAGAAGGCCCACCCCCTCCATGGCCACGCCGAGTTGGCTG
Organism: uncultured Desulfatibacillum sp.; assembly: GCA_964427375.1. Lineage (GTDB taxonomy): Bacteria > Desulfobacterota > Desulfobacteria > Desulfobacterales > SpSt-501 > SpSt-501. The sequence continues at coordinate 606 of CAYRUF010000051.1, read as the reverse complement.
TCGATCTCCGCGGCGATGGCATCCCGGTCCCTGGAACTCAGGGGCGTATTGACGCCGCCGGGTACGGCGAAATTAGGATGCACCCGTTTGCCGCCGAGCCGCTCGATGATCTGCTGGCCGAAACGCCGCAGCCCCACCGCCTTAAGGGCCAGGGCCGGATCGGCGGCGATGATGCCGAACACGTTGCGCACGGCCGGATCGGCATCGAACCCCAGCACCAGGTCCGGGGCACCCAGGTAGAAGAAATGCATGCCGTGGGACTGGACGAACTGGCCCATGTGCATGAGCTCTCGCAGCAGCACCGCGGGTCGGGGCGGTGCGGCCCCCCAGATGGCGTCGCAGGTTTTGGCCGAGGCCAGGTGGTGGCTGACCGGGCAGATGCCGCAGATGCGCTGGGTGATCTGAGGCATCTCGAAATAAGGCCGGCCCTCGCTGAATTTTTCCAGCCCCCGGAACTCGTCCACGTGAAGGTAGGACGCCTCCACCTCGCCGCTTTCGTTGAGGTGCAGGGTGATGCGGGCGTGGCCTTCGATGCGGGTGACGGGTTCGATCGTTATTTTATGCGCACTCATATGGATATTCTCCCAATCATGGGTTTTAAGTGTT
>CAYRUF010000050.1:0-31955 GCA_964427375.1 uncultured Desulfatibacillum sp. | reverse complement strand
GCAAAAGTTGAGTTGCAAAGGATATTACGCTCGGAGATCATAATTCTGCCCCCCTATGGGGGGATTATCAAAGCCGCGCCCTATGGGTGCGGATACTTTACTTCGCATGAAGTGGTCGCAGTATGCTTCGTGCTTGCTCTCGTGTAAAATAAATCGACCACCTTCACGTAATAGTCGCGGTCCACGTTCTGGTAGATGTTTTCGATGACCTGTTCGACCGGCAGGGGCTCTTTGCGCGGGGGCTCGATGCTGAAGTCCGTGGCGTTGCGGAAATACTCGATCAGGGTGCCGTTGAAGCCGTCGAAGATGGTGAAATGGGTCTTGTGGATCTCCGGGCAGAGGCGGGTGCCGCGGCCGAGCATCTGCACCCAGAGAATGCGGGACTTCACCGGCCGCAGGAACACCACGAACTCCAAAGCCGGAATGTCCACGCCCGTGCTCAGCATGTCCACCGTCACCACCACCTGAGGATGGGGCCGGTTGCGGAACTCGCGGATCTTCTGCAGCGGCCGGTCCACGCTGGGGCTGCCGGTGATCTTCTGCACGAAGTCGTCTCCCCGGCCGAAGACCTCGCGGCAGATCCGGACCACCTGGTCGGCGTGCGAGGTGTGCGGCAGGTCGTTGACCGCGAAGATCAGGGTCTTGGGGAAGCGGCCGGTCTCCTTTTCGTGGGCCGCGGCATATCGGGCGATCTCAGCCACGATTTTGCGGTTGCTGTCCGGCGCGGTGATGTCCCTTTCGATCTGCGCCGAGGAGAATTCACGCTCGTCTTCGAGCTGATCGAGAACCTCCCGGCCGGTTTCGGTATCGACGATCCCGACCTGTTCGCCTTCCTTCAGGAAAGCGCCGCTCATGCGCACCCGGGAGTTGATCCGGACCGCATCGTAATCCACCAGCCAGCCGTCGGCGATAGCTTCGTCGGTCGTGTAGCGGAAGACCACCTCGTTGAAGAGCGAAAGGGTGTGCGCGGCCGGCGTGGCCGTGAGGCCGATCTTGACCGCGTCGAAGTGGTCCAGCACGGCGCGCCAGACGGCGGCGTCCTTGGCCGTGTAGCCGCGGTGGCACTCGTCGGCGATGATCACATCGAAGGCGTGGATGGGAATATCGAGCCGGCCGGTGTCCTCGTCCTCGTAGTCGGGGTCGCCGGCGGTCTGGGAAAAAGCGCCTTCCCAGCCGAAGAGGTTGATCGCCATGCGCTGGATGGTGGACACGTACACGAAGGTGTGGGCAGGCTGCGGTGCGGTAAGGTGGCTGCCGGGCAGCACCTTGGGATCGTAGGGCTTGTCGCCGTCGAAGTCCTCACGGCGAAAGCGCTGGCTGAAGACGTCGTATTCCCGGTCGAACTTAAGACCTTTGGGCGTGCTGAAGGCCGCGAACTCGCGGACCGCCTGAGCCGCCAACGCCCGGCGGTCCACCAAAAACAGCACCCGGCGGACGGCCTTGGATTCGAGTAGGCGGTAGATCTGGGCCACGGTCAGGAAGGTCTTGCCGGTGCCGGTCGCCATGGCCACCAGCATGGCGCGCCGGCCACCGGCCAGGGCGGCCTCCACCGCCTCGATGGCTCTCTTCTGGTAGGGACGGAGCCTTTCGATCCGTATCGGATTCTCCCGGAACCATTCAAATCCGGCCTGCCGGTCGAACATTTCATCGAGCGCGTCCGCCGTGTGGAACCGGCTGATGCGACGGGAGAGGTTTTGCGGTTTACGGACATCGAGGAAATGGATGACCTCGCCGTTGGTCGAATAGAGAAAGGGAACGCGGTATCCGCGCCAGTTGCCTGGCCCGTCGGTGGCGCCGCGGGCATAGCGCTTGGCCTGCTCCAGGACGTTGGCCGGCCCGACCTTGACTTTCTTGGCCTCGATGATGCCGAGCAGACGGCCCTTGACGAACAGGGCGTAGTCGGCGGGGCCGCTTTGAGTGGGATATTCTTCGACGGCGTGGCAAGGAAGCGATGCCGTATCGAGGTCCGGCCTGTATTTGACGATCGACCAGGCGGGATGGAGGGAGGTGAGCTTCCGGTCGACCCGCTCCTTGCGGGTTTTCCACTCGAGTTCTTCCGGCATGCGCGGACCCTCGACATCTCCTCAATTGAAAAGCGGTTCAGGAAAAGGAAATACTTCATTATAGAACCGAAATGCTTCGACAATCAATACGCATATGTGTTCTTAATACTTCGTCGAGCTTGACATCTCGCACTTCACTCAGCATACTCATTGAAAGAAATCGGCCGTAAAAATCTCCCCCGGCCCCTCTTTTTCAAAGAGGAGAGCTTCCTCCATTATGAAAAAGGGAGGAAGAAAATTGAATAAGGAGGCGGTATGATCAGGATTCGCAGAAACGGGCAGCCGGTTTTCATCTTCATGGCTCTGGTGGCGTTGTCCATCGCGCTGCCCGGCCATTATGCGCTGGCGGCCTTGGTGCCGACGGACGCGGCGGCGGATTCGGCCGGTGCGGCGGATGCGCGCGGCCGGGTGATGCAAGCCTTGGCGCGCGCGGACGTGCGCGCGGCGCTCGCGGCCCAGGGGCTGGATCCCGAGGAGGTCCAGGCGCGGGTCGCCAGCCTGACCGACACCGAAATCCGGCAGATCGCCGGCCAGCTGGACCGGCTGCCCGCGGGCGGCAACGGATGGGCGGCGGCCGTTGTTTTGCTGTTGATCGTTCTGCTCGTGGTCCTCATCCTGAAAGTGTCCGGACACATCCGATAAGCGGCCAACAAAGCCCAAGGAGCCGGCCCCATGAACACCATGCAAGCGCTGGTCAAGGCCAGGCCGGAGAAGGGGCTCTGGCTGCAGGAGGTCCCCGTCCCCGCGGTGGGCATCAACGACGTGCTCATCCGGATCAGCAAAACCTCGATCTGCGGCACGGACGTGCACATTTACAACTGGGACGAATGGGCGCAGAAGACCATCCCCGTGCCCATGCCCGTCGGCCACGAGTTCGTGGGCCGGGTGGCCGCGGTCGGCAGCAACGTCCACGACTTCAAGATCGGGGATCTGGTGTCCGGCGAGGGGCACCTGGTGTGCGGCCGCTGCCGCAACTGCCTGGCGGGCCGCCGGCACCTCTGCCCGCACACGAGCGGGGTCGGGGTGAACCGTCCCGGCGCCTTCGCGGAATATCTTTGCATTCCGGTCACCAACGTCTGGTACTGCGATCCCCACATTTCAACCGACGTGCTCTCCTGCTTCGACCCGCTCGGGAACGCCACGCACACGGCGCTGTCCTTCGACGTGCTCGGCGAGGATGTGCTCATCACCGGCGCCGGCCCCATCGGGTGCATGGCGACCGCCATCGTACGGCACGCCGGCGCGCGGCATGTGGTCGTGACCGACGTCATCCCCTATCGGCTGGAGATCGCCAGGAAGATGGGCGCCACCATCGCTCTGGATGCGCGTCAGGGCGCCATCGCCGACGCCCAGAAGCAGCTGGGGATGAAGGAGGGCTTCGACGTGGGCCTGGAAATGTCCGGCAACCCCCAGGCCTTCCGCGACATGCTGGCCAACATGTGCCACGGCGGCAAGATCGCGCTGCTCGGCATCCTGCCGCACGACACGCCCATCGACTGGGACACGGTGATCTTCAACAGCCTGACGCTCAAGGGTATCTACGGACGGGAGATGTACGAAACCTGGTACAAGATGACCGTCATGATCCAGGGCGGGCTGGACATCACGCCGGTGATCACGCATCATTTTCACTACACCGAATTCGAAAAAGGCTTCGAGGTCATGCGCTCGGGGGAGTCGGGGAAAGTGGTCTTGTCCTGGGAGGAATGAAGAAAAATGTCGCTGGCAGCGCTCGAACAGGCATTGCAGCAGGAGCTGGAGGCCTTGACGGCCGAGGGGCGGGCCAAGCCGCCGGAGCGGGTGATTGCGGCCTACCTCCCGCCGCAGGGCGAGAAGGGGCCGCGCTACCGGCTGCAGGGCTCAGACAAGGAGTTCATTCGCATGAACTCCAACAGCTATCTGTCCCTTTCCAACCACCCGGAGCTGATCCGGGCCGCAGACGAAGCGACGCATGCGCTCGGCGTCGGCCCCGGCGCCGTGCGCTTCATCGACGGGACGTTCTCCTACCATGCGGCGCTCGAAGCGCGGATCGCAGCCTTCGTGGGAAAGCCCGCCGCCAAAATTTTCAACTCCGCCTACACGGCCAACTGCGGGCTGGCCCTGGCCCTTTCCACCCCCAAGACCTACTGGATCGGCGACCAGCTCAACCACAACAGCATCATCCGCGCCATGCGCATCGCCGGCGTGCCATCCGCCAACAAGGCCATCTACCGGCACAACGACATGGACGACCTGCGCAGATGCCTCGAAGAGGTGCCGGAGGGCATGGAGCGGTCGGCGGTGATCTTCGACGGGATCTTCAGCATGCGCGGCGACTTCGCACCCATCGACCAAATCGTGAAAATTACCGCGGCCCATCATGCCAGATTCCGGGAAGGCCTGGTCACGGTGGTGGACGATTCGCACGGGATCGGCGCCTTCGGGCCGAACGGCCGGGGCACGGCCGACCACACGGGCGCGCAGCCGGACATCATCATCGGCACCTTCGGCAAGGCCTTCGGGGTCAACGGCGGGTTCATCGCCGCCGGGCCGGCCGTGATCGAGGCGGTGCGGCAGAAGGCGGACACCTACATCTACACCAACCCCCTGAGCGTTGCCGACTGCGCGGCGGCCGGCCGGGCGATCGACATCTGCGACAGCGCGGAGGGCCTGGAACGCCTGGCGCACCTGCGGCGGATGGCCGCGCGCTTCCGCAGCGGCATCGAGTCCCTGGGGTGGCAGTCCATCCCCGGGCCGCACCCGATCGTGCCGCTGCTCGTACGCGACACCCCGCGCACCCACCGGCTGGTCCGGCACCTGTTCGATGAAGGGGTGCTGGCCGTCGGGCTGACCTTTCCGGTGGTGCCCCGCGGAGACGAGACCGTCCGCTTCCAGATCAACGCCGCGCACACCCGAGCGGATGTGGACTGCGTTTTGGAAGCCCTTGGAAGCTTCAAGCCCTAGACGAGGACAGCCATGGTTATGAATCGGATCCAGAAGATCGTCTTGAGCAAGCCGTTCCTGATCGCCGTCGGTCTAGTGGTTTTTTACACATGGGCCGGTTTTTTCCTGGCACCCTGGCTGGTGCGGCACTACGTGCCGAAAATCGCCCAGGAACAGCTCCAGAAACAGGCCGCGATCGGAGAAGTGCGTTTCAATCCCTACGTCTTCACCTTCGAGGCCAACGACTTCAGCATGCAGGAGCCGGACGGGCAGCCGATCGCGGGCTTCAAGCGGCTGTTCGTCGACTTCGAATCGCAAAGCCTTTTCAACTGGGCTTGGACGTTCCGCCAGATCGCCCTGGAGGGGCCGCAGGTGAATGCCGTCATTGCGAAGGACGGCGGCCTCAACCTGGCCCGGCTCGTGCCCCCGTCCAAGGAGCCCCCTGAACCGCCGGAGAAAAATGAAGCGCTGCCGCGGCTGATCGTTGAAGAGTTCTCGATCGACCAGGGTCAGATTCGCTTCACCGACCGGCGTCCGTCCCAGCCGGCCGAGATCGAGTTCAAGCCGCTGCAGCTGCAGGTCAAGAACCTCAACACGCTGCCGGGGCAGGAAGGGCCCAAGACCATCACGGCCAGCACCCCCAAGGGAGAGACCATGCGCTGGAGCGGCGTCATCGGCCTGAATCCGATCCACTCGAAGGGGAGTTTCAGCTTCGAAAATTTTCAGACCGCCACCTTCTGGGAATTCGCCAGAGACGCGCTCAATCTCCAGCCGCCGGCCGGCAAGCTGACCGTCACCGGCGACTATAACGCGGACCTGAGCGGCACGCAGCCGGAAGTGGCCCTGTCCAACCTTGCGGTTACCATCTACGATTTAGCGCTGAAACTTCAGGGCGCCGAAGCCGCCTTTCTGGAGCTGCCCGACATCCGGATCATCGGCGTGCGTTTCGACCTGGCCTCCCAGCAAGTCGAGGTCGGGAAAATCGCGGTGAAGGGCGGCCATGCCCGGTTGGCGGTGGATGAAAACGGCGACCTCAATTTGGAACATATCGCCAAACCCGCCGCGGCGGCCCCGCCGCAAGCCGCCGCGCCGCCGGGTGCCGGCAGCGGAGCTGCCAAACCCTGGACGGGCAGCCTGGCCGCTTTCGATCTGAACGGGCTGGCGCTCGACTACCAGGACCTGAGCCGTACACCCGGGCTCAAGAGCCGCGTCGCAGGCATCAACGTCGATCTGAAGGCCGCGGCGAAAGCCGGAGGGGGGCCGGCCCAAGTCCGGGTGAACGACATCGCCGTGGCTGTTTCCGAATTTCAGGCTCAGCTCGCCGATTCGGCCGATCCGGTCATCCGGGTCAACAAGATCGGACTGGAGGGCGGAGCCTATGACCTCGAGCCCAATCGCTTCAGCATGGAGAAAATCGCCATCGACGGCGGTGCCATCGACCTGCGGCGCCAGGCGGACGGCGCCGTTAACCTGGCGCTCCTGTTTGTGCCGCCGGAGAAAGGGGCGATCGCCAGGGAGCGGCAAGAGGCGGCCGTTGAAGGGCATCCGTTCCAGTTTTCAGCCAAGACCGTTTCGGTTGCAGGGCTTCAGTCCGCCATCTCCGATCTTTCCGTGCGGCCCGACGGCCCGATCGTGAACCTCGAGGATATCGGCGTCGTCCTGAACAACGTCGACGGGAAGTCTCCCATGACCTTCGAGGCGGGTCTGAGGGTTCGCGAAGGCGGCCAGATCAAGGCGACCGGCCGAGTCGAACCGGCCGGTCCGGCCGTGGAAGCCGAGATCCAGGTGGCGGATCTCGGACTGACCGCCTTCCAGCCTTATGTCGACCCGGTGGCGGCCGTCGATCTCAAGTCGGGTGCGTTTTCAACCAAGGGAAGCCTGCGCCACGGCATCCAGGCTGCCGGGGCCCAGACGGTCTTCCAGGGCGGCTTCAAGGTCGACAACCTGCGCGCCACTGAAACCGGCGGGAAAGAAACCCTGGTGGGTTGGAAGTCGGTCCAGACCGATCAACTCTCGCTGCAGCTCGAACCCAACCGGGTCGAGATCGGCGATCTCAAAGTGGTGCAGCCGAGCGGCAAATTCATCATCGAAAAGGACCGTTCGATCAATATCGCCCGAGTGATCAAATCCGATCCGGCTGCGAAGCAACCCGAAAAAGCTCCGGCTGCTGCGGCCGATCCCTTCCCACTCCGGGTGCGGCGCATACTCGTCAGCAACGGCAAGGTGGATTTTGCCGACTTGAGCCTGATCACGCCCTTCGGCACCAAAATCCACGAACTGAAGGGCGTGGTGGCGGGGGTTTCTTCCGCCAGGAACGTGCGGGCCCAGATCAAGCTCGACGGCCGGGTGGACGAGTACGGCACCTCCAAAATCGACGGCGAGCTGAACACTTCCGACCCCAAGGCGTTCACCGACATCAGCGTGGTTTTTCGGAACGTGGAAATGTCCCGGCTCACCCCGTATTCGGGCAAGTTCGCCGGGCGCAAGATCGATTCCGGAAAACTGTCGGTAGACCTGAAATACAAGATCGACAAGAGCAAGCTGGCGGGCGACAACCAGATCGTAATAGAGCGCCTGACCCTCGGAGAAAGAGTCGAAAGCCCGGATGCGGTGGACCTGCCGCTGGATCTGGCCGTGGCCCTGCTGGAGGACACCAGCGGCGTGATCGACCTCGGGCTGCCGGTCAGCGGCAACCTGGATTCCCCCGAGTTCAGTTTCGGCGCGCTGATCTGGAAGGCCCTCGGCAACCTGATCACCAAGATCGTGACGAGCCCCTTCCGGGCGCTTGGGGCGCTGCTGCCGGGCGGCGGGGAGGAGGCTTTCAACATCGTGGCCTTCGAGCCCGGCCGGCCCGATCTGCCGCCGCCGGAGAAGGAAAAGCTGGCAAAGCTGGCCGGCGCGTTGCAGAAACGGCCCCAGCTCAGGCTGACCGTGCAGGGCCGCTACAACCCGGATAGCGACCGGGCGGAGCTGCGAACCGCGGCCGTGCGGCAGGTCCTGGCGGTGCGCCTCGGGCAGAAGCCGGTCCCGGGCGATGAGCCCGGACCGGTGGATTTCGGAAGCCCGGAAACCACCAAGGCGCTGGAGGCACTGTTCGCGGAGCGCATCGGCGCCGACGCGCTCAAAGCGCTGAAAGCGGAGCTCAAGGCGGCGGATGAAAAAGCCAAGAAAGAAGCGGCCGCGAAGGGCCAGGCCGGCCCTGCGGAAACTGCGGCCGAGGATCCCGGGCAGGCGGCCAAAATCCTGTTCGACCGCCTGGCGGCGGCCGAACCGGTCGATGACGCCGCGCTGGTCCGGCTGGGGGACGCGCGCGCCCAGGCGGTTATCGCAGAGCTCCACGGGCCCGGCCAGATCGCGGCGGAGCGCTTGGAGGCCAAGCCGGCCGCAGCGCTGGAGCCGAAGGATTCCATATCTGCCGTGCTCAATTTAGAAGCCGGTCGTTAGGCGGAGGACTCAACCGTTCATGAAAAAGATCGTTACCGGCATCATCGTTGGCGTATTGGTTATCCTGACCGGCATCGTCTGGTGGATCTTCAGCCGTCCCGAACGCGGTACGACCGGGGAGGTCAGCACGAACTTCCGCTGGCTGGGGCCCAACGACAAGATCGTGGTCGACGGCTTCAACGATCCCAAGGTTCAGGGAGTCGCCTGCCATATCTCGCGGGCGCAGACCGGCGGGGTAAAGGGCGCGATGGGCGTGGCCGAAGATACGAGCCATGTCAGCATCGCCTGCCGCCAGATTGGTCCGATCCAGATCGTCGCTGAGCTCAAGGACGGCGAACGCGTTTTCGACGAGCACCGCAGTCTGGTGTTCAAATCGCTTCAGGTGGTGCGTTTCTTCGACCGCGAGCGCAATGTGCTGGTCTATGTCGCCTACAGCGACCGGGTTCTGACGGGCAGCCCGCAGAACAGCATCAGCACGGTGCCGATTATGGGCTGGATAAAACCGACTTCGTAAAAAGCGGGTTGTGGCGAGCGGCGCTGCTTTATCGGCAAGAAAGTTTTCGTGGGAGAGCTTTCAGCCTCGATCATCGCAGCTGGAAAGCGGCTCCCCCCGAAACCAACCCAACTTCCTTCAAAGGCCAATCCTGCCCCGCCTGTGGCGCGCTTCATCTTGCGCCTTGATCCTGCCCTTCCTGCGAAGCCGCCATAATTGAGTTGCGTTCTTGCGCCGGTGCCACCTGCCTAGGCGCCGGCGAGCTTCCGGCCCAGCTCGTAGGCCGAGTCCATCAACGCTTTGTTTTTTTTGATCTCGCCGGCCTTCCAGGCGCTGCCGTAGACCGTGCCCACCAGCTCGGCGCCGATGAAGTTGAATGCGTCCTGGAAGGTGCGCAGGGCGTTCACCGCTCCCGAGCTGAACGGATCGGCATCGGCGTAAGCCAGGACGACGGCAAATTGCTTGCCTGCCAGTGCGTAGCCGTCATCGCCGCCCAGAGCGTACCAGCGGTCCATGAAGAGCTTGGTCTGAGCCGAAACCGTGAACCAATAGATGGGGCTGGCGATCACGACGCCGTCGGCCGCCTTGAGCTTGGCGTAAAGCGCCTTCATGTCGTCATGGATGATGCAATCCTTTTTCAGCTTTTTGCGGCAGGCGTCGCAAGCCGTGCAGGGTTGGATGTTGAGGCCCTGAAGAAAGACGGTCTCCACGCTCGCGCCGTGCTTTTTGGCGCCGGCGGCAACCTGCTTGGCCAATGCGGCGCTGTTGCCGTTCCGGCGGGGGCTTCCGATGACAACCAGTATGTTTTTCGCCATGATCCTCCTCCTGAATTTTGTTAAGCCGCTATCATCATTAGCTGAGAACCATTGAAATGACAACGAGTGCAGCCGCCCGGCCGTTTGAGGCTTAAGCGTTGGCTTGATTGTGTCGATGCTAAATGAGTGGTATCATATACATTCATGGCGGATTTAGGCTGACCTTCACGGCATCAATAAAATGTCATTCTTTTTCAATAGGTTATTCAAGTTCATTGGGAAATTGAGCGCCTCGGTCAAGGCTTTTTTCGATAGGCGCTACTCCCGCTGCGATATCGATCCGGCCACCGACGGACTGACCTACTGGCGTGAACGCATCCTGTTCGCGGTGCTCGCGGCCAGCACCTGCTTCTGTCTGATCGCGTTGGCTCCCGCTCTTTACATGGCTATCGGCGAAAGCCTCTGGCTGCTGGCGATTTTCGATATTCTTGCATTTATAGGCTGTGGCAGCCTGCTGTTCTTCTACCGAATCCGGCTTGCCATCCGCGCGGGCGCTACCCTGCTGATCACGTTTCTGGTCGGTATTTTTATCATCGCCCAGGCCGGGTTCCTGAGCGGCGGGCCGGCCTGGCTGTTTTGTTTCGCGGTGTTGTCCGGAATTTTACTGGGGCTGCGGGCGGCCCTCCTGGCCACCTTGCTGAACGCCGCCGCCATCTTCATCCTGGGCTGGCTGTCCTCGCAGGGCTATGTGGCGGCGCCGCCGGCGTCGATCAACCTCCTGCGGGCGGTGACCGCCGGCATCAATTTCATTTTCTTGAATGGGGTTTCCGCCGCTTCCGTAGCCGTTCTGGTCAACGGCCTGCAGGAGCTGAATCGAAAAGCCGAGGCGGCCACCGCCGCCCTGCAGCAGGAGCGGGAGAACCTGATCGAGGCCAAGAATCAGCTGAAGCAGGAGGTCCAGGTGCGGCGCCAGTCGGAGAAGGACCTTCAGCAAAGCGAGCGGAAGTACCGCCTGCTGGCCGAAAATATCCAGGATGTCATCTGGACCATGGATCTGAAGCTGCGCTTCACCTATCTCAGCCCGGCGATCGAACGGCTGCTGGGCTGGAGTCCCGATGAATACCAGCAGTTCAAGTTGGAAGAACTGCTAGCCCCCGAGTCGGTGATCCGGGTGCTGAATGAGTTCAAAGAGCAATACCGCCGTGCCCAGCAGTCGGGATCCTTTCAGCGCTCCGCCACCCTCGAGCTGGACATGGTCCGCAAGGACGGCGGCCGCGTTAAAGTCGAGGTCACAGCGTCGTTTCTATTGGACGACACCGGCCAGCCTGTCGGCATCCTCGGCGTGACCCGGGACATCACCGAGCGATACAAGGCCGAACAAGAAAAGGCGGAGCTGCGCGAGAGCCTGGCCCGATCCAAGAAAATGGAGGCCCTGGGCACCCTGGCCGGCGGCGTCGCCCACGACCTGAACAACGTGCTGTCCGGAATCGTCAGCTATCCGGACCTCCTGCTGATGGACATCCCCAAGGACAGCCCGCTGCGAAGGCCCATCGAGGTCATTCAGGAATCCGGAAAAAAGGCGGCCGCCATCGTTCAGGACCTGCTGACGCTGGCGCGCCGCGGGGTTCCGGTTGAGGAAATCGTAAACCTGAACCATCTGGTGACCGAATACCTGCTGAGCCCTGAACATAAGCGTCTAAAGACGTTTCACCCGTTCGTTGCCATCGAAACCCGTCTGGCCTCGGACCTGTTGAACGTCAAAGGCTCTCCGATCCATCTTTCGAAAACCATCATGAACCTGGTGTCCAACGCCGCCGAGGCCATGCCCGAGGGCGGGACCATCAAAATCGTCACCGAGAATCGCTACCGTGACCCGACCCTGAAACGGCCCCTGGAAAACGGGCCGGACGAAAGCGTGGTGCTGCAGGTTTCGGATTCAGGTGTCGGCATCCCTCCCGAAGACCTGCAACGGATTTTCGAGCCCTTCTTCACGAAGAAGAAAATGGGACGCAGCGGCACCGGACTGGGCATGGCGGTGGTGTGGGGCACGGTGCAGGACCACAAGGGGCATATCGATGTGCGCAGCATCGAAGGCCGCGGCACCGAAGTCACGGCCTTTTTCCCGGCCACGCGCGAGTCATCCTCCAAGACGGCGCTGGAGCCGTCTCTGGATGCCTACAAAGGCGCCGGTGAAACGATTCTGGTGGTGGACGATATGAACGAGCAGCGTGAAATTGCAGCCAAGATCATCACCCAGCTCGGTTATGTCGCCAAGTCCGTTGAAAGCGGTGAGCAGGCGGTCGAGTTTCTCAAACATGAAAAAGCGGACCTGCTGATCTTGGATATGATCATGGACCCCGGCATCGACGGACTTGAAACCTACCACCGCGTCAAGGTATCCAATCCTCGGCAGAAGGCCATCATCACCAGCGGCTATGCGGAAACCGAACGGGTTCGAACCGCCCAGCGGCTCGGCGCGGGCGGCTACCTCCGAAAGCCGTACACGGTTCAGAACCTGGCGGTGGCCATCAAAGCCGAACTGAACCGAAGCTGATTCCACCATCTCCTGTCGCAACGCCCGCTCGGCACCATAGAAGAAGGAGGAGACCCATGAAGTATCGATTCTTGGGCAGTTCCGGGCTGCTGGTTTCGCGAATCGCCTTGGGAACTATGACCTTTGGCACGAACGACTGGGGCTGCACCGAATCCGAATCCCATGACATCCTCAAAGCCTACCTGGAAGCCGGCGGCAACTTCATCGACTGCGCGGACGTCTATGCCGGCGGGCGCTCGGAGGAGATCGTCGGGTTTTTCCTGCCGCATGTGAACCGGGACGACCTGGTCATCGCCTCGAAGTGCTACTTTCCCATGGGCCCGCGGCCCAACCAGTCCGGCCTGTCGCGCAAGCACGTCATGGCGTCCTGCGAGGCCAGCCTCAAGCGGCTGCGGACCGACTATCTGGATCTCTATTATCTCCACGGCCCCGATCCCATCACCTCCTACGAGGAAACCCTGCGGGCCATGGACGATCTGGTGCGGCAGGGCAAGGTCCGCTACCTGGGGTGCAGCAACCTTTTCGGCTGGCAGGTCGCCAAGGCGGCCGGAGTGGCCGGCCGGATGGGATTGGAGCCGTTGACGGCCGGCCAATACATCTACAGCCTGATCCACCGGGAGCTGGAGCGTGAGCTCGTTCCGGCCCTGGTGGACCATGGAATCGGCCTGACCGCCTACAGTCCCTTGGGGGCCGGGCTGTTGACCGGAAAATACAAGGGCATGACGGAGCCTGCGCCGGGCACGCGGCACTTCTTTCGCACCCAGGTCGACGGCCCGCGTTTCTGGAATGCCCAGGGTTTCCGCATCGCCGAGATCCTGGAGCAAGCGGCGCTGCAATCCGGAGTTTCCATGGCCCGGCTGGCCATCGGCTGGCCCCTGGCGCGCAAATTCGTCAGCGCGGTGATCATCGGAGTGAGGAGTGTCGACCAGCTCCATGCGAATCTTGAAAACGCCGATTGGGACGTGCCGGCCGAGATCTGGAAAGGGCTGGAAGAACGCACCCGGCCGGAGGATGACTACCTGGGCTGGTTCAATCGCCGAAACTACGAGCGTTTCTTTGCCGCTGCGGAATTCCACGACGAGCGGATCGAGCCGCTGTAGCGCGGCGCCCGCCCCCATCGGAAATCGGAAACAGGCATGCCCTCGCCTCAATCCTGCAAGATCCGCTTGCCGGTCACGCCGCAGGAGCGGCGGGTCCGGGACGTGTACGGCCGCATCGATGCCGCCGCGGGCCGCGAACTCGACCGGCTGCGGCGCGAGGAGGGCGTTGTTTCCAGCTGCCGGCGGGGCTGCTGCAGCTGCTGCGGGCAGCATATTCAAATGAATCCCGCCGAGGCCCACGCTCTGGGACAATTCATCAAGCGCACGTTCTCCGGGCAGCAGATCGATGGCCTCCGACGGCGGACGCTGCAGTGGCTGGCATGGGAAGAGGGGCGGCGGCAGGAGGACGATCCGGCGCACCGTTCCAGCGGCCCTGGGCTTCTCGGCTATGAGCCCTGCTGCCCCCTGCTGGTGGACCGCGCCTGCAGCGCCTATCCGGTCCGGCCGGTCATCTGCCGGACGCATTACGTCAGCTCGGATCCCGCCGACTGCCGGCCGTCACATGATCTTCGGCCGGTCGAACACATACCCGTGGTGCTCAACACGGTTCTGAAGGCGACCCGGCCGCTGGCGCAGCTCCTCAGAGCCGAAAGCAAATCCGCCGCAGATGATTTCTCCCGGTCCATCATGCTCCTGCCGCACTGGCTGGCGGTTGAAATGGGCTGGGAGTTCGGGTTGGAAATCTGATCAGCTCGCATCCGGGCGCTGCTCCGCTCGGGCGGCCGATCCGCCGAGGTAAAGCCGGCCCATCTCAGGATCGGCCAACAGTTCGCGGCCACTGCCGGTGAGGGCGTTCTGGCCGGAGTCCAGGACATAGCCGCGGTCGCTGATCTCAAGCGCCCTGCGCACGTTCTGCTCAACCAGAAGAATGGTGGTTCCGGAGTCGCGGATGGCCCGGACTTTTTCGAATATGACCGCCGCCAGCACTGGAGAGAGAGCCGCGGACGGCTCATCAAGCAGCAACAGGCGGGGACCGGAGATGAGCCCGCAGGCAAACGCCAGCATCTGTCGTTCGCCGCCCGAAAGCCCGCCGGCCCACATCTTCATTTTTTCAGCGAGAACGGGGAAAAGGGAGAGGATCTCCTGCAGCCGGTTCTCGCGGCGCTGATTCTTGGGCGTGCCCACCAGCAGATTCTCCTGGACCGTGAGCGAAGGGAAGACATTGGCCACCTGCGGGACATAGGCGATGCCGGTGTCCTTCAACGCTTCCGTCGGTCTTCTGCAGATGCTCTGCCCCTTGAAAAAGATGTCCCCCCTGCGGACCTGCAGCAGATTCATGACGGCGTTCAAGACCGTTGATTTGCCGGCCCCGTTCGGTCCGACGATGGCTACGATCTCGCCCGGCAGCAGGTGCAGGCTGACGCCGTGCAGCACGTCGGCATCGCCGTAGCCGGCATGCAGATCCTCAATCCGGAGCAGGGGTTCCATAGTCTTTCCCCAAATAGGCTTCCAACACCCGGGCATCGCTGAACACCGTGCGGGGGGCGCCGTGGGTCAGGATGCGGCCGTCCGCCATCACATAGACCTCGTCGCAGAGCGTCTGCACCGCGTACATGTTGTGTTCCACCACGACCAGTGAAAGCCCGCGCTGTTTCAACTCGAACAGGCGCGCGATGATCTGGTCGATCATCACCGGATTGACCCCTGAAAACGGCTCGTCCAGCAGCAGCAGGCGCGGGTCCAGCATGAGCGCCCGGCCCAGCTCGAGGAGCTTCTTCTGGCCACCCGAGAGGCGTCCGGCCGGGAGGTCGCGGACCGCTTCCAGCCGGAGGAATCGGATGACCTCCTCGGCCTTCTCCCGCAGCTGCCGTTCCTGCGCTTTCACCCGTTCCCATCGCAGCCAGGCCGTCAGGACGCTTTCCCCGATTTGGCCCTTGGGGGCGACCAGGAGGTTCTGCAGGACCGTCAGTCGGGCGAACTCCCGCGGCACCTGGAATGTGCGCACCATCTCTCGCCGGGCGATCTGGTGCGGGCTTGCGGAAGTGATGTCCCGCCCGAAGAGACGGATGCGGCCGCGCTCCGGCTCGATGAACTTGCTCAATACCGCCAGAAGCGTCGATTTGCCGGCGCCGTTCGGTCCGATGATTCCGATGATCCGCTGTTCCGGAACTTTCAGCCAGGCGCCGACCAGCACCTGAATGCCTCCGAACCGTTTGTGGATGTCGGCTGCATCGAGGATCATTCAATCTTCCCGGCGGCCGAGGATGCCCTGCGGCCGGTAGAGCAACAAACCGATCAAACCGAGCCCGACGGCCATGAAACGCAGCGCTGCCAGCTTGACATCCGAAACGAACGGAATGAAATCCTTCACGAAGCGGCTGCCTTCGAGAAAGAGCATGAGCACGAGGGTCCCCAGGATGACGCCGCGGTTCGATCCCGACCCGCCCAAGATGACGGCCATCCAGACGTAGAATGTCACCAGCGGCAGAAATTGCTCCGGTACGACATAGTTGATGTAATGGGCGTACAGGCTGCCGGCGGCGCCGGCAATCGCCGCACCGATCACGAACGAGCGGATTTTAAAGCTCGCCACATATTTTCCCAGACTCTGGGCCGCCTCTTCGTTTTCGCGGATGGCTTCCAGCGTGCGGCCGAAGGGCGAGCGCCCCAACCGCCTCACCATCCAAAAGGCCGCCGCCAGGAGCAGCAGAACCAGTATCAGAAAGGCTACTTCGTTCAGCCCCGTGGGGAGCTCTTGGAACGGCCTCGGGATGTAGCTTAAGCCCTGGGTTCCCTTGGTGAGCCAGCGTTCGTTGACCAGAAAGGCGCGGATCACCTCGCTGAAGCCGAGGGTGACGATGGCCAGGTAATCGGTGCGCAGCCGGATGGACACGAGGCCCAGCGGATAGGCCGCAGCGCCGGCCAGGGCCACAGCTGCGACGAACCCCGCCGGGATCGGCCAGGCGAGGGCGGTAGTGGCCAGCGCCGAGGTGTAGGCGCCGATGGCAAAGAAGCCCACATGGCCGAAGTTGATCAGCCCTGTGTAACCCCAATGCAGATTGAGCCCCAGCGCCAACAGGCAATAGATCCCCGCCAGAATCAGCATGGCGACAAGGTAAGCCGTCATCGCACCATCTCCTTTCGACCCAGGATGCCCCAGGGCCTTGCGAGCAGCACGATTGAAATGACGGCGAAGGAAAAAGCGACCTTGTAGGTCTCGCTGATGAACAGCACCGCCAGTTCCTGGCTGATGCCGATGACGATCCCGCCGAGAATGGCTCCGGCAGGGCTGCCGAAACCGCCCAGGATGGCGGCGGCAAATGCGGGCAGCAGGATGTCCCAGCCCACGTAGGGATGGACGACCGTGCGGCTGGCGAGCAGAATTCCCGCCAGCGCCGCCAGGGAAAGAGAGAGCACCCACATCGCTGCATGCACCCGGCCGACATGGATGCCCCTCACGCGGGCGAGCCGGGCGTTATCCGAGACCGCCCGCATGCGGCGGCCGATGTCGGTGCCGTGCAGCAGCAGGTGGACCCCTGCGATGGTCAAGAGGCTCAGGCCGGTGTAAACGAGGTCCAAGGGGAAGATCTTAACTCCACCGATGCGCCATGCCCGCAGAACAGGCAGCTGGTAGGTGTACTGGTCGGTTCCGGCAAAGAAAATGATGGCGTGGCGGACGAACAGCGCAATGCCGATGGAGGCGATCAGGCTGATGGCGGAGTGGCGATGGGCGAGTTTCCGGAAGACGAAGCGATAGCACGCGAGGCCCACGGCCAAGGTCAGGACCAGCCCACCGATGGCGGCCAGGGGTACGGGCAATCCCAGGAAACGCACCCCGACAAATGCCCCGTAGGCGCCCACGGCGAGATAGTCGCCGTGGGCGGCGTTGGGAAAACGGGCGATGCCGAAGACAAGGGTCAGCCCCAGGGCCACCAATGCCAGAAGGGCACCCTCGACGAAACCGTTGGCCAGCGCCTGCAAAATCTGCATCGGTTACGGCTTGAGCGTATATTTCAGCGGCAGCTGCCCTTTTTCAACCCGATACACCCCGAAGGTCGGCCGCACGTCGCCGCCCTCGTCGAAATCGATGGCGCTGCTGGCGCCGTCGAAGTCGATGTTTTTGCCGGCCTTGAGTGCGGCTGCGCCCTCCGCGAAGCTGAAGACCGGTTCGCCCGGAGGCGCGGAGACGTCGCGGACCTTGGCGGCGATGGCCTTGGGTTCGGTGCTCTTGGCCGCCTCGGCCGCCAACGCGAGCAGGATCATTTGATCATACACCATCGGCGCATAAGGGTTCTTGCTGACATCATCGCCGGTCGCCTTCTTGTAGCGTTCGGCGAAGCTTGCAAAGGTCTTGGATGCGGAATTGGGGACCGTGTCCACGGCGATCACGCCCTCGGTGATCTCCGGCCCCAGGGTCTCGATCAGCTTGGGGTTTACGGCCCAGGCCGGCGCGATGAATTTTACGGGCTCGTTGAGCTGGTACCACTCCTTCAGGATGATCGTGGTGTCCTTGATATAGGAGCCCATGACGATCACCTGGGGTTTGGTGGCCAGCACTTTTTCCAGCTCCGAGCGGTAGGACGCCTGGTTGGGCTCGTAGACCACCTTTCCCGCCAGCGTGCCGCCGGCGGCGACGAAGTTCTTGGCGAACTCCTCGGTGTTGCCGATGCCGGAAGGGTTGTTGAACGCCATGGTGGCCGCCTTCTTGTAGCCTTCTTTCTGGGCGATCATGGCGAACACCACTCCGAAAAGGGTGTTGGAGGCTTGCGTGCGGAACACCAGGCCGGTCTCCTTCCCGATTTTGCTGAGCTCGGGCGCCCCCGAGGTGTTCATCTCGATGATGCCGGCGCGGGTGGTCAGCGGCACGACCGCCATGCTCACCCCGCTCGACCAGGTGCCTAAAATCGCAGGAACCTTGTTCACCTCGATCAGCTTCTTGGCCGCCCGCACGGCCGCTTCGGGATCGGTCTGGGTATCCTCGCTGATCACGACGACCTTGTTGCCGAGAATTCCACCGGCCGCATTCACTTCCTCGGCACCGATCTTTATGGCCGCAAGCATGCCGGGGCCGTAAGGTCCGCCGACACCGGTGAGCGGGTTGAGAGCGCCTACCAGAAAATCCGCTGCGTGCACTCCGGACAAGAGTGTCAGAACGAGCGCCAACGCAGATCCGCCTTTGATGATAAGATGCCTGATTTTCATAACGTACCCCCTTTCTTAATTAAGGACACGGACCAGATGACACTGGAGTCGGCCGCCTTTGCCCCTGCCTTAAAAACCGCTCGGGGGCGGTGAAGCGCGGAAACATCCTCCAATGGATTGGCTTTGTAGACCACGAAATCAGCCCATAAACCGGGCTTGAGACTGCCGAGGTCGTGATCGCGGCAAAGCGCGCGGGCGCTCGCCTGGGTGGCGGCGCGCAGCACCGCGAGGGGCTCAATGCCCGCCCGCTGGTTCCAGAGCCAGGCTTCGTAGGGCATGGTGGGATGCGGCAGGTTGGGAGATCCGGAATCGGTGCCCATGGCCACTTGGATCCCGGATGAAATCGCCTTCTTCAGGTTTCCCAGGTAATGATCCATCACCTGCTTGGATTTGGCGACGGCATAATCCGGAACCCCCGTCTCCAAACCCCACACCGCCATCACGTAATAGGGCGCGAGCGTCGGCACCATGAAAGCGCCCGTGCGTTTCAGGGCCGCGACGTTTTCCTCGCTCAGCAGCGCGCCGTGCTCGATGGTGTGCACGCCGGCCTCGAGGCAGGTCTGGATGGCCTGGGGCGGCAGCGCGTGGACCGCCACCTTGCGTCCGGCCGCGGAGGCTTCCTCCACGGCGACGCGGATCTCTTCCGGTGTCAGCTGAGTATGGGTGATGGCCTCGCCCTCGGTGTAAGCGCCGCCGGACCCCATCAGCTTGATGAATTTGGCGCCGGCCTTGATCTGTTCGCGGACCGCCTTGCGGACTTCATCCGGGCCGTCGGCTTCCCGCGCCATGGTGTAGACATGGCCGCCCGTCTGAGCGATGGGCGCGCCGGCTGCATGAATGCGACAGCCGGGCACGATGCCGTCCTCAATCGCCCTGGCGAGCGCGATGGGAATCCCGTGGGGGCCGCCCACATCGCGCACCGTGGTGACGCCGCCGGCGAGGTTGCGCTGCGCGCTGCGTGCGGCGCGGTAAGCGGTCATTGTCACCGGTTCGGCCACCATCACGCGGTTGGGGTCCGCCTGCCCCTCCCAGACAAGATGCACGTGGGCATCGATCAGCCCAGGCATCACGAAACCGCCGCGCAGGCTGACGCTCTCTCCGCTTACGGCAGCGGTCGTGAATTCCTGCACGCGACCATCCACCACGATCATGGATTGGCCGGTAACGATGTCTCCCCGCTCCAGGTCTACCAGGTTGAAATCTCGGATGACGGCTTTCATAGCCCCTTCCTCATATTGATTAAAGGTGAAGAAATCCAAGCGTTCATGCGAACGCCGTTGATCCTGCCCGAGGCCGATTTCAGAGGGTCAAGGAGAGCGAGTCCGCTTGAAGTATTTACCATTAGGCGAAGTTCAGCTGCCGGTCAATACTATTACCGGTCTTCGAAGATAGCTTAATGAAGTTGGCATAGAGCCGGGGGTGGACCCGGGAGTGGCGATCGAAGTCGGCCAGGATCTCCATGCCCGGCACGATCGCCCGCGCCACCGGCAGCCCGATGTCGGCGCGGGTGAGATCGGCGTAGATCGGCCGAAATCCATTGGCGAGCAGGAGCGTTTCCACCGTCTGCAGATCCTGCGCGGGATCGCCACAGGCATAATCGGGCAGGGCCTCGACCGGCACGCGCAGGAGGCCCGGCATGGCCGGCTGCGACGGCGGGCCTCCGGGATACGGAAAAGGGGTTTCGGTGAGCGCTGCGAGCAGCGCCCGCCGGGCGTCCAGGTGCGCGCCCGTTCCCTTGGCGATCCGGCCGTCGCGGGATACGACGAAGCATTTGCAGCAGGGCAGCCCCATGGGAGGCGTCAGGTCCTGGAACTGGAGATGGACGCCGTTGATGCGATAGCTATCCAGCAGGGCCGCCAGGCGCTCATCTTGGGTTTCGATTTCGAAGCAAAGCGCAGGGTCGAAGGGCGTCGTGCCCTCGCAGTCCCTTTCGACGACTTCGTTCAGCGCGCTCAGCCGGGCGCCCGCCGCCGTCACGCCGGCGCCCAGTCCGGTGGAGCCGAGCGCCGAGAAAAGCTTGATCTCGTCCAGGTTGCAGAAAAGAAACACGCACTGGGCCGGGATGAATATCGATCGGTGCCCGGTCAGCGTCCGCTCCTGGGCTTCCAGCCAGTAAAGCGGTTCGTTGCGGTAAGGCGCCTCTAAAGCCAGGTCGTTGGGGTCGAGCACAACCACCCGGTCCTGCCGCAGATCCGAAAGACGGCCGTGAATCAAGTTCAGGGGGGCGGCGTATCCGGTCGGGCCCCGGCCGTCGAAGCCGGCGAAGGACGAGCAGCGCTCGACCACTTCCATGATGCAGGCCGCCCGGGCCGCCGCGAAATCGATCCCCCGGCCGTAGGCCGTGAGCTCTCCCGACAGCTCCAGGTTGTGCCGGCCGCTGCGGACCGCCGTTTTCATCTGCCAGCGCCGCAGCAGGGCGATCGGACTGAGCGAGGAGGTGTGGCGCATTTCGTTTCCCACCGCTACCCCGGCCTGCCGCAGCCGCTCCAGGGCCAGGGCGTGCACCTGCTCCGGACCCGGTGCCGGCGCCGCGGCCTTTTCCGAGGGCGGCCGAGGCTGCTCAGCGATCTGCTTCAACGTCAACCGCGGTTCCAGGAGGTGTTTGATCCCGGCTTCGGAGACCGGCGCCGCCCAGTCGATGGTCTCGGGATCCGGCAGCGGCCGGTGTTCAAGAATGTTTTCGCGGAAAAGCGCGATCCATTTGCGGTGCCGGCCGCGGTCCCTGAGAAGATGCGACTTGAGATCGACCAGGGGCGTGTGCGCGGCCAGCAGCTTGAGCCCTTTCAGGGGGAAATTCCGCTGGTAGTGCTTTGGATGGGGGCGGACCTGGGCGGCCTCCCACAGCAGCGCCCGAAGAAAGCGGTCCTCCGGGTCGACCCCGGCGATGCACTGCTTCAGGCGGGGTTCGTCCCATCCGCCGATGATGCGCAGCAGATGCCGGCGCATGAACTCGTCGTTCGGATGGCGGCGGGCATAAGATAGGAAGTCCTCATAGCCGAGGTCCTCCCCAGGGATGCACCCGAAGTATCCCGTTGCCGACTCCGTGGTCAGCAGGCGCAGCTCGTAGGAAAAAAGGGGACGCATCTCATTGATCATTTTAGATGTCAATGACGACAGCAGAAGGTGTTTCTCACGCACAATTCGTTCCCCGCGAGCAATAGATTGGCTCACGGTGGGCTGGGCAATCTTCAAGCTGTTGGCCGGTTTTACCGTGCTGATACCAAGCTCCCGGTTCGCCCAGTAGCAAAGCACGCTGCGCCGGAACCGTGCGGGCAATTTTACCCCGGCGCATCCAAGCAGGCTCTACGCAGCTTGAAGGAAGCTTAATAGACTGGAGTCATATTGTCAAATGATAATAGTTAGATACGTCCATTATGGGCCTACTCCAAGCTTTTGCAGTTTGCCGCGAGACGATGCCGGCATCCAAATCTTGGCGCCTAACATAAGCGCCCGGCGGAGCGATCTCCACGCCGATTCCGAAGCTCTGGACCGGGCGGCCGCCCGCAGCACCCTCAGCCCACAGGGCGCAGGTGGGCTATGGTCATTTGCTTCCGCTTTTGATACGTTTTGCCAAAGTGGATGAACTCGTAAAACGTCATCCGTTTTCGTTGATGCCGAGGTGCCGCTATGCCGATCGTGACCGCATGCTCCCAGGATTGCCCGGACACCTGCTCTCTGGTGGTGGATACGCTGCCCTCGGGCAAGGTGCGCATCGACGGCAACCCCGATCACCCCTTCACGGCCGGATTCTGCTGCGCCAAGCTCAAGGCCTGGCATCGGCGCCTGAGCAGCCCGCACCGGGTCGCCGCTCCCCTGCTGCGCGATGGGGGCGCGTGGCGTGCGATCGGCTGGGATGAGGCCCTGGACTTCTGCGCGGCCAGGATTCAGGAGTTGCGCGCCGATCCCCTGTCGATCCTGCACCTGGACAGCAGTGGCAACATGGGGTTGATGGCCCAGGTTCCCCAGCATTTCTTCAATCTGCTGGGAGCCAGCCGTGCCGCCGGGGGCCTCTGCGCCAGCGCCGGCATGGCGGCGTGCCTGGCTGATTTCGGCAGGATCGAACACCATACGCCCGGCGATCTGCTCGAGGCCCGGGTGATCGTCAACTGGGGCAAGGACATCGCGCGCACCTCGATTCATCTGGCCGCCATGATCAAAAAAGCCCGGAAGCAGGGGACGCGGGTGCTGACCATATCCCCCGGCGGCGACGGGCACGACGCCTGGAGCGACGAGTTCATCCGCGTGCGGCCGGCGCAAGACCGGCACCTCGCCGCAGCGGTGTGCCGGACGCTCATCGAAAGAGGGCGGGCCATCCGGGACCTGGAACGCGTGGCCGCCAACTGGCCGGCTTTCCGGAAAGCCGTCATGGCTCGGACTGCGGCCGAACTGGCCGGGTCCTGCGGGGTCGGCCCGGCCGAGGTCGAGCGCCTGGCCGGCATCTATGGGTCCGGCGAACCGGTAGCGACCCTCATCGGCTGGGGCCTGCAGCGGCATGCCTACGGGGCGGAGAACGTCCGCTTCATCAATGCGCTGGCCCTGCTTTCCGGCCAGATCGGCCGATCCGGAGGCGGGTCCTACTACATCGCACCGTCCACCCGGCATCTGAACCTCGACTGGATGGCCAAGCCCGGCCCCGGCCAGATCCAGCGATTTTTCAAGCCCACCATCGGACGGGACATTCTATCGGCAGAGCCGGTGGTGAAGATGATCTGGGCCAACGGGACCAATCCCGTCAATCAATCCCCGGACTCGCACCGGGTGGCGCGGGCCTTCCGCTCGGTGCCCTTCAAAGTGGTGGTCGATGCGTTTATGACCGACACGGCCGACCTGGCCGACCTGATCCTGCCCTGCACGCTCAACCTGGAGCAGGAAAACCTCAACCCGTCCTATTTCCACGATTTCCTTAATTACGCTCGGCCGGCCATCGCGCCGCCGGCCGGGGCCCGCAGCGATCACTGGATTTTGAGCCGGGTGGGGCAACGGCTGGATCCGCCCATTGAGCTGCCGGCGATGGAGGAACTGATCGCCGCCAGCCTGCCGGCCGCTGCGGGAATCGGGCTGGAAAAGTTGCGTCAGAGCGGGTTTGTTGAGATCAAGCGGCCGGCCGTCTCCTTCGCAGGCCTGCGTTTCGCCCACCCGGACGGGCGCTACCGCTTTCCGGAGGCGCTGCACCCCGAGCCGCCTGCGCCCGGGGGCTACCCGCTGCGACTGCTGAGCCTCATTCGAATCGAGGCCACCCACTCCCAGATCCTGCCCGAAGACCATACCCGTCCGCCCAAGATCTACCTGGCGCCGGAGAGCCCCGTCCGGGCCGGCCTGGACACTTCGCAGCCGGTTTATCTGGTCTCGCCGCTGGGGCGGCTTGAGGTTCAACTCGCGGAGCTGCCCGGGCTGGATCCTGATGTCGCGGTCTACCGCCGAGGCGACTGGCTCAAGCTGGGCGGAGGGGTCAACCAGCTTATCGCCGACGCCGCTACCGACCACGGCCAGGGGGCCGCCTATTACGCTCAGCATGTCCGGCTGGAGAATTGATGCGGTTTGATGAACGGAGATGAGGTAAAATCGTCATGTCGAAAGGCAACAGCAGAAAGCGCAATTTTGCGCTTCGAAAACAACGCAGCGCCCAAAAAAAGCAAGCCAAGCGCAAGATCAAGCAGATTAAGCTCAGGGCCGGTCAGCAGCGAATCGGTTTTGTCGAAAGGCCCGCGCTCTCCGACATGGGACCGCCGGAGGGTTTTCGGGCCATTTCGATGAGCCAGGCCATCATGCAGTACTCCCGGCCGCTCATGGAAAAAACCCGATCCGAGGAAGACTTGCAGGGTGCAATGGAAGCCGCGACGGTCTTCTGGAATTACAGCCTTGCCAGGACCGAAGAAAAAACGAAGCTTGCGGACATCGAAGCGGGAATTCTTAAATCGCTCAAAGCTTCCTTTGGCATCGATGAGGCCGCCGCCAGGGACTTTTTGGAAATGATGGTCGCCCGGCATGTTTATCTGTTTCCGCCCGAGATCCAACCCCGCGGGACCCCTTTCATGTTCATTCGCAAAGAGGAGCGACACCTCATCCGGCCGATTCAGGAAGATAGACTCCGGCTGAGCCAGAAGGCGGTAGCGCCCGAGGCGCGCGAGATCGAACTCTTTAAAGATTTGAGGCGGTTGGATGCGCTGGTTGCACAGGGGGCCGCATGGGACGAAAAAGAGACGTTGCTCTTTTCCATCAAAGACACTCTCGGAGACGCCTTCCGTGATTGGTTGTCAGCCAAAGGCATTGAAGAGCCGCTGGCCGATGACCTTGCAGCCTGCCTGCCCATCTGGCTCGATTTCATCTATGCGTATGGCCACGATGAGGACACCCCTCTCAGCAAGGTCCCGTCTTCCAGTTGGTACGAATTTTTTCATGATTTTCTATTGAGAAAACTTATGGCCGATCCGCCAATCTACGTTAATTGGCCTCCGGCGCTGAATTTATTTTACCGCTATCTGCAGGACAGAGAGTACCTCGACAGCTCTCAGGAGGCAGAGAATGCCATCCGGCGAATCGAACCGGGATTTTTCGATCTGCTGCGGAAGGAGTTTTCATAAGGGTGAGAACTCCATGCCTCGGAATCGGTGACCGGATTGCGCCGGATAGGCATTTAGGCAAATCCGCGTTATAAGGCCGCGACCAACGGGGCTTGTGAAGCATCCGCTGAATCGCGTTAGGCCTGCTCTATGCCGCCTTTTTTAAAGTCACATGCATGCCGGCTCTTGTCGAAAGGGCGATTGGCATTTCGAGGCCAAATCTTTCCCATTTGCCTCTGATTTAGTCTGATACCCTGGATTGACTGACGCCAAGGAGCTCCGCAGCCTTGGCTTGAGTTAGCCTCTTGGACAATCGCTTCTCCTGCATTGCAGTTTATTAAAAATGCCGCATCGCGATGCTCGGCGCTTGTCAACCACATAGAGCTTGGCCGGCGGGTGTCAACAGGAACGAGAGGTGTACAACTTGATTTAGTACCAAAGCCGTCTGCAGTGGCGCCCTCCGATTGGATGGTTATCTTGCGATTCGCAACGAACCGTCCCCATTCGACCAAGGAGTAATGCCATGAAGAGCCGTTCAGCTGTCTTCGTGTTTGCCCTGCTGGGAGTTATTGGCTCCGGTCGACTGGCAGATGCCCAGCCGCCCGAGCCTTCACCGGGCGCTCCCCTGCTGTCCGAGAAAGGGGTGCCGCCCATCGACGCCATACGGCCATCCCATATCGCCACTGCCACGTTCGCTCTGGGCTGATTCTGGGGCCCGGACTCCAGGTTCGGAGTCCTGGACGGCGTGGTCCGCACACGGGTCGGGTACGCGGGCGGCACGCTCGAGAACCCGACTTACCATCGTCTGGGGGACCACACCGAAACCCTGCAGATTGACTACGATCCCGAGCGCATCCGCTATGAGAGGCTGCTGGAGCTCTTCTGGAGCGAGCACGATCCGACGAGTCGGGCCTGGTCCACCCAGTACAAGGCGGTCGTTTTCTACCACGACGACGAGCAGAAACGCTTGGCCGAGGAATCCCGGGAACGCCTGGCGGCGAGGCTTAACCGGCGCATCACCACCGAGGTGGTCCCGTTCAGCCGGTTTTATCCGGCCGAGGCCTACCACCAGAAATACCACCTTCGGCAGAACCAGCGGTTGCTGAAGGACCTGCAGCGCTACTACCCGCAGGATGCCGAGTTGATGAACTCCACCGCCGCCGCCCGCGTCAACGGCTATCTCGGCCGCTTCGGAACGGCCGAGGAGCTTAGAGCCGAAATCGACCGGCTGGGCCTCTCCGAAAGCGCCAAGCGGGAATTGCTCGACCGTTGAGCCGGTCCCCGGCAAGAAGGTTCAAGGAAGATCAACGAGCAGCGGATAGGGATCGACCGGCGCCATATCCGTTGCCCGAAGAAGCATGAAGTGCAAGTGGGTGGGCGAACGTTGCGGATAGGCGTTGGTTCCGGTGCGGCCCAGGGTCGCGATCACTGCGCCGCCGCGTACGGTTTCGCCCAAGCCGACCCGGATGTCCTGAAGATGGGCGCAGTAGGAGAAAAGCCTGAGGCCGGGGTGATAGATCCAGACGTAGTTGCCGCCCCGGATATGCCGGTGCGCTTCATCCGGCGCCCACTCCGCGAAGGTCGAAAGCACGACGCCGTCCGCCCAAGCCAGGACCTCGGCCGGCCGGCCGGTGCGGTCGTCGAGCCCGTCCTGATTGCGGTCACGAATGAACATGTCCTGGGCCGGGTGGCCCTGGTGGCGGTTGCCGCCCAAGAACTCATAGCCTCCCGGCCGGTACCCCTCGCCGTGCTTGCCCCCGATGGACGGAACACCATACCCCTTCAGCGGGAAATAGATCCGACGATCGAACTCCCGGGAGGGGTAGCTCCGTTCCAAGCTCTCGGCCCAGTGCGCGATTTGGGCTCGGCCGTCGGCCCAGCCGATCTCGCCGTCCCGCACGCGCCGCTCGAACTGCTGCCAGCGGTCGCTGTGAAGAATCTCGCCGGCCAGGCACCCGCTTGAGGTCATCAGGAAAAGACCCAGCACGGCCAGCCCGTTCATTAGACGGTGGTTCCAGGGGTTCCGGGTATCGCGATTCAAGCGAAGATGCTTTCGGCCAGCTCCCGGCGCAGCCGCCGGGACTGCTCTTCGATGGTGGCAAAAATCGCCAAAGCGCCCTCGGTGGCGGCCATGCGCGGCTTCAAGGCGGTGTAGAAGTCTTTTTCGACCGTGTTCAGCCGATGGAGGGCCAGCAGAAAGTTGGTGCGGTTGCGGTAGGCCGAGCGCACCAGGCTCTCGAAGCTGTCGCCGTTGGCGGCCAGCAGGTCCGTATAGTAGTCGACCAGCGCCTTCAGCCAGCAGGCATAAGGCCGCTCCAGGTCATCCGTCAGACCGGATTGCCGGGCGATTTGATCGATGTTGGGCTTCACCTCCGCCGTCAAGGCTTCGACCGCCAGGTCAACGGCCTTGCAGCGGGTGGTCATGAACTCCCGGTCGAAGTTCATGCGGCCGGTCTTGTACTTCTGCATGCGGTAGATGAAGTAGAGGAACAGGAGCGGAACGAGCACCATCCAGAGACTGACCTTGGGCTTCTCGAACACGGCTGCACCGATGGCGTTGGCAAACATCCGCTCGCGTTGGAGGACGAATTCTTTTTTGCGTTCCAGGCCCTTCATGGGTTCCGCAGAGGGTTTGGAAGTGGGTGCGCTGGGCGGCGAACCGGGGTTCGGAGAACGGCCGCTAGTTTCCGCGAGGCACGAAATCGAGGCTGTCGCGGATGCGTTCCGACCCCTCGGCCGGCTCTTCGAAGTCCGTGTAATAGACGGCGGTGGCCCGCAGGCCGCGCTCGTCGATCACCCGGGCCATGTGCCTGGCGCCGGGCAGGAGCTGAGCCAGCGCCCCCCCCACGAAGATCAGCGCCCAGATCAGGGCAAAACCGAGGATCAGCTTGAGCCAAGGGGCGAACGCCGACTGCAGAGCCGAGGCCCCGCCGTCGGCGTTCGCCGGGTATGCACACTTTACGGTCATGCCGTTAGATGGCGGCCGTGATCTCCGGGAACACGATGTAGAACATGATGTAGCCGACCAGCAGGGTGAAAGCGAGCTGGAAGGACTGCCCGAAGACGTAGAGGGTGATGGGCTTGCCGCCCTTGAAGTACTGGCCGAACTCCCTGAAGTTGGTTTCGAGGCCGATGCAGGTGAAGGCCAGGGCGAAGAACCACTCGCGGGCGATGCGGGTGAAGCCGCGTAGCACGCCGTGGTCGATCATCACCGAGCTCATGTCTTTCCCCACGCTCTGGTCGAGGATGGAAAAGACGATGGAAGCCGCGATGAAGCCGATCACGAACTTCGGGAATCGGTACCAGATTTCCCACCAGCTCACCGTGGTGCCGGGCGCGCAGTCCACCCTGGCGCACCAGTACACGGCCACGCCGAATGCGACGACGCCGATCAGCACGTTCTGGATCATCTTGATGGTCGCCGCGACGTAGAGCGCCTTCGGACCCAAGAAGGCGCCGGCCGCCGCCACGGCGCCCGTGGAGTCGATGGTGCTGCCCATCCAGGCGCCGGCCAGAATCTCGGGCATTCCGACCGCCTTGGCGAAGGCCGGCTGGCCCACCATGCAGATGGCGGTGAAGACCATGGACAGGCCGATGGCGAGCGTCAGCTCCTCCTTCTTGGCCCGGCAGGCCGCGGCGGTGGCGATGGCCGCCGAGACGCCGCAAACCGACATGTCGGACGAGATGGTGATGTTCAGGGTCTTGGACGGCATCTTGACGATCTTCTGGCCGAACCAGTAAGTCAGGATCAGGGTGACCGGGGTGCAAATCCAGGCGATGAAGATGCCCGGTTTGCCGATGGCGAGGATCTTGTTGAAAAGAATCTCGGCGCCGAGCAGAACCAGACCGGTCTTGATGTAGAATTCGGTGCAGACCGCCGGCATCATCCATTTGGGGGTGCCGATCGTGTTGCTGATGAGCAGGCCGAAGACGATGGCCCACAGCGGAAAGCCGAAGCCCCAGTATTTCATCAGGGCCTGGGTTTCGGCCATGTAGGCCAGGATGGCCAGTGCGAAGACGGCCGGAAAGCCGATGACGAACTGGCCGAACGGGACGCCCATGATGGCCTTGCCGATGCCGAAGAAGACCGCCAGGATGATGCAGAGGCCGATCAGGTACGGGATCCGGTTGTAGGCCTTGACTTTAAATTTGGCGTCGGCCTTGGAGGCGGCGTCCTTGGCCTTCTGCCAGGCATTGATCTCCTTTTCAGCCGCCGCGTTGAGGGTCGCGTCCTTGAACCCGGCGGCGGCGGCCGCGGCCTGGGCGGTCTTGGCGCTCGCCAGGGCGGCGTCCGCCGCCGCCTTGGCCTTGTCCGCCGCTTCCTTGAACGGCGCGCCCATGGCCTTGGCGGTTTCCTCGCTGCGGTAGAGCGCGTCGATCGGGTTGGTGTTCCAGTCGCTGGGGGCGGACAGGAAGTTCTGGATGGTCTTCGCGAAATCCTGGTTGGTGGCCCGAACGCCGCGTTTGGCGGACGAGGCGTTGTGCCACTCGATGGTCTTAAAAGGCGCCTTGGCGGCCTCCTCCTTCATGGTGGCATTGAACTTGGGGATATCGGCCGCTTTTTCGGGTGGCCGCGGCAGATAGATGAGCAGCCCGACGATGAGAAGGAAGAACCCCATCCAGACGGCCATCCAGTCCTCTTTTTTGTAGAGATCGCGCAGCGTGGTCTTGCCGCTTTCAATGACCACGTAATCCGGTTCCGCTTGCGGCGGCGTCTTGATTTCAGCCATGAGGATCCTCCTTCTGTTTTATGTGAGCGTTTTTAGGTTGGTCGCGGTATCGCAGTGCATTGCAATAAGGATGACTCATCAATTTCGCCTCTCAGAAATCGCAAATATTCAATAGCATGTCAAGCTTTTAGGAGTCTGATACAGGAAGCGCCACCCGAAACAGCGCGCCGGATGAAGGGCCGTTTTCGACCGTGATGTCCCCCCCGTGGGCGCGGGCCACGGCGCGGGCAAAGCTCAAGCCCAGGCCGGCTCCGGGCTGGGAGCGGCTCGGGTCGCCGCGGTAGAAGCGATCGAAGATGTGCGGCAGATCTTTAGCGGATATGCCCGGTCCTGAATCCCGAACGCGGATGAAGGCGGAGCCTTCGGCATTCCGCTGAAGCGCCACGTTCACCGAGCCGCCGGCCGGGGTGTACTTGATGGCGTTGTCCAGGAGGTTTCCCAGCATGCGCTGGATGAGGCGGACATCACCGGAGATCGGGAGCCGCTCCGGCGCTTCCCAGGTCAAGGCGATCTGTCTGTCTTCCGCCAGAGATTGAAACAGCCCGCAGGCATCCCGCACCACTGCCGCCAGGTCCAACCGCCTGAGCTCCGGTTTGGTCAACCCGGCTTCGCTGCGCGAGATGAACAGCATGGTGGTGATCATTTCCAGCAGCCGATCGCATTCCTCGATGGCGCTGGCCGCCATGGTTTCGTAGTCATCGGACGCCCCGCGGGAAGTAAGCGCGACCTCGGCCTGGCCGCGGATGCGCGTGATGGGGCTTTTAAGGTCATGGGCGATGTTATCGGTCATCTCCCTGATGCCGTTCACGAGGGCCTGGATGCGGTCCAGCATGCGGTTGAAGGTCGCGGCCAAACGGTCGATTTCATCCCCGCCCCTGCCGGCCGGCACGCGTTCCTCCAGGCGGCCGTCCGCGGCGATCCGCTGGGCAGCCCGGGTGACGGTTTCGACTCCGGCCAGCGCCCGGCGCGCCATGAACCATCCGAACGCCACCGCTACGGCGAACAGGCCGGCCATGGTCAGGACGAAGATCCGCTGAAAGGCTTCGACGAAGCGGGTCAAGTCGTCAAGGGACTGGCCGAGATGGATGATCAGCCCCGGGCCGAGCAGCGCATAGACCACGCGGACCTCGTGGCGGTGGTCGGGGGAGCTGACCGTGGCGAAAAAAGGCTCTTGTTGCTCGAGCATCCGGCCGATGGCTTCCGTCGAAACCGGTATGTTGTGGAAATAGGACATGTTGGAGGATGAAAACAGGCGGCCGTCGGGGTAAAGCAGCTGCACGAATATCTTTTTTTCGCCCGCGGCGCGGGATTCCAGCAAGGCCTGCCGTTTGACCGCTTCGACCCCCTGCAGGGCCATCATTGAGGAAAAGGTGCGCACTTCAGCCAGGAGGTCCTGATCGGCGCGGCCGCGGATGGTCTCCGTGATGAGGTAATAAAAAAAGGCGAAGGCGACCGCTGCAGAAAACAGGAAAATGCCCGCGTACCAGAGGGTCAGGCGGAACGCCAGCGTGCGGCGGATTTCAATCAGACGCTTTAAGAACATACCCCACTCCGCGCACGGTATGGATCAACTTGGCCGGAAAGTCCTTGTCGATCTTCTCGCGAAGTTTGTAGATTCGGGACTCCACCACGTTGGTCTGGGGGTCGAAGTTGTAGTCCCAGACATTTTCCATGATCATGGTCTTGGAGACCACCCGGCCGGCGTTGCGCAGCAGGTATTCCAACAGCGAGAACTCCAGCGGCTGGAGCTCGATCTTGGTCTCTGCGCGGATCACCTCGCGCGTGATCAGGTTCATGGAGAGATCGGCGAACGACAGCCGGGTCGGTTCGGCGGCGTGGGTGCTGCGCCGAACCAATGCCTGCACGCGCGCCAGGAGCTCGGAGAAGGCGAAGGGCTTGGAGAGATAATCGTCGGCTCCGGTCTGCAGCCCCTTCACCCGGTCCTCCACGGTCCCCCTGGCGCTCAGAACAAGCACCGGCGTATTCACCTTCTCCCGGCGCAGGGTCCGGATCAGATCGATTCCGTTCAGCTTGGGCAGCATGACGTCGACCACGGCCACGGCATAGGGTTCGGTCATGGCCAGGTCCAGCCCCAGCTCGCCGTCGGCGGCATGGTCTACGGCGAAACCCTCGGCTTTCAGGCCCTTGAGGATAAACGAGGCGATCTTGGGGTCGTCTTCGACGAGGAGAAT
>CAYRUF010000049.1:0-33079 GCA_964427375.1 uncultured Desulfatibacillum sp. | reverse complement strand
GAAAACAGCATGTTCAAACCGCCAGGATCAAGACATTTCTATAACGCCGCTGGGAACGGAACGGAACTGATCGTAGAGGTGAATCGGCAGCTGCGGGGCTGGGCCAGCTACTTTTCGTTCGGCTATCCTGGCCAAGCCATGCGGGCGATGAATTGGTATGTCCGAAGACGTCTGAGGGGTCATTTGCAGCGGCGTAGCCAGCGGCCCTTTCGTCCCCCGAAAGGGCGAAGCTATTACGAGCACCTGAAGCAGTTGGGGCTGATTTATCTGTAAAAGCCTCATCGGCTGGCGTTCTGTGTGTGCCTTTTGGTGAAGTCCAAGGGTAAGCCGGATGCGGAAAATCCGCACGTCCGGTTTGACGAGGGGGAGGGTTATGCCCTCCCTACTCTACTTGTCTCGAAAAAGGATGCTCACAGAAGGAACTGATCCAAGCAATCAAAGCTGCTGCCAACTGAGCTTGCTATCCTTACTTCTCTGCTTTCAGCATAAAGCTTCTCATAAAACACGAAAGTGTACTTCTGTAGTATTTATTATTCTTCTGCCGGTTTTTATAGCAGCATTTTTTTCTTGCATTTTTTGTTAATGCCTGCTAACATGTTACTGGGATATTGAGAGTTTGCACCTCCGGTATCCCGATGCGATCGCAGGTCCGGAGAGGGAGGGGAATACAACTCTTCGGACCTGTTTCGTTTCCACTCCCAGCTTTGCCTCAGCACTTTAAACTTCCGGTTTGGACCAGTAAGACAGATGTCTATTCTGGACCCTGGATGATCGTGATGCGGATTGGCATCGTAGAACCCAAATGCTATTGCAGTTCCAGCTCGAACCGCTGCTCATTAACCTTCCGACCCCACTGACTCCCTTCGTGCTGATCCAGAAGTCTGAAGCCCTTCTTCTCATAGAGGTGCCGTGCAGCGCCGAGGCCTTCAAAGGTCCACAGGTAAACCCGTCCATAACCTCGGCTTCGGCAGAAGCCCACTGCTTTGCTTATAAGTTGATTGCCGATGCCCTGTCCCCGTAGTCCATCGGACAAAATGAACCAGCGCAAATGTGCACCTCCAGTTGCTGAATGAGCGCCGTCGATGGTAATCGAACCCTCAATGCGTCCTGCTGCCAACGCAATCCAGAAACCGTCCTTCTGTTCGTCATATCGACCCAAGAAGGCCGCCAGTTCGGTAGCGACCTTGGCTTCAAAGAAAAGGCCAAAGCCCCAATGCTGGTGGTAGTAAGTGCCATGAAGCTCTGCCACTCGCCCAATCGATCCGGGAACATAGCCCCTGATGATCTGAACATCTGACATACCATACCTCCAGAGTCTTCTCTAAATAACGGTTCCGGTCTCGCAATCTAACTTATTGCAGTATTCCCGACCATTGCAACTGCTAACCACTTGTCGAGAAACACCATAACATCGAGTCTCCCTTCGTCACATATCAAAGTGCCAGCCACTGGCTTCTCCGATTCTCTGCTTGGTACAACAACAAGCCATCCTGCCGAGCACCTCATTGCTTTCGATGGGGGAATCCCTATGTTTTGTTCTGACCGCCTGATCAAGGAGGTCCAGAATGAAAACACGAGAATCCGATGTGGTTCAGAAAATCGAGAAAGAGCCATTGGAAGATGCCGACCAGGACCTTGATGAACTGTATGAAACCAAGGGGTCTGGGAAATCCAAGGTCGAGTGCGTTTGCCCTGGCTGCGGCAAAGTCCATCTCATGAAGATTCATTGGACCGGAAAGGGGATGTGTCGGAAGTTCTGTGAGAGTTGCCGAGACAGGAAGACCCCCATTGATAAAGAGGATGATCTGTAAGCCTTCAGTTTGCCAATTGTGACCATCCCCTTGAACCTCATGGTCCCTGGTACTGGCACAAACAAGATCCGACCCTCTGAAAGATACATAATCAACCCCCTTGCCACAGGTCACAGACGATCTTAGCCTTCAAACAAGGAGGAGCCTTACGAACCAATAAGAGGTGACCCACATGACAGCTGCCATACAAAACCGAGCCATCAGAATCGGGATCGTTGACGACAACGATCTCCAGAGGAGCATCTTACATGAGAGCCTTGACCTCATTCCTAACCTGACGGTGGTTGCTGAAGCCAAGAATGGAGAAGAAGCCATTGCCATGGTTCAGTATGTCCATCCAGACATTGTGCTGATGGACACCGACATGCCTGTTATGGACGGCATTGAAGCAACCCGTATCATTAGTTCCAGGTTCTCCGATACCAAGGTCATTATTCTCACATTATACGGCGACCGAACCCTTTCAGACACTGCTCGTGAAGCTGGGGCATGCCAGTTCCTGAACAAGTACTGTGGCCAGGAGAAGCTTTTCCAGGCAATCAAGAGATGCTCAGCTGGGCCGTCAAGAATTGTTGGACACCCACCGCACTGATCTCTTGAGACATTTCTCTGGCAGTTTCCCCTTATTCCTTTCCTTTCACCTGTGCCATAACTGCCGTCCCGAGGACATCCTTGCCGCAATCAGGGAGAGTCATTAACCCAAGAAGGAAAAGAAGCCATGCTCCGTATTGCAAAACAATCCCGGCTGAACACCGATGAAATCATTTCCAAGGCTTCTCGATATTTCGGCAAAGGTGGAGAGGGTTTGGATGAAACGGAACGAGGCCCCTGCTGCATCTCATTCTCGGGAGCCGGTGGGTATGCCACTGTGACGGTATGTGATCAGGCCGACCAGAGAGAGGTGGAAGTTGAAACCAGAGAGTTTGAGTACCAGGCCAAGCAGTTTCTCGGGCTTGTTTGAGGTAGCCCACCACCGAACAAGAGTCCCTTGTAAAAGCATACTGGTAAAGGGTTTTATGGAAAGCCGATACTGTCATATCAATCCCTGGCGTATGGCTTGATATTGACATTCTCGTTCCCTATGACAGCTGAAAAAAACCGCAGCGAATCAATGTCTGACGTACTTGAGGGTGGCTGCAATATGGAAACTGAACGGACCACAATAAGGGAACTGGTCGAGAATTATGGCGCAGATTGGGTTTGGTGCAACCGGAACCGATGGGCTTTGGTGGCCCAGGCTTGGAAAGATTATCCGAGAAGATGACCTGGAGTGCACATTCCAAACCCTCTGGAGTGTGCATCTCCGAGAAAAAATTGCTTGCAAAAAGGTTCCGAGAGACCTACACAAGGTCAGCTTTGGCCAGGTGGAGTTGAAGTAAGAATGTATTGTAATAACGAGGGTTAAACCAAGGGATTCCCGTGTCGGCAGTTCGATTTTGTCCCTCGGCACCATTCCATCAACCTGCTGTGGTTTCAGCAGGTTCTTTTGTCCATCGGAGTATCGATTTCGCCCTTTAACCAGATTCAGTTGGATGGTTTAATGAAGCCGAACCCAAGCGATACTGATTTCAGGAAGTCTGAGTGGCCGGATGTTGATCCGGGTTGCCTGGGTTGCCCCGAAAAGGTTACGCATCGTATTGTCGAGGAGTACCGTACTGTAACCGCGATCAAGGATGGATACCCGGTATCCGACCGGGGCTATCCGGAGGCGCCGGCCCCGCTGAGGATGGATATGCCGATGATCAGATGGCCGTTGTAAGGGCCGTCTGCAATCTCGGTGATATGCTCGACCTGCGATCGGTAATGGCCGGAAGGCCCTTTGTAATTCACCGGCAAGATCAGCCGGACGTTCAGTCGCTGGCCGACCTGAATCTTTTTTAGAAGGTTGGAGTCCGATCTCACCACGATGCCGGCGCCTTCGTTGGACAAGTCTCTGACCTTAAGCAGGTACAGCGGCCCGCCCGCCAATCGGATCTCCACCATGGGATCCGATAGACTCGTGGATCGATACCGGTTCCGTCTGTCCGGGTAGGAATTTAAGTTTGCTGCTTCGCCTGGACTCTTCACGTGGCACTCCCTCCGGCATGAGACGATATTGATTTATTATTCGGCATGTTCGCGACTTGACTTGAGCCTAAAAAAGTTATGTTGAGAGAGCTTGGGCTGTGGTATCTAGGACGCGTTCACGCGATGGAACATTACAGCCGTTGGAGAGGGTGTTTGAGCTATGTTGGAGCTGGCCGTGATCGCCGACGACCTGACGGGTGCGGCCGACACCGGCATCCAGTTTCGGGCCATGTATGCGCCGGTCTATCTGGTCGACCACCGCTTTCTGTCGATCGATTCATTCGGGGAGGCTCCCCAAGCGCTGTCCATTTTCACCGCCAGCCGCGGCCTGCCCCCAGCCGATGCCCACCGCGTGGTCGCCGAGGTTTGTCGCGAGCTGGGCCGCCACGCGCCGCGTCGGGTTTACAAAAAGATCGATTCGGCCGTGCGGGGAAACATCGGCGCCGAGCTCGAAGCGGTGATGGAGGCGTTGAACATCGGCATGAGCTTCATCGCCCCTGCCTATGTCGAGCAGGGTCGGACCACCGAGGGAGGGGTGCACTGCATACACGGTACGCCGGTCGCCCGGACCGAAATGCGGCGCGATCCGATCGCACCGGTCTGTGAATCGCGTCTTCCGGAGTGGATCGGTTTCCAGGCCCAACTGCCGATCGCGCACATCGGCCTGGAGGTTTTGAGGGAAGGCGAGGCCGCCGCGGCCGCTGCGATCGACCGCGCCGCCGCCGTCGGGGCTCGACATTTCACCTTTGATGCTGCTGTGCCGGAGGACCTGGACCGCATCGCCCGGCTGGCGCTGAATCATTATCCGCAGGCGCTGCTTTGCGGGTCGGCCGGATTGGCCAAGAGCATGGCCCGCGCGCTGGGGAGCCGCCGGCCGCATCCGAACCCGAACCGGCATCGCGCCGATGCCCCGCCCGCCGGCCATTGGCTGTTCGCTTGCGGCTCGGCTTCCGAGCGCCTGCGCCGGCAGGTGCAGGCGCTGGCCGAGCAGACGGATGCCGGCGTCCTGGCCCTGGATCCGGACGGCTTTGGCCCCAGGCGCATTCCGGAAATTCGGGACGCCGTGGTCCGGCGTGCGGCCTCCCGGCTGGCCGCCAGCGACCTGGTGATGACGCTCGCTCGGCCCTCAGCGGAGGCCTCGCTGGTCGATCCCGACCGGCTCCTGGCCGGGTTTGCGGACGCCGTCCACGCGGTGATCGCGGCGGTCCGGCCGGCCGGCCTTTTTCTGTCCGGCGGCGATACGGCCCTGGCGGTCCTGGAGCGGCTGGGCGCTCGCGGGATTCGGCTGGAGTGCGAATTGGGCAGCGGGTTGGTTTTCGGCCGGCTCGCGGGCGGGGCCATGGAGGGGATGCCGGTCGTTACCAAAGCCGGCGCGTTCGGGCCGCCGGACGCACTGCTCAAGTTGAAAAAAGCCTTGGCCGGTGCATTCAGAAAAAATGCGATCACGGGGTCCTAATGCGGGTCAGGGTTGCGATCGTCGCTCCCCACCCACCGGCCTCCGGGGGCGCGTCCTGAAAGGAGGCGACATGGGGGCTGCGGCGCAGCAGTTCGCGCACGCGCTGCCTCTGGATTCCCCGGCCCTTGCCGTGGATGATGCGCACCGAGGAGAAGCCCGCTTGCAGGCAGGCGTCGATATAATCTTCGATCAGGGGCGCCAGATCCTGCGGCCGGAAGGTGTGCAGATCGATGACGTCTTCTATCGGGAGGCGGACCGGCTTCATGGCGTCCAACCGGGTCTTATGGCGATAAACACGGCTGTGTTCCCATCAGCGGTTCCGTTGGATTGGCCGCCATGATTCCAGCCACGGTCATGGTTTATGGACTGCCGCTGCTGGCCTATCTGCTGGGTTCCATTCCATGCGGACTGGTATTGACCCGCCTGTTTGCCGGCGCGGACATCCGCCGCCGGGGCAGCGGCAACATCGGCGCCACCAATGTGGCCCGGGAAGCCGGCCCCGTGTTGGGCCTGGCGACCCTGGTCCTGGATTTTTTGAAGGGCTGGGCGCCGGCGGCCATGGCCGGGCACTTGAACTTGCCGGAGACCGTCGCCGAACCGTATGCGGCGATCCTGGCGCTGCTGGCTGTCTGGGGTCATATGTTTCCCGTCTATACGCGTCTGCGCGGCGGAGGCAAAGGCGTCGCCACCGCCGCCGGCGGGTTTGCAGCGCTGGCTCCCCTCGCGGTCTTGATCGCCCTGGGGGTGTTCGGGTTGGTCCTCGCGCTGACCCGCCGGGTTTCAGCCGGGTCGCTGGCCGCCGCCGCCGCGCTGCCGATCGCCGTTTTCGGCGCTGCCGGTTCGGCCGTTTACGGCGCAGGTGCCGCCATCGCGGCGGTCTTTATTTTTTTGCGCCATGCGGACAACATTCGCCGGCTATGGGCCGGAACGGAGCCGCCCTTCAAACTCGGCCCCCCGCCTGGCTGCTGAGCGATCCCCCCGGCCGGCGGCCCCCCCCTGCCGCCGCCGGCTCCAGCCGCCTAGGAGCGGTCGGCTAGGCCTGTGAGCGATCCGCTATCGCTCAAAGGCCGGCCAGCCCCCACCCGAGCGCGAGCACCCCTGCCAGCACCAGATGGCTTTCCACCAAAAATTCCAGCCGTACCCCCGGGAGCAGGAGGCTCTTTTCGAAGGCCAGGAGGACGGCAAACATGGCGGCCGGGCAAAGGGCCAAGCTGACGGCGAAGGCCGGCATCGGCGTCAGCGCACTCAACACCGGCAGGCCGACCACCAGCCCCGCCGACAGCCCCTTGAGCAGCTGCAGCGAGCGTTTCTCCCCCAGCAGAATCGGGATGGTTTCCTTGCCGACGAGGCGGTCGCCCTGCATGTCGAGAATGTCAAAAAAAGCCGTCCGCACGAAAACCAGCGCCGTCGACCAGGCGAAGATCCATGCGTTCAGGGCGCCATAGGTCCCGTAGATCGAAATGGGCGGCAGCACGGACGTGACGACTCCCCAGGCCAGGGCGATGAGAATGGTTTTGGAGCCCGGAATGTCCTTGATCCGGCGGTACACGACGGACCCCAGCGCTGGCGGGACCAGCGTGAGGCGGTAGGAAAGCCCGAGCAGGCTGATCACCAGCAGAACCAGGAAGGGAAGCCAGCCCTGGAGGTAGGCGACCACCAGCCCGGCCGCGCCGCTGGACAGGGCGATGACCGTCAGCGAGACCTGGCGGTCGTCGTAGAAACGGGCGCGGTCCGGTTCGTTGAAGCGATCGGCCTGGCTGCCGGTGAGATGGTTGAGGATATGCATGGACTGCACGTAGAGAAAGGCGATGAGCGCGAACGGCGTGAAATCGGAGATGCCCTGAAGGCGGGTGGCGGCGTAGCACAGGCCGGCCGCGCCCAGCGAGACGTAGAGATTGGAGAGCAGGGCCGTTCTCAAAACGGTGTAGACCGCCTGGTGCCACCCCGACTTGCGTTGGAAAACCATGGTTTCGAGCGTCATGTAGACTTTGCGGATGACCCAGTTCGGGGTGGAGGCTCCGGCCGTGATGCCGATGGTCTGAACCGAGCGCAGGGATTCCAGGTCGATGCGGCTCAGGTCGGCTTCGCTTTCCACATGAAAGGCCGGCTTGCCGGTCCGGCCGGCGATTTCGAAGAGCCGCTGGGTGTTGCCGCTTTCGCGGCCGCCCACCACGACCACGGCATCCACGGACTCCGCCAGTCGCTGGACTTCCGACTGGCGCCTTTCGGTGGAGTCGCAGATGGTCTCGAAGACCTTGTAATGCGGGTGATTGCGCCCGGCCCATTCCCGGACGGCGGCATACAGCCGGGTGTCCTGGGTGGTCTGGGCGACGATGATGGCGTTTTCGAATACCGGCAGCCGCTGGAGTTCTTCGACGCCGGCCACCACATGGCCGTTGGCGCCGGCATATCCGAGCAGCCCGACGACCTCCGGGTGGTCCTTGTCGCCGACGATGATCACGGCGTGGTCCTGGCGGGCGTGTTTGCGGATGATGGACTGAACGCGGACCACGCGCGGGCAGGTCGCGTCGATGACCTTATAGCCCGCGGCCTTGAGTCGTTTCTTGGTTTCGGGCGGCACGCCGTGGGCGCGAATCAGCACCGTGCCGGTGCCGCATTCAGGGATCGCCTGGATCGTGGCAATGTCCTTGGCGGCCAGCAGGTCCAGCACCTGGGGGTTGTGGATCAAGGGGCCGTACGTGCAGATCGGCCCCGGATGCCGGCCCGGGGCGTCGAGCACCATCTCGACCGCGCGGCGCACGCCCATGCAGAAGCCGGACATCTTGGCGATCACGATTTTCATGAGGGCGGGTGATGCTTCAGGCGGTCTGGATGAGCAGGACCCGGTTTTCCACCAGCGATACGGATTGAATCCGGGCTTTGAGGAACTTCTGTTCACCGAAGATGTTGACCAGGCGCAGACCGTCCCCCTCGGGTTCGATGGTGTCTACGCTTTCCATCACCAGGCGGCGGTTATCGCCTTCGATCAGATACGCATTGGCTTCACACATGGCATTCATCCCTCGTCTGGAGGCTGAGTCCGGTTCGATGGCCCCGGCCTTCCGGCCGCCGCTGCGGCGGACGATATGGCCCGCCGGGCACGGTTACCGGCCGGTCGGATCGGGGCCCGATCCGATGAGTCGGCGCAGATGGCTTGAAATCATTTCGTCCACCAGCTTGGGCAGCGGCAGCGCGGAGGAGCCGATGACGGCGACATTCTCTTGGGAGAGCGGCAGGAGCAGCTTCGGCGCCGGGCTCGCAGCCACCGCCTCGGCCATGGCCGGGGTGACTTCGCCCATCATGGCATGCGCAATGATGATGCTGATGGGCCCTAAAATGACGTCGGCGCCGGGCGCCGTGCGGCGGATGGCGTTTTCACCGGAGGCGCCGCGATTGGCGCGGGCTTTCAGCATCTGGGCGGTGGCCACCGCATTGGTGCCGAGCGCGATGACCTCCACGCTCTCCTCAAAAGCCTCCTTGACTTTGCGGATGATGGTGCTGCCGATGCCGCCGCCCTGGCCGTCAATGACGCATAGCTTTTTCATGAGATCGCCTGATTCGGTCGCCCTGGCTGGCGTTGACTCCCCGGCCGCTAGAGTTTGGCGGTCCGGCGCTGGTTCTGCCGGAGCCGTTTGGGCAGACGCCGGCCTTCTCCCTTTTTGCGGGTCGACACCCGTCGGCCCTGTTGATGATCGTCCGCCGGCTCGCCTCCTTCCAGCGCAGCGGCCATCGCCATCCGGGCTTCAAATTCGGCGGATTCGATCACCGCCGCGCCGCCGGCCTGAGCGCTCCGCACCACCGCCAGATCGGAGCTCACCACCAGGGCCGTTTGGCCCTCCTGGCGGGCCATGCGCCCGATCACCGCATCGGCGGTTTCCCCGCCGCGCGAAAACACGATTCCGATGCCCTTCATCCGGTCCCGCTCGGGAGACAGGGCCGGCGCGCCGGCCCCGTCGAACACCACGGTGATGCGGTGCGGTTTGAGCCGGCGGTAGGCCGCGAGCATCTCAATCAGGGCCTCACGGCCCCGGGTGATGTCGGCGCGGTCGAGGCGGCTCAACGCTCTGGACTGGCGTACCAAGTTGTAGCCATCGATGATGATGTGCATTCCCATGGCGTCCAAGCCCCGCATCAGGCCTTGGTCTGCCGCAGCTGATGGATCAATCGGTCGAGGTCGTCGTTGTTGTAGAACTCGATTTCCAGGCGGCCCTGCCGGCCGGACTTGCGGATGGTCACCTTGGTGCCCAGGTGGCGTGAGAGCTCTTCGGAGAGGCTGGTCAAGTAGGTCGCTTCCGAGCTTTTCAGGCTGACCCGCGGCGTCTTCTTTTCGGACTTCAGGCGTCGGACCATCGCTTCGGTTTCGCGCACGGACAAGCCTTTGGCGACGACGGCCCGCCAGGCCGTCAGCTGCAGAGCTGAGCTCTCGGCGCCGAGCAGCGCCCGCGCGTGGCCCATGCTGACCGTGCCCTCGATCATGCTGGTCTGGATCGGCTCGGGCAGCTGCCGCAGCCGCAGAAAGTTGGCCACCGCCGATCGGCTTTTGCCGACGCGCGCCGCGGCCTGGTCCTGAGTGAGATTGAACTGGTGGATCAGGCGGTGATAGGCTTCGGCCTCTTCAATCGGGTTCAGGTCGGCGCGCTGGATGTTCTCCACCAGTGACATTTCCAGCATCTGGTCGTCGCTCGCCGGTCTCACCACCACCGGGACCTGACTCAGCCCGGCCCGCCGCGCGGCCCGCAGGCGGCGCTCGCCGGCGATCAGCTCGAAGCCGGAGTCCGTCTTGCGCACCATCAACGGCTGCAGAACCCCCTGCCCCCGGATCGATTCGGCCAGCTCCTCCAGCTCGGTTTCGGCAAACTGACGGCGGGGCTGAAACCGGTTGGGCCGAATGAGCTGGATGTCGCAGAGGAAATAATCGCCCGGGCCGTCCTCGGAACCGGGAACGGGGTCGGGGATCAGCGCCTCCAGGCCCCGGCCCAGGGCGAGCTTCCTGCGTTTGGGGGTTGGGTCCTGAGATGACAGAGGTTTGTTCATGGCTTACCTTAGGACATCGGTGCTGCTGCGGGTGTGGTTCATGAACTCTTTGGCGAGTTCGACATAGCTTTGGGCTCCGGGGGAAGCCGCATCGTAGAGAATGATCGGTTTGCCGAAGCTGGGGGCCTCTCCCAGACGGATGTTGCGGGGGACGGTGGTTCGAAACACGAGCCCCTTGAAATACTTATCGGCCTCTTCGGCCACTTGATGCGACAAATTGGTCCGGCGGTCGAACATGGTCAGCAGGATTCCGGCAATGCTGAGGCCGGGGTTGAGTGAGCGCTTGATGCGCTTGACCGTCTGCAGCAGCTGGCCCAGCCCTTCCAGGGCGTAAAACTCGCATTGCAGCGGAATCAGCAGCGCATCGGCGGCGGTGAGCGCATTGACGGTGAGCAGGCTGAGCGACGGCGGGCAGTCGAGGATGATGTACTCGAACCGATTGACCAGGGGGGCCAGAAGCCGTTTCAGGGCCTTTTCGCGGTCGGGTTCAGACATCATTTCGACTTCAAACCCGATCAGCTGGACATTCGACGGAATGACTTTCAGGGCGGCGATGGCGCTGTCATGCAGGAGAGATTCGGCGGCCATCCGGCCGAGAAGCCCGTCGTAAAGCGTGCCGGCCAGGCCGGACGTGTCGATTCCCAGGCCGGAAGTGGCATTGGCCTGGGGGTCGCAATCCACCAACAGAGTGGGCTTTTCGAAAACTCCCAACGATGCCGACAAGTTGACGGCGGTGGTGGTCTTGCCCACACCGCCCTTTTGATTGGCTATGCATACGACTCTTGCCATGATCTGCGTTTAGCACAAAATTGATTCTTTGAAAAGAACCCCAA
Source organism: uncultured Desulfatibacillum sp. (assembly GCA_964427375.1). Taxonomy (GTDB): domain Bacteria; phylum Desulfobacterota; class Desulfobacteria; order Desulfobacterales; family SpSt-501; genus SpSt-501. Next base: position 21,878 of record CAYRUF010000049.1, on the reverse strand, counting down.
AATGTGAGATAGTCGGACGAAAAGGCCATAACTCCGATCGATTCACCTCCCCACACGCCATGCCGGCCGGCTTGATGCGGTGCACCCAGCCGGATTCCATCTGAAATCCAGCCTGCCGACGCCGCGGGCAGGGTCGACGGAAGATCCCCCTGCAAGGAAGACGACCTGATGACGCTTACATACCGCTGCCGGCGCATGACGTGGAGCCTGGTGTTGGTTCTGTCCGTGGCGTTGGTGCTGCCGTCGCCCGGACGGGCCATCACGATCGGCGAAGAGGAAGAACTTTCGGCTGAAATGCTCCGGATTATTTTCAAGAAGCTGCCGGTGGTGGACGACCCTTACGTTACCGGCTACGTCAACCGGGTGGGCCAACGGATTCTATCGGTGATGCCGGCGCAGCCGTTCCGCTACCGGTTCTATGTCATCGACCAGGATATGTACAACGCCTTCGCCACCCCGGCCGGCCACATCTTCATCTACAGCGGATTGATCGAGGCCATGGACGGCGAAGACGAGCTGGCCGGCATCCTGGGCCATGAAATTGCGCATGTGTACTGCCGGCACATCTCCCAGAAGATCGAGCTGGCCAAGAAGGTCAGCTGGGCGCAGCTGGCCGGGATCGCCGCCGGCATTCTGGTCGGTGCCGCCGGCGGTTCGGGAGCGGCGGCGAGCGGGATGATGCTGGGCTCGGCCGCGACCGGAGCAACGGCCCAGCTGGCCTTCAGCCGCGACAATGAGATGCAGGCCGACCAGCTCGGCCTCAAGTTTCTGTCCGACGCGGGGTACAGCACCGAAGGGCTCCAGAAAGTCCTGAAGAAAATCCGCAGCAAGCAATGGTTCAGCAAAGATCAGATCCCGACCTACATGATGACCCACCCGGCCATCGAGGACCGCATCTCGTATGTCGGCGCATGGATCGAGGATCATAAAGGCAAAACCCCTCCGGTTCAGAAGACGAACCCGGCGGAGTTCGAGCGGATTCAGACCCGTCTGATCGTGGAATACAACGACCCGAGCTCCGAGCTGGGCCAGCTGGAGCAGATCCTGCAGCGCGAGCCGGGTAATACGCTGGCGCGCTATCGCTACGGCCTGGTGCTGGGCCGGTTGAACCGGACCTCCGAAGCGATTGCCGAACTCAAGGCGGTGCTCGCTCGCAATGCCTTCAACCCGTACATGCTGCGCGACCTCGGCAAGGTTTATTTCATGGGCGGCCAGCTGGACGCCGCCCTCAGCGCTCTGGAGAGCGCCCGGAGCATGATTCCGGAGGACCCCGACACGCTTTTATTCCTGGGCCGCACCCAGCAGGAGCTCGGCCGTCCGGCGGAGGCCATTGCGCTTTACACGGCCGTCATCCAGAAAACTCCGGACTACCGTGACGCCTATTATTTCCTGGGTCAGGTCCTCGGCCAGCAGGGCGCCCTCGCGGATGCGCATTATTACCTGGGGATCTATCACTTGCGGGGGCGGGACTTCAAGACGGCCGCAACCCAGTTCAGGCAGTCCCTGCGCAACAGCGACGCTCCCGAAAAGCGCGAGCGGGCCGAGCGGCTGTTGAAGCAGGTGGAAGAGGAGATCAAGGCTGAGAAGAAAGCCCTGGAAGGCTGACGGCTTCGCAAAAAAGCCAATTTCGGCGCTGCGCTTCTTTCTATGGGCGGTCGAAGCGCTTGAAGCGCATCGAAAACGTCCCCCGCCCCTGGGTGGCGGAGCGCAGGGCGGTGGAGTAGCCGAACATTCGCGAAAGCGGAACGGTCGCGGTGATGACCTGCACCCCCAGCTTGTGCTCGATGGATTCGATTTTGCCGCTGCGGGCATTGAGGTCGCCGATCACCTCTCCCAGAAACGCTTCGGGAACCAGTATCTCTGCGTTCATGATCGGCTCCAGCAGAAACGGATTGCCCCGGGTCAACGCCTCCCTGCAGGCCATGGAGGCGGCCACGGTAAAGGCGAGCTCGGTGCTGGTGTCTTTCGGAGCGGCGCCCGCCAGACGGATTTCCACATCCACCGCCGGATAGCCGGAAACCGGGCCGCTTTCCAGTGCGCCCAAGGCGCCCTTGCGGATGGCGTCAACGAAAGCGGCCGGCAGCGTTTCGGCCGGAACGCTGGAAACGAATTCGGATCCCGCACCCCGCGGCCGCGGGGCCACGTTCAAGCTGACTTCTGCAAAATGCCGCTGGCCGGCGATTTCCCGGTCGAAAACGGAAGTGGCCTGAGCCGGGCCATGGATCGCTTCTCGATAGACGACCTGGGGCTTGCCGACGTTGACGTTGGTGTTGAATTCGCGCAGCATGCGGCTGGTGATGATTTCAAGGTGCAGCTCGCCCATCCCCGATAGGATCGTCTGGCCGGTGTCTTCGTCCTTGCGGACCCGCAGGGTCGGGTCTTCCGCCGTGAATTTTTCGAGGACCTCGTCCATTTTTTCCTGATCGCCGTGGGTCTTGGGCTCGATGGCGATGGAGATGACCGGTTCGTAGGATTCGATTTTCTCAAGCAGCACGGGGTGCTCGGCGGTGCAGAGCGTATCGCCGGTGGAGGCGTCCTTGAGGCCGACCACGCCGACGATGCTGCCCGCACCGGACTCCTCGATGCGTTCGCGTTTGTTGGCGTGCATGAGCAGAATGCGCGCCACTTTCTCCTTGCGCTTGAGCGTGGGGTTGTAGAGGTCGCTGCCGGCCTTCAGCCGCCCGCTGTAGACCCGCACGAAGCAAAGCTTGCGGCCCTCCATCATGGAGACTTTGAAGATCAGGGCGGCCAGGGGGTCGGAGTCTTTGGGATGGCATGCGATCGCCTCGCCGGTCTCAGGGTGCATCCCCCGCGCCGGGGGGATGTCGGCCGGGCTGGGCAGAAACTGGGCTATAGCGTCCAGCAGCGGCTGGATGCCCTTGTTTTTGAGGGCCGCGCCGCACAAGACCGGCACCAGCTTGAGTTGGATGGTGGCCCGGCGGATGGCGGCCAGCAGCTGGGCCTCCTCGATCGGCGTTTCGGCCACGAACGCTTCCATCAGGGCATCGTCCTGCTCGGCCACCGTCTCGATCAGGCGCTCGCGGTAGTCGGCCGCCTGGTCGGCCCAGTCCGCCGGAATCGGCCCGCTCGTGAAGACCGTGCCCAGCGAGGATTCGTCCCAACGGATCTGCTGCATGCGCACCAGGTCGATCACCCCCTGGAAATCCTCGCCCATGCCGAGCGGCAGCTGCAATACCAGCGGGATGGCGCCCAGCTTGGTTTTCATCATCTCCACGGTACCGAAAAAATCGGCTCCGATGCGATCCATTTTGTTGAGGAAGGCGATCTTGGGCACGCGGTACTTGTCGGCCTGGCGCCAGACCGTTTCGGACTGGGGCTCAACGCCCTCCACGGCGCTGAAGACGCCCACCGCGCCGTCCAGGACCCGCAGGGAGCGCTCGACTTCGATGGTGAAGTCGACGTGGCCGGGGGTGTCGATCAGATGGATTTCGATGTCTTTGTAGGGGCAGGTGGTCACCGCCGAGGTGATGGTGATGCCGCGCTCCTGCTCGTCGGGCATCCAGTCCATGACCGCTTCGCCGTCGTGGACCTCGCCCAGCTTGTGGGACCGGCCGGTGTAAAAAAGGATCCGCTCGGTCACCGTGGTCTTGCCGGCGTCGATATGGGCGATGATGCCGATGTTGCGGACGGCGTTGATTTTGATCTTTTTCATATTTATTCCAATGTGCAGCCCCGGCTGGCGGGGCCCACCAGGCGGCGGTAGCGATCGAGCAGGGTGCCTTTCGGCAGCGCGACGTGGGCGGGCGGGCGCCAGTTTTCACGACGTTTTTCCAGGACATCGGGCGGCACTTCCAGATCCAGACGGCCGGACGGGATGTCGATCGTGATGCGATCCCCTTCTTCGACCAGCGCGATGGGGCCTCCCAGGAAGGCTTCGGGGGTGATATGGCCGACGCAGGCGCCCTGAGTGGCTCCGGAGAAGCGGCCGTCGGTCACCAAGGCCACGGATGTTCCCAGGCCCATGCCGATGATGGCCGAGGTCGGCAGCAGCTGCTCGCGCATGCCGGGCCCGCCCTTGGGGCCTTCATAGCGGATGACCACGACGTCGCCGGGTTGGATCCGGCCGCCGAAGATCGCGGCCAGGGCCGGCTCCTCCTGTTCGAAGACCCGCGCCGGGCCGCTGTGACGGAGCATCTCGGGGGCCACGGCGGCTTTTTTGACCACTGCGCCCTCGGGGGCGAGGCTGCCATGCAGCACGGCCAGCCCGCCCGTCGGGCTCAAAGGTGTCTTCACCGGCCGGATAACGTCCGGATCGAGGATCCGGCGGCCGGCGAGGTTCTCAGCCATCGTGCTGCCGGTGACGGTCATGCAGCCGCCATGAAAAAGCCCGTTGTCCAGCAGTTCTTTCGTCAACGCGGGTATCCCGCCGGCATTATAAAAGTCGAGCGGGAAATGCCGGCCGGCGGGCTTGAGCAGGACCAGGTGCGGCGTCCTGGCGGCCGCCTGGGCGAATTCGGCCAGATCGAGGCTCAGGCCTGCTTCCGCGGCAATGGCCGGCAGGTGCAGGCAGGTGTTGGTGGAGCCGCCGACGGCCATATCGACCGCCAGCGCGTTGCGGAAGGCGGCCGGGGTAAGGATGTCGCGCGGCAGGATGGTTTTGGCGTGCAGCTGCATGATCAGCCGGCCGGCCCGCCGCGCGAGCGCCATCCGCGCGCCCGAGGTGGCCGGGGTGAGGGCCCCGTCGGGAACGGTCATGCCCAGGGCCTCGGTCATCATGTTCATGGTGTTGGCGGTTCCCATCATGGCGCAGGCCCCGGGGCCCCAGACGGCGACCTCCTCGAAAGCCGCCAGCTCCTGGACATCCATCTGGCCGCGCTCCACCAGGCCTTCGGCCTCCATCAGGTCGTTGTAGCAGACCCGCCTGCCGTGGAAGCAGCCCGTGTCCATGGGGCCGCCGGATACGAGCAGGGCCGGAATGTTCAGCCGGGCGGCAGCCATCAGCATGCCCGGGGTGATCTTGTCGCAGTTGGTGAGGAGCACCATGGCGTCAAAGGCGTGCGCGGTGATCATGATCTCGATCGAATCGGCGATCAGCTCCCGGCTGGGCATGGGCATCTTCATGCCTTTGTGGCCGGTGGCCAGCCCGTCGCAGACCGCGATGGTCGGGAATTCGAGCGGGGTGCCGCCGGCTTCGGCGATGCCGAGCTTGATGGCCTGGCACAGGGCATTCAGGTGCACATGGCCGGGCATCAGCTCGTTGAAGGAGTTGACCACGGCCACCAGCGGTTTGTCCAGGTGCTCCGAGCGCCAGCCCATGGAGTAAAGCAGCGAGCGGTGGGTGGCGCGATCCACCCCCTTGGTCATTTCAGAGGAGCGCAACGGCCCGCGGGACTTTGGAGTATCAGCCATGATTTTTTCCGGTGTGGTTTTCTGGTCTTCGTTCCAATCAACGAGAGTCCTGAATCCCGTATCGCTAAGCCAGTTAGTACCCCATGAACGTCTTGGGCAGCCAGGTGCTGAGCCAGGGCACGTAGGTCACGAGCGCCAGTACGATCAGCGACACGAAAAACGGCATCCAGACGGCCTTGCCCAGGCGGTCGATGCTGATGTTGCCGACCCCGCAGACCGCAAACAAGACCGCTCCGACCGGCGGGGTGACCAGCCCCAGCACGAGGTTCAAGCAGATGACGATGCCGATGTGCACCGGGTCGATGCCCAGGGTGGCCGCGATCGGCGCAAGCACGGGGGTCACAATGACGATGCCCGGTGCGGTTTCGATCGGAATGCCCAGCAGCAGCAGGAAGATGTTGATGAGCAGCAGGATCGCGTAGGGCGAGGTGGTCAGCTTCGAAATCCAATCGATTAGAATTTGGGGAATCTGATCGGCCGCGACGATCCAGGAAAATGGCTCCGAGAGGGCGATCAGCAGCATGACCATCCCGGATTCGAGGCCGGCCTGCAGCAGCACCTTCGGAAAGCTGCTCCATTTGAGTTTCCGATAAACGAAGCCCCCCACCAGCACGGCATACACCACCGTGACGCCGGCCGCTTCGGTGGGCGTAAACATGCCGCTCAGGATGCCGCCCATGATGAGGACGGGCATGAAAAGCGCCGGAAGGGCCTTCCAGGCCGCCACCAGAATGTCCCGGGTCGGGGTCTTGGGATCGGTGGGGTAGTTGCGCTGGCGGGCCACGTAGTACATGTAAACCATCAAGGATAAACCCAGCAGGATTCCAGGCAGCACGCCGCCGAGAAACAGTGCGCCGACCGAAACGTTGGCCGCGACCCCATAGATGATGAACGGGATGCTGGGGGGGATGATGGGTCCCATGCAGGATGCCACGCAGGTCATCGCAGCCCCCACGTCTTCGTCGTAGCCGGCCGCTTTCATGGCCGGGATCATGACGACGCCGATGGCGACCGCGGTCGCCACGGCGGCTCCGGAGATGGCCGCGAAGATGGCGCAGGCCAGAATGGTGGCAAGACCCAGGCCGCCTTTGATGTGTCCCAGCAGCAGCCGCGCGAAGCGCACCAAATCCGGAGTGATGCCGCCCGCGTTCATGAGGTTGCCGGCCAGCATGAAAAGCGGAATGGCCAGCAGCGGGAAGGTGGCCAGGCCGCCGAAGGTGGTCTGGATCAAGGTGGTGATCGGGACGTTGCCGCTGATCAGGGCATAGGCCAGAGCCGAGCCGCCCAGCGCTACCGTGATCGGTGCGGAGATGCACAAAAGCCCGATGAAAGAAAACGCGAAAACGGCGATCATGCGGCTGCTCCTTTCGATCCCCAGCCGAGGAAGTTCAAGAACTCCTCCAGCGTCAGGAAAAACATGATGAAGAAGCCCACCGGCAGCGCTGCATAAGGAAAGCTCATAATCAGACCGATGGCCGGAGACGTCTGCTTCCAGTTGTAAATCGTCTGGAAAAGGCCGAAGCCGAACATCATGCCGAAGAAGAACAGGGCCGATAGATACGCCGTAAATTTTAGCAGCTTGGCCACTGCCGGCGGCACGGACTCGACCACCGAGTCCATTTTGACCTGATAGCCTTTCTTCAATCCTACGGCGCCGCCGAGCATGGACGCCCATGCCAGGGAATACGTCGAGACTTCGCCGGACCAGATGGTCATCTTCTGGAAAACGTACCGTCCGATGACTTCGTAAGGGATGACGATGCCGATAACGGCCATGAAAAGAATCGTTCCCCAGCTTCCGATCTTGACCAGAAATTCATTGAATCCCTGCAATGCGCGCATGGTCGTTTCCTCTGGGATGTCTTCAAAAACGACGGGCGCCCCCTTGCCGATGAAAGTGGGCGCCCGCGGGTTCCATATGAACTACTTCGCATTCATGATGGCTTCGATGTCGGCTTTGCTGAACTGGCTGCTGAATTGGTCGTAGATCGGAGCCATGGCCTTCTTGAAGCTTTCGCGGTCCACATCGCGCACCACCGCGACGCCCTTGCCGGCGATGTCCTTCAGTTTGTCCTCCTCCGCATCCCGGTTGGTCTTGCGCTGGAACTTGCCGACCTCATAAGAGGTCTTGACAAACAGCTCCTGATCCTCCTTGGGCATGGCATCGAAGGTCTTCTTGCTCATCAGGAAGGGGGACGGCGAGTACACGTGGGCGGTGAGCGAGAAGTTCTTCTGAACGTCCCAGAACTTGGAGGCGTAGTAGACGGCGATCGGGTTCTCCTGGCCGTCGATGACCTTCTGCTGCAGGGCCGTGTAGACCTCCCCCCAGGCCATGGGGGTCGGGTTCAAACCGGCTTCCTTCCAGGCGGCCAGATGGACCTTGTTCTCCATGGTGCGGATCTTAAGACCCTTGGCGTCCTCGACCTTCTTCACGGAGACCTTGGCGTTGGTCAGGTGGCGGAAGCCGTTTTCCCAGAACGACAGGGCCTTGATGTTGGCTTTTTCGAAATCGTCGAGCAGCTTGCGGCCGATGGGGCCGTCCATCACGAGGTCGACGTGGGCGTTGTCGCGGAACAGGAAGGGGAAGTCCAGAATGTTGATGGAGGGGCTGAAGCCCCCCAAGGGGCCGGTGGAGGTGACCAGCAGGTCGATGGCGCCCTGCTGAATGCCCTCGGTCATTTCACGTTCGCCCTTGCCCAACTGGTTGCTGGGATAGAGCTTGATTTCGATGCGGCCGTTGGTCCGCTCTTTGATCAGGTCAGCGAATTTCTGGGCGCCGATCATGTAAGGATGGTCCATGCTCTGGGTGGACGCCAGCTTCATGGTGGCCTTGTACTGGGCCGCCGCCGGCCCGGCCAGCGTGAACGCCATCAGCACTGCTAACCCGAATACCAATGCCTTCTTCATCTCGGTTCCTCCTTGCTTGGGTTGGGTTGGTGATAAAAAAACGCCAATTGAACGATCAACTTGCCAACCTATTTAGATCATTAGAAGCTGTCAAGAGCTTATCCCCGGGCGGCCCCGGCTTATAGCCGAGAGATCTAGAAATCAGAACGGAGGCCGCTTTGACCTCTTTTTCCAAGCGTCGAACGGCCATCGGCGTGAAACGCTGCGTCGGTCCGGAAAGGCTGATGGCGGCCACCACCGCGCCGGAACGGTCCCGGATCGGCGCGGCGACGCATTTTACTCCGAGATCGAGCTCTTCGTTGTCCAACGCGATGCCGGTACGGCGGATACGTTCGAGCTCCTGCCTGAGCCGTTCGCGGTCGGTGATGGAGTTGCGGGTATGCGCTTTCAGCCCCCGGGCTTCAATCAGGCGGTCAATGGCATCGTCGGCCATCCCGCTGAGGAGGGCCTTGCCGACCCCGGTGCAGTGCATGGGATTGCGCTGCCCCACCTGGTTGATGATGCGGATCGGCTGGGAGCACTCCACCTTGTCGACATAAAGGCATTGGCCCTGGTCGGCCACGCACAGATAGCAGGTCTCCTGGGCGCGCTGCACCAGGTCGAGCATGATGGGCCGGGCCAGAGAACGCAGATCCAGGCTCATTTCGGCCACATTCCCCAGGAACAGGATGTCCGGCCCCAAGCGGTACTCGCTGCGCCGAGGCGCCACTCTGGACAGGAACCCTTCCGTTTCCAGGGAGGCCAAAATACGCTGTACGGAGCTTTTATGGTATCCCAGCGCGGCGATCATGTCTTCCGCGGTCCATACGTTGCGCTGCGGGGTGAAGAGCTTGAGCAGGCGCAACGTCTTCACGAGCGACTTGATCGTGCTTCCCGTTTGGGTGTGGTCAGGCATGGCTCGCATGAAGCACGGAATGGTTGATGGAAGCCGGGCCGCGGACGGCCTTCCGGACGGATCGGCGCAATGCCGCGGATTCGGCCCCGGCTGCAAGGTTAGGATTTCTTTTTCAGCAGTTCCTTCATCTTGAGGAGCTCCGCCTCGGGCATTTTGTAGCAGTGCTCAGGAGCCGGGAAGCTTCCCTTGGCGACGTCCTGGGTGAAGTCCTTCAGCGCGGTCACGATCTGTTCGCCGATGCTTGCATACTTCTTGACGAATTTGGGCGTAAACGCCTCGAACATGCCGAGCATGTCGTGGACGATCAGACACTGGCCGTCGACGTGAGGCCCGGCGCCGATCCCGATGATGGGGATTTGCGCGCGCTCGGCGATGATTTTACCGACCTCGGGCGGCACGGCCTCGACCAGGATCATGCATACCCCGGCTTCCTCAAGCAGTTTGGCATCCTCGATCAGGCGCACGGCCGCCTCCGCATCGCGCCCCTGGGCCTTGAAGCCGCCCAGCATGGCGATGGATTGGGGGGTCAGCCCGATATGCCCCACCACCGGCACCGTGGCGCGGATGATCGCCTGGATGGTGTCGAGCACCTCGCGGCCGCCCTCGAGTTTGATCGCGTCGCAGCCGCACTCGGCCATGAACCGACCCGCGTTGCGGACCGCTTCCTGGGCGCAGACCTGATAGGTCATATAGGGCATATCGCCGATGAGGAAAACGTTGGGAGCGCCCTTGCGGACCGCCCGGGTGTGGGGGATCAACAAATCCATGGTCACCGGAAGCGTTGAATCGAAGCCGAATGTCGTCATGCCGATGGAGTCCCCCACCAGAACGATGTCGATGCCGGCTTTTTCTTCGAACTGCGCCATGGGGAAATCGTAGGCGGTCAGCCAGGTGATGGGCTGTTTGGCTCTCTTTTTTTCGATCAGGGTGTGTGCGGTTACTTTTTTCACGTTTTGTCCCTTTCGTGGGGTTGAGTGGAGTCGGCCGGATGGAAAAAGTTCGACAGGGAAAACCACTATTACAAAGGCGGATGAAGATCTGTCAAGGAAAAAATCGTATAAAGATAGCTCGTTTCGTATCGCGATATTTTTGGGGATTTTCACGGCGGTTGCCGCTGATTTCTGGCGGCCGGCATGCCGACGGGGCCGGTTGGGGGCATTTTTTCGGGTGCATCAATCGGAACGGCCCGCCAAACCATCGGCGGGCCGTTCTATTTGATGCGGTTGAATCTTCAGGCATTACAGCTGCGCGTTCAACCGATTGTCAACCTGGTGGAGCTGAGGGGGGTCGAACCCCTGGCCTCATGAATGCCATTCATGCGCTCTCCCAACTGAGCTACAGCCCCATTCGCAAGCTATATTTCCTACCAATCGCAGCCCTGAGTGTCAATAATTTTTTCGAGTATTGACAAATTGCGGATCGAAAAACTATTATTGAGGTTTAAAATCGGCCATAAAGGACAGAACTTGCTGTGAATCCCTACATGAAGCCTCCGCGAACCCCGCTGCGCCCTTCGCGCCGCGAGGGGGCCTACAAGGAATTCGATGCCACGGAACTCTATTGTCCGCGCTGCCGACGGGCGGTTCCCGTGCGCAAGCGATTGCTGCTGGTGCTGCCGGAAGGCGATAAGTATGAATATCTATGCGCCTTCTGCTCCAGCACCGTGGGAACCAAGACCAGTAAAGGCGAGACGCCGATCCGGCTGATCGTCTAATCATGCCGGCCGCTCGCACGCCAGCGGAAATAGAATGGCATCGGAGAATTGAATTATGCTTGATTTGATGCGCAAACACGCGGGAACCTGGATGATCAAAGTCCTGCTCGGGGCCATCGTCGTCGTGTTCGTTTTTTGGGGGGTTGGCAGCTGGACCAGCCAGCGGGAAGGGATCGTGGCCACGGTGAACGGCGAGTCCATATCCCTGGAAGATTACCGCAACGCTTACAACCGTTTGATGGAGCAGGCGCGCCAGAGCCTGGGATCCAATCTCAGCGAGGAGATGCTCAAGGCCCTGCAGATCCCCAAGCGCACCATGGATCAGTTGATCGATCGAACGCTCCTCAAGCAGGCCGCCGAGCACCTCCAGATACAGGTGACCGACGAAGAATTGGCGCAGTCGATTCGCAGCATACCGGCATTTCAGGCCGGAGGCGCTTTCGACCGCCGGCGCTACCAGCAGGTGCTGTCGCTCAACCGCACCACCCCTGAGATCTTCGAGTTGAACCAGCGCGACAGCCTGCTGGTCGAGAAGCTGGCGCGGCTGGTGACGGACACGGTCAAGGTCGCGGACCGCGAGGCCGAAAGTTGGTATCAGTGGAACCAGGCTGCCGTCCGGTTCGATTTCGTCACGTTCGACGCCGATCGCTATAAAGCCATCTCCGCGTCCGCCGATGAAGTGGCCGCGTATTTCGAACGGATGAAGGAGCGCTACCAGATTCCGCCCGAAATCCAGGTGCGGTATGTCCATTTCGCCCCCGAGGCATACAACGACCGGGTTCAAGTGACCCCCGAGCAGGTTCGCGAATACTACGAAGCCAACCCCGACCGGTTTGTCGTCGCTCCGACCGTCGAGGCCAGCCACATTCTGATCCGGGTACCGGCCGACGCCGAGCCGGCCGTGGTCGAGAGCGCCCGCGAGCGCATCCAGGGAATTTTGAAGCAGGCCCGCGAGGGCCAGGATTTTGCGCAGCTTGCCAAGCAATACTCGGAAGACGAGGGCACCAAGAACCAGGGCGGCGCTCTGGGGGAATTTCCCAAGGAAGCGATGGTGCCGCCGTTCGGCGAGGTCGCCTTCGCCACGCCGCCCGGCCAGATCAGCGAGCCGGTCCGGACGCGCTTCGGCTGGCACCTCATCCGGGTGGCGAAAGCCACCGAGGGACGCACGCGGAGCCTGGAGGAGGCCACCGCGGAAATCCGGAATCAGCTCAAAGCCGATCGGGGCCGCAGCCTGGCCTACGACGATGCCGAAGCCCTATACGACGCCGCATCGGCCGCCGACGACCTGATCGGTGCGGCCGGCGCGCGCGGTTTTGACGTGCGCACAACGGATTTTTTCAGCCGCAACGATCCGGTGAAGGGCGTTGCGCCGGGGGCCGAGTTTGCGCAGGCGGCCTTCCAGCTGGCGCCCGGCACCGTCAGCGAGATCCTGGATTTCGGCAATGGCTACTGGCTGCTGCAGGTCGCGGAGAGCCGGCCGGCGCGAACCCCCGAGCTCGCTGCGGTGGAATCCCGCGTGCGGCAGGATCTGATCCGGGAGAAACAGCGGGAGCAAGCCTGGATAGACGCCCAAGCCCTGTTGGAAGAGCTGAAGAGCGGCGTCGCGTGGGAGGCGGCCGTCAAAAAACTCGGGCTGACGCCGCGGTCATCGGGCTTCTTAAAACGCAACGATCCGATCGGCGATCTGGGCTCGGAGCCGGAGATGCTCCGGATCGCGTTTGAGCGTTCCGGCAGCAATCCCTTTCCGGCCGAACCCATCCAGACGGCCAAAGGCTATTCCGTGATTCGCTTCAGCGAGCGCCAGGCACCGGACCTGTCGGGCTTCGAGAAGGAGCGCAATCAGATCATGGAGCGTTTGCTGCAGCAGAAGAAATCCAGGAGCTGGGAAGCTTGGATGAGCCAGTTGCGCGAGCGCAGCCGGGTCGATCACAAACGGGATTTCAACACGCTCTGAAACCAGCCGGCGCCTTGCTCCGCGCCGATCCGACCGTGCCCGGCCCCCAGGGCGCCGGAGCACCGGTCCGAGGAGGTTTGATGGCTGCTGCATCCAAGACCACCCCCAACTCGTCCGCGCACGTTCACATGACCAAAAAATGCCCGGAGTGTTTCACCTACCTGCCGCTGGATTCCAAGCTGTGCCATTCGTGCGGAAAGCCCGTCGGACCGGTGAACCGTCTGGGCTTGGCCGAAAAACCCCCCAACGTGAAAGGCTATGCACTGGCGGCGATCGCCATTTTGGCGTTCGTCGTCTTCGTGTGGTGGGGTTTTTTTACCGAATAATCATGGGCCCAACGAAAGCACCGGAGGCCACCCGCCCGAATGGGCCGGTGGCCTCCGGTGCTTTACCAGCGCAGCTGTGAAGCTCCGGAGAGACCGATCGAGCGTTTCTTGAGAATGTCGTCCGGGATCATGTCGATGAAACGCGAGGGGCGGTTGAGCAGGATCCCTTGGCTGCGGTCGTAGACCTGGCGCGGATAGGTGAAGCAAAGGCGCTCGCGGGCGCGGGTGGCGGCCACATACATGAGGCGCAGTTCTTCTTCCATATCCTCTTCACGGGCCATGGCGTAAAGGGAGGGGAATCGGCCGTCCAGCGCCCAGATGACGAAAACGCTCTGCCACTCCAAGCCCTTCGCCGAATGGATCGTCGAGAGCACCAAGCGGTCTTCGACGTCGGCCGTGTAAAGGGTCTCTTCCGCGCTGATGTTGGGCGGCTCCAACGCCATGTCGGTCAGAAAATGCTCCAGCCGGCGGTAGCGCTCCAGGATGCCCAGCAGCTGATCGAGGTCTTTGGCGCGCTTGGGGTGGTCGTCGAAAAGCTGCTTCAGAATCGGCAGATAGTATTGAACGACCGCGCCCCCCATTTCCACCGGCGGCATCGCCGCCGCCTGGATGGACCGGTAGAGCTCCTTCAGGCGATCGACTCCCGCGTTCTTTACCTTGAGTGAGAGCAGTCCGTTGACGCCCGCTCCGGCCGCCGCGATGGATTCATAAATCCGCTGAGCGCCGCGAGGGCCGACCTTTTCGACCAACTGCAGGATGCGGTACCAGCTGATGCGGTCGTAGGGATTGGCGATCACCCGTAGATGGGCCAAAACATCCTTGATATGCGCCGATTCCGTGAACTTGAAGCCGCCGACCTTGACAAAGGGGATCCCCCGGCGGCTGAGTTCGATTTCCAGGTCGAAGGAATGGAAGCCGGCACGGAACAGCACGGCGATCTGTTCCAGGCGCAGGCCGCGGGCCGCCAGTTCTTGGATCTGCTCAACCACATACGCGGACTGGGTATTTTCATCCTCGGTCTCGATGAGTTCGGGCAGCGCGCCGCCGGTCTTGCGCGTGAACAGGTGCTTGGAGTACTTCTCCCGGGCGCGCTCGATGACGATGTTGGTCAGGTTGAGAATCGGCTGGGTGCTGCGGTAGTTCTCCTCCAGCCCAATGACGCGGGCATCCGGGAAAAGCCTGGGGAAATCCATGATGTTGCGAAAGTCGGCTCCCCGAAAGGCGTAAATACTCTGCGAGTCGTCGCCGACCACCATGATGTTGTGGTTGGCGTCGGTCAGATGGTAGAGGATGTCGGCCTGGATGCGGTTGGTGTCCTGGTATTCATCGACCATGATGTAGCGATAGGAGGCGGAGATGCGGCGGCGCACCTCCGGGGAATCCTGCAGCAGCCGCTGAAACCAAACCAGCAGATCGTCGTAATCCAGAAAATGGTGTTCGCGCTTGCGTTGGGTGTAGCTTTCAAAGATTGCGGCGATGGCATCCATCTGTTCGGACAGATGGGGATGATCCGCAAAGACCACGTCTTCGACGGACTGCACCTTGTTGGCGGCGCGGCTGAAGATGTCGGCCAAGGTGTTCTTGCGCGGCAGGGGCCGCCGGCGGGAGCCCGCTGCGCTTTCCTTGCGGATCAGCGCAATGAGAGCTTCCGCATCGTTGCGGTCCAGAATGGCGAAGTCGGGCGAGAGTCCGACGTGGGCGGCGTATTGGCGCAGTTTCAAATTGGCGAAGGAATGGAAGGTGCCGCCGGATACCCGTTCGCAGCGTTGGTCCAGCAACCGGGCCGCTCGCTGCAGCATCTCTTGGGAGGCCCGGCGGGTGAAGGTGAGCAGCAGGATCGCGGCCGGATGAACGCCCTCGGCCACCAGCCGCGCCACGCGATGGGTCAGGGTGCGCGTTTTTCCGCTGCCCGCCCCCGCGACCACCAGCAGCGGGCCGTCGGCATGCTCGACCGCGGCCCGCTGGGCCTCATTCAATTCTTCGCCCCACGCCGCCGTTGATGCGTGCTTGCGGCCGGCCGCGTCATGACGGGGGTGCATGGTAGAGTAGCTCATTCATCCGACCTCGGCCGTACCGCCGATTCAGCTGCGATGTCCATCCCGCGGCCGACACCCTATCAGAAAAGGCGCTGCAGGTCTTGTCTTTTTTCGCAAGAGGCGCCCCGCGGATCCAACTTCGGCTTCGATTGACTTCTTCTGCAGGCTGTACTACTCTTCCACCAGATAGGTAGGTACGGGTTAGACTACTTTCTTTCGGGAGGGACCGAACCCATGAAAACCCTGCAGGAGCAACTCGCGTGGATTTCACAGACCTTATCCGGTTTGTCCAAGCAGGTCGGCAAAATCACCCAGCAGGTTGGGAAGTTGAGCCCATCCGCCAACGCCAAGCCGGGGCTCCGTCCGGACAAGAAGATCTCCGCCGGAGTCGGTCGGGTGCGAAGAGATACCTTGCTGGACTCCGTTTTTAACGCCATCAAACGCAGCCGCGGCGGCATCAGCATTGCGCAGTTGCAGAAGAAAACCGATCTCGGGGACCGCCAGCTCAGCAATGCGCTCTACAAGCTGACCAAGAAGGGGCTGATCTACGCCAAAACGCGCGGCGTTTACGTCAAAAGCTGACCGAGCGGCCTACAGGCCGCCGGCGGCTGTGGCCGGAAATGGTCTTCATTCAATGAGGAGTGAAGACCATTTTTTTGGGGCCTGCGGCTTCGTCAGCCTCCGGCCCGCTTCAATTGGGCTTGGGTTTCTTCCAAATTCAGTCTGGCGGCCGCATACGCCGGGTTGATCGCCAGCGCCCGGCTGAAGTTTTCAACCGCCTGTCTGAATTTCCCCTGTTCCTTCAGCGTCAGCCCGAGATTGTTGTAGGCTTCGGCATAGCTCGGGTTGGCGCGGATCGCCTGCTCCAAGTGATAGATCGCGCCTTCCAGATCCCCGCTGCCCCTCAGCGCCACCGCCAGGTTGTTGCGGGCGGTTTCAAACTCCGGCGCAAGCTCCACGGCCTGCTGCAGATGCCGGATGGCCTCCGGATAGTTCTCCTGCAGCAGATATGCCACGCCGATGTTGTTGTGGGCCATGTAGTTGCCGGGCTCCAACCGAACCGCTTCCAGAAGCTGCTGAAGGCCGTCCTGCAGTCGACCTAAACGGACCCACGCATACCCGAGATTGTAATGCGCATCCGCATAGTCCGGCCGCAGATCGATGGCCTTCTGGAAGTTGGCCGCGGCGTCCGGCAATTGGTTGCGTTCGGAGAGCGCGCTTCCCAGATTGTTGTACGGCCGGGCCTTGGCGGGGGACTTGTTTACGCAGTCCTGCCACAACGCCACGGCATCGCCCCATACTTGGCTGCGCTGCCAGGTCCACCCGGCCCACAGCAGAGCGACGGCCGTGAGCACGGCCGCTGCCGCCCGTTTCCGTCCGAGCCATCGAAACACCAACGCGGCCGATGCCGCGACCGGCATCACGGATGGAAGATAGGTGCGGTGTTCAAATAGGGTTTCCAGGCGAATGACCGAAGACTCGATCACGAGGTTGCCCAAGAACCACAGAACGGCATAGGCGCTCAAAGCGTCGCGGCGGGCGAGGAAAATGGCGAACACCAGCAGCCCCGCCAGCGCGAGGACGGCCGGCAGCGTAATGATCGGATCCAGAAGAGAGAATGAAAACGGAAAATCGTGGTCCAGGTTCAGGCGCGAGGGGGCCGGCCAGATGAGCAGGCTGATGTAAAACCACACGGCCCGCGCCTGGGTCAACAGGCGTTGGAAGGCGGAAATGGTGCCGTCGGAATAGGGCGCCAGAATCTGCCCCAGCGGGTCCCGGCTGCCGATGAAAACCAGGCCGATGGCCGCCGAAAGGATGCACACCCCGGCCAACGCGGGCAGGCTGCGCCGCAGCCACCCCCGGTTGAGCCGCTGCAGGAAGAACCATTCGTATAGATAGATGAAAAAGGGCAGGGTGGCGGCAATTTCCTTGGAACCCAAGGCCAGCAGGCCGGCCAGCCCGCCGATCCCGTAAAGAGCGATGCGCCGGGGAGTTTTTTCCGGGGTGAGCCGGGCCCGGATATAGCAGAGCATGGACAGCAGATAGAATAGAACCGCCAAGCTGGTCATGCGCTGAACGATATAGCCGACGGACTGGGTGTGCAGCGGATGCAGCATCCAGAGCGCGGCTGCGAAGGCAGCCGCGAGGCCGGACGCTTCCCTCCGTTCGGAGACCAGCGCCGGCGTCTGGAGCGTGATGCGGGCCAGGCCGAACACCAGGAACCCGTTGATGATATGAATCAGGATGTTGACGAAACGGTATCCGACGACATTGGTGCCGTTGAAATAATAGTTGAAAGCGAAACTCACGTTGGCGATCGGACGATTGGGCAGAGGGCTTTTGAATGCCGCTGCGTACAATCCGGCCGGATCGAAGGCGGAGATGCGGATGAAGCGGTTTTCGGCGATGTTGTGTTCGTCGTCGAACACGAATGGGCCGCTCAGGGCGCCCATGTAACCAAAGACGACCAGCAGCGCCGCCGCAGCGACGATTAGAAATCCGCTGGAAGACCGATCTGCTTCAGCCCGCATGGTTTGCAGCCTGCCCGTCGTAAAAGGAAAGTCATTGCCCAGGTCCCGCTCCGACAAGCCCGCATAAAGACGGACGCGAAGCCGCCGGATGATCCCATCCTACCACCAAAATCCTGCAAAAGCTTCCCTTTTTATCGGTCGGAGCATTCGAACAATAAATTGACTCTCAAAGAAATCCATAATACTATAAAACAGTTACTGGTCAGCCCGGCACCTCGGCGAAGATGCCTGCAAGACTCCCGCCGGTATCGCCCGGCACGGAAGCTTTATGGACGGCAGAAATTCCTACGACCGCATCTTCAACTCGATTCTGATCAGCGGCATCACCGTTGCCTGCTTCTACTGGGTATGCGAGTCGTTCATGTTTTTCTTTCTGGCGCCGGAGGCCAATTTTATCCAGCACCTGTTGGGGCCGGACCGGTTCAACACCTGGACGCGGGTGCTGGTGTTGTGCCTGTTCGCCATCTTTGGCTCTCATATCCAGTACACCATCAACAAGGAACGCGAGTCGGACGAGGCGCTGCGGTCCAGCGAGGAGAAATACCGCAGCATCCTGGAAAGCGTCGAAGAGGGATACTTCGAGACCGACCTGCTGGGCAAAATTCGATTTCTCAACGGACCGTTGTGCCGCATTCTCGGCTACGACGCCGACGAGCTCAAAGGGATGACCACCCAGGACTTCACCACGCCGGAAACCGCCGCTGCGGCGGAGGGCGTTCTGGATCAGGTTCAGCGGACCGGCGAGGCGACCTCTGTTTCGAATTACGTGATCTGCCAAAAGGACGGCACCCGCCGGGACCTGGAGCTTTCCATTTCGCTCATGCAGGACGGCCTGGACCGGCCGGTCGGATTCCGTTGGGTGGTGCGCGACGTGACCGAGCGAAGGCGGGCCGAAGAGGAGCGCAAAAAGCTCGAGGTCCAGCTGCAGGCGGCGCAGAAAATGGAGGCGATCGGCACCCTGGCAGGCGGCATCGCCCATGATTTCAACAACATCCTCATGGGGATCCAGGGCAACGCCTCGCTGCTTGAAATCCGGCTCGAAGACGGCCACCCGGGCCGCGAGAAGGTTAAAAACATTGAAAAGTATGTCGAAAGCGGCACCCATCTCTCCCGGCAGCTGCTGGGTTTCGCCCGCCGCGGAAAATACAACGTCAAGGCCTCGGACCTTAACGATATCATTGAAAAAACCGCATCCATGTTTGCGCGCACCCGAAAGGAAATCCGGGTGCACCGCCAACTGGCGCCGGACCTCATGACGGTCGAGGTCGACCGGGGGCAGATCGAGCAGGTGTTGCTCAACCTCTACATCAATGCGTGGCAGGCCATGCCCAACGGAGGCGACCTCTACCTCATCACGGAGAACATTACGCTCGATGAGAACTACGTTCAGCCGTACCGCGTGAAACCGGGGCGGTTTGTGAAGGTCACCGTCGCCGACACCGGCACCGGCATCGATGCAAAGGACCTGCATCGAATTTTCGAGCCCTTTTTCACGACCAAGGCGATGGGGCGGGGCACCGGACTGGGGCTGGCGTCGGCCTACGGGATCATCAAGAGCCACGGCGGCCATATCAACGTATACAGCGAAAAAGACCACGGGACGACGTTCAACTTCTACCTCCCGGCCTCGCAGCGCAAAGTGGCGGCTGAGGCGAAGACGGTCGCTCCGACGCTCCGCCGGGGGCAGGAGACGATCTTGCTGGTCGACGACGAAGAAATGATCATCGATGTGGGGTGCGGGCTGTTGAAAGAGATTGGGTATACGGTGATCCCTGCCCGCAGCGGTCCGGAAGCCCTGGCGATCTACCGCGAACGCCACGCCGATATCGACCTCGTGGTGATGGACATGATCATGCCCGGAATGAGCGGCGGCGAGACGTTCGACCGCCTGAAACAGATCAATCCGCGGGTCAAGGTGCTGCTTTCCAGCGGCTACAGCATCAACGGCCAGGCCAGTCAGATCATGGAGCGCGGCTGCGACGGCTTCATCCAGAAGCCATTCAACCTGCAGCAGCTGTCGGCGAAGCTGAGGCAGATTCTGGATGGGAAAGATAGCTCATAGCTCGTAGCTGATAGCTCATAGTCGAAATAGGGATGAGGTCTGATTTGGGATGATGGAAGAAGATGGCTTTTGCGTTTGAAGAATTGCAGGTTTACAAGAAGTCGCTGGATTTCGCTGCCAATGTCGTAAAAACTGGTGAAGAAATTAGCTCATCACGAAAGCACTACCGGATTATAGAGCAGCTGGAAGCCGCCTCTACGTCGATTGCCTTGAATATCGCCGAAGGCAAGGGGCGCTACTCGAAAAAGGAGTTCAAGCAGTTTCTTTATATTTCCAGAGGGTCTTTGTACGAAACGCTCGCCTTGGTAGCTTTATTCAAAAAACTTGGTTGGCTCCCGGAGGAGGCTTGCCAAAACCTATATACTCAAGCCGAAGAAATCAGCAAGATGCTCTCAGGCCTCATCGCCTCGCTCACCGAAGAACAATAATACCTTCCGACATCTGCCTCCCACTGATATCCGTTCTGATATTCTATTTTTGCCTATCAACTATCAGCTATCAGCTACCAGCTATTCTACTTATATTACCGGCTCTCGCAGCAGCCGTTCCACCGCCCGGGTCGCTGCGGCGGCGGCTTCGGGGAAAAAATCGGCCAAGCCGGCGATGTGCCGCAGGTTGTCGGCCGTGCGCAGGATCAGCATCGCCAGATCCCCTTCCTCCATCTCCGCCGCCGCCAATGCATGCTCCCACGAGCTTCCCTTGGCCCAAACATACAGGGCGGCGGCCGGGCGCAGGTAAAACGTCCGCCCTTCGAAACCGCTGTCGACCAGGTTCTCCAGAAAAGGCGAAAGCTCGCTTGCCACGCGTTGGTAGGCGCGCATCAATTTCTTGGTCAGGAAGCGTGCGTCAATGTGGTCGTTTGCCTCGCGCTCGTTGACGAACACCGCGATGATTGCAGCCAGCAGCGCGGAATCGCGGGGGAAGGCGTCTCGTCGAAACCCTTCCGCGATCAAGAGAGGCTGGTCCACTCTCAGACGGGATGCCCAGCGCCCGTCTTCCGTCAGTTCGTCGTGTTCGTCCACAAATCCGGCAGCGCGCAGAAAGGCCAGCCGACGCTTGAATTCCGCCCATAAGGGTGCGTGAGGCTCCTCCGTTTTCGCCCGCTTTCGGCGAGCCGCGCCGATCTGATGCGCAGCGAACGATCGCCGCAGGAGATCTTCGATCTGTTCGGGCGGATGGGACAATAGGAGATTCAGGACCATCGAGAAATTGATCCGAATCTGACTGATTACATCCGACGGTGGAGCCTTGAGCAGCCGAATGATGTGGGATAGATCCATGAATCGTCCCGGAACGGCCAGGGCGAAGCCGATATAGTCCATGCCCCGGCGGCCGGCCCGGCCGGTCATCTGATGGAACTCGGTGGGGCCGAGCGGCAGGAATTGGGTTCCGTTGAACCGGTCGGAGTTGAGCAGGACGATGGTGCGCGCCGGAAAGTTGACTCCGGCGGCCACCGTGGTGGTGGCGAACACGGCGTCCAGCAGGCCTTCGGTCATCAAACTCTCCAGCATCAGCTTCCAAGACGGCAGCTGGCCGGCATGATGAGCGCCGACGGCCTGCTCCTGAAGAACGGAGAGCTGACGGTGCCCGGCGTGGCGGGGGTATTGGCGGATGAACTCCGCAATGCGGGTTCTCAGACGATGCCGGCGCCCGTCATCGTCGGGCATCGGGCCGCGGCAGACCTCCAGCGCCTGGTCGCAGTCGGCGCGCGATTTCAGAAAGAAGATCGCCGGGAGCAGGTCATAACGGCGGAGCACGTCCAGCATCCGGCTGAAAGGGGGCAATCTGCCGCCGCGCGAAAACCGGCGGGAGCTGCGGCCCAAGAAGTCCGCCACCAGGGGGTGGGGCAGGCTGCCTTTGCCCTTGCGGGTTTGCCCGATCAACGGCAGCAGCTCACCCCGAGGGTGCAGGAACAGCGGAAATAGGGGCACGGGGCGGTGCCTCTGATCTACGACCACGCACGACCGGCCGCGGATGGCGGCGAGCCAGCCCGCGATGCTGCGGGCGTTGCCGATGGTGGCCGAGAGCAGCAACAGCGGGATGCGCGCCGGGAGGTAGATCATGACTTCCTCCCAGACCACTC
>CAYRUF010000048.1:0-34137 GCA_964427375.1 uncultured Desulfatibacillum sp. | reverse complement strand
CGGCCACCGGAAAAATTGCAGCGGACCCTGCGGGGCGAACACCCCGGCGGACTCCGCGGTCGGGTAATCCAATCGCTCAATTCAGGTCTCAGTCGCAAAGCCGACTGAAGCTGTCGAGCGGCCTCGGATACGTGCCAGCCGATCGCGTTCGGAGGTCGGCCGGCGGCTGCCCCCGCATCTGGAAAACCACCGTATCCACCGGGCGGCCGCCGGAATCAAGGAGCGACAGGGTATGGCGGCCGGGGGTCGGATCCCAGCGGCCGAAGGCTCCGTCGGAAAGCCGCTTCCCGTCGACGACCCACGCCAAGGGCCCGTCCGAATCGGATGCGGCGAAAACGATCTTCTGCCGCTCGGGCGGAATGTCGGGGTCGAGCATCAGCACGGCGCCGGCCGGAGGGTAGACGATGCGCGCCGGCGCCCCGGCCGGAGCCGGGTCGCCGGGGACCGGTTCGGTGCCTCGAATGAACCACTCGGGCCGCCGGTCCCTGGCGCCAGGCAGCGGCTGCTGCACCAATCCGTCCGGCGGTCGCTTCGCGAAACTGGATTCCGTGCGGTGGAGATGATTCATCAGATCGAGCCAGACCGGAGCGGCGCCGCTCATGCCGCTCACATCCCGCATGGATTCGCCTGAAAAATTCCCGAACCATACGCCGACGCTGTATCGCTGCGAGTAGCCGATGCACCAGTTGTCGCGCAGGTCCTTGCTCGTTCCGGTTTTCACGGCCGCCCAGAAGCGCGTGGCCAGCGGATTTTCCAGCCCGAAGGTCGGCGACCGGGCCTCCCGGTCCGCGAGGATGTCGGAAACGATGAAGGCCGCCTGCGGCGAAAACACCCGCTGCCCCCGCTCGCTGCCGCCGGAAGCGGCGGTCAGGACCAATCCGCTCCGGATGCCGCCGTTCGCCAGCGTGCGGTAGGCGTTCACGAGCTCCCAGAGGCTGACGTCAGCGGTTCCCAGCGCCAGCGACGGACCGTAAAAATCGCCGGCTTCGGATAGCCCCCGGATTCCGAGCTCGCGCAGGGTCTCTATGAACGCTTCGACCCCGGTCATTTCCAGGGCGCGCACGGCTGGAATGTTCAGTGAGGACGCCAGCGCGGTGCGGACCGTCACCGTTCCCTGAAATCCGCGGTCGTAGTTCCGGGGCTGATAAATGCCGGTCGGCACGGAGAGATCCAGGGGTTCATCCGCCAGCCGGGAAGCAGCCGTCAGGAGATGCCGATCGATGGCCAGCGCATACAGAAACGGTTTCAGCGTCGATCCGGCCTGTCGTTTGGCCGCAACGCCGTCCACGAAGCGCGAACGCGCCGGGTCGGCGGTGCGGCTGGCGTAGGCGATCACCTCCCCGGTCGCGTTTTCGACCACCAGCGCGGCGCCTTCGGCGACATGGCGCGGCTTCAGGATCTCCAGATGGTGCGCCAGACGCTCGTTGGCCAGCCGCTGGATGGCGTTGTCGAGCGTGCAGCTCAGGACCGCTGCTTCGCGCTTCCCTTGGAAGATTCGCCGGGCGGCATGTGCGGCGAGATCGGCCTGCGCCGCGATGGCGCCGGATGCCTGGAGCGCCCGGGCGACTTGGTCGCGAATTTGCGCTTCCGTTGCCGGCCAGGCGAGCACCCGCCCCAGCTGCACGGCCCGGGATTCGACCAGGGCCGGAGCGGCGTTGGGCGAGCGGATCAGTACGGCCAGAACGAGCGACTCGCCGGCATCCAGTCCATGCGGCGCTTTGCCGAAAAGGCTTCGGGAAGCCGCCGCCACCCCCTGATGGTCGCCCCGGAAGAACACCAGATTGAGATAGGCTTCCAGGATTTGGGCCTTGGTCCACGCCCCCTCCAGCAGCCGGGCCGCCTCGATCTGGCCCCACTTCTGGCGCAGCGATCGGCGGACGCCGGAAGGCTGCAGGCTCGCGTCCAGCATGGCCGCCAGCTGCATGCTGATGGTGCTCGCCCCCCGCCAGCTTCCGGTAACGAGCCCCCGCGGCACGGCGGCCGCGAGCGCCAGCCAGTCGACGCCTGCATGATCGAAGAAACGCCGGTCCTCGGATCGAACCACCGCCGCCTGCAGCGCCGGTGAAATCTCCGCCAGGCAGGCCCACGCCAGGCGCCGCACGCGCAGATCGGTTCGCAGTTCATACAGCAGGTGGCCGTTGCGGTCGAGCAGGATCGAATCGGAGGATCGATAGGTCGATCGCACCTCGGGGTAGGACGGCAGGGCCGCATCAGCCGCTTCAAGGCTGACCATCAACGCGATGATGAGGGTTCCGAGGCCTTTCCATGAAAGCCGGCTCGGCTTGCGGCCAAATCCGAAATCCGAATATCGAAATACGAAACAGGCCAGGTAAGATCGATTCAAGGATGCACCTCAATCGCCTCATTCGGGCTCTCTGCGAACACCTCCGGTGCATACAGGGCCTCCACGCGGGTCGGAGGCAGGCCGAACGCACCGACCTGGTTGAGGCGCAGGGCGTACTCCACCGCCCACGTCCCCTGGGGCACATGCTCATAGTACGCCCGAAAGGCTTCGAAGGAGCGTTCCTCGTAGGCCGGCCCCACTCGGGGCCTGCGGTCTTCCGGCGCCGCCAGCAGGCGCGAGTCCCTGCCGAGGCCGCTGCCCAAAATCACGGCGCCGGCCGGCACGGGATCGCTCACGGCGACCCAGGTCATGTCCGCCGGCGCCTCGATTTCGAGCCGCACCCGCAGGACATCGCCCCGGCTCCAGCGGTCCGCGGCCCGGCGTTCCACGGCGCTCACCGTCTTGCGGATGGCGCAGCCGCTGGACACCGGCTCCCGGAGGGGGACCGCCGCCACCCCCTGAACCGTCAACCAGGGTTCGCCGGTTCCCCGATGCTCAACCGCCAGTTCGGCTTTTCCTTCGGGCCAGGCCACGGTCAGCGAATCCGCCCGCAGCGGCGAGCCCCAATCGACCGTCCGGCTCTCGGCGGCCAAATCGAAGCGGGTCGTGCCGCCGACCTCACCGGATTCATACCGCTCGGAGAAGCGCTCCATGGCCAAAACGCCCCAGGCATTGGCCGTCGTCAGATCCCAATGCCCGTGACGCTGGCGCGCCAGAGCCCCGCGCACCAGCTGCGGCAGGTCCTGCCTCCAGCCGTCCAGACGCAGGGCGGTCAAAACCAGACGAACGGCGTTGAGGTCGTTGGATCCCATCAGCCACCACAACCGATCCGACGCCTCGGTGGAAAAAACCAGCCGGGTGCCCTGGTAGGCCAGGCGCGCGCGCAGCACCTGCTCGGCGGCGGATAGATGCTCCGAACGCTTGGGGATGTTCGGCAGGGATAGCAGAATCTCCGTCCAGTCGATCACCGCCGAAGTCGGCCAAAGGCTGGGCTCGATGATGAGCGCGCCGATCAGGGCGGGCTCGGCCGCACCCACCCGAGCCAACGCCGCCAGCGCCGCGAGTTTGCGGACCGTCAAATCGGCCGTGGGCAGCGGCGACGGGCGAACGAGGCGGCCTTCCACAAACCGCCTCAATCCATCGGTCATGCGTCGGAGCAGCTCCCCGGGGATGGCCCAACCGGCCTCGTGGCTCACCGCCAACAGATAAGCGGTCAGCACGGGATCGCCGAACGGCAGGGTCGTAAAGTACTTCACCAGGCCGTCGGGATCCAGGTGCGCCGGAATCTGGGCCGTCCAACGGTCCCAGAGCGCCGCATCGCGCAGCGCCACCGCCGCCGAAAGCTTCTGCTCCATGCACCCGTAGGGATAGCGCCGCATGTAGTCGGTGACGGCTTTCAACCCGTCGCCGAGCCGGGGCCGCAGGTTCATGCGCAGGCCGCCGCCCGGCAGGGCATCGGCCGGCCGTTCAACCGGCAGGCTCCACCGCTCCGTCAACTGGACCAGCTCGGCCCGGAACACCCGCTGCGGCACGGCGGGCAGAACTTTCTGCACCGCGCGCAGACGGTCCTGCCCGGCGGCATCTTGAGCCGCGGCGTCGATTTCCCAAACCAGCTCCCCGGCGCCGCGGGGAGCTTCCACCTCCCAGAAAAGCTCGCGCGCCCCGCCGGCAGCCAGCGCCACGGTCTGGGGCGCCGGGGCCGGCGATACGCCGGGAACGCGGGCGGAGACCTGCACCGTGGCGTCCTTGGCCGCGGTGTTGCGCACGGTGACCCCGGCCCGGTAGCGGTCGCCCTCCCGCACCAGCGGCGACAGGCCGGAGAACAGCATGAGGTCCTGAGTCGACCGAACCGTGGTGGCACCCGTGCCGAAAAGTCCCCCTCCACCCGTGGCGACGGCGACGATGCGGAAAGCGCTGAGCGCATCGTTCAGCGGCACCTCGACTTCGGCCTCGCCGCGCTCATTCAAGGGCACCCGTCCCTTCCACGCGAGCAGGGTGTCGAAAAGCTCGCGGGTGACCTGGCGTCCGCCGCCCCCGCCGGCCGGCAGGGCTTTCACGCCGTAGTGCCGTTTGCCGACCACCTGCATCTGAGCGGTGGCGGTCCGCACCTCGTAGGGCCGGCGGCCCATCATGGCCGGCAGGAGGTCCCAGCTGCGGTTGGCCGACAGTTCGAGCAGGCCCTCGTCCACCGCCGCCAACGCCACCTCGCTTCCGGCCGGCGGCGCCTTCCCGTCCGCAGTCAAGGCCCGGATGGACACCTTCACCGTTTCGCGGATCTTGTAAACGCTGCGGTCGGCGGTGACGGATACCTTCAGCTCGTGCTCGCGCCAGCCCACGCGGAGCTCGGCGATGCCCAGCTTGTACGCCGGCTTGCCCAGGTCCGCCATCGCGGTCGGCTGGACCGCTCCGGTTCGGCCGCGCACGGCCAGGACGGAAACGAAAATATTGGGCGCATGGCGGCCCTGGATGGGGATCTCGATTACCGGCTCGTGTCCGGATATCTTCCGGATCCAGGTCTCCAGAACGCCCTCGCGCTCGACCGATACCAGCGCAGTCGCTTCCCGGAACGGCATGCGCACCTGAAAAACGGCGGTTTCCCCGGGCTCGTACCGCCTGCGCTCCGGAATCAGGTCCATCCGGTCATCGTCCGCGACTTCGAACCACCAGTCCTTGGCGCCGGCGACCCAGACCGATCGGTGCGCGAAGGCGGGGCGGCCGTCCGGGTCCCGGCTCTCGACCACCAGGAGGACCTCCCCCGAAAGCGGCGGCCGCGTATCGCAGGCCATCAGACCCCTGGCGTCGGTCACGCCCTCGGCCAGCGTCGCGACGCGTTTGATCTCGACGGTATGGTCATAGCCGTAAAAGCCGCCCACCAGGCGCTTGCGGTGGGTCATCACCTTGCGCTCGAAGGCGTCGATTTTGACCCGCGCCCCGCGAACCGGCTTGCCGGTGAGGTCGACGACGGCGGCTTGAAGCTTGAGGGCGTCCCGCGAAACCGCCCAGCCGTCCGGTTTGATGCCGACCAGATAGCCGGCGTTCCAGAGCGGCACCCGGCCGGAGACCGTTTGAATCTCCCCGTTCGGATCCCGGAATTCCAATTCCGCCGTCAGCTCCTGAGGAACGTCCGCGCGCGGCAGCCCCGAAACGACCGTCCGCACCCCGCCGGCCGAATCCAGCACCGCATCCACGACACGGCGCTGGGGCGGGTGTTCGCCGGCCTCATCCGGCTCCCCGCTGCGCGCCAGGCCTTCGCGGACCGAGCCGTTGCCGAAGACAAAGTCCTCGAAGCCCTCGACGGCCGGTATGCGCTTCGGACTCACCTCGGTGCGCAGCGTCACGGGCATCAGCCCCGCTCCGCCCCCCGACAGATAGTGAACGCTTAAATCGAGCGGCACCTCTCCGACGTCGATCAACGGCTCGGAGGGCGGCTGGATGATGCCTTTCAGCAGAGGCACGCGAAACGCTTCGACCCGGAAACGGCCGGACGTCAGGCCCGGGGAGAAGGTTTCGTCCCCCGCCGAGTCCGACATTTCTTCTGCCTCCGGCGGCGGGCTTGCGTCCTCCGGCCCGCCGGGTGACACGAGGGTCACCGTGTAGCTTCCCAGCTTGGCATCCCGCGGGATGCTCCATTCGGTCTCGGCCACCCCGACGGAGTCCCACGTCAGGGGCATCCGAAAGGACTGTCCGCTTCCGGAATGGCGGATGGCGACCGCCGGCGGCCATGACTCCGCAGCCGGCACCGCCAACCCGTCCCGGGTGTGGCGCCGGATCAGGTGCTTCATGTGCACGGTTTCGCCCGCGCGCAGCAGGCTGCGGTCGAATACGGTGTGCGCGATGATCGGTCCGGTGCCGGGTTCCTCCGGCAGCTGGAAGCGCCAGGCTTCGATGCCGTCCTCCCAGCTGGAGTGAACGAAGCTCATATCGTCGCCGGTCTGCGCGGTGACCAAAACGCCCGACCCCAGGCGGCTCAGGGCGCCCAGCTGGGCGTAGTCGTGGGGCGGCAGATCGAACCGGCACGCGGACTCATCCGTCGCCCGCGGCAGCTCCGTCTCGATGCGCGCGACCCCGTCCGCATCGGTCCGGCCGGTCCAAAGGATCCGGCCCGTGCAGTCCATGACGTTGACCGCCGCGCCGGCCACCGGCTCGGCCTGGTCCAGGGTCGTCACCCACGCCAGCGAGGACTCGCGCCCCTGCTTGAAGTGCACGGCGAGGTTGGTGACCAGAACGGCCGTCGGGACGAACATCGGCTTCGGCGGATCCAGCAGGGCCTTGCCCAGGACGGCGCTTTCGAACTCGACCACGTAGAGCCCGGGGTTCCGAAGCGGAATCCCCACCACTTCCGTAACTCCGGTCCCCTGGAGTTTGGGAAGCTTGAGCTCGCGGGCGGCCGGCCCGCCCGCGAACACCGAGGTCTCGCGTTTGGCGGCGGCGACCCGGCGCAGCCAGGGCTGGATGTCCTCGATCCGGCCGGGCGGGATGCCGACGATGCGGCCGGTCACCTGACCGGACAGCCCAGAATCCGGCGCATGCACGTTCAGCATCCGGACCTTCGGCTGGGACTCGATGTTCCGAAGGGTGACGGGCAGGGCCGGATCGGCGTGGAGCTCCACGATGCCGAACCGCGCCGCGAATTTGGCCAGCGCCGGAAAGCCGGCCGTGCGGACCTTGAGCGGAAACCGCTTGGCGTTGGTGAGCGGCCGGCCGGAGTCGTCCGTGAGGCCGGCGGGGATCTCGAGCTGAAATTCGGTGCTGGCCGGAAAGGGCCCCGCGAAGGTCACCGTGCGGCCGTCGGGGTCGAGCGGCGCCCGCCAAACCTTCCCCTCGGGCCCTTTCAAGACGGCTTCACCCGAGGACCCCTGGTTTAGGGGCGCGTTGAAGCTCAGGGTCATGGGCAGAACGGGAATGCACCCGGCGCGCGCGTTCTCCCGCTCGCAACGGAACTCCGCGATGAAATGCTCGCGGGTCTCGAAGCGCAGGATCTGATCCTGCTCGGTGGCCACGCCCGAGGCCGCCGCAATGCCTTTCCCCCACACCAGGCTCACCGGGGCCTTTTGGGGAAAGCGCTGGCGGCACTGCAGAAGCAGAACCTGCTCGGGAACGGTGCCGTCGTTGAACAGCCAGCGATGGGCGGCGAGGATAGCCTCACGGTCCTCACCCGCGACGATTCGGGCCCCGACCCGCTGCTGGAGGCCGGAGACGGCAAACCCGGCCCGGGCGGCCACGGTGGCCTCGTCCGGCGCGCCGTCCAGCACCAGAATGAACACCTGGTCCTCGCTGATTCCCTTCTGGCCCGGTTGGGGAATCGACCGGCGAATGGCGGGACCGCCGGTCGAAAAGGCGAAATCGCTGGGACCCGCGACCTCCGTTCCCGCCAGCGACCGCAGCCCGGCCCTCAACCGGAAGGAACAGCGCACGCCGGCCGGCAGATCGCGCGCAAATTCGTAAACCCAGTGGCGGGGGTCCACCCACCGGCCCTGGCCGGCCTCGGAACAGCTGATGTCAAACGGATCCACGGCCGCACGCGGGTCGCCGAACGGCACCATGGCCTCGCTGAACGCCGCTCGGGCTTGTCGAACGTTCTTTACGGTACCCTGGGGGGTAAATGTTGAAACCCTGGGCGCGTCCTGGGCCGAGGCCGTCGTGCCGGTCAAAATCAGACCCACAACCAGGGCCGCTAGTTTTCGGTGCATACGGTGGCCTCTCTGGCGGCCGCCCCATCGCCGGGAGACGGACCAACCCACGGGATGGGAGCCGGCGTGTCGTTCGGTTCGACCCCATGTTAAGTCAGTTTTGACTTTCAAAGTCAAGCAATTGATCTTTTAAGGCGGGTTCAGTAGACTGGCGGGCATGAAGCTGCGACTCATTTTGTTGGTCCTGTCGTTACTGGCCTTCCTATCCGCCTCGACCGGCGGTTTCCTATATTATTCGTCACTGAAAAAATCCGCTCTGGAGGACGCGCAGCGGCAGGCCCTGGAACGATTGCAGACCATCCAGCGGAGGGTTTCGGCGTTTTTATCGGAAAACATCAAACCGGTGCGAACCCTGGCCGGGCTGGAACCCCTGCGGCAGTGCTTGATGCGGCCCGACGATGCCGCGGCCCTGGAACGCGCGAATCTGATTCTGGACCATTTTAACCGCACCCTGGAGACCGAGGTCTGCTACCTGATGGATCGGCGGGGCGATACGATTGCTTCCAGCAACCGCTTGTCGGCGGACAGCTTTGTCGGGGAAAATTTCGATTTCCGCCCTTACTTTCAATCGGCCCTTCAAGGCCGACCGGCGACGTACCTCGCGCTCGGCACCACCTCGGGCCGCAGAGGCGCATACTACAGTCATCCGATCGTCGTTGAAGATCGCCCGGCGCCGGTCGGCGTGGTCGTGATCAAGGCGTCCGTCGAACCGATTGAACGGGAATGGGTCAGCGCCAATGATGAAATCCTGCTGGTGACCGATCCGCACGGTGTGGTCTTTATTTCGAATCGCCGGGAATGGCTGTATCATTCCGTCCAGGAGCTTTCGGACGACCGGCGCGAGCGGATCGCACGCTCCCTGCAGTTCGGCGAAGGCCCCTGGAACTGGATCGGCATTCGCATGGAGAGCGACCGGCACGCCGTCGACCGCCAGGGCAACGGCTATCTGATTCATCACATCGAACTGGATCACTACCCGGGCTGGCGGGTTACCCACCTGCGCAGCCTGGCGGCGATCGCCCGAACCGTTTCGGATCCGCTGATCCGGATCGCCGGACCCTCCATCCTGGCGCTGTGCGTGCTCATCGGCATCTCGGTTTTTTTTCTTTACCGAAAGGCCAGCGTGGATATCCTCAAGCGTCAGGCCGCCGAGCAGGCCCTGCGCGAGAGCGAGGAGCGCTACCGCTCCCTCTACCACCATACCCCGGCCATGCTGCATTCCATCGATACCAATGGGCGCTTGGTCAGCGTGAGCGACTATTGGCTTGAGAACCTCGGCTATACGCGTGACGAAGTGATCGGCCGGAAACTGACTGATTTCTTCACCGACTCGTCCCGGCAATACGCCGAACAAACCGTTATTCCCGGGTTTTTCCAAACCGGATTCTGCAAGGATATCCCCTATCGGTTCGTCAAGAAAAACGGTGATATCATCGATATTTTGCTTTCCGCCGTCAGCGATCGGGCCACGGCGGGAAGGCCGGTTCGATCCCTGGCGGTTTCCATCGATGTGACCGAACGAAAGCGGGCCGAAGAAGCCCTGCAGCAGGCCCAGCAGGAGCTTCAGCGCTATTCCCAGGATCTGGAGCGCCAGGTCCGAAAACGGACCGAGGAGGTGACGAGCATTTTGAAGCAGCTCCGGCGCTTGTCCGGAAGCATCATGGACAGCCAGGAAAAGGAGCGCAAGGCCGTCGCCCGGGAGCTGCACGACGAATTGGGCCAATTGCTCACGGCTCTGCGGATGGACGCCGTATGGTTGCGGGACCGGCTGAGCGGCACGGATGCCAAGGCATCCGAACGGGCATTGACAATGTGCACCCTCATCGATAAAACCATCGACGGAGTCCGCAGCATGGCGATCCGCCTGCGGCCCGGCGTGCTGGACACCCTCGGGCTGGTCGACGCGCTGGAGTGGGTGACCTCCGATTTTGAAAAGCGTACCAGCATCACCTGCTTTTTCAACCACGGACCCGCGCCTGATATAAAGGATACGCTGGCCACCGCGGCCTACCGCATCACCCAGGAGGCCTTAACCAATATCGCCCGCCATGCCGGGGCCAGCCGCGTAGACGTATCCCTGGGGGTGGAGAGCGGCGTGTTGAGTCTCGTTGTCAGCGATGACGGCCGGGGGTTCGACCCGCAGCATTTGGCGGAATCTTTCGGCCTGGGACTGGCCGGAATGCGCGAACGTGCGAGCCTGGTGGGAGGATCTTTGGAGGTCCAATCCGGGCAGCGCATGGGCACCCAGGTCCGTTTCAGAGTCGCCATCGACCCGGAAGGCTCCGATTGAAAAGCTCCGATCGAGTCGCCGCCATGATAAAGGTCTTGCTGGCAGATGACCACAGCATTGTCCGCGCGGGGCTGCGCCGCATCATCGAGGAAAGCGGCGAGATGGAAGTCATCGCCGAGGCGGCGGACGGGCGGGAGGCCCTTCGGAAAGCCCGCGAGCGCCTTCCGGATCTAGCGGTCATCGACATTTCCATGCCCAGTTGCGATGGGTTGGAGGCCATCCGACTCCTCCGCAACGACTACCCGCAATTGCCGATCCTCGTTCTGACCATGCACGAAGAAGGCCAGTATGTGGTCCGGGCCATAGAGGCCGGCGCCATGGGGTACATCACCAAGCAGTCCGCCCCGGAGCAGCTGGTCAAGGCGATCCGCAGGGTGCACGACGGCCATCGCTATCTGACCGATGAGGCCGCCGAGGCGCTGGCCCTCCGGGTGGCCAAGGGAACTCAGGGGCGGTCCCCGCTCGACACCCTGTCCATGCGGGAGCTTCAGGTGCTCCGGCGGTTGGCGCTGGGAAACACCAACCGCGAGATCGCCCGGACCTATCACATCAGCATCAAAACGGTCGACACGTATCGCTCCCGAATCCTCAAGAAGCTGGAGTTGCGCAACAACGCCGAACTCTCGCGGTTTGCCATTCAGCACGGCCTCATAGAGCCCTGACGAGGCGCCGCGCCGGGCCGGCCGGCAGAGGCGCACCGGAACCTACAGCCCTGTAAGAAATAATCTGACAGCAAAATCAAAAATAGTCGAATTGACCTGGATGGAGGAGCCGGGTAGATAAACGGATCATCCATCCGTGCACACCGCCGCGGCGGCCGCAGGGGCGATCGGCTGGGGCCGACCGGTCTCGGAAGCGGTTGAAGGTTGACAAAGCCCTTATCAAGGTCGTAAATTCAGGTCAAAAACTAGATCTCCGACGATGTTCTGCCAATCGCGTCAGAAGCTGAAGCGAGCTCATTTCCTTTTCCACTCTGCTGGCAGCCGATTTCAACGTTCCATCTCGGCCAAGAGATGGCCACATCACCCAAAGGAGGAACACCGAATGAAACGTTTGACTCTTCTTTCATGCATTCTCGCGCTGTCCGTCTCCCTCATGGTTGCTTCGACTGAAGCTCAGGTAAGGCCCGGATGGCCCAAGGGAGTCACAATCGGGGCGGCACCGCTGGGCGGCACCTACTTCGTGTGGGCCGGCGGTTTCGCCAAGCTGCTGAACGACAAGGTGGGGGTGCCGGCCAATGTCGAGTCCACCGGCGGCCCGGTTCACAACGTCCAATTGCTACAGGCGAAAAACCTGGATTTCGGCATGGTGACATCCGCACCGGCCTACGAAGGGTTCGTCGGAGACCCGGAAGGCTGGTCGAAAGGCAAGAAGCACCCGGACATTCGGGTGATCTTCCCCATGTACACCACCTATTTTCAGATGTATTCCCTGAAGAATACCGGCATTAAGAGCATCCTAGACCTGAAGGACAAGAGCGTGGGCGTCGGCCCGGTAGGCGGCACCCCCGCCACGTACTGGCCCAAAATCCTGCAGGAAGCAGGAGTTAAACCCAAGCGGATCGTCAATGCCAGCTCCTCAGACCTGAACTCCCAGCTCAAAGACGGCATGCTGGATGCCAACGGGCAGTCCGTGGGGCTGCCTTGGGTGACCATCACCGAGGTCGAAACCACCCACGACGTGAACGTCTACGGCGTGCCGGCGGACATCGCCAAGAAGATCAATGAGAAAATCCCCTCGCTGGCCTTGGGTTCCATGCCCAAGGGCACCTACAAGAGCAACCCGGACCATGACATCCCCACCCTCACCGTTTGGAACTTCATGGCGGTGCACAAGGATGCCCCGGAGGACTTTGTCTACGAAGTTCTCAAGGCGACCTTTGCCAATGTGGACATCCTGATCGCCGCCCACAAATCCGCCCAGGAAGTGAAGCCGGAAGCGATCGTCTACAGCCCCATTCCGCTGCATCCCGGCGCGGTGAAATTCTACAAGGAAAAGGGCATTGCGCTTCCGGACAAACTGATCGCCAAGTAATATGCCCGCGAGCAAGGTGGCTTTTCGAACTTAGACCGCATTCCACGATGTGCGGGTGCCCAAGGGGCACGGCGGGCACCCGCACCCATTAAAAGATTGGAACCACGTCCAGACCCACGGGAGATGACGATGGCGGAGGAAAAGCAGAAAATCACGGATATTGAAGTCGACATCAAGGAAGTCGAGAAAAAGCTTGAGGAGATGAAGATCAAGGACATCGAAATCTCCGCGGGCCGCGAATTCAAACCCAAGGGGATTGCAGCGATCGCCATCTATCTCCTCGGCATTGCCATGAGTTTCTTTCATATCTACGTTCTCACCATCCGCGCCATCGACCCCTGGTATTTTCGTACGCTGCACGTGGTATTTGCCGGACTTTTCGTCTTCGCCCTGGTGCCCGGTTGGAAGGCGAAACGACTGGATCGCATCCCCATACTGGACGTGGTTTTCATGCTCTTCCTGGTGGTGCCGGCCGCTTACATCTTCATTGAATTCGACGACTGGATTTACCGGGTCGGCGTGGTGCCGAACGCGTGGGACTTCGTCTTTTCACTGATGTTCGTCATCGCCGTGTGGGAAATGGCGCGGCGGGCGTCCGGATGGCCGCTGGCTATTCTCGCGGCGGCCTTTATCCTTTACGGCCACTTCGGCAGCTACATGCCGGGTCTGTTTTACCACAGGGGATATAACTGGGACCGGATGATCACCTACCTCTTCAGCCTGGACGGCATCCTCGGGCTGCCCGTCCTGGCATCGGCGCACTATATCTTCCTGTTCGTCCTGTTCGGCGCTTTCGTGGATTCCTCCGGCGCCGGAAGGTTCTTCGTGGATTTCGCCCGCTGCATCGCCGGGCGGCTGCGCGGCGGCCCGGCCAAGGTCTCGATCGTGTCGAGCGCCCTGATCGGCACCGCTTCAGGCTCGTCGGTGGCCAACGTGGTCGTGGACGGCGTGCTCAACATCCCCTTGATGAAGGCCAGCGGCTTCCGAGGAGCGGTGGCGGGCGCTATCGAAGCCATGAACTCCACCGGCGGCCAGATCGTGCCGCCGGTCATGGGCGCGGGTGCTTTTCTCATGGCCGAGATTTTGGGCGTTCCCTACCCCAAGGTTGCCTTGGCGGCCGTGATCCCCGCCTTCTTTTATTTCAGCGCCGCCTACTTCATGATCGATTTTTACTCCGCCTCGATCGGGTTGAAAGGGCTCCAAAAAGAGGATCTGCCGATATTCCACAAGATCATGATGGAAAAGGGCTACCTGCTCATACCGATCGTGGTGCTGCTCATCTGCCTGATGGTGCTGATGTACTCCCCCTACCTCTCCGCCATGGCCGGCATCGTTTCCATGATCGTCGTGAGTTGGTTCACGAGCGCGACCCGGCTGGGCCCCAAGAAGATCCTCGATATTCTGTCCAAGGGCGCGCGGGGATCGATGGAAATCGCCGCCACCTGCGCCGCGGCCGGTATCATCGTCGGCATCCTGACCCAGACCGGACTGGGGACGAAATTCGCGATGATCATTTTCAATTACTCCGGCGGAAACCTCTATATCGCGCTGGTCTTTACCATGGTCATCGCCATCGTTCTCGGCATGGGCATGCCGACCACTGCCGCATACGCCATCTGCGCCTCGGTGTTGGCGCCGGCCCTGATCCAGTTGAATGTACCGGAGATCGCCGCCCACTTGTTCATCTTCTACTTCGCGTGTCTCTCGGCCCTCACCCCGCCGGTGGCGCTGGCCTCCTTTGCCGCCGCCGCCATCGCCAGTGCCAGGACCTGGGAAGTCGGCTGGCAGGGCATGCGCTTTGCCATCGCCGGTTTTATCATTCCCTTCATGTTCGTGCTCGGTCCGGCCATGGTGTTGGAGGGAACCGCCTTCGAGATCGTGACGGTCTTCATCACCGGCACCGTCGGGGTCA
Organism: uncultured Desulfatibacillum sp.; assembly: GCA_964427375.1. Classification (GTDB taxonomy): domain Bacteria; phylum Desulfobacterota; class Desulfobacteria; order Desulfobacterales; family SpSt-501; genus SpSt-501. Next base: position 19,867 of record CAYRUF010000048.1, on the reverse strand, counting down.
TCGCCCTCGCGGCCTCGGTGCAGAACTGGCTGCTGACGCGTTGTGCCGCGTGGGAGCGGGTGCTTTTAGCGATCGCTGCCGTCGCGTTGATCAAGCCCGGGTTGACGACCGACCTTATCGGCGGATGCATCATGGCGGTGATCATCCTGCTGCAGCTGGCCCGCAGGAAAACCGCCCAGGCAAAGGCTTAGCCCGCTTCCTTTACCCAAAAAAATCCGGGGAGGCTCATAAAAGGACCAGCCTCCCCGGATTTTTTTATTTGAACCCCTGCCCCCTGAACCCTTGAATCTGTTAGTTACCTCCCCTGCCACCACCGGAAGATCCGGTAGTCGTCCAGCATCCGCGGCTCCTTCTTCACGAAGGCGAGCGGCGGAATCAGGTTGAGATCCTTGATGTCGCGCACCGACGTGGAGCGCGCCAGCGCATTCAGGTTGGCGAGCATCGTCGCCGCCATGCGCGCCCGGGTGTCGGCGTCGGCCGTGGCGCTGTGCGGCGTGAAGATGAAGCGCAGGTCCGGCCGCTCCGCGTTGATCCGGCGGAACTGTTCTAGCATTTCCGCCGGCAGCGGCTCCTCCTCGTACACGTCGAAGGCCAGGTGGATCGAGATCTCCTTGCTCTGGAGCAGCCGGATGAGAGCCGCAAAGTCGATGATGGCGCCGCGCGCCGTGTTGACCAGCAGGGCCCGCGGCCGCATCAGGCGCAGCAGGTGCTCGCCCACGAAGTGCCGCGTGCCGTCGTCCAGCGGAATGTGGATGGAAATGATGTCGGCGATCTTGAAGAGCTGTTCGACATCCTCATAGTAGGTGAGGTTCGGGTACTGCTCCTCCATCTCGGCGCTCTGGAAGATGTCGTGGTAGCCGATATGGATGCCCCAGGGCGCCACGCGCCGCACGACCTCGCGCCCGATCTCCCCCAAACCCAGGATGCCGTAGGTGAGGTTCTCTGTGTTCTTGGTGATATGCCGGTCCAGGTCCCACTTTTCACCCGGCTGCCACTGCCCGCTCCAGACGTAATGATTGAGGCCGGTGATGTTCCGGAGGTTGGCCAGAATCAGGGACAGGGTGTAATCGGCGGTGGTCCCGGCCAGGACGCCGGGCGTGTTGGTGACGATCACGCCCGGGTGCAGGTGGATGTGGTTCCAGCCGACGTTGCTGGTGCTGACGGCCTTGACGCTCGGCATGGATACAATGCGCTCGGTGATCGAATGGCCGAGGTGGCAGCCGATGAAATCCACCTGATGGCGCTCAACGACCTGACCGATATCCTCTTCGTCCGGAAACCGGCTGTCCGCCACGATGACGTTGGCGGCGGTGTTCAGGTTGCTCCACACCTTGTTGATCATGAATTTGTATTTTACCGAAACCCTGGGGTTGTCGGCAATTTCCCGGAACACCGGCGATGCCAGGTAAACGTTGGGGGTTGAGCTCACGGGATGTCCCTCCTTTTAATTGGGCCACTTCCGAATGACCCGATTGTCGGCGTCCAGAACACGGATGGAAACACCGTGATCGCCGTCCAGGCGATGCGTGGCGCAGCTGATTCACGGGTCGTAGGCGCGCACCGCCATTTCGATCCGGTTGAGGATCCCCTCCGTCACCTGACCGTCATGGATCAGGGCGCGCGCGGCCTGCTTCACGCTCAGGTTAATCGGCCCCAAATTGTGGGTGGTGCCCACGATCATGTTGGCGCGCGTGACCCGTCCGTTCTCGTCGGTGGAGTAGTCGTGGATGAGGGTCCCGCGCGGCGCCTCGACGCTTCCCACGCCGCGCCCGGCCCTGGGTTCGACCTTGGCGCGCACGTTCGGGTCGGTGATCTCCGGGTCCTCCAGAATCTCGATCGCCCGCTCGCAGGCATAGACCTCCTCGATCAGCCGGGCATAGTGGTAGAGCAGGGTCGCCTGGGCCGGCCGGCCGAACAGCGCGCGGAACTCCTCGAGCTCGGCTTGGGCCCGCGGGGTCGCCATCCGGTCGGCCACGTTGATCCGGGCGAGCGTGTTGGCCCGGTAGATGCCCTTGGGCTGGTCCACATCCAAGGCGAAGCCCTCGTTCCAGACGCGGGCGTAGGGGAATTTGCCGTAGGACCAGGGCTCCACGTGCTCTCCGAGATAATCGGCGTAATCCTGGACCTCGAAGTCGACATGGCTGCCGTCGGCCTTCATCAGGCGGATCTTACCGTCGTAGAGGTTGTGGGCGCCGTTTTTGTCCACGGTTCCGATGAACCCGGTGGTGATCACCCCCAGGGTCTTAATGGCGTCCAGGTACTTGGGGAAGACGTTCTTCTTGGCGAAGTCGATGGTGAAGAGCGCGAAATCCAGGACCTGCCTCATCTTGGCGAGGATGTCCCGGCGCTCCTCCTCCAGCATGGGCTTGCAGAACCCGCCCGGCACTCCGGCGATGGGATGGATGGTCTTGCGCGAGAACCGGTCCAGGATCATCTTGACCAGGTAGCGCATCTTGACCACCTGGGTCGCCAGCTCCGGGTTGGCCTTGGCGATGCCGACCACGTTGCGCACGGCGTAATCGGCGTCCGGGCCGATGACGAAGTCGGGCGCCGCCAGAAAATAGAAGTGCAGCAGCTTGTCCTCCGCATGCGCGATGGTCTGCATCAGCTCGCGCAGCTTGTGGCCGGCCGGCGTGGGCGTCACGCCGAAGCAGCGGTCGACCGCCTTGTTGGAGGCCAGATGGTGCATCCAGGGGCAGATGCCGCAGATCCGGCAGACGATGTCCGGCAGCTCTTCGGCCGGTTTGCCCTCGACGAATTTCTCGAACCCCCGCAGGGACATGTAGTTCACGCGGGCATCCTGATAGTTGCCAGCCTCGTCCAGCCAGATCTGGATGGACGCGTGCCCCTCGATGCGGGTGATCGGTTGAATGGTGATGGCCTGGCTCATATCAACTCGATCTCCTTTCATGGATCGCCGGTTTGAGCAGCGAATGCGCCCCCGAAAAACGCAGCAGCAGGGGCCGGTTGGGTATGGATTGGATGTCGATGCCGTTGGAGGCGAGCGCGTTCAGCATGTCGAGCAGCTGGTTGCCCTCATGCCGCACGGGGCCCGAACAGCCGCGGCAGGGCACGCGGGCCGAGATGCAGCGCGGGGTCACCGCATCGCCGCCGCAGCCGGCGCGGGTGACCGGCCCCATGCAGAGCAGGCCCTGCTCCAGCAGGCAGCGCATCTGGTCGAGCGGTTCGTCCGCCGCCAGGTACTGCGGGGCCTGCAGAAAGCGGCGCACCTGCTTGAGCTCGCCCTTGCCCTTGCGCACGGTCGGGCAGGTGTCGCAGACGCTCTTGGTGGGCAGCTTCAGCGGCTGGCCCTTGACCAGCGCGACCAGGGCGTTGAAAACCTGGTCGGGATGCGGCGGGCAGCCGGGCAGGTAGATGTCCACCTTGATCTTCTCGTCGACCGCATAGCAGGACTCCAGGAGCGGCGGGACGCCATCGGCCGGATAAGCCGCCGGGCGGTCGGTGGTCTCGGTGCTGTAGACGCGCTCCATCATCTCCACCGGGGTCCAGGAGTTGGCCAGCGACGGAATCCCGCCGTGGGTGGCGCAGGTCCCGAGCGCGATGATGAGCTTGCACTTCCTGCGCATCTCCAGCGCCACCTCCAGGTGCTCCGCGTTGCGGATGCCGCCGCTGATGAGCCCGACGTCGGCCTCCGGCAGCGAGAGGTGCTTCTGGTCGCCCAACGGACCGAAGTATTTGCTGTCCACCAGGGCCGGGATGTGGACGATATCGGCCACCTGAAGCACATCCAGCAGCCGCTCGCCCATGTCGATGATCGAGATCTCGCAGCCCGAACATGAATTCAACCATTCACTTGATACCCGTACACTCATCGTTAACCTCCTGCGGATGGAAGTGGCCTCAGAAACCTGGATCACGCCCCCCGGCCGTCGGACGGGGCTCTGCAACCGCTTCTATCCCTTCACCTGCACGGCCTTGGGTCCGAGCTGCCGGCGGTTCTGTTGGGCCACCTGGCGCTTCTTGGCCGACCATGACTGCACCTTGGCCAGGGCCTGGGTGGCGAAGTTGGGGTTCCGTTTCACGCTGAATTCCTCCAGCGCCGCCGCACCCTTGGCGTCGGCAAAGGCCGCCCGGCCCAGCGGCGAGCGGATGATGACGGTCGTCCAGCCCTCCTCCGCGCCGATCCCGCCGAAGGCGATGTCCGCGAACTCGGCCGCATAATCCGCGCAGAATCGGCAGGCGTAGCGCCGCATGGACTGCAGGTCGTCGAGCGCAATCGTTTTGACCTCGCCCGACTTCAGGTGCACCATAAAATCATCCTTGATATTGACCTTGCGGACGTCCTCCCAGCTGAACCCGCCCGCCGCCGCCAAATCGCGGCGCTGCTCTTCGCCGAAAGTGAAGTTGCCCGAGCAGAACAGGCCTAGACAAAGCTGGATGGATTCGGAAGGCACCAGGCCGAGCGTCTGCATGCGGCGCACGGACTTGATCTGGCAGGGAGTCCCCACCAGGGCGACCCGCCGCAGGCCTTTTTTGATCATCGGATCGAATTCTTCAATCGACGAATACAGCAGGTACTGATCGCCGAAGCGTTTGATACCGTGGGAGGTGTCGAAGAAAAACCCGGCCGCATCCTTGATTTCCTCGATGGAGGTCGCCAATGCCGGCCGGCGCTGGAAGGGGCCGACCTGCTTGGTCACGATGGCCCCGTCGATGCGGCCGCGCTCGAGCAGGTGCACCAGCAGGGCCGTCACCACGCCGCCGTCCGTTGCGTTCCGGCGCACGGCCGGATCTCCGGCCCGGGCCACGGTGGTCTCGATCACGCGGCCGATCGGCGCCACCCAGCCCGCCAGCTCGCGGGTTTCCGTCTCGAGCTCGTCGACTTCGGGGCAGATCGCATGGCACAGCCCGCACTCGATGCATTTCTCAATGGCCCCGTAGCGCGGCTTGCCGTCCGGATCGAGCTCGAGGGCCCCGTAATTCACGGCGCTGCAGAACGTGACGCACCCCCCGCAGCGATGGCACAGCCCCGGCTTCTGGACGTCCTGGATGAGATTGAAAAACGTCTTCATGTCGCCTCCTCTCGCAGGCCCTTAGAGCCCGACTTCGGCCAGATCCGGCCCCAGGTAAGCCCGTTCGTTTTCACCCAGGCACCCCATCGCCAGGCAGATGAGCGTCCACAAATGCACGGTGTGCCAGCCGCCGCTATAGTGTTCGCTCAGGTCGTGGATCTGGGAGTGGCAGTTGTGGCAGGGGGCGATGCAGTAGGCCGCCCCGGTGGCGAGTATCTGGTCGGTCTTGAGCTTTCCGAAGCTGCGCCGGGCCTCGGCATAGCCGGCCTGCAGCGATCCGCCGCCGCCGCCGCAGCAGTAGTTGTTCGAGTAGTTGGGGGTCATGTCGATGAAGTTTTCTTCCCCCACCACGCGTTTGACCACGAAGCGCAGGTCCTCGGCCACCGGATCCCCGAAGCTTTTGCGCACGAGCTGGCAGGGGTCCTGAACCGTGAACTTGACCTTGAGGTCCTTGTTCCAGTCCGAACTGACCTTGAGCTTGCCGTCGCGGATCCACTGAGCGTAGTATTGAATGATGCTCCGGATCTCGAATCGGTGCGGGATGTTGTACTTTTGCAGTCCGACCCGGACTGCGAAGAGTTCGTGCCCTCACTCGGTGTTGAGCCAGACCTTGCATTGGAGGTCGTCCACCGCTTTGGCCTTGGTGCGCACGATGCGCTCCCAGCTCTCGTCGTCGGCCATGAACATGCAGTAATTCTCGGCGGCCCAGCCCTTGGTTCCGTAAGTCCAGTCGGCTCCCACCGTGTGCAGAATCTTCCACAGCGGCACCATCTCGTCCGGCTCGGTGACGGGCTCGCGCGAGTTCTGGTTGAGGAACAGCTCGGCGCCCATCTTGTTGATGGGGGCATCCAGGTTCTCCCAGCCGGGCTGGCTGGCGCGCACCTCCTCCAGGACGTCCTCGACCACGAAGCGGAAGTCCTCCTCCGAGGCGCCCATGGCGCTGCAGGTGTCATGCTTGAGCGCCATGTCGCAGGAACCGCGGATGCCTTTGGGCCGATCCTCGCGGGGCCAGCTCTTGCGGGCGTGGTAGACCAGCTGCGGGATGTCGATCTTCATCGGGCAGACGTACAGGCAGCGCCAGCAGAGCGTGCACATCCAGATCCAGTCGCTTTTCAAAATCTGGTCGTCCAACCCCATGGCGGCCATGCGCAGGAACTTGCGCGGGTCCATGCCCTCCAGACCCGTGGCCGGGCAACCGGACGAACAGGCGCCGCAGGTCAGACAGGCGTTCAGGTTGCCGCCGTCCGGCAGCAGTTGCATGACCTTATCCTTGAAAAGGCTCTTCTTCTCCCGGCCGAGCTTGATCGGTTCGATCGTCATGGGCTCACCTCGCTCTTCAGCCCGCCTGCGCCGCGGAAGCGGCGGCCTGGCGGCGGGGGATGGGGTTCGGTCCGATGCTGCGGATCCGCTCCGTGAACTTCGTCACCACTTCGGCAAACCGCGGGGCTTCGGCCGAGGACACCCATTCGATCCCGAACCGATCCGGGTCGATGCCCTGCACCTCCAACACCATGCGGGTTGCTTCGCTCCGGTCCAATGCCTTTTGATTACCCTCCAGGTAATGGCATTCGCCGAGATGTCAGCCCATCACCAGCACGCCGTCCGCGCCTCGGTTGAAGGCCTCGAGCACGAGGTCGGGGTGGACCATGCCGGTGCACATCACCCGCACGGCGCGCATGTTGGGCGGGTACTGCAGCCGGGACACCCCGGCCAGATCGCCGCCGGCATACGCGCACCAGTTGCAGAGAAACCCCAAAATGACTGGCTCAAATTTTTCACTCATTTCGCGCGTCTCCTTATTGTTTGCCTAAAAACGATTTGTTTGCGCAGCTGTTTCAATTGCCGATGAGTGCTTCATCCATCCTCAAAAATGGGTTCAAATGGCGTTGCCCAAAGCTCCAGCTTCAAGGCGGGCGAGCGCCGCGTTGCAAGGCGTACTTCCGGTACGCCGCAGCAACCGCGGCGCGAAGCCCAACGCCGAAGATGGGCTTTCGGCAACGCCATCAGGCATTCTCCAGGGCGGCGGCGACCTGCGCCTTGAGCTGATCCAGCGTGAACCCGTGCACGAAAACACCCCCTTTCGGGCAGGTGGCGGCGCACAGCCCGCAGCCTTTGCACAGCGCCGGGTCGGTGGCGATCCGGCGATGGTTCCGGCCGTCATCCCCCTGGTGCTCTTCGAGCTTGATGGCGCGATACGGGCAGACGTCCAGACACAAGGCGCAGCCGTCGCACGCGTCGGTCACGAAGCTCTTGATGGCGTCCAGGGTCATCTCGGTCTGCGAGAGGATGGTGGCCGCACGGGCGGCGGCGGCCTTCGCCTGGGCGATGGTTTCGTTCAGCGGCTTGGGGTAGTTGCACAGACCGGCCACAAACAATCCGTCCACCGCCATGTCCACCGGCCGCAGCTTGGGATGGGCCTCGTTCAGGAAGCCGTCCGCATTGGCGGCGCACTTGTAGAGCTCCACCAGATCCTTGGTGACGTTGGGCTCGATGGCCGCCGCCAGGATCAGGTGATCGGCGGTAATCGAAACCGGCATCTGCAGGATCGGGTCGAACACGTCCACCGCCAGGTCCTCGCCCTCTCGGCGCACCACCGGTTTGCGGTCCACGTCGTAGCGGATGAAGATCACGCCCAGGTCCCGCGCCTTGCGGTAGAGGTCTTCGCGCTCGCCGTAGGTGCGGATGTCGCGGTTGAGCACATAGACGTTCATCTGGGAGTTGAGCTCCTTGAGCGCCAGCGCCGCTTTCACCGAGTGGGTGCAGCACACCCGGCTGCAGTAAGGCCGCCGCTCGTCGCGCGACCCGACGCATTGGATGAAGACCACGCTCTGGTCCTTTTTCAGCGAACCCGGGTTGTCCCGCATCACGGCGTCGAACTCCAAGTGGGTCATCACCCGGGAGTCCTCGCCGTAAAGATACTCCTCCGGACGGCTCTCCTTGCCGCCGGTGGCGATCACCGCCACGCCGTAGGTGACGGCGCGCTCCTCGCCGTTGACCCGCACCGAACTCACGAAGCTGCCCACCGAGCCGATGGCGGTCTGGAGTTCGGCGTTCTTGAGCACCTTGATCTTGGGGTGGTTTTCCACCCGTTCGATGACGCCCTCCAGGAAGGGGCGCACGGCCAGGCCGCGGTCGGTGGTGTTCACGTTCCAGCCGTTGCCGCCCAATCGGCCCGATTTTTCCAGCAGCACGGTCTGAAAATCCTGGTCGGCCAGGCTGAGGGCCGCATGCATCCCGGCCATCCCGCCGCCGACGACCAGCGCCTTGGGCACCACGTTGACCTTGCCGCGTTGGATCGGTCGATTGAGGGCGGCCTTGGCCACGGCCATGCGCACCTGGTCCTTGGCCTTGGCGGTGGCCCGCTCGGGCTCGCGCTGGTGCACCCAGGAGTTCTGGTTGCGGATGTTGGCCATTTCGACCAGGTAGGGGTTGAGCCCCGAAACCATGAGCGTGTCCTGGAACAGGGGCTCGTGGGTCCGCGGGGTGCAGGCTGCGATCACCACGCGGTTGAGGCGGTGCTCGCTGATCTTCTTGGCCATGAGCTCCTGGGTGTCGGCCGAACAGCTGAACAGGTTGTTTTCGGCCAAGACCACGTGCGGCAGCGTGCGGGCGTACCGGGTGACGTCGTCGACGTTGATGATGCCGGCGATGTTGATGCCGCAGGAGCACACGAACACGCCGATGCGCACGTCCTCCTCGACGGACACGCTGCGCTCGGGCGGATAGGTTTTTTCCTGGGTCAGCGACCCGCGCGCGGGCATCAGCGCCACTGCCGCCTCGCAGGCCGCGGTGGACGCTTCGGCCACCGACCGCGGAATGGCCTTGGGCGCCTGGAACGCGCCGGCCACGAACACTCCCGGCCGGTTGGTCGACACCGGCGCAACATCGGTGGTCTTGGCGAAGCGGTAGTGATCCAGCTCGAGGCCGAAAATCTCAGCCAGGCGCTGGGAGTCGGCGGTCGGCTCCATGCCGATGGACAGCACCGCCAGGTCGAAGTCCTCCACCTGCTGGCGGCCGTCCTCGGTGGTGTAGCGCAGGGTCACGCCGCAGTTGTCCTGGCCGGGATCGATCGAGTGCGGCCGCGCGCGGATGAAGCGCACGCCCTTGGCCTTGGCGCCTTCGTAGAACCGGTCGAATTCCTTGCCGTGGCTGCGGATGTCCATGTAGAAGATGGCCTGGTCGAGATCGCCGCCCGTGGTGTGTTCGGCGGTCACCAGCGCCTCCTTGATGGCGTACATGCAGCAGACGCTCGAGCAGTAGCCGTTGTCGCAGCGGTTGGTGTTGCGCGAGCCGACGCACTGGATCCAGGCGATGCGGCGCGGCTCGCGGCCGTCCGAGGGACGCACGAGGTGGCCCATGCACGGGCCGCTCGATGACAGCAGCCGCTCGTACTCCAGGCTGGTCACCACGTCGCGGATCCGGCCGTAGCCGTAGAAATCGAACTTGGACGGATCGAACGGCTTGAAGCCGGGAGATAGGATCACGGCGCCGACGTTCAGGGTGGTGACCTCCTCTTTGTCCGCGAAGTTGATGGCGGAGGTGGGGCAGAATTTCTCGCAGGCCTTGCACTTGCCGCGGGTCAGGTAGATGCAGGTCTGGCCGTCGATGGCGTATTTCAGCGGCACCGCCTGGCCGTATTTGATGAAGGCGGACTTGCGCTGATTCAGCCCCATGTTGAACTCGTCATCGACCTTGCGCGGGCACTTCTGCGCACACAGGCCGCAGGCGATGCACTTGTCCATGTCGACATAGCGCGGATTCTTTTTGACCTTGACGCGGAAGTTCCCGACGGTGCCGGTAACTTCGACCACTTCAGACAGGGTGAGCAGATTGACGTTGAGATGCCGGCCGACCTCGACCAGTTTGGGGGAGATGATTCACATGGCGCAGTCGTTGGTGGGAAAGGTCTTGTCGAGCTGGGACATGACGCCGCCGATGCCCGCGCTTTTTTCCACCATGTGGACGTAATAGCCTGAGTTGGCCAGATCGAGCGTCGCCTGCATCCCGGCGATGCCGCCTCCGACCACCAGCACCGATCCGATGGGTTTGGCTGACATAGTCACCTCTGGGTTGGGGGTATGGGAATAAGGGTCTGAGGGGTTGTGCGCTTTTTCGAATGCGGGAACCGCGTTGAACTCGGAAACCGCCGGCATGACGGCCTCCGGGATGCCCTGCTCCCGGCAGAACTGGAGCAGGGTTTCTTTTTCAATCAGATATTTCTTGCCGACGGTGGCCGTTGCCCGCAATTTACCGCTCCGGATCCAATTGGTCACCGTATTGCGGTGCACGCCGAGCCGGTCGGCAAGCTGGCCCACGCGGATTTCAATCATGGGTTCCTCCGTTGGTTGGGCGTTGACTCGATTTCCGTTAGGATGCGCTCGCACATCGCCGGTATGGCTGCGCGCACCGGATCGGACAGCCCGGGCATTACCTCGGACGGGAGGCCGGCGACCTGGGCCACGAAGACTTTCACGTCGATGGACGTCTCCTCTTTGATCTCGCGGAGCATGTTGGTGGTGGGGAATTGATGCAGCGAAAAATCGCCGATCTTCTCGGGACGGATCTGACTGATATCGATTTCTCGGATGTTTCCCGGCGCCAAGCCCGGGCTGTCGGTGACGTCGATGACGATTATCTTGCGGGGCTTCTGCGGCGAAAGCAGCAAGTCGAACAAGATGTCGCGGATGGAAGTGCCGCAGTCTATCGCTGCGACGGAATCGGGAAGAAGGTAGTGCGTTTCGAGGTGCTGGATGACAGCCGGTCCGAACCCGTCATCCCCAATCAGGGAATTGCCGCAACCAAGAACCAGGCAATCATATTCGGCAACCGGCTTAAGCATGTTGTGCAATTTATGCGAAATAAATTGCACTTGTCAAGAAAATTGTGCAACATGTGCAAAAAATCTTAATTTTTGTTGAGCTTGTCCAGAGCGACGGCGCAGCGTTCCAGATCGGGACGCTTGTTGATATCGCTGACCAGAATATCCCGGATGATCCCCTTCTTGTCGATGAAGATCAGCGCCCGCTCGGAAACCCCGTCTGATCGCAGCAGCCCGTATTTCGAAGCGACCGCGCCGTGCGGCCAGAAATCCGACAACACCGGAAACCAGAGCTCCGATCCCATCTGCCGGGTCCAGGCATACAGCGTGGGAATGTTGTCGACGGTGATGCCGAGCAGGATCGCGTCGTGCTGTTCGAACAGGCCGCGCGCCATGTTGTAGCCCGGCCACTGGTCGGAGCATACCGGCGTGAACGCCGCCGGAACGAAGGAGAGCACCACGTTCTTCTTGCCCCGATACTGGCTCAGCCGCACCTTCTCGCCGGTGATCGAGGGCAATGTGAAATCCGGGGCCGCCTGCCCCTTCTTGACCTTGAGCGTGCTGTCGATCGGCTTCAAAACGCCGGGGTCGAAAATGCTGTCCTTCAGCGTCTGCGCCCCGGCCGGAGCCGCAGCGGCCCAGAACCAGGCCACCAGACCGAACGCCATCATGATGCTCCTCATGCTGCACCTCCCGTAAAAGGGTGTCAGCGCAATCCTGAATTGGCCAACACCTTCTTGAGCAGTTCCTCCGGGTCCTGGCTGCCGCCGAGCTTGGAATAATAAACCTTGGGAGCAGTACCCTTCTGATTTTTCACCCCGATGAAATAGGGAGTCCGCACTTCCCCTACCAGCTTGTGAATCTTGAAATCCGGATCCGAAAAGAGCGGAAACGGCACCTTGTAGTTGTTTTTGTAGTAATCGACCTCGAAGCTCGAATTGCCCACGCCGATACCGATGAGCTTGACTTTGTCTTTGAGCTTGGGATCGGCTTCAATTTTACGGTACGCCTCGTTCACAGAAGGAGCCTCCTTCTGGCAGTGCGGTCAGTACATGTTGAAGATCTGAATGACGACCACCTCCGCCGGGATATCGGCCACCGTAAACTGTTTTTTACCCGCAAGCCCCAGATAGGCCTGATGCGCAGCGTCCTTGGGAGCCGCCAGGGTGATTGCCGGCAGGGCGACTCCTTCGGCCGGCGGCTGGCTTTCGGCGGCCACCCCCGAGACGGAAACCGCCCAAACCCCCATCATCCATAACACGGCACGAAACAGGTGGGTGATCATTCTGCCCTCCTTTAGGTATGTGCTCCCCTTGGCCCCTCTCCGACTCCGAAACCCTGCTTTACGAGAAGGTAAAATAAAAAATTCTTCCCAATTTATCAAGAGTTTGCTAAGCCAACAAAAACTGGGTCGTGGATTCCTCACCATCGTGACCATTGCGCGGGCGCCGGCATACCTGAACCGCTCCTCCTCGATACCATCCGCGCCGACGATTGCTTGCGGCACATGGCGTTGCAGAAAGGGGACTATCCGATGAAACGGTTCCTGGCCTTGGCCATCCTATGCGTTCTGCCGGTCTTGATGTACGCCCCCGAAACGGCAGCCTCGGCCCCGGCGGGGGCCGCCGCGGCGGCGCCGCACACCCTCGGGGAATCGCTGCCGATCTGGAGCTGCATCCCCTTCGCCTGCATGCTGCTTTCGATCGCGCTCATGCCGCTCGTGCTGCCGAGCTTCTGGCACCACCACTACGGCAAGGTTTCAGGGTTTTGGGCCGCATCGCTGGGGATCCCTTTCATTTTCGCCCACGGTTTCGTGGCCGTGCATGAAATCATCCACATCATCCTGGCGGATTACGTTCCGTTCATCATCCTGCTCTGGTCGCTTTATACGGTCTCCGGCGGAATTCTGCTGCGCGGCTCCCTGCGGGGAACGCCGGCCGTCAACACGACGATGCTCGTGGTCGGAACGGCCATCGCCTCCTGGATGGGCACGACCGGTGCGGCCATGCTGATGATCCGCCCCTTTTTGCGGGCCAACAGCTTCCGCAAGAACCGCTCCTTCATGGTGGTGTTCTTCATCTTCCTGGTGGCCAATGTCGGCGGCAGCCTGACCCCGCTCGGGGACCCGCCCCTGTTCTTGGGCTTTCTTCACGGGGTGTCCTTCTTCTGGACTTTTAAAATCCTGCCCCACATGCTGCTGGTGACCGGCCTGCTGCTGGCGACCTATTTCATTCTGGATTCCTATTACTACCGCAAGGAAGGCGCCAAGGATCGGCCGGCCAAAGGGCCCAAGGAGCCGCTCAAGCTGGAGGGGACCCACAACTTCATCCTCCTGGCGGGCATCGTCGGCGCCGTGCTCATGAGCGGGGTGGTCGATTGGGGGGAGCTGAACACGCTGGGCGTCCACCGCGGGGTGCAGGACTGGGTGCGCGACGGGCTGCTGATCGTCCTCGGCGCCGTCTCGCTGGCCACCACGCGCACCGCGGTGCGCGAAGACAACAATTTCACCTGGGCGCCCATCGTGGAAGTGGCCCTGCTGTTCATCGGCATCTTCATCACCATGCTGCCCTGCCTGCTCATCCTGAAGGCCGGACCCAACGGGGCCATGGCGTTTCTCATCAACGCCGTCAATCAGCCGGCCCACTATTTCTGGGCCGCCGGTTCGCTTTCCGCATTTCTGGACAACGCCCCGACCTACCTGACGTTTTTCAGCACCGCGCTCGGCAGCTTCTACCCCGGGGTGCCCGAAAGCGTGAGCGTGGTCCACCTCATGGGAGAGATGCCGGCCTACCTCGCCGCGGTTTCGGCCGGATCGGTCTTCTTCGGCGCCTGCAGCTACATCGGCAACGCCCCGAACTTCATGGTGCGCTCCATCGCCGAAGAGGCCGGAACGAAGATGCCGAGCTTTTTCGGCTACGTCCTGAAATACGCTCTGGTGTTCCTGGTGCCCTGCTTTGTGGTCGTTACGTTGGTTTTCTTCTAGACGAGGATGCCGTGATCCGCGAATTCCTGGGTTCCACCATCGCCATTGTCGGCGGCGGCCGGGCGTGCAAAGCCTTTCTGGAGTTCCTGACCGATGCCGTCTTCGCCGACCAGCGGCCGGAAATCCTCGGGGTCGCCGACATCAACCAGAGTGCGGACGGCATTCGCTATGCCGCCTCCATCGGAATTCCGACGTATGCGGATTATACGGAGTTCTTCAAGTTCGGGAACTTGGACACCCTTCTGGAGCTGACCAACAGCAACACCATCATCGAAACCATCCGTGAAACCAAGCCGCCCGGCCTGAAACTGATCGACCATTTCGAGGCGCGCGCCATCCGCGACTTTCTCCAGGTCGAGAAGGTGCGGATCGAATCCTACCGCGAACTAGCCCGCATCAAGCGCAACCCGGTCGCCGTCGTCATCTTCGTGCGGCGCCTGATGCAGAGCATGACCGCCATCATCGAGCGCCGCAACCAGCGGTCCCGCGAAATCGAAAGAGAGCTGGTCGACAAGGAGCAGGCGCTTCATCAGATCATTCGCGGCAGCACCATTCCGACCTTTGTGATCAACCAGGACCACATCATCACGCATTGGAACAGAGCCCTCGAAAACCTGACGGGGTTCAGCGCCAATCAGATGATCGGCACCAGCCGCCAATGGATGCCCTTTTACGAAAGCGAGCGGGCCGCCATGGCCGACGTCATCCTCGATCAGAGCGATGAAGCGGAGATCAGACGGCTTTATGGGACCACCTGGCGCAAATCCGCGCTCATCGACGGGGCCTATGAGGCCGAGGGCTTCTTCCCGCGCCTGGGCGAGGCCGGAAAGTGGTGCTGGTTCACCGCGGCGCCGATCAAATCGCCCGACGGCCGCATCATCGGTGCGATCGAAACCCTCTGGGACAAGACCGAGGACAAGCGCGCGGAGGAGGAGCGCGAGCGCCACACGGCCGAACTGAGCGCCATGGTGTCCATCTACTCGGCCTTGAGCGCCGCTGCCGGGCTGGAGGAGCGCATCCGCACGGCCATCGCAGAGCTGCAGCGGCTGGTGCCGGCCGACGGCGTGTGCGTGTTTCTGCTGGGAGACGACGGCTGCTACCACTTGCGGTTCAGCTCCGGGCTTTCCGACAAGGCCTGCCGGGTCCTGCCCGTCGCCGGCAAGGAGAGCGCCATTCACTACGCCGGAAGCATGCGCCGCTTCATCACATTTGACGAACTGCCGCAGCACTGCAGCGACGAAATCCGGCTGATCGAGGAGCAGCATCTGAAAAGCGTCGCCTACATCCCGATCAGCTCCAAGGGGAAGGAGACCTTCGGCGTCATCCGGATCAGCAGCCGGACGATGTTGCACTTTCCGAAAGAGTTGATCAACGTGCTGGAGCTGATCGGCAACCGGATCGCCGTGGCCATCGAAAACGACATGCTGCAGGAGCAGGTCACCAAATCGGAGGAGAAATACCGTTCGCTGTTCAACAACGACCCCAACCCGATTTTCATCCTCAGCCCGCAAACCTTTCAGATCCTCGACACCAACCAGACCGCCGTCGATTGCTACGGCTACAGCGAGGCGGAGCTGGTCCGGCTGCCGTTTTTCGTCTTGGGGGATGAGGGCGACGATGACATCCGCCACGGCCTGCAGCGCCTGGAAAAGGGCCAGTTCGTTCTTTTCTCCAAAAAGCGCCACTACAAAAAAGGCCGCAATTCTTTTTTCGTCAACATCAACGTCAGCCGTGCGGAATACGGCGGCCGGGACGTGCTGATCGCCACCACGACCGACATCACCGACACCGTTGAACGCGAAGCCCAGCTGGTCCAGGCGGGCAAGATGACCACCCTGGGCGTCATGGCCGCCGGGATGGCCCACGAGATCAACCAGCCGCTGAACGTCATCCAGGTATCGGCGGACTACATCTTGAAGATGCTGAAAAAAGGCCACACGTTCGACAACGCCGATTTGAAAGACGTGGCCGAGGACATCGTCGCCAACGTCGAGCGAGCCTCCGTCGTGATCAAGCATGTGCGCGATTTTTCCAGGCAGTCCGAGATCGTGCGCAGTCGGGTGATCATCAACGATCCCATCCTGGATGTGTTCAAGATCCTGGGGCATCAGCTGAAGGCGCACAGCGTCGAGGTGGTGTTGGACCTCGACCCCGAGATCCCGGCCATCCTGGCCGACCACAACCGCCTGGAGCAGGTCTTTGTCAATCTCGTCAGCAACGCCATCGACGCGATGGATGAAAAGACCGCTCATACGGACCTGGCGGACAAATCCAAACGTCTGAAGATTCGTTCTTTCCGCCGGGAGGGAAACGTCGTGGCCGAGGTGACGGACACGGGCATCGGCATGCCGGAGCACGTCCGAACCAAATTGTTCGAACCGTTTTTCACCACCAAAAAGACCGGCAAGGGCACCGGCCTGGGAACGAGCATCAGCTACGGGATCGTCAAGGACTACGAGGGCCAGATCGAGGTTGAATCCGAACCGGGCCGGGGCACCACTTTCCGGCTGACGTTCCCCGCGGCCCGCTGAAGAGGATGGAACGTCCGTGACCCACATTCTGCTCATCGACGACGAACCGGACATTTTGAGAGTTCTCGCTCGTTCGCTGAGAGCCGACGGCTATGAGGTTGCCACGGCGGGAAGCGGCACGGACGGCATCTCCGCGTTCGAACGGAAGCGCGCCCAAATTGTGATCACGGACATCAAGATGCCCGGAATGGACGGGATCGAGGTGCTCAAACGCATCAAAGGCATGGATGCGGACACCGAAGTCATCATCATCACCGGGCACGGCGATATCGCCAACGCCATCGAGGCGCTGCATTTCGGGGCGTCCGACTTCATCAACAAGCCGGTGCGAGACGACGCCCTGACGATTGCCCTCAAGCGCGCCGAGGAAAAGATCGACATCCGGCGGCAGCTGAGTGAATACACCCACGACCTGGAAGGCAAGATCGAAACCGCCACCCGGGAGCTGCGGCGTCGAACCAATTTCCTGGACAAACTGATCCGCAGCTCCAATGACGGAATCGTGGCCACCGACGAGCATTTCCAGATCGTGGTGTTCAATCCGGGAGCGGAGCGGATTTTCGGCTATTTCCAGGAAGAGGTCGTCAACCGGCGTTCTCTGCCGGAGCTGCTCTCGGAAGAGCTGGCCGGCACCGTCCAGCGCGCCATGGACGCCCACCGGTCGTTCAAGGAACTTCCATGGCGGGAGGCCTCCATCACCTCCAAGTCCGGCGAGCTCATTCCCGTCATGTTCTCCGGCAGCATCCTCTACGAGCGCGGCCAGAAGCTGGGCAGCGTTGCGTTTTTCCAGGATCTGCGGGAGATCAAGCGCCTCCAGCGCGAACTGGTCCACTCGGAGCGCCTGGCGGCCGTCGGCCAGACGGTCGCCGGGCTGGCCCACGGCATCAAGAACATTCTGCACGGCCTCAAGGGAGGCAGCTATTTGGTAGACGTGGGAATCGCCAAAAAGGATAGCGAAAAGCTGAACAAGGGCTGGGACATGATCAAACGCGCCATCGGGCGGACCTCCAACCTGGTGATGGACCTGCTCTCCTATTCCAAAGAGCGCGAACCCCAATTCGAAAGATGCTCCCCCAACGAGATTGCAGCGGAGGTCTGCGACCTGGTCCGGGACCGGGCCGAGCAGGAGCGCACCGAGTTGATCTGCGATTTCGATCCCGCCATCGGATCGGTTCTCATGGATCCCCATACCCTGCACACCGTGCTGCTCAACCTGGTGTCCAACGCCATGGACGCCTGTTTGTTCGACGAGAGCACCTCCAAAAAGTTGCGGGTGCAAGTCAAAACCAAGGCCGAGCCCCACAACCTGATCCAATTCGAGGTGAGCGACAACGGCACCGGCATGAACGACGAGGTCAAAGAAAAGATGTTCACATCCTTCTACAGCACCAAGGGCCATCGGGGCACCGGTTTGGGGTTGCTCGTCACCCACAAACTGGTCGAGGAGCACGGCGGGCGCATCGAGGTCGAGACGCAGCTGGGCCAGGGTACGGTCATCCGCGTTTGGCTGCCCTTCCGGGAAGAAGGAACCAGTGCGTGACTTTTTTGAGGTTAAGCGGTATTTAGGGTCGAAAGGGATCTCTAAGCGAAGGAGGTTAGGACCATGGCCAAAAAAGTGCTGACCGTGGATGACGATCCGGATGTCCGGTTGTTCACCACGACCGTGCTGGAAGAAAACGGCTACCTTCCGGTCGAAGCCGGAAACGGCGAGGAAGGCTTGCAGATGATCAAGTCCGAAAAGCCGGATTTGATCATTCTGGATGTGCTCATGCCCCGGCAAAGCGGCATCCGGCTCTACCGGGAGTTGAAGACCAACCCGTCGCTGGCCAAGGTCAAGGTCATTATTCTCTCGGGCATCGCCAAAAAAACCTTTCTGCGCTCCCAGCAGGCGTTGACGGAATTCGGCGAAACCCCGGTGCCGGAGCCGGACTTCTATCTCGAAAAACCGGTCGATGCCGATGTGCTGGCCGAAACCATCAAAAAGGCCATCGGCTGAGACCGCTTCGCAGGAATTTCCCATCGAAGGTAACAAGCTTATGAAAATCCAAAAGCTGATGTTTGTGACCAAATTTGAGGACCTCGGATACGATGCCATCCAATCGCTGCTGAGCCTGCGCAAGGCCTCTCTCGAACACATCGTCTTCATGAACGTCATCGAACGCGAAAAGGTCGCCATGCAGCGCGGCGTCGGGTACCAGAAGGACGAGGCGGTCCGCATGAAGGAGGCGGCCAATATCCGCTTCATCGACTGGGCGGAGCGGCTGTTTGAGCAGGGCATGGAGGTGGGGGTCTACATCCAGGTCGGCAGCCTGGTAGCCGAAGTGGCCAAGGCCGCCCAAAAGGAGGAGGCCGATCTCGTCGTCATCGGGCGCACGCATAAAACCGGCCTCGAACAGTTCTATTCCGGTTCGACCGTGACCGAAATCATTCGCCGCGTGTCCATTCCGGTCCTGGTCTACAAACCGGTTTCCGACAGTCCGTTTGCCACGGGCCAGCCGTTCGAACGCCCCCTGCTGGCGACCGACTGGTCCGCCGCCAGCCTGCGGGGGATCGATTATCTCATCAACCTGAAGGGCCTCATCGAGGAAGTCGAAATCGTGCACGTGGCCGATCAAAAAGACATCGAGGGGTCCTCCGCCATGCAGGCTCAAAAAATCCGCAAGGACACCAAGAGCCGTCTGGAGGAGCTCTGCGCGCGGTTTCAGGACGCTGGGATCGCCGCGCGGTCGCATGTTTACGTGGGCGACCCGGAGGCGGAAATCGAAAAGGCCGCCAAGGAGTGCCAGGCCACCCTGGTCGTGCTGGGGTCTTCCGCGAAGAATCTATGGATGGAGCGCTGGGTCGGAAGCACGCCGCGCGCCATCGCTGAAAAATCGGCGTTTCCCACCCTTTTGATCCCACCGGTCAAGAGATAAGGCCGGCAGCCGGGATCGATCGATCCGCTTCCGGCGAAAAGGAGAGAAGTTGCGATGGCGGTTATCACCATATCGAGGCAATTCGGCGCCGGCGCCATGGCGCTGGGCAAGATGTTGGCAGAAGCGTACGGCTACACCATGGCCAGCCGCGAAATCGTCCAGCAAATCGCCGACAAGGCCAAGGTGTCCACCGACTTCGTCCTGTCGGTCGAAAAGGAGGCCGGCACGCGGCTGTCCCGCTTCATGACCCGCATCATCTCCTCGCGGGGGATGGTCAGCAAGATCCTGCGGGACGACTCCGGGTACATCGACGAGAAGCTCTACCTGGACTACCTGGTCCTGACCGTGGTCCAGATCGCCGACGAGGGCAACGCCATCATCATGGGCCGCGGCAGCCAGTACATCCTGAGGAGCCATCCGGACGCGATCCATATCCTGCTGGTCGACGACCTTGACAATCGGATCCAGCGCGTTGAAAGGCGAGAAAAAGTGACCTCTGAAGAGGCCGCGCGCATCGTGCACCACGAAGACAAGCGCCGCCTGAGCCTCTACCACCGCCTCGGCAAGCAGGACTACGACAGCCCGTC
>CAYRUF010000047.1:0-36803 GCA_964427375.1 uncultured Desulfatibacillum sp. | reverse complement strand
AGCGCCGCCTGAGCCTCTACCACCGCCTCGGCAAGCAGGACTACGACAGCCCGTCCCTTTACCATATGGTGTTGAACATGAGCCGGCTCACCCGCCGTCAGGCCTTCGACATGATCTGCCGCCTAGTGGATTCCGCGGCATCCGCCGCACCGGCTGCGGGATGATTTCTGGTATTGACAGATGGGCTCCGACCGTCTAATTTCGAGCCGCTGAATAGGGTTTGAACCGATACTCATGCTCCTGCCGCGCTCCATGCGGTTCAACTACAATAAACACCGCCCCTGGCTGGACAGCGTCGCGGTTCTGATGCAAATCGGCCTCACCATGGCCGGCTGCATCGTTTTCTGTTTCTTCGTAGGGCTCTACCTAGACCGATGGCTCGGCGTCCGGGGAATTTTCGTCAGCGTCTTCACCCTCCTGGGAGTGATCGGCGGCGCGGTAACGGTATACCGCCAGATCCGGGAAATGCTCAAACCCAACAGGAAAGACCGCAACGGTCCGGAGGGGAGCGAATGACTGCTCACCGCGATGCCCAGAAGCGGTATTGCTCCCGCGCGATCACCGCGGCCATCGTCATAGGGGGCATTCTGATCCTGGCCGGCTTCCCGCACCTGGGCAAGGGATTGATCGCCGGCGCATTGTTCAGCATCCTCAATTTCGTGCTCATGGCGGAATCCTTATCGTCCCGCCTGGGGAAGTCCCGCGGCCGCGCCTCCTTGATATCGTTCTTCTGGATTCTGCCGCGCTATGCGCTCATGGCAGTTCCGCTGCTGCTCTCTCTAAAGTTCCATCTGTTTCATCCGGTCGGCGCCGTCATCGGCTTGTTTGCGGTGCAGATCGTCATCTTCGCTGAGCATGTCGTTGGCGCAATCACCTTCTCTGCCGGCGACAACGTTTGAGCGGTCGGAGGAAACGACCCATGGAAAACCTCGGCAAGATTACTCAGCTCATCATCACCCTCGGCGATTGGAAGCTGGCTTTCAATCTCGACACGATCCTGATGACCTGGATTGCGATCGGCCTCCTGCTGGTTTTCGGGACGCTGGCGGCCCGCGGCCGCCAGCGCTTGCCCGGCCCCCTGCAGACCCTCGGCGAGCTTCTGGTGGACATCTTCTACAGTCTGAGCGAAGACGCGCTCGGCAAACGGTTGGCGAAAACCTATGCCCCACTCATTACGGCGCTGTTCATGTTTCTGCTGGTGTCCAACTGGCTGGGAATCATCCCCCACCTGCACGAGCCCACCAAGGACCTGAACACCCCGCTCAGTCTGGGTCTGATCGGTTTTTTCATCGCCCATTATGCAGGCATCCGCGCCAAAGGGCTGAAAGAATACTCCCGTGCCTACATCGACCCCATGTTCTTCATGCTGCCGCTGAACCTGATCGGCGAGATTGCCAAGGTGGTGTCCATCTCTTTTCGCCTTTTCGGCAACATCATGGGCGGGTCGATCATCATCTTGGTCGTTTCATACCTGTCATTCAACTTGATCTTGCCGCCATTCCTGAACGCTTTCTTCGGAATCTTCGTCGGTACGGTGCAGGCCTTCGTGTTCACGATGCTGACCTTGGTCTACATTTCGGTACAGGTGCAATAGACGATGGACATCGACATCCAAACCGCAGTGACGATGGCGGCGTACGCCGGAAGCGGCATCTGCATCGGGATCGGCGCGATCGGCGCGGCCATCGGCGAGGGGTACACAGCTTCCCGCGCCACGCTGGGAACGGGGCGGCACCCCCAACTCTCCGGAGACATCTTCAAGACCATGCTGGTCGGCCAGGCCATCTCCGAATCTTCCTCCATCTTCACGCTGGTCGTGTCGCTGGTGCTGTTGTTCACGCAGCACGACACGCATTCCTATATAACGGTCGCCGCCCTGCTGGGCGCCGGGATGTGCATGGGCTTCGGCGCCCTGGGCTCCGGCATCGGGGCCGGCTACCCGGCGGCGGAAGCTTGCACCGGCATCGCCCGGCAGCCCGCCATGGCCGGCCGCCTGAACACCAACATGATCATCGGCTCGGCCGTGTGCCAGACGCCGGCTATTTTTGCGATGGTGGTGGCGTTGATGCTGGTATTCATGGGGGGCGGAAATGCGCCCCTGCACCCGACCTGGGCCGCTCTGATCGGGGCCGGATGGAGCGTCGGCTTTGCAGCCATCGGTTCGGGCTACGGCGGCGGGCTGGTCGCCGGTGCCAGCTGCGAAGGCATCGCGCGGCACCCCAGAACCCTCACCAGCGTCACCACCACCATGCTGGTGGGCCAGGCCGTGGCGCAGACCCCGGCGATTTTCGGCCTGCTGATCAGCTTTATCCTGATGTTCAAATCGTTCCCGGAGTCGACCGCCCTGAGCGCCGCCATGGCGCCGCTTTCGGCCGGGCTGTGCATGGGCTTCGGCGGCATCGGCCCGGGCATCGGCAACGGATCCGCCGGCGAGGGTGCCGTGCGGGCCGTGGCGCGCACGCCCGAATACTCGGCGGACCTGATGCGCATCATGCTGGTGGGTCAGGCCGTATCCCAATCCACCGCCATATACGCCATGGTGGTGAGTCTGGTTTTGATTTTCGTGGTTTAACTTACGTCGGGAGGAAATCGGAAATGGCAATCGAGGGAGCAGATCTGATCAAGGCGGCCGCCTATTTGGGCGCAGGCATCGCCATGGGCTTCGGCGCCATCGGCCCCGGAGTGGGCGAAGGCATCACCGCCGCCAAGGCGTGTGAGGCCATCGGCCACAACCCGCGCGAGGCCGGGCTGATTACCCGCACCATGCTGGTTGGACAGGCCGTGGCCGAGTCCACCGGGATCTATTCGCTGGTCATCGCCCTGCTGCTGCTGTTCGTGGTATGATTCGGAGCGAACGCGGGCCGGCGCCGTCGCAACGGCACCCTCTGATGGGGTGCCGACCCGGGTCGCGCGTCCCACCCTGCCTCTAATCAGACGGGACGACCGACCGTGCCGGGCTTTTAGGAAGGTTCCATGGAAATCGTCACCCAAAGCGAACTGGTGAGCATCAACGCCACCCTGCTGGTCCAAGCCGCGTCGTTTCTGATCTTCCTTTTCCTGATCGAACGGGTGATGTTCCGGCCGCTGTGGCGCACGGTGCAGGATCGCCGAGGATACCTGCGCCAGCTGGAGCGCGACGTGAAGGCCAGGGAGCGAAAACTGGCCGAAATGACGGAAACGTTGGAGAAGGAGGCCGCCGCCCTTAAAGAGGAGGCCTTCCGGGAATCCGAAAAGCTGGAAGCGTCCGGCAAAGAGGAGGCGCGCGGCATGATTCGGCAGGTGCGCGCCGAAGTGATCTCACGCCAAAAAACCGATGCCGCCGAAATCCAGCGCCGGATCGAAGGGCTCCAGCAGCAGCTGGCGGGCGAGGTCGAGCCGCTCGCGGCGCGCATCATTGCCAGGGTTCTGGATCGGAGAATGCTGCCATGAGGTGTCCCCAGAATCGGTGTTGGATTTCCCTGCTGGCCGGGGTGGTGGTGTTCATGCAGGCGGGCGGCCACGGCTGGGCCGCGGAGGATGCGAAAACCTGGCGCGCCACCTACGACCTGATCATGATGTGGGTCAACTTCGGCATCCTGGCCTTCTTTGTCGTCAAATACGCCCGCAAGCCGTTGATCGGCTTCCTGGAAGGGGAAAGCCGCAAGACCGCCGAGGAGATCCAGCGCATCGAAGAGAGCAGCCAGCAGATGGAACGGAAATTCCAGGAGACGGTCGGCTCGCTCGACGACAGCCGCGAGCGGCTCCGCCTCCTCCAGGAGCGCATTCTGCGAGAGGGTGAGCTCCGCAAACGGGAGATCATCGATTCCGCCCGCCACGAAAGCGAGCTGCTGCTCGAACGCGCCCGCCTTAAAATCGACATTCAGATCGCCGAAGCCCATGAACGACTCAAACGAGAATTGGTCGACCGCGCCGTCGCGGCCGCCATGGAACGGCTGCCCGCGGAGATCACCCCCGAGGAGCAGCTCCGCCTGGTCGACCGCTTCGTCCAGAAAGCCGGGTCGGCGTGACCCCCGCACCGAATCCCGCTTGACAGGGGGCAGCGCCGTCTTCTAATCTGGGCCGCATCTCTCCGCCAGCGCAGCGAAAGGACCCTCGCGCATGCCCGACGTCGTCGACCTCACCCAAGACCTCATCCGCTTCAAGTCCATGCACTCGCGGCCCGATGAAATCCGGAACTGCATGGCCTACATCGAGAATTTTCTGACCCGGAACGGCCTCGGCTACCGCCGCATCGAGCAGAACGGAGTCCCCACGCTGCTGGTGCTGCGCCCGGACGGGTATGCCCCGGTTCTGCTCATGTCGCACATCGACGTGGTGGACGCGCCGGACGAACTGTTCGAGCCCCGCGTCGAAGACGGCCGGCTCTTCGGCCGCGGCAGCATCGACGACAAGTACGCGGCCGCCCTGTCCCTGGTTCTGGCGGTCGAAATGCTCCAGAAGCTCCAGGCGCGCGGCCGGACCCAGGCCGACCTGCCCTGCGGTCTTCTGATCTCCGGCGACGAGGAGATCGGCGGACACGACGGCGCCCGGGCGGCCTTGCGGCACGTCCGTTCGGATTTCGCCATCGCGCTGGACGGCGGCCATCTGCGCCGGGTCGTGGTCAAGGAAAAGGGCATCGTGCGCCTGAAGCTCGTCGCCCGGGGCAAGGCCGCCCACGGGGCGCGGCCCTGGCTGGGCGAAAACGCCATCGAGACCCTGATTTCAGACTATTTCAAAATCAAGCGCCACTTCGAACTGACCGCTCCGGACCACTGGCACCGCACCCTCAACTTCAGCCGCATTCACGCCGGGAAGGCCGTCAACCAGGTGCCGGACGTCGCCGAGGCGCTCTTCGACATCCGCTTCACCGAAAACGATGACATGGAGGCCGTCGTCGCCGCCATCCGCCAGGAGATCCGCGGCGAGGTCGAAATCGTTGAACGCGAGCCGCTTTTCAAGAGCGACGGGTCCCCGTATCTCGACCGCCTGCTCGCCGTCGCCGGCCATCCCGAAATCGGCTGCGAGCACGGAGCGAGCGACGCGCGCTTCCTCTCCGAATTCGGCATCCCCGGCATCGTCTGGGGCCCGAACGGCGACAACAGCGCCCACTCGGCCGACGAACACGTCAACATCGACAGCCTGCTTGAACTGCATAAAATTCTGGATGAGTTCCTGACGGGATTGCTTTGATCCAACCCCAACCAAAAGGAGGCATCATGCTGAAAAAGGTTCTGTTGGTTCTGACGGCAGCGGCATTCGCATGCGTCGGGGCGGCCCAGGCGGCTCCCCAGCCGGGCGGCACGCTCATTTTCGGCCGCGGCGGCGACAGCGTGGGCTTGGACCCGGCCTACGAGACCGACGGCAATTCGTTCATGATCTGCGACAACGTCCTGGAGGCGCTCGTGGAGTACAAGGACGAGTCCACCGACATCGAGCCCGGCCTGGCCGAGTCTTGGACCATCTCCCCGGACGGCAAGACCTACACCTTCAAGCTGCGCCAGGGCGTCAAGTTCCACGACGGCACCCCGTTCAACGCCGATGCGGTCGTCTTCTCGCTGGGGCGCCAGATGAAGGAGCGCAAGCTCAAGTTTTCCGGCAAAGGCTGGGAAATCCCGGCCCAGGAGCGCCCGCCGGAGTACTGGGTGTCCATGGAGATGGACAAGACCGTCGACGCCATCGAGGCGGCCGACGAGCACACGGTCGTCTTCAAGTTGAAGCGGGTGGAGGCGCCTTTCCTCGCCAACCTCGGCATGGACTTCGCGGATATCATCAGCCCGACGGCTTTTTTGAAGAACCCCAAGGAGTTCGTGCGCAATCCCGTCGGCACCGGCCCCTTCAAGTTCGTGCAATGGGTGAAGGATGACCGGATCGTCCTGGAGAAAAATCCCGACTACTGGAACAAAAAGGGCGGACCCTATCTGGACAAGGCCGTGTTCCGCGCCATCCCCGAAAACTCCGTGCGCTTCCTGGAACTCAAGACCGGCAACATCCATATCTGCCAGTTCCCGAACGCCGCGGACATCCCGCTCGCCCAGAAGGATCCGAGCATGAAGCTCGTCTCCCAGCCGGGCATGAACATCGGCTACCTCAGCTTCAACCACACCAAGGAGCCCTGGAAGAGCAACGTCAAACTGCGCAAGGCCATCGCCGCGGCCATCAACCGCAAGGCGATCGTGGACAACATCTACCAGGGCCAGGGCCAGCTCGCCAAGAACCACATCCCGCCCATCATGTGGGGCTACAACGACGCCGTGCCGCAGATCGAATACAGCGTCGACAAGGCCAAGGCCCTGCTGGCCGAGGCCGGCTTCCCCGAAGGCAAGGGCCTGGAGGAGATCACCTTGTGGTGCATGCCCGTGGCCCGCCCCTACAACCCGGAAGGGCTGAAGGTCGGCGTCGCCATGGTGGCCGACCTGGCCAAGGTCGGCATCCGGGCCCGGATCGTCAGCTACGAGTGGGGCACCTATCTGAAGCGGCAGCGCGAGCAGCCGCCGGACATGGACCTCTTTCAACTCGGCTGGACCGGCGACAACGGCGACCCGGACAACTTTCTGGCGGTGCTCTACGACGGCATGGCTTCGTCCGCCGTCCGCACCCAGTGGCACAACCAAGAGTATCACAGCCTCATGGAGCAGGGCCGCCAGACCTTCGATCAGGCCAAACGGGCGGAGATCTACAAGAAGGCCCAGCAGCTCATGTACGACGAGATGCCGGTGATCCCCGTCGCGCACAGCACCCAGACCTGGCCGATGTTGAAGAACGTGCAGGACTTCAAGCTCCATCCCACGGCTTCGATCCGGCTGAAGAACGTGTGGCTGGAAAAATAAAATGAAGGGGTCAGGGTATTAGGGTTCTGGGTTCAGGGGGTTACGTCTCAGCCTCCCTGAACCCTGAACTCTGAACTCTGAACCCTGAACCCTTTTTCTTAATGGCCGCCTACATCATCCGCCGGATCCTGATCCTCATCCCGACCCTCCTGGGCGTGTCGGTCATCATTTTCTTCATGCTCCACCTCACCCCGGGCGACCCGGCCGAGCTGCTTCTGGGCGAGCGCGCATCGGAGGAAGCCCTGGCCGGCATGCGCGAGCACCTGGGCTTGAACAAGCCCCTCTACGTCCAGTACGGCCTGTTTCTTAAGCGACTGGTCACCCTGGATCTGGGAGAGACCATCTGGACCCGCCAGAAGGTCTGGATCGAGATCCGGCAGCGCTTCCCCGCCACCATCGAGCTGTCGATCGCCGCCCTGATGATCAGCTGCACATTGGGCATGATCTTCGGCATCATCTCTGCCACCAAGCAGTACTCCATCTTCGACTATCTCAGCATGCTGGGAGCCCTGGCAGGGGTGAGCATGCCCATCTTCTGGCTGGGTCTGGTGTTCATGCTCATCTTTTCGGTCTGGCTGGGATGGCTGCCCATCTCCGGCCGGCTGAGCATCGGCGTCCACCTGGACGTGATTACCAACTTTTACCTGGTGGACGCCATCATCACCCGGAACGGCGCGGCGCTGCGAGACGTCCTCTGGCACCTCATCATGCCGGCCTTTACGCTCTCCACCATTCCGACGGCCATCGTGGCGCGCATGACCCGCTCCTCCATGCTGGAGGTGCTGCGCCAGGATTATATCAAGACCGCCAAGGCCAAGGGGTTGTCCCAGTTCAAGGTGATCTTCAAGCATGCGCTGAGAAATGCCCTGATCCCGGTGGTCACCACCATCGGCCTGCAGTTCGGCGTTCTCCTGGGCGGCGCCATCCTGACCGAAACCATCTTCGCCTGGCCGGGAGTAGGCAAGTGGATGTACGACGCCGTCATGCAGCGCGACTACATGGTGATCCAGAACGGCACCCTCTTCATCGCCGGGCTGTTCGTCATCATCAATCTGGCGGTGGACGTGCTGTACGCGGTGATCAATCCGAGGATAAGCGTCAAATGAAAAGACCGTTTAAAGTTTAACGTTTAACGTTTGAAGAAAAAACACTAATGCTACAGATCCATCCTTTAAACCTTAAACCTTAAACTTTAATCTTTAAACTTCGGCCGCCATACCTAACAAATTTATTCGAAGACCGAAGAACGTAATAGGATTAACAGCCGCTTATGGATCGAAAACACCCCCTCGACCGCCACCCCATGCTCGACCAGCTCGCGCAGCTGTGGCGCAACAAGACCGCCGTGGCCGGGCTGTTCATCATCACGGCGTTCGTCCTGTGCGGGATCTTCGCCCCATACCTGAGCCCCCACGACCCCATCGAAACCGCCCTCTACGACCAGCTCAAGCCGCCGGCCTGGGACGACGCCGGCTCGACGAAGAACCTCCTCGGCACCGACGACCTCGGCCGCGACATCCTCTCGCGCATCATCTTCGGAGCGCGCGTCTCGCTGCTGGTGGCGGTCGTGAGCGTGGGGCTGGCCTTCGTCTTCGGCACCCTGATCGGCAGCGTATCCGGCTACTACAAGGGCCGGCTCGACGACGTCGTCATGCGCGGCATCGACATCATCCTGTCCTTTCCCTACATCCTGCTCGCCATCGTGGTGGTGGCCTACCTCGGGCCGAGCCTGCAGAACGCCATGCTCGCCATCGCCATCACCTACGTGCCGCGCTTTGCGCGCATCGTCCGTGCGAGCGTGCTGGAGGAGAGCGAAAAAGACTACGTGATGGCGGCGCGGGCCATCGGCGCCCGCAACCTGCGCATCATCTTCCTCACCATCCTGCCGAACTGCCTGGGGCCTCTGATCGTGCAGACCACCCTGAGCTTCGCCTCGGCCATCCTGGATGCGGCGGCCCTGAGCTTCCTGGGCCTGGGCGCCCAGCCGCCCACCCCCGAATGGGGGGCCGACATCGCCCGCAGCCGCGCGCTGATCCTGCGGGCCTCCTGGGTCATGACCTTTCCGGGGCTGGCCATTCTGGGCGCGGTGCTCGGCTTCAACCTGCTGGGCGACGGGCTGCGCGACGCGCTCGACCCGCGGCTGAGGGATTGACGCCATGGCCGACGCCCCGCTGCTCGACATTCGCAACCTGCGGACGTATTTCTCGGTGCGGGGCCACACGGCCAAAGCGGTGGACGACGTCAGCCTGTCCATCCCGCCCGGCCAGACCCTCGGACTGGTGGGGGAGTCCGGCTGCGGCAAGAGCGTCACGGCCCACTCCATCATGCGCCTGATCCCGATGCCGCCGGGCCGGATCGCGGGCGGCGAGATCCGGTTCGAAGGCCGGGACCTCGTCAAGCTGTCGGAAGCTCAAATGCGCCGCATCCGCGGCAACCGCATCTCCATGATCTTCCAGGAGCCCATGACCTCGCTCAACCCCACTTATCCGGTGGGCGACCAGGTCGCCGAGGTCCTGCGCCTGCACGAAAAGCTTTCGCGGCCGGCGGCGCGCGCGCGCGCGGTGGAGATGTTCCGGCTGGTCGGCATCCCGGCCGCCGAGCAGCGCATCGACGACTACCCCCACCAGATGAGCGGCGGCATGCGCCAGCGCGTCATGATCGCCATGGCGATCGCCTGCAGCCCGCAGTTGATGATCGCCGACGAGCCCACCACGGCGCTCGACGTCACCATCCAGGCCCAGATCCTGGAGCTCATGAACCGGCTCAAGCAGGAGACCGGCGCATCGATCCTCTTCATCACCCATGACCTGGGCGTCATCGCCGAGATGTCCCAGCATGTGGCCGTCATGTACGCCGGCCGGATAATGGAGTACGCCGACGCCAAGACCCTGTTCCGGGACCCCAAGAACCCTTACACGATCGGACTGCTCGGATCGATCCCGGTGTTGGGCAGACACGCGGCCGGCGGTCGACTGAAAACCATCCCCGGCGTCGTGCCGTCCCTGCTGCAGCTGCCGGAGGGCTGCCTCTTCAGCGATCGCTGCCCGGACGTCTTCGGCGACTGCCGCCGGATCGCCCCTGAAATGGTTGCAGCCGGGGAGAACCACTTCGTGAGGTGCCTGAAATATGTCTGACCACCCCCTTCCTTCTGTTCCCCCCTTTGAAAAAGGGGGCTAGGGGGATTTTAACATCGCATCCATTGTGGGAGAGGCTCCCGGCCGTCGCAGCCGAGACTGCTATGGCGGAGTCGGCTCCAGCCACGATCAAATCGCGGCAAGATGCCGCTCCCACCAGAGGAAGATCTAACTTCCACGGAAGGCCATCAGCCGCGATGACAAGGTCCATGAAAGATGCCTGATCTCCATCCACAAACTGCACCGCTCATTGACGCCCGCGACATCGTCAAGCACTACCCCATCCGGGGGGGGGTGTTCATGAAGCAAACCGGGTCGGTGAAGGCAGTGGACGGGGTCAGCCTGACGATCAGGGAAGGCGAGACCGTCGGCCTCGTGGGGGAGTCCGGCTGCGGCAAGACCACTTTCGGCCGGGCCATCCTGCGGCTCGAGGAGCCGACTTCGGGGGAGGTCTATTTCCGGGGCCGTGACATCCTGGCGTATTCCCGGAACGAGATGCAGGCCCTGCGCCGGGAGATGCAGATCATCTTCCAGGACCCGTTCTCATCTCTCAACCCCCGCAAAAGCGTCGCTCAGATCATCGGCGAGCCGCTGCTGGTCCACGGCGTCAGGAACCGCGCGCAGCGGGACCAGCGGGTCCTGGAACTCCTGGAAGTGGTGGGACTGCGCCGGGAGCACATGCGCCGCTACCCGCACCAGTTCTCCGGCGGGCAGCGGCAGCGGATCGGAGTGGCCCGGGCCCTGGCGCTGAAGCCCAAGCTAGTGGTATGCGACGAGGCGGTTTCGGCCTTGGACGTCTCCATCCAGGCCCAGGTCATCAACCTGCTCAAGAATCTGCAGCAGGATTTCGGCCTGACCTATCTCTTCATCTCCCACGATCTGAGCGTCGTGGAGCATGTCAGCGACCGGGTGGCCGTGATGTATTTGGGCAAAATCGTCGAGATCGCGCCCGCCAGGAGCCTGTACCAGGAGCCGTTGCACCCCTACACCCAGGCCCTGCTCTCGGCCGTTCCAATCCCGGACCCGTCCCTGACCCGGCCCGGGCGGATCATCCTGAAAGGCGATGTCCCCAGCCCCATCGACCCGCCCTCCGGCTGCCGGTTCCACCCGCGCTGCCGCTACGCCCAGCCCATCTGCTTCGAGGCGGAGCCGGAACTGCGCGAAATCCGCCCGCAGCACTGGGCCGCCTGCCACTTGGCCGGAAGCGCCGGCTTAAACTAGACGTCCACCCGTTCCGGCAGCCGCACCAGCAGCACCGGCACCTTGGCGCGGCGCAATACGCTGCGGCTGACGCTGCCCACGATGGCCTCCTCCAGGCGTCCGCGCGGGTGATAGCCCATGACGATCAGATCGACCTGGCGGGCGTCGGCTTCGGAAAGAATGCAGTCCACCGCATCGCCTTGGGTGACCACGATTTCGTCCGAGCGCAGGTTTTTCTCGCGCAGGTCGTTCTGGGCCGCTGTGAACATCTCGCCCAGGGCCTCCCGAATCATGCTGCCCTCGCGTTTCTTCCCGATGAGGATCTGCCGGACCTCCTGCTCGTGGGATTGGCGCAGCTCCTCCCAGCGCTCATCGCCGATAAACCCCTGCAGATTGGCGCTTTGGGTCGGCGAGACATCCTCCATGACGTATAGGATGGCCAGACTTGCGCCGTATTGGTTGGCCAACCCCACGGCGTAGTTGAAGGCGTGGCGGGTCTGCTGCGACAGGTCCGTGGTGAAGAGGATTTTCTTGATCTGCGGTATCATCGGGTGCAGTCCTCCTTTCCATGATGGCTTTGTAAAAAACCCAATTTCCGCGTTGCGCTTCATCCCGCTGTCGCTGCGGCGTACTGCACGTACGCCTCGCTCCACGGGATTCGCGCGCCCTGAACTTGGGCTTTTTACAAAGCCATCGGTTGTGATGACGTTTTACGAGTTGAGCAATCCTGAACCCTGAACCCCGAACCCTGCAACCTTTTCTTCTATGGCACCAGCCACAGGGCCGCGTCGGAAAGCTTCTGGCTGACGTAGTAGGAAACCTTGCCGCCGAAGAAGGATCGGTTCATGCCGCGCCGGCCCATGACGAGCGTACCGAAGCCGCCCTCGCGCGCGGCGCTCAGGATCGTCTCGCCCACGCTGACGAGCGTCGCCTGGGTCTGAGTTTCAATCTGCTTCTCCTGGAAGCCGGCGGACTGGAGCTTGGCGAGCGCCGCGGAGAAAAAATCGTCCATGCAGCGCTGGTCGCCCTGGGCGATGAGGGCCTCCAGCCCCTCGGCCGGCTTCTGGGCGAAATTGACCTCGCAGAAATCCTTGAGGCGGGGCGCCACGTGGAAGAAGCGGATGCGGACCTCGGGATTGCCCGAAAGCATGAAGGCCAGATGGTCCACGGCCCGCAGCGCGCTCTCGGAGCCGTCGACGGCCGCCAGGACCTGCTTCGATGAAACCGCTCCGTCCACCAGCCAGACGGGGATGAGCGCCGAATTTTGGATCAGGTGGGCGGACACGCTGCCCAGGAACATCTGCTGCACGGAGGAGATGCCCCGGCGGCCGAGCAGCACGGCGTCGAACAGCCCGCCTTCGGCCTGGTCGAGGATGTCTTTGGCCAATCCCATATGGCGCGGCAGGGTCAACAGGTCGATCTCCGCCTCGGGAACCCCCGCCCGGACCATCAGGTCCTTGAATTTGGCCAGCAGGCCCCGGGCGGCTTCGGCGTTGCGCGCCGCAGCCCGGTTGAGTTCGGCCTGAGCCTGGCTGCTGCGCTGGGCTTCATCCAGCAAAAATTGGGAAACCGGCGGCTGGATGTGCATGAGCGTAAATCCGAGACCCGGAATGAGCGTCTTCATCCGGGCGGCATAATCCACTGCCTGCCGTGAATGCGGGGAATCATCGACGGCCACCAAAATTTTTTTCTGCATGCGTCCAGCCATCCCCTGAAAACGGTTTAGACTTTATTTCACCGCCTATCTGTGTTACCCAGTTGCTATCATGAACTCCGGTTTTTAACAAGCCGCGCTGATCGGAACTCCTGGACATGACTCCTGAATTCGAAAAGCCGACCACCGTCTACTTTTTCGGCACCTGCCTGATCGATGCGTTCTATCCCGACGCCGGACTGGCGGCGATCCGGCTCATCGAGCGCGAGGGGGTTCGGGTGGTTTTTCCTCCGGACCAGTCCTGCTGCGGCCAGCCGGCCTACAATTCGGGATTCCCGGACGAAGCCCGCGCCGTGGCCCGTCGGCAGATCCAGGTGTTCCAGCGGGAGATCCCCATCGTGGTGCCGTCGGGTTCCTGCGCCGCGATGATGAAGCACCATTACCCCGTGCTCTTCAGCGGAACGGACGATCAGGCGCAGGCCCGCGCCTTCGCCGCCCGCGTGTTCGAATGGTCCGAGTTCATGATCCGGGCGCTGGGCGTCCGCTACGAAGACCGCGGCCGTACCATCCGGGTGACCTGGCATTCATCCTGCCATGCGCTGCGTGAAATGAAGGTGATCGAGTACTCCAAGCAGCTGCTGCGGCAGCTGGGCGGCGTCGAGCTCGTCGAACTGGCGAACGAGCGCGAATGCTGCGGCTTCGGCGGGACGTTTTCGATCAAGCACCCGGCCCTTTCCGGCGCCCTGGTTCAGGACAAAATCGAGGACATCCGGGCCACCGGCGCGGCCCGGGTGATCGCCGGGGACTGCGGCTGCCTCATGAATATCGCCGGAGCGGCCCGGCTGCGCGGGCTGCCGTTCCAGGCCCAGCACCTCGCCGAGTTCGTATGGGAGCGGATCCATGGCGACTGAGTCGTTTGAGAAGAACGTCGACCGCGCGCTGGCCGACGCCCAGCTGCGCAAGAATTTCGCCTTCGCCATGGGCAACTTCATCCTCAAGCGCCGGGCCGTTTTCAGCGACGCCGAGCAAACCGAACGCCTGCGCGCCCTCGGCCAGGCCATCAAGCAGCGCGCCCTCAGCCGCCTGCCCGAGCTGCTCGAACAGCTCGAAGCCGCCTGCGCCCGCAACGGCATCCGCGTCCACTGGGCGGAGACGACGGCGATCGCCAACCGCATCGTGTTGGAAATCATCGAATCGCATGCCGCCAGCCGGGTGGTCAAGGGCAAGTCCATGGTCTCCGAGGAGATGCATCTCAACGCCTTTCTCGCCAACCACGGCATCGAGGCCGTCGAAACCGACCTGGGCGAATTCATCATCCAGTTGAACGGCGAAACGCCGTCCCACATCATCGTACCGGCCATTCACAAGAACAAGGCCCAGATCGCCCAAATCTTCCACGAGAAGGTGCCCGGCGCCCCTTACACCGAGGAGGTCGCCGAACTCAACGCCATCGCCCGCAATACCCTGCGCCGCAAGTTCTACGAAGCCGGCATCGGCTTGAGCGGGGTCAATTTCGCCGTGGCCGAGACCGGCACCCTCTGTCTGGTCGAAAACGAGGGCAACGGCCGCATGTGCACCACCGTACCGCCGGTGCACATCGCGGTAATGGGTCTGGAGAAGGTGGTGGAACGGCTGGAAGATCTGCCGCCCCTGCTGCGGCTGCTGACGGGATCGGCCACCGGCCAGCTCGTGACCACCTACGTCAACCTGATTACCTCTCCACGCCGCGAGGGGGAAAAGGACGGCCCGCAGGAAGTGCATCTGATCATCCTGGACAACGGACGCTCGCGCATCTACCAGGATCCGCAGCTGCGCCAGACGCTTCAGTGCGTGCGCTGCGGCACGTGCTTGAACCACTGCCCGGTCTACACCCGCATCGGCGGGCATGCCTATGGCTTCGTCTACCCCGGGCCGATCGGAAAAATCCTGACCCCGCAGGTCGAGGGCCTGGAGAAGGCCGGAGAATTGGCGTTTGCCTCCAGCCTTTGCGGGGCCTGCGAAGAGGTCTGCCCGGTCAAGATCCCGATTCCCGCGCTCCTGCGGCGCCTGCGGGACGAAAGCTATTCCTCGGCGCCGGACGGCGGCGTCCCCGGCCGCGGCTGCAGGCAGAACCGGGTCGAGCGCCTGGCCTGGAAAGGCTGGGCGGTCCTGAACACGCACCCGCGCCTGAACCGGCTGGCGACGGCGCTCCTGGGTCTGGCCGGAGACTATCTGCCGCCGGTCGGGCCGCTGGAGCGTTGGATGCGCCACCGCTCCGAGCCGGCGTTTGCCTCCCGCAGCCTGCATGGCCGGGTCAAAGAGGAGGGCATCGCCGATGAATGACACGGCCCGCAACCGCATCATCGAACGCCTGCGAAGCGCTCCCCGGCAGGACGCCGCGCGGCCCGATGTTCCGGCCTCCGCCGCGGCCGCCCCCCCGGACCGCAGCGCTCGGGTCGCCCGCCTGAAGTCGTTGATGGAGGCCATGCGCACCGAGGTCCATGTGCTGCCGGCCGCCGCATGGATTCCCCGCCTGCGCGAGGTGCTCCGCGCGCGGTCGATCCAGACCCTGCTCTTTGCGCCCGAGACCGACCTCGGCGCCGCGCTGGCCGAGGCCTGGCAGCAGGATGCCGAAGGGCTGCCGGAGCTGATCGCCTACAACGAACCGGCCGAATCGTTCAAGGAACGGATTTTTGCCGTGGACGCCGCCGTCACGACCGCGGCGGGCGCCGTGGCCGACACGGGCGCACTGATCCTGCGCCCGACCCGTGCGGAGCCGCGGCTGATGTCCCTGGTGCCGCCGGTGCACATCGCCGTCCTGGCGGCCGACGCGATCCACGCCTCTTTGAGCGACGCCATGCAGGCGGGCCGCTGGGCGGAGGACATGCCGACCAATCTGCTGCTCATTTCCGGCCCGTCCAAGACCGCCGACATCGAGCTCACCCTGGCCTTCGGCGTGCACGGGCCGAAGGAGTTGGTGGTACTGATACTGGAGTAAAAGAGAGGGGGCAGGGTTCAGGGTTCAGAAAAAATTGGACCCCCGCCATCGACTTCTTTGTTTATCCTCTCTGAACCCTGAACCCCGAACCCTAAACCCTTCCTCTTGGATCGTCCATGCTCCCCGATCGCTACCAGCGCTTCCTCGCCGATATCAGCGGCCGGATCCCCTCCGGCCGCCTTTTCACGGATCCGCTGCGGACGCTCGCCTACGGCACGGATGCGAGCTTCTACCGCCTGATCCCCAAAATCGTCGTGCGCGCCGACACGGAGGACGAGGTCGCCGCCGTCCTCCGGGCCGCCGACCGCCGCGGCATCGCCGTCACCTTCCGCGCCGCCGGTACGAGCCTCTCGGGCCAGGCGATCTCCGATTCCGTGCTGGTCGTGGCGGGTGCGAACTGGAACCGCTACGAGATCCTCGACGGCGGCGGCCGCATCCGCCTTGAGCCCGGCGTGATCGGCGGCAACGCCAACCGTTACCTCGCTCCCTACGGCCGGAAGATCGGCCCCGACCCGGCCTCGATCCATGCGGCCATGATCGGCGGCATCGCGGCCAACAACGCCAGCGGCATGTGCTGCGGCACCGCCCAGAACAGCTATCAGACCGTGGCCGGCATGCGCATCCTCTTCCAGGACGGCAGCCGCCTGGATACCGCGGACCCCGGCAGCCGCGAGGCCTTTCGCCGCGCCCGCGGGGGTCTGCTCGACGCTTTAGGCTCTCTCGGCCGGGAGGTCCGTGCCAACGCAGGTCTGGCGGAGCGGATCCGCCGCAAGTACCGAATCAAGAACACGACCGGCTACAGCCTGAACGCCCTGGTGGATTTCGAGGACCCGCTCGACATCCTGCTGCACCTGATGATCGGATCCGAGGGCACCCTCGGGTTCATCTCCGAGATCACCTACCACACGGTCGTCGAGCACCCCTGCAAGGCGAGCGCCCTGATGATCTTTCCCGAGATCGAAACCGCCGCCGCCGCCGCGGCCATCCTGAGGGAGCAGCCCGTGGCCGCGGTCGAGCTCATGGACCGCGCCTCCCTGCGCTCGGTGGAAAACAAAAGCGGGCTGCCGGACTATCTGAAGACACTGGGGCCGAAGGTGGCGGCCCTGCTGGTGGAAACCCGGGCCTACGCCCCCGACGAGCTGACCGGCCAGGTTCAGGCGGTGATGGATGCCTTGAAGCACCTGCCTTCCGAACGGCCGACCGCCTTCACGGACCGGCCGGCGGAATACACCGCCCTCTGGAACATCCGCAAGGGGCTGTTTCCGGCCGTGGGCGCCGTGCGCGAGCTCGGCACCACCGTGATCATCGAGGACGTGGCCTTTCCGATCGACCGTCTGGCGCGCGCCACGCTGCACCTGCAGGAGATCATGCGGCGCTATCGCTACGACGAGGCCATCATCTTCGGCCACGCGCTGGAGGGCAACCTGCATTTCTGCTTCACCCAGGACTTCGGGCCCCCGGCCGAGGTGGAACGCTACCGCGCGTTCATGCACGACGTCTGCGACATGGTGCTGAACGCCTACGACGGCTCGCTCAAGGCCGAGCACGGCACCGGCCGCAACATGGCGCCGTACGTGGAGATGGAGTGGGGCCGCGAGGCCTACGCCGTCATGCAGCGCATCAAGGCCCTCTTCGACCCCAAAAACCTGCTCAACCCCGGGGTCATCCTCAATCCCAACCCCCAGGCCCACGTCGAAAACCTCAAGCCCCTGCCGCCGGCCGACCCGATCATCGACAAATGCATCGAGTGCGGCTTCTGCGAGGCGAACTGCCCGTCCAAGAACCTCACCCTCACCCCCCGGCAGCGCATCGTGGTCCAGCGCGAAATCGCGCGGCTGCGGGCCGCCTGCGAAAACCCGGCGCGCCGGACCGAGCTCGAAAACGGCTACCGCTATCCGGGCGAGCAGACCTGCGCGGCCGACGGGCTGTGCGCGGTGGCCTGTCCGGTGGACATCAACACCGGCGACCTCACCAAGGAGCTGCGCAGGCGGGCCGTGAACCGCCGGGCTGCAAGAGCGGCCGCCTGGGTGGCCGGCCATTTCGACCGAGCCGCCGCGGCCGTCCGGGCGGGCCTCCAGGCCGCCGACGCGATCCACGGCCGGCTGGGCTCGAACCGCATGGAAAACCTCGCCGCCGGCCTGCGCCGCCTGAGCGGCAACCGCATTCCGCATTGGACGCGCTGGATGCCGCGCGGCGTCGCCGGCCCCCGATCGCCGCGGCCGGAGAAGCGGTCGAACACCCTGCAGGCCGTCTATTTCCCCAGCTGCATCAGCCGCACCATGGGACCGGCAGCGGGCGATCCCGATCGGGATCCGCTGCATGCCGTCACCGTGCGGCTGCTCGAAAAAGCCGGCTTCCAGGTCCGCTTCCCGGCGAGGATGGAGGCGCTCTGCTGCGGCACCCCCTTTGAAAGCAAGGGATTCACGGCGCAGGCGGACGCCAAGTCGGCCGAGCTGGAGGCCGCCCTGCTCGATGCGTCCGAAGGCGGCCGGCGGCCGGTCTTGGTCGATACCAGCCCGTGTCTGTACCGCATGAAAAAAGTGATGGACCGGCGGCTGAAACTGCTCGACCCGGTCGAATTCACGTTGACGCATCTGCTGGATCGGCTCGAGATCACGCCGGTGAATGAAACCATCGCCTACCACCACACCTGCAGCAGCGTGAAGCTGGGGCTCGAAGCCAAGGCCATGGCGCTCGCCCGGGCCTGCGCCCGGAACGTGGTGGTGCCGGACCTCGTGGGCTGCTGCGGGTTCGCCGGTGACCGCGGGTTCAACTACCCGGAGCTCAACGCCTCGGCCCTGCAGCACCTAAAGGCCGGGGTCGCGGGCAAATGCCGCGCCGGCTACTCCACGAGCCGTACCTGCGAGATCGGGCTCTCGGCGCACAGCGGCATTCATTACAAGTCGATCCTCTATCTGGTAGACCGGTGCGCAAGACCGAAAAAGGCTAAATAGAAGGGTTCGGGGTTCAGGGTTCAGGAAAAGGCGTTTTCTCCCCTCCTGAACCCTGAACCCCGAACCCTTCTTTGATTTCATAACCATTCAACCGTTGAACCGTGAACCATTGAACCCTGAACCCCGGCCCTATCCCCCGCTGCGCCTTGCCTGGATGATCTGGGGTCTCGCGTCCCTGTTCTATGTCATCGGCTTCTTCCATCGCCTGGCGCCGGCCGTCATGACCCGGGAGCTGATGCGCGACTTCGACATCAGCGCGGCGGCCCTCGGCAACCTTTCGGGCTTCTACTTCTACAGCTACTGGCTGATGCAGATCCCGACCGGGGTTCTGGCGGACAGCTGGGGGCCGCGGCGCCTGCTCACGTTCGGAGCCTTGGGATCGGCGGCGGGCGCGGTCTTCTTCGCGCTCTCCGAGAGCATGACCTGGGCCTGCCTCGGCCGCCTGCTCATCGGCGGATGCGTGTCGGTGGCCTATGTCGTGACCCTCAAACTGGCGGTCAACTGGTTTCCCACCGGTTATTTCTCCATGATCTCGGGGCTGGGCCTGCTGGCCGGCATCCTGGGCGCCGTGACGGCCGGCGTGCCGCTGCGGCTGCTGGTGGACGGGTTCGGCTGGCGTCCGGTCATGCTGGCCGCCGCCGCGGCCAGTGCTCTGCTCGCCGGCGTCACCTGGCTGCTGGTCCGGGACGAACCGGGCGAGCGGGGCTATCGAAGCTACGCGGTCAGCGCCGCACCGCCCGAGATGCCGGTCCGCGCGGGCGCCTGGTCCGGCATCGGCCAGGTGTTCCGGTATGCCAACACCTGGCTGCTTTTCTTCATACCGGCCAGCCTGGTGGGCTCCGTATTGACGTTCTGCGGCCTATGGGGCGTACCCTATCTGACCACCCATTACGGCCTTTCGACCGCCCGGGCCGCTTTTCTGACCTCGCTGCTGATGATCTGCTGGGCCTCGGCAAGCCCGGTGTTCGGCTGGCTGTCCGACCGGCTGGGCCGCCGCAAGCCGCTGATGATCCTGGGCCAGATCCTGGCAGGCATCGGCTGGGCCGCACTTTTGTACGCTCCCGGACTTTCGCCGCCGCAGCTCACGGCCGTGACCGCAGCCACCGGCCTGTGCTCGGCCAGCTTCATCATCTGCTGGTCGCTCGCCAAGGAATCCGTTCCCGTGCACCTCTCGGGAACCATCTCCGGCGTGATCAACATGGGCATCATGCTGGGCGCGACCGTGCTCCAGCCCGCCGTGGGCTGGATGCTCGACCGCCGGTGGGATGGCGCGGTCCTGGACGGCGTGCGGATATACAGCCGGGGCGCCTATCAGGCCGGCTTCGGGTTGATGATGGCCTGGATCCTGCTCGCCCTGGTGCTGCTCTGCTTCACGCGGGAGACCTTCGGCCGGCAGACGGCCTGATGCGGATCGGATCCGGTCGTGTTGACACCGGATGATATTTCGACTAATCCTCAGCGCATCTGAAATGATACACCAGGTGATACGCTCGATTTTCTCAACCACCGCAAAATAAGGAGGGCATTCAATGCGTTCACGGATGATGGCAGTCGTTGTCGGTATTTGCCTGTTCGGCTTTACCGGCGGAGCCCTGGCCCAGACCCAGATCAATATCGCAGCCGTCACCAACCCCGACTTCGTGCACACCAAGGCGGCCGTCTGGTTCAAGGAATGCGTGGAAAAAGCCGCGCCCGGCAAGCTGGCCGTGGCGGTCCACCATTCGGCCAGCCTGGGCAGCGAGACCCAGGTGCTGCAGCAAATCCAGCTCGGCACCACCCAGATGTCGGTCTGCACCACGGGGCCCATCGAGGCGTTCGTGCCCGAGATCAAGGCCCTGGAAATGCCGTTTGTCTTCCCCTCCTATGAGGCGGCCGACAAGGTGCTCGACGGGCCGATCGGCCAGGACCTCGCCAAGAAATTCGAGAAATCCGGCTTCGTGGCCCTGGCTTTCCTGGACAACGGATTCCGCAACGTCACCAACTCCAAGCGCGCCGTCAAGACCCCGGAAGATCTCAAGGCCTTGAAGATCCGCACCATGGAGGCCCCCACCCACCTCGCCATCTGGCGCGCCATCGGCGCCAACCCCACTCCCATGGCCTGGCCGATCTTCACCCAGCTCCAGCAGGGCGTCATCGACGGCCAGGAGAACCCGATCGCCGTGATCTATGCGGCCAAGCTGCCCGAGGCGGGCCAGAAGTACCTGACCCTTACCCGGCACGTATACTCGGCACTGGTTTTCGTGGCGAACAAAGCCTTCATCGATGGACTGCCGGCGGCGGAGCGCAAGGTGGTCGCTGACTGCGCGCGCTCGGCGGCCATGCAGGGCCGCAGCTTCATCCGCGACAACGAAATCAAGCAGCTCTCCGAGCTCAAGGCGGCCGGCATGCAGGTGGAGGAAAAACCGGACCTGGAGGCCTTCCGCAAGGCGACCGCCCCGGTGATCGATTCGGCCTCGGGAGACACCAAGAAGCTGGTCGAGGAGATCAAGCAAGTCGTCAAGTAGGAATTCGGACCGGCGCGGCCGGAGCATGAATCGACGGGTTGGTGAGGGGCGGCCGATGCCGCCCCTCACCATCTGTTGATCCGGCAGAATCGACTTTCCCGGACGCGATTGGAAAAAATCGGGGGCATCCGATGACGTG
Source organism: uncultured Desulfatibacillum sp. (assembly GCA_964427375.1). Taxonomy (GTDB): domain Bacteria; phylum Desulfobacterota; class Desulfobacteria; order Desulfobacterales; family SpSt-501; genus SpSt-501. Next base: position 15,435 of record CAYRUF010000047.1, on the reverse strand, counting down.
GTTGCATACCATCAGCCAAGCGATCAATGCGGCGGCGGAAAAAGTCCTGTTCGTGATCGGCACGGTGATCTGCATCATTTTATTCGCCCAGGTGATCTTCCGCTATGCCGGCGCCTCCTTGGGCTGGTCCGAGGAAGTCAGCCGGCACCTGCTGGTCGCGATCACCTTCCTGGGCGGCACGGTCGCATACAAGCGCGCGAGCTTCATCGGGTTGAAAGGCTTCGGGCACCGTTTCGGTCCGGCGGTCCAGCAGGCGATCGTGATCGGGCTGCAGTTTCTGACGCTCGCCTGTTTCGGGCTGATCGCCTGGTTCGGGGCCGCCTACACGATCAAGGCGGCCGAGCACACATCGTCTTCGCTGCAGATTCCGATGGCGATCCCGTTTGCCGTCATTCCCGCCGCATCGGTCATCTTCGTCATCCACGTCCTGGCCGACATCGCCAGGACCCTTGGACGGAAATAGTCATGGTCGTCGTCCTGCTCTTCCTCTGCCTCTTCGCCCTGATCGCCCTCGGTCTGCCCATCGCGCTGTCGATCGGACTGCCCGCCATCGGCTTCATGCTGACCCCCGGGGTCTTCCCGGCCGGCGTCCCGATTCCGGCCCTGGGGCAGACCATCATCCAACTGCTCTTTGCCGGCGTGGACTCCTTCGACCTGCTGGCGATCCCCCTGTTCATGCTGGCCGGCTCGATCATGGAAACCGGGGGAATTTCGCGCCAGCTCATCGATTTCTCCGACAGTCTGGTCGGCTGGGTGCCGGGCGGCCTGGCCTGCGCGGTGATCGTCGCCTCCATGTTCTTTGCCGGGATCTCCGGATCGGCCGCGGCGGACACGGCCGCGCTGGGCGCCATCGCCATCCCCGCCATGGTTCGTCAGGGCTACCCGCCCGCGTTCTCGGCGGCCGTGGTGGCGGCGGGCGGATCGATCGGCGTCATCATCCCGCCGTCCATTCCCATGGTGATTTTCGGCTTCCTGACCAATGTCTCGATCGCCAAACTCTTTGCCGGCGGGATGATGGTGGGAATACTGTTCGGCCTGAGTTTCATGGGGGTCGCCATCTGGTATGCCTGGCGCCACGGCTACGGAACGCGCCGGGCCTTCTCGCTCAAGCGCATTCTGGCCGCACTGAAGGAGGCGATCTGGGCCCTGGGGGCGCCGGTCATCGTTCTGGGCGGAATCCTCACCGGCGTCGTCACGGTCACGGAGGCGGCCGCCCTGGCGGTCTTCTACGCCCTGTTCGTCGCGATGGTCGTCAACCGGCAGCTCAAGTGGAAGGACATGCCGGCCCTCATCATCCGCTCCCAGGTGGTGGCCGCGACCATCCTCTTCATCATCGCCATGGCCAAGGTTTTTACCTGGCTGGTGGCGATGAAGCAGACGCCCATGCTGGTGCAGTCCGCCATCAACTCGCTGGCGCTGCCGCCCTGGGGGCTCCTGCTGCTGGTCATGGCCGGGCTGCTGGTCGTCGGCTGCATCATGGAGACCACGGCCGCCCTGATTCTGCTCGTGCCGGTGCTCGCAGCCATCACCCCGCAGATGGGGGTCGACCCGATTCAGTTCGGCGTGCTCATGGTGGTCAACCTCGCCGTCGGCATGCTGACGCCGCCGGTCGGCATCTGCTTGTTTGTGAGTTGCGGAATCTCCGGCCTGCCGCTCGGCCAAGTGGGTCGGGCGGTGCTGCCGCTGGTGGCCGTAGCCATGATCGGCCTGCTGATCGCCTGCTACTGGCCGCCCCTGACCACCTGGTTTCCATCGCTCATCTACAAATAGAAATCCAGAGCCGGCGCATCCTGCTCCGGGTCCCATACGGAGGGTCTTTAATGAAGGAATTCACCTCTCAACAGGCTGCCGAACTGGCGGCCATGGTCGGTTCGGATCGATTTTCCACCGGGCAATCCAACCGGGAGCTGCACCGGCACGACATCTCCCCCCACCAGGGCACCCTGCCGGCCGGCATCGTCTGGCCGGAGTCGACCGAGGAGGTCGCGCGCGTCCTGGCCTGGGCTTACGAACGGGACGTGCCGGTCACGCCCTGGGGCGCCGGCACCAGCACCGAGGGCAACCCGGTGCCCACGCGGGGCGGGCTGGTTGTCGACATGACCCGCATGAACCGCATCCTGGAAATCCGGCCGCAGGACCTGCAGGCCGATGTGGAGCCCGGGGTGCTGCGCAAGGAACTCAACCGCCAGACCGGCAAGCACGGCCTGTTCTTCCCGCCGGATCCCGGCGCCGACGCCACCATCGGCGGCATGATCGCCAACAACGCCTCCGGCGTGCAGACCGTCAAGTACGGCGCCACCAAGGACTACGTGATGCGCCTGACCGTCGTGCTGCCTCAGGGCAAGGTCATCCACACCGGCTGCAAGGCGCCGAAGTCCTCGGCCGGCTTCGACCTGACCCGGCTCTTCGTGGGCTCGGAGGGCACGCTCGGCATCGTCACCGCCGCCACCCTGAAGCTGACCGGCATCCCCAGCCACTACCTTGCCGCCACCATCCGCTTCCCCGACCTGGAGAAAGCCTCCGAGGCCGTGGCCGTCATGATCGGAGCGGGCCTGGGGCCGGCGGCCCTGGAGCTGCTCCCGCCCGGCCTGATCCGGCTGATGAACGACGAAAAAGGGCTCGGATTGCCCGAGGTGCCGTCGCTCTTCTGCGAGTTTCACGCCGTCAGCGCCACCGCCCTGGACGAGACCGCCCAGCTCGCCAAGGAGCTGTGCGAGGAGTGCGGCGCCGTCGGATTCAACTACGCCACGGAGGAGGGCCCGCGCAAGGAGCTCTGGCGCGCCCGTCACGAAGCCTGGGAAACCATCCATCGCGCCCACCCCAAGAAAGAGACCCTGATCGTGGACGCGGCCGTTCCGATTTCACGCTACCCGGAAATGGTGGTGTTCTCCCAGCAGGCGGTGGATGCGCAGGGTTCCATCGGCTACGTTTTCGGTCATGCCGGCGACGGCAACCTGCATGTGGTGATGGCCGGCGACCCGAAGAACCCGACCGAGTGGGGCCGGCTCGAAGCGATCAACCAGGCCATTGTCGAAAAGGCCATCCAGGTGGGCGGCACCTGCACGGGCGAGCACGGCGTGGGGATCGGCAAGCGCAAGTTCATGCCGCTCGAACACGGCGACAGCTACGAGCTTATGAAGCAGATCAAGAATTTGATCGACCCGAAGGGGTTGATGAATCCGGGGAAAATTTTCTAAATCAGGTTCAGGGTTCAGCGGTTCACGGTTCAACGGTTGAGGAAGCAGGGCAGGTTCAGGGGAAAGGATAAAAGGGTTCGGGGTTCAGGAAATGAAAAGACGAATGCGAACGGCCGAACCGCTAATAACCAACCTATTTTCGCGGTCCACTTGGTTTCTTATCACGACCATTACTGATAATTTTAGACACGTTAGACATTTTAAGCACGTTGGTCTCCTGCCCCCGACCGTTGAACCGTGAACCGTGAACCGTGGAACCCGATAGTGTACTACATTAGATTAAGGAGCTTTGACGCATGAACGTCGCATTCATCGGCATGGGCACTATGGGCGCGGCGATGGCCCTGAACATTCTGAAGGCCGGGCACGCGGTGACCGTCCACAACCGCAGCCGCGAGCGCGAGGAACCGCTGGCCCGGGCGGGCGCCCGGCGGGCCGCCTCGCCGCAGGAGGCCGCGCGGGAAGCGGAGATCGTCATCACCTGCGTCAGCGATACGCCCGATGTGGAAGCGGTGGTTCTGGGCGATAACGGCGTCATCCACGGCGCTAAAGCCGGCGCCGTCGTGGTGGACATGTCCACCATCAGCCCCTCGGCCACGCGCCGCATGGCCGGCCGCCTGGCCGAGAAAGGCATCCGCATGCTCGATGCCCCGGTCTCCGGCGGCTCAGAAGGCGCCCAGAAGGGGACCCTCACCATCATGGTCGGCGGCGAGGCCGAGGCGGTCGCGCAGGCCATGCCGGTGCTCTCCGCCATGGGCCAGCGCATCACCCACGTCGGCGCGAGCGGCGCCGGGCAGCTTACCAAGGCGATCAACCAGGTGATCATCTCCGGCGTCTACCTGGCGGTGGCCGAGGGCATGGCCCTGGGGCTCAAGGCCGGCATGGACATGGAGAAGGTCGTCGAGGCCCTGGCCGGCGGAGCGGCCGGCTCATGGGTCCTCAATTTCCGCTCCGCGAACATGATCCGGAACGAATACCCGCTCGGCTTCCGCGTGCGCCTGCACCGCAAGGATCTGGCCATCGCCATGGACGCCGCACGCGAGCTGGGGGTGTTTCTGCCGACCACGGCCCTGGTGGAGCAGATCGAAAACGGCCTCATCGCCCAGGGCTACGGCGACGAGGATGTATCGGCAGTGGCGCGCGTCATACGAAACTCTTCGGGGATGTAATGATCCGGATACCTTGTTAGACTCAGTCGGCTGTCAATGGGCATATCGCGCACCAGGTGTTAAGTATTAAGTGTCCGGTTATAAAAACGATTAACAATCAAAATGAAATCCGCCTCAATCCTCTTCTTCCAACTAACTTCAAAATTTATGAATGATTTCAAATAGCAATTTTCAGTTAGTCTGGGGATAAATCCCCGCCCGCGGGCGGGGTACAACGCTTAACACCTGAAACCTAACACTTGAAGCTTTAGCAAGAACAGCCGTCAAAAACTTTAAAAAAGGAGGAAGCTGGTGAAACTCGAAACGGCCTTTACAATGGACACCTCCAGCATCAAATACGGCCAGGGGGTCACCCGGGAGATCGGGTACGACATGGAGGAGCAGGGCTGCCGCCGCGTCATGGTGGTGACCGACCCCAACCTCGGGAAGAGCGACCCGGTCGCCGTCACCCTGGAGGCCCTGCGCGGCCGGGGCATCGATGCCGTTCTGTTCGATCAGGCCAGCGTGGAGCCCACGGATCTTTCGTTCAAGGAGGCCATCGCCTTTGCCGCGAACGGCCGGTTCGACGGCTACGTCGCGGTCGGCGGCGGCTCCAGCATGGACACCTGCAAGGCCGCCAATCTCTATGCGACTTACCCCGCCGATTTCATGACCTACGTCAATCCGCCCATCGGCAAGGGCACTCCGGTCCCAGGCCCGTTGAAGCCCATGATGGCCATTCCCACGACGGCCGGAACCGGCAGCGAGACCACCGGCGTCACGATCTTCGACTACCTCGAAATGGGCGCCAAGACCGGCATCGCCAGCCGCGCCCTGCGGCCCATCCGCGGGATCATCGACCTGGACAACACCCGCACCATGCCGAAGATGGTGGCAGCCTGCACGGGGCTGGACCAGCTGACCCACGCGCTGGAAGCCCTGACCACCCTGCCCTACAACCAGCGCCCGGCACCCGAGCATCCGCGGCTGCGGCCGGCCTACCAGGGCGCCAACCCCATCAGCAACATTTGGGCCTCCCGTGCCATCGAGATGATCTCGCAGAACCTCGTGCGGACCATCGAAGATCCATCGAACGACAAGGCCCGCGGAGAAGTGCTGCTGGCCGCAACGTATGCCGGCATCGGTTTCGGCAACGGGGGACTTCATCTGGCCCACGGCATGTCCTACCCGGTCTCCGGAATGGCCATGGCGCGGGGTTATGTCCCCGATGGATATCCACCGGGACATCCGCTGGTTCCACACGGCATGGCCGTCTGCCTGAACGCCCCCGCCGTATTTCGCTTTACGGCGCCGGCCAACCCTGGGCTGCACCTGCATGCGGCCAAGCTGATGGGCTGTGATGTCTCCCGGGCAAAGCCGGAGGAAGCCGGGGAAATTCTCGCAAACGCCCTCATCGATATCATGCGCAAGGTGGGGATGCCCAACGGCCTGTCCGCCGTCGGCTTCGGGCCGCCGGATGTGGACAAGCTAGTGGAAGGCACCCTGCCCCAGCACCGGGTGACCAAGCTCTCCCCGCGGCCGGCCGGCCCGGAGGACTTGCGCCGGTTGTTCCTGGATTCGATGACGCTTTGGTAAGCGGGTCTCGTAAAAGCGAGCTGCATTTTACGATACGATTCAACGCAGTCATGACCGACCGTCCACCAACCGAAACCATCGAAGATCTCAAGAAACAGCTCGAGATGTACCGGCTGATCTTCGAGAGCATCCACAACGGCGCGATGGTGACCGACGCCAATGGGATCATCACGCACTTCAACAGGTTCTACGGCCAGTTTCTGGGCGTCGACCCCGACGCCCAGATCGGCCGGCATTGCACCGATGCCGTGGAGAACTCCCGCATGCACATCGTCGCCCGGACCGGCAAGGCCGAGATCAATCACTCCCAGCTGATCCGCGGCCAGAAAATGGTGGTCCAGCGGGTCCCGATCGTCAAGGACGGGAACGTCATCGCGGTGTTCGGCCAGGTGATGTTCAAGGACATCAAGGACGTCGGCAAGCTGGCCCGGGAGTTGTCCCTGCTGGAGTCGAAGGTGAAGCTCTATGAGGAGGAGCTGCTCTCCCTGCGCTCCACGCGTTATACCTTTGACAGCATCATCGGCAAGAGCGATGCCATCACCCATCTGAAGCGCGAAGCGCTCAAAGCGGCCGCCAACAATTTCCCCGTGCTCATCACCGGAGAGAGCGGCACCGGCAAGGAGCTGTTCGCCCAGGCCATCCACCACGCCAGCGCCCGCCGGCTGCATCCGTTCGTGCGCATCAACTGCGCCGCCATTCCCCGGGACCTGCTCGAATCCGAGCTGTTCGGCTACGAGAAGGGCGCCTTCACCGGCGCCAAGACCGAAGGCAAGCCCGGCAAGTTCGAACTCGCTCATGCCGGAACCATTTTCCTGGACGAAATCGGCGATCTGCCTCCTGAAATGCAGCCGAAACTGCTGCGGGCGATCGAAGACAAGGAGTTCGAACGGGTCGGCGGAACCCGGGTCGTGAAGTCGGATTTCCGGGTGGTCGCCGCCACCAATCAGAACCTCGAAGGCATGCTGGCGGCCGGCCGGTTTCGCAAGGATCTGTTCTACCGCCTGAATGTCATTTCGCTGTACATCCCGCCGCTGAGGGACCGGCCCTCGGACATCCTCGCCATTACCGACCACTTTTTGCAGCAGACCGCGCGCGAAGCCAACCTCGAACGGCTTTCGATCGACGCGGAGGCCGAACGCGCCTTGCGCGCCTATCAGTGGCCGGGCAACGCCCGGGAGCTGGTCAATGTCCTCGAGCGCAGCGTCTCCGGCCTGGAAGGCCACACCATCCGCGTCACCGATCTCCCGTTCTATGTGCCGCGCGGCAGCCGGCGCAGCGACCCGCGCCAGCCGACCTCCCTGCGGGAAATGCAGTCCCGCGCCGAGCGCGAAGCCGTTTGGGCGGCGCTCAAGGAGGCCGATTTCCATAAAGCCCGCGCAGCCCGGGCCCTGGGCATCCACCGCACGCTGCTCTACAAGAAGATGAAGAAATACGGCCTGCCGCTGCGCCCGCCCGAGTGACGCAGTTTCTTCCCAATTGAAATATCCAATGCCATAGTCCCGATTCATTGAATTTAACTATTTGACTTCCAATTCGCGGGGAAGGTAATAGGTCACGAACCCCATCGAAGAGGTTTCTCCATGTTCTTCTACCACGGCTTTACCTGAGTGGATTACCTGGACGCGATCCGGGTGAGTTGCGCGCAGGATCAGGCCGGGGTGCCCGCTTGCTTTTCTCGTCGATAATTACTTTCAAGATCACCTCCGCCTGAGTCTGATTCGATCAAACTGATATGGGGCATTTGACCTTGGCCTTATGCGGTTCTCGAAATCATTCCTTTGTTCCTGCAGCGAGAAGGAGCACCGCCAACTATTAACGAACCTTCAACAAACCGCTCAGCCAGCGAATACGATCTTGTCAGGATCCACTAACCGACAACGAGGGAGGAACATTATGAGCGCAGACTATCGCGGCATGTGGCAGGGCTTGGGGCTTGACCTGGTGGCGCATGATGCACTGTTGGGCCTTCTCGGCAAATTCTACCAGGACATCTACCTGGCTCAGAAGAACCGGCCGGAGGGGATGAGCTATTTCGATTTCGTCATGAGCGAGGTGCACGGCCTGAGAATCAAAGAGCTGCTGGATGAAAAAAAGGCCGGCCGCAAGATCATCGGGTCATACTGCGTGTTCGTACCGGAGGAGATCGTGCTGGCGGGCAATGCCACCATGGTCGGCCTCTGCGCCGGTGCGGATTTTGCCATGGAAGAGGTGGAGAAGATCCTGCCGCGCAACACCTGCGCCCTGATCAAGTCCACCTTCGGCTTCAAGCTCGGCAAGGTCTGCCCCTACCTCGAAGCCTCGGACATGATCGTCGGCGAGAACACCTGCGACGGGAAGAAGAAAGCCTACGAGTCCCTGGGGCCGCTCGTATCCAACCTTTACGTGATGGACATCCCGCAGATGAAATCCGGCCAGGGCCGGGCTTTGCTCAAAGCCGAATACCAGCGGTTCAAGCAGGCCGTCGAGAAGCTCACCGGCGTTGCCATCGACGCCGCGCGCCTGAAGCAGGCGATCGAGACCGTCAACAACAAGCGCAAGGCCATCCATCGGCTCTCCAAGCTGCGCCAAGCCAAGCCGGCGCCGATTTCGGGCCTGGATGCCCTGCTCGCGAACCAGGTGTTCTTCTACGACAACCCGCAGCGCTTCACCGACTCGGTCAACCAGATCTGCGACGAGCTGGAAAAGCGCGTCGCCGAAAAGAAGGGCGTGTTTCCGGCCAAAACCCCGCGCATCCTTATGTCGGGATGCCCCATGGCCGTTCCCAACTGGAAGCTGCCCTGGATCGTCGAGACCTCCGGTGCGGTCATCGTCGGCGAGGAGTCCTGCGTGGGCGAGCGCGGCACGCGCAACCTGGTGAACGGCTCCGGCAGCACCGTGGACGAGCTCATGGACGCCATCGTCGACCGCTACTTCCAAGTCGACTGCGCCATCTTCACGCCGAACCCGGACCGATTGAACCACGTCGAGGAGATGGTCAAGGCCTGCAAGGCCGATGGTGTGATCCACTACGGGCTGCAGTTCTGCGCGCCCTACCTGATGGAATCGATCCCGGTCGCCAAGGCGCTCGAAGACAAGAAAATCCCCACGCTGAGGATCGAGACCGACTACAGCATGGAGGATGTCGGCCAGCTGAAGACCCGCGTCGAGGCGTTTATCGAGATGTTGAAGTGATTGCCCCTACCAGGGGCTGAAGCCTTCAACTGGACTTGGGTTCACCTCGCATGTCAATGAGAATGCGCATAAAAAATGATTGAGCGGTTACATAAACACTCGGGTGAACAAAACCCGGCCTTGGGGGCGCCCGGCGATGCGCCCCCAAGGTTGGAACCTTACATGCGAGACCTTCGCGAGCGCTGCACCGAGTGCGGCGCCTGCACCAAGGCTTGCGCGTTCCTGGACCATTACGGCACACCCAAGGCGATTGCGACCGGCTTCGATTTTTCATCGCCCCGGCATCAGGCGATCGCCTACGAGTGCAGCCTCTGCAGCCTTTGCAGCGCGGTCTGCCCCGAGAAGCTCGACCCTTTCAGGCTGTTTCTGGAAATCCGGCGCCTATGTGTCGATGCGGGGAACTTCGACGAGTCGGCCTACGGGACGATCCTGGGATACGAGCAGCGTGGCACCTCGTCTCTGTTCTCGTGGTACGGCCTGCCCGAAGGCTGCGATACGGTGTTCTTCCCCGGATGCAGCCTGCCGGGCACCCGACCGGAGGTGACCCTGCGCATGTTTCAGGATTTGCAGAAAGCCGTCCCGGCGATAGGAATCGTGCTGGACTGCTGCACCAAGCCGTCGCATGACCTGGGGCGTCAGGCACATTTCGAATCCGTGTTCGGAGAAATGACCGGATATCTGTCAGACCAGGGAGTGAAGCGGGTGCTGGTGGCCTGCCCGAACTGCTTCAAGATTTTTCAGCACCACGGCAACGGGGTCGACGTTCAGACTGTCTACGAATTCATCCACGCAAACGGATTCAGCGCCGGATCCAAAAACGGGGGCCGGGAGGTCGGCGTCCACGACCCCTGCGCTCTGCGCAACGAGGTCCAGGTGCAGAAGGCCGTCCGCGGTTTGCTCGCCGAGATGGGGCTGACGATCACGGAATTGAAGCACCGCGGCCGGCGCACGGTCTGCTGCGGAGAGGGCGGCATGGTGGGATTCGTGAAACCCGAATTCGCCAAGGCATGGGGGACCATCCGGCAGCGGGAGGCTGACCGGCGCCCGATGGTCGCCTACTGCGCCGGCTGCACCGGGTTCTTGAACCGGGTGTCGCCGACGATCCACATCGCCGATCTCTTGTACCGGCCGGAGGCGGCCCTGAACGGAAAACTGAAGGTGGCCCGGGCGCCTTTCACCTATTGGAATCGATTGATGCTCAAAAGGCGCTTGAGGCAGGAGCTGAACCCAAAGACCAGCCGGGTCCGGCAACTGGGCAGGGCTGAATCGCGGTCATCGACTTGAATAACAGGAGTGAGAGCGGCTGCCAACCGCGATGAGACCATGACCATGCGCTGCGCCGGCATCGATATCGGCTCACGGGCCATCAAACTGGTGGTCGTTGAAAACGACACGATCGTGGAACACCGCCAGGCGGACACGGGCTATGACCCCATGGCCGAAGCCCGCAAGCTGCTGCAGGGCGTTTGTTACGATCGCATTTTGGCCACCGGCTACGGCCGCGGCCAGTTCGAAGTGGACTTCGACGCTCCCACCGTGACCGAGATCAAGGCTCATGCCGCGGGTGCCAGGTATTTCTTCCCTGAGGCCTCGACGGTGCTCGACATCGGCGGCCAGGACAGCAAGGCCATCGCCATGAATTCATCCGGCAAGGTCGTCAGGTTCGAAATGAACGACCGCTGCGCCGCAGGCACCGGCAAGTTCCTTGAGATCATGGCCAAATCCCTTGGTTTCAGCTTGGAGCATTTCGCCGCAGAGGCGCTGGGGGCTGAAAAGGACATCCAGATCAACAGCATGTGCACCGTCTTTGCGGAATCCGAGGTGACGTCCCTCGTGGCGCGAGGAGAAGACCGCCGCAATATCGCCTTGGGGCTGCACAAGTCCGTGGTCCGGCGCGCAGTCGGCATGCTGCGCCGGGTTTCGAACGGCGGTCCCGTAGTTTTTTCGGGAGGAGTGGCTAGAAATCGCTGCATGCATCGCCTGCTGGAGGAAACCCTGCAGCAGGCTGTCATGAGGGCGAAAGAGCCCCAGATGACCGGGGCGTTGGGGGCGGCCCTGCTGGCCGGCCGCGAAGGCTCCGGAACCCGGTGAGGATGCCTGGGTTCCAGAGGCTGGCGGCCTTTCAGACCCGAGAAGAAGAAAGGACGGAACTGCTTTGAACGAATCCTTGCAGCTTGAAAATCAAAAGCTGATCTGCCTCAGTCCGAAGGTCGCAGATCAGATCGAATCGCTTCGCAAAGCCGGCAGGATGGGAGTGCTTCTGGCCGGCAAGGCCGAGGCGATTATTGCGAGGCTGAAATCGGGAGAAACCTGGCAGGCGGGTCGAAAGATTGCTCCGCGCACGGCGCACGGCGAAAAACGCATTCGCAAGTGCGTCAAGTACGACTTGGGTTGGGGGTTCCGCTTGATCACCCTGCTGCGCAATGATGTCCTTTACATCTGCTACCTTGGGCCGCACGATCAATGCGACCGTTGGCTGGCGGAAAACAGCCGTGTCAAAGGAATCGAGTTCACCAGGAACGCGGTTTGCCCAGTGGGTTCGCGGCAAGTGAAAGCCAGCATTTCCCATCCGGAGGAACCATCGATTGAATTGGATGATCTCGACAAGCGCCTGCAAGAGCTGCCCGACCAGACGCTGCGGCGCATCTTCAGCGGTTTGGTCGAGGCGCGGAGAAGTCTCGCCCAATTCAAGAAAGGCGAATCGCATCAGAGAGTTGGCTGACCAGAAATCGGAGGGAGCGCGCCACGAGCATGCTTGCTGACGCCCTGTTCCGCGCCGGTTCGGGGAAAACCGCCCGTCCGGATGAATAAATGGCGGGCACCCGCCATCCGGCCAGGCCATAGAAATAAGCTATGAGACCGAACGGATTCATCGGATCAATCAATTTGCCATTGCAAATGCTCCAAGCTAATGAAGCTAATTCAGGTCTTAACCGGCGATGAAACTGATCACATCGGAAACCGCATACCGTTTGACGCGCTGGCTGCTGGGGGTCCTTTTTCTTTATGCCGGCGGCTCCAAGCTGCTCGATCCTCAGGCCTTTGCCGTTTTGATTGACTCCTACGGCATCGTGCCGGACCCCCTGCTCATGCCGGTAGCAATTGGGCTGCCCCTCCTGGAGATCGTTGCCGCCGCGGGTTTGATGGTCGATATTCGCGGGTCGCTAACAACCATCGGGGCGTTGCTATTGGTCTTCATGGCGATTCTGGGTTACGGGATCTGGATGGGACTGGACGTGGACTGCGGGTGTTTCGGTCCGGAGGATCCCGAATCGCGAGCTTACCACGGGCTGCGGTCCGCTTTGTATAGGGATTTTATGATGCTGGCGGGAGTTCTCTATCTTTACGCTTGGCGCGCTTACCGGCAAAAGTCGCCGGTTAAACTATCGGATGTCATTTCATCGATTCGGAAAGGAGAAGCTGCTATGGTTAAAGGGACATTGTGGGTACTTGTTGGGTTAGGTTTGATTCTGGGAGGATACGGCCAAGCGGTCGCCGCGGACAAGTTCGAAGAGGAATTCAACTGGGAAAAAATCAGCATCGGCCTTTGTAACCAAGCCAAGTCGGGCGGCTACAAATTGGTCGGCACCGAAGAACTGAAATCATGGATCGACGCCAAGAAGGACATGGTCCTGATCGACACCATGCCTTACGAGGAGAGCTACAAGAAAGAGCACGTGCCGGGCGCCAAGCAGTTTCTTTTTCCCATTCCGGACATGAAGACCTGGGACCCCAAGGAGACGGCCGGAAAGAGCGAACAGGATTTCCTTCAGCTTCTGGGGCCGGACAAGGACAAACTGATCGTAATCTACTGCGGCTTCGTCAAATGCACCCGCAGCCACAACGGGGCCACCTGGGCGGTCAAGAACGGCTATACGAACGTCTATCGTTACCCCGGGGGCATTTTCGCCTGGAAGGGAGCGAAATATCCTGTCGGTGAGGTGAAGTAAAACGATCAACGTATCTATGGAGCTCATCTTCGTCTGCCCGCTGAAGCGAGAATCGTTTTTCAGCGGGCATTTTGAGCTTACAGACAACCGCGGCATTGCGGTCGATGCTGACGGCAACCGCTATTTGAACGCCCGCATTCGATTGACCACTCCATGCCCGGCCTGCGGGAAGCACCATGAGTATCATGCAAACGAATTGGCATGCCCGTTTTCGGCAAGCCATAAGGAGTAAAAATATTACCATTTTAGCTGTAAATGGATAACTGCAAATCCCTCCCGACCTCCCTTTTTCAAAGGGAGGCAACTCCCCTCTTTGGAAAAGAGGGGCCGGGGGAGATTTCCAACGATAGATCCAGACAATCATGAGGCCATTTATACCATAACTGGAGTGCCGGAAACTCAAGCCGATGAGCGCCAACGCAAAAGAGACCGAGATCCGCTTGACCACGACCGTCGCCGGGTCCGGCTGAGCTTCCAAGCTGGCTCCGGGGGACCTGGATCGGGCTCTGTGCGGGATGGTGTTTCCGACCGATGAGAATGTCATTGTCGGCCTGGACCGGGCGGACGACGCCGGCGTTTACAGGATATCGAACGACCTGGCCCTGATCCAGACCGTGGATTTCTTCACGCCCATCGTCGACGATCCGTATTGGTTCGGGCAGATCGCGGCGGCCAACGCCCTGAGCGATGTCTACGCCATGGGGGGCGTTCCCAAGACCGCCATGAACCTGGTGGCGTTCCCGATCAAGACCATGGACATCGGGATCCTGCGCCGGATTATCCAGGGCGGGGTCGATAAACTCACGGAGGCCGGCGTCGTCCTGGTGGGCGGCCACAGCGTCGAGGACAAGGAGCTGAAGTACGGGCTCTCGGTGACGGGTTTCGTCCAACCGCAGCGCGTGCTCACCAAGAAGAACCTTCGGCCGGGCGACCGGCTGATCCTGACCAAACCGCTCGGCACGGGCATCGTCAACACCGCGATCAAAGCCGGCATGGCGCCGGCCGGACTCATCGAAAAGGTGACCGCTCTCATGGCGGCCCTGAACCGAACCGCGGCCGAAGTCATGGCGGCCTTCGACGTGCACGCCTGTACCGACGTGACCGGATTCGGGCTTCTGGGACACCTGGCCGAAATGCTGTCAGGCGGCGGCACGGGCGCAAGAGTATTCGCCCGATTCCTGCCGTTCATCCCGGAGGCCTTGGAATATGCCTCCATGGGCCTGATACCCGCCGGCGCCTACAAGAACAAGGAATTCCGGGAGGCGATGGTTATCATCGAACCAGGGGTGGACCGCGCCCGTCAGGACCTGCTTTACGATCCGCAGACGTCGGGCGGGCTTCTGATCGGCGTGAACGGCGCGCAATCCGCCGATCTTGTGAGGGCACTGAGGGAGGCCGGGATCGACGAATCCGCGGAGGTCGGAGAGGTGCTCGCCGGACCGGAAGAGAAGATATGGGTCGTTTGAGGAGCCGTTCTTTTCCCCGGCACGAAACACCGTACACCAAACACCCAACACCAAACACTATACACCAAACACCAAACACTATACACCCATTTCGAAAGGTTTCACCATGAAAGAAATCGATGCACGCGGCCTGGCCTGCCCGGCTCCGGTACTGCACACCAAGGCTACCTTGCAGGAAGAGAAACCCGGCGCCGTAAAGGTCATTGTCGACAACGCCGCCTCCCAACAGAATGTGCAGCGTTTCCTGGAGTCCCAGGGATTTGAAACCGTGCTGGAAAAGCAGGGTGGCGACTACCTGGTCATCGGCCGCTGCGGCGCCGCGCCGTCCGATGAAACTCGCACAGCCCCGGTTCCAGAGCCGGATCTGAAGAAGATCATGGTCATGTGCGCCACGGACCGCATGGGGTTCGGCGACGACGCCCTCGGCCTCAAGCTGATGGTCAACTTCCTGCGCACCCTGAAGGAAATGGGGCCGGAGCTCTGGCGCCTGGTTTTCGTCAACAACGGGGTCAAGCTCACGATCGACGGCTCGGAGGTGCTCAACGATCTCAAGGGCTACGAAAAGGACGGCCTCAAGATCCTGGTCTGCGGAACCTGCCTGACCCACTTCAACCTGTTAGAGAAGAAGATGGTCGGCGAGACGACCAACATGCTGGACATCGTAACGGCCATGCAGCTGGCGGACAAGGTGGTCAATATCTGACCCGCTGAGGTCCGCATGCGAAACCGTCAACCGCAAAGGAGGCCCTCATGAAGTACGGCGCCCGCAACCGCATTCAAGCCAAAGTCAAAAGCGTCAAGAAGGGGGACGTTATGTCCCTTGTAAAATTCACCGTGACGGAACCCCATGATATGGCCTCGGTGCTGACCACCGAATCGGTCAACGACCTGAAGCTGAAGGCCGGCG